>DAIDAM010000004.1 GCA_027310625.1 bacterium
TCGAGCATTCTAAAAATACTACACCAGACAAAAACATTTGTTAAGAATAAAAACTTCAAAAAAACGGAGGAAGGGGCTATAATCTCATTTAATGAAAGCTGACGAAAATCCGAAGGAAAGAGACCATAAGGAACTCGGGCCGCGGCTCGACCTTTTTGCATTCTCAGACCTTGTCGGATCTGGATTGCCACTCTGGACACCGAAGGGTACGACTCTTCGCAATTTGCTGGACGAATTTGTTTGGCAATTACGGAAAGAGCGCGGATATGAGCGCGTGGAAATTCCGCACATAACGAAAAAAGAACTTTATGAAAAAAGCGGGCATTGGGACAAATTCAAAGACGAACTTTTCCAAATAAAAAGTCGGGAGGGATACTTGTTTGCCGTAAAGCCGATGAATTGTCCGCATCACACGCAGATCTATACTCGCAAGCCATGGAGCTATCGAGAGCTTCCGCAACGTTATGCAAATACAACAATGTGCTATCGCGACGAACAAACAGGAGAATTGGGGGGTTTGTCGCGCACGCGAGCGTTTACGCAAGATGATGCTCACGTGTTCTGCAGAATGAATCAAGTTAAACAAGAATTTTTAAAAATCTGGGATATTGTCCACGAATTTTATGAGATGTTTGGATTTAAACTGCAAGTGCGCTTTTCACGCCACGATCCAAAGCATCCAGAAAAATATCTCGGCGACAAAAAACATTGGGCCATTGCCGAAAATATCCTTGAAGAAATAATAAAAGAAAAAAATATTAGAGCGATAGACGGTATCGGCGAAGCAGCTTTCTACGGACCGAAGCTCGATTTCATAGCAAAAGATTCTCTTAGCCGTGAATGGCAAGTGGCTACAATTCAACTGGACTTGAATATGCCCGACAGATTTGACCTTGTCTGCATTAATGAAAACGGCGAAAAAGAAAGAATTGCTATGATACATGCCGCGATTATGGGTTCAATCGAACGTTTTTTGGCTATTCTCATAGAACACACTAGCGGCGCGTTTCCGCTCTGGCTCTCGCCGATTCAGGCGGTTGTTCTGCCTTTGAGCGAAAAATTTTCAAAATACGCGCACGACGCGCTCGCGAAAGTTCGCGAAAATAACATTCGCGCAGAGCTTCTCGATTCCGGCGAAACGCTCGGCAAGCGCGTGCGCGAAGCGGAAGTACAGAAAATTCCCTACACTCTCGTTGTCGGCGAAAAAGAAGAAAAAAACAAAACCGTGAACGTGAGGCATTACAGACGAGGCGAAGAAGGAGAAATATCAACCGAAGAACTCGTGAAAAAAATAAAAAAGGAGATAGAAGAAAAAGTTATCTAAACAAATAAGCCCCCTGGGGTTTGAAGCCGGGCGACGGCTGCAAAACTCAGAGGGCTTTATTCTTTGGGGCTTTGGCCCCAGTATTTGGTAAGGGGGCTAACCCTTTTCTGCTTCTTTATTTAATTGTTATTGTTCTAAGATTAATTTTATGCCGTCAACTGAGTTCGTCAAAAGCAAGCCTGTGGAAAACGCAAAATTGCCGAAAATCATAGTAATTACAGGGCCTACTGCCTCGGGTAAAACGGATTTGGCGATAAAAATCGCTCGCGATTTCGATGGCGAAATAGTTTCCGCCGACTCGCGGCAGGTATACAGAGGAATGGACATTGGGACGGCAAAGGGCAAATCGCAAATAGCAAATAGCGGAATAGCTCATCATCTCGTGGACATTAAAAATCCGAATGAGAAATACACCGTCGCCGAATACAAAAAAGACGCAATAAAAACGTTGAATGAAATCATTAAACGCGGCAAAGTGCCGATACCCGTCGGCGGGACGGGACTTTATGTAAAAGCCGTGACGGAAAACTTGGAAATCCCGCAAGTAAAAGCAAATCCCGCGCTCCGTAAAAAACTCGAAAAAAGAATTGGGAATGAAGGACTTGACGCGCTTTACCGCGAACTTATCGAACTAGATCCCGAAGCGGTTTATATCGTTGATGGGAAAAATCCGCGGCGCGTCATTCGCGCCCTTGAAGTCGCGATTCTCACAGGAAAACCTTTTTCGGCTCAACGCAAAAAAGGAAAAAAGCTTTTTGATTGTTTGAAAATCGGGTTGAAGTTGCCGCCGGAAAAACTTAAAAAAAGAATAGAAAAACGAACCGGTGAAATGATTAAAAACGGGTTGATTGATGAAGTAAAAAAACTGATAAAAAAATATGGACCAGAGCGGTCTGTTTTCGATGCCATCGGCTATAAAGAAATAATTTCATTTCTCAAGAAAGAAATTATGTTATCGGAAACGATTGAACTGATAAACAAAAACACCAAAGCTTTCACCAAACGCCAGATGACATGGTTCAAAAAGGACAAAGAAATTAAATGGATAGAAACCGAAAAAGAAGCAATGAAATTAGTTGAAAGATTTCTAAAAAAGAGGAGGCGTTCCGCCGTGTGAGGCGGAACGCCCGGCTTCTAGTGCGCATGGATGCGCGGCCTGACGCGCGTCACGCTTTCTCTTTCCTTCCACGGCGGTCTAGGCCACACGACAACCGACTTCTTCTTGCAAACTACCGTGACCGTTCTGCCGTAGTGGAACGACTTTGTGCTTCTGAACTCCTGCGGAATTGTTATTCTCGCATACTTTCTGCCGGGTCCGGTTTTCCTCAACCTGACGGCTGTGCCGCCGAAGGGAACTTCCGGTACCCAAAACGGGCAGATGTGGACGCATCCGCTCCCGTCGACAAGAACGAATACTTCTTCGTTGTCGCCCATTCTTTCCGCCATCTCCGCCGGCAGGTAAAGTTGCCACTTCTCGTCCACTTGTGTGTCGCGTTGGAGCATGGGGTATCTCCTTGTCAATATTCAACAACAAGTGGAATTTTAAAAAGAAAATTCGCTTTGTCAACTAAGCAACGAGCATCATAAAACTAAAAATAAAAACCTGCATTGTTGACAAAAAGTCAACAATCAAAAACGTGAAGTTAAGATAATCACATTGTTTCATTTTCTTATTCGCGCGAATAAGAAAATATGGCGACCGAACGGTTGTTGCTACAATTGGCGGCGAGGCAAGGCAAAAACTGCAAGTATTTGTATTTGTCGAGCGAACCAATTGATGAAACAAAGTTTCATAAAAAGCTACAATCAAGATTTCTCTGTTGAGCAAATGTGATTTTAAGGGCTGGAGAGCTCCTCTTCCAGAATTTTCCTTATCATCTCCGGATTGCCGCGACCGCGGAGTTTGGCCATAGATTTCCCAACAAGAAACTGTAAACTTGCCGATTTACCTTTCTTGAAATCGGCGACGGCCTGCGGATTTTCCTTAATTACTTCGAGAATCATTATTCTAACGGCACCTTCGTCCGAAACGGTTTCCAGGCCCTCTTTTGCAAGAATTTCCTCGGGATGTTCGCCGGTTTCAAACATTTTCCGGAGAATTTCTTTCGCTTGCCGGCTCATTATTTTCGCGCCGGAAATGAGGTTGATGAGTGAGGCGAATTGCTGCGGCGTTATTTTAAGTTCGGTGAAGTCGGTTTCTGTTTCGTTCATCAGGCCCACTAAATCGCTCGTGAGATAGTTGAAAAGCAGCTCCTCGGCGCTTTTTTCGGGCGCGTTTTTGTTTTCCTCGGAGGCAAGCTCGCTCGCCGCCGCCTCGAAGAAGTCCACGAGATTTTTTTCATCAATGAGCGCCGCGGCTTGTTTTTCCGAAAGAGCGAATTCCTTTTGGAAACGCTCCCGTTTTTGCGCCGGGAGTTCCGACAAATGCCGTTTCATATCTTCAATATCGAAAACTTTTGTCGGCTCGAGCGGCGGCAAATCCGGCTCGGGGAAGTATCTGTAATCGTGCGCCTCTTCTTTCGTCCGTTGCGAAAATGTCTTTTGCTTTATATCATCCCATCCTCTCGTTTCCTGTTTAATTTTTTCTCCCTTTTCCAGCAATTCACTCTGCCTTTTTATTTCGTATTCTATCGCCGAGCCGAGCGCCTTGAAGGAATTTATGTTCTTAACTTCCACCTTTGTGCCTAACTTGTCTCTGGTCTCCGGTCGCTGGTCGCTAAGCGAAACGTTCGCCTCCAACCGCATGTGCCCTTTCTCCATATCGGCGTCGGAAACGCCGAGGTAACGGAGAATCAAGCGCAATTCTTTTCCGAAAGCAACGGCTTGCCCCGCGCTCTTTATATCCGGCTCCGTGACAAGTTCCATCAGCGGCACGCCGGCGCGATTGAAATCAACCAAACTCGTCTCTGGTTCCTGGTCTCTAGTCTCGTGCACTAAAGTGCCCGTATCCTCCTCAAGATGAACTCTTATCAGCCGCACGCCGAGAAGCTCGCCGCCTTGCACCAGCGGCTGGTCGTACTGCGAAATTTGATAGGCCTTCGGCAAATCGGGGTAAAAATAATTTTTGCGGTCGAACTTGCTGATGTCCGCGATTTTTCCGCCGAGCGCGAGCCCGACTTTGATTACGTGTTCCACGGCGCTTTTATTTATCACCGGCAAAGTTCCCGGATGGCCGAGACAAACCGGGCATACGTTTGTGTTCGGATGTTTTTCGTCGGCGTCATTCGGAGAATCGCAGAACATCTTCGTCCGCGTTTTGAGTTCGGCGTGGACTTCTAAACCGATTGTCGGTATATACTCCATCGAAAAGCTTTATTTTAATTTTAAAATTTTAGAAACTCTCCTAAGAATTTTTTCGTGTAAAACATGCGGTTGCTGGAGGGCATCCAAAATAACCCAGTGTTTTTTATCTTGCCGCGCCTGCGCAATAAACCCTTTTCGCAAAAGATTGTGAAATGCCAGTTTTTCCATTTCAAAAGATGTTTTCTTTTTAGAGCGCTTTTCCACGCGCTGCAATAATTTTTTCGGGTCGCCATCAAGGAAAAATATTACATCTGGATACAAATTTTTTCTGCTCGCCTTATCAACCGCCTTCATAAGTAGGCCGTGAGTTTTAATAAGGCCGCGCCCGTATCCCTGATACGCAAAAGTTGAGCCGAAACACCTGTCCTGAATCACATCCGTTCCGTTTTCCAATCTCGGTTTAATGTTCAAATTGAAATCGAGAGATCTGTCTGCCTCAAAAAGGAGGAATTCTGTTAAAGGGTCTATCTCGTTGCGTTCAGCTTCAAGCAAAACTGTTCTGATTTTGAATCCCGTATCTGTCGAACCGGGTTCGTCATTGTAGATAACCCTCCGCCCCATGCCTTTCAGCGCGCCGTACAAAAGGTGGGCTTGCGTCGTTTTTCCCGAACCTTCGCCCCCTTCAAATAACACGAAAATTGGTTTTTGTTTTTGCCAAGCCATTACTAAAATAATACAGAATTAATCGCTGAACTAAAAACGTCTGCGTGTTTTATCACGACCTGTCCAGTCCTTCAAAAACAATGAACCTGAATAATGACCTTCAATCATTTGCAAAAAATTATATCAAGCAGCGCAAATTAAACAAGCCGAAAAAGTTGGTCACGATGCTTTTCGATTGTTGACTTTTTGTCAACAATCGACCTTGCCTGCCATTCACGTGCAAGCGTTAACTGATTATGACACGAGAAAACCGCTTTTTCAGCGGTCCCTTTTTACTCCACCGTAATCCCCATACTTCTCGCCGTTCCCTCGATTATCTTCGACGCTTGTTCGATGTCGTCCGTGTTCAGGTCGGCCATTTTGCGTTCGGCGATTTTTCTGACGTCCGCTTTTGTGATTTTGCCGACTTTGGATTTGAGCGGGTCTTTTGAGCCCTTTTCTATGCCGGCCGCCCCTTCAGGGCGAGCCTCGCCCTCAATAGGGCGGGCGGCTTTCTTGATGAGCGCCGAAGCGGGCGGCGTTTTCAGCTTGAAAGTAAAACTTCTGTCCTCGTAAATCGTGATTTCCGCGGGAATAATATCGCCCGCCATCGTTTTGGTGGCGTCGTTGAACTGCTTGCAGAATTCCTGAATGTTCACGCCCTGCGGACCGAGCGCAGTTCCGATCGGCGGCGCCGGATTAGCAGAACCGGCAGGTATTTGTATCTTTATAACTGTTTTAACAGCTTTAGCCATGATATTAGTTTAAGGTCAGGCGACGTGAAAACCCCGTATTGGAAGATAGGAGCGAAGCGACGTAAGAAACCAGAAGGTGTCTTAAGCGGGGGTCGGGGTTTTCAACGGCGAGGTGATTCGCCGCGCCGGCGGGGATTTGTATTTTGATGATTGTTTTGATTGGCTTGGCCATGATTCGTTTTATTTACACTTATCTTTTCAATAAGTATCTATAAAGTTTCCATAAGTATCAACTAGTTTCAACATGAAATTTATAGAAACTTGCTTCGCGATATTTATTGATATTCATATCTTCTTGACCTGGAGAGCATCCAAGTCCACTGCCGTGTCGCGGCCGAATATCGGCACCATAACTTTTATGCGTCCTTTTTCTTCGTCAACTTCGGAAATTTTTCCTTCGTATTCTTTGAACGGACCGTCGGTTATTTTCACCAAATCGCCGACCCGCAAGTCCACTTTGAATCCGCTCTCGTCGCCGCCGATGCGCTTCAAAAGCGTTTCCACCTCCTCGCTTGAAAGCGGCGTCGGCGTGGTTTTGTCCGGTCCCACGAATCCGTCAACGCGCGGAGTGTTCCTGACGACGTACCACGATTCCTCCGTCAGAACCATATTCACGAGCACGTAGCCGGGATAAATTTTTTCCTCTATCGTTTCCCTTTTGCCGCTTTTCACTTTTATCTTTTTTTCTTTCGGAACGACAACTTCAAAAATCTTGTCGCCGATGGAAAGCGATTCGATTCTTTGTTTCAGATATCTCGCCACCGCCTCTTCGTATCCCGACTGCGTATGAACGGCAAACCACTGCCGCAATCCTTCTTTTGTTTTTTGTTCCATAATGGGTTACGAAATTACGAATTTTTTACGAATATACGAATTTATAAATTTTAATTTATTCGCGTTATTTTGTCCGCATTCGCGTTATTCGCGATTACTCTACACTTTCAAAATGAATCTCTTCAGCATAAACGAAAACAAATAATCGAACGCGCCGAGAAAAAGCGCGAGTAATATCGAAAGGACAATTACGAAAGCGGTGAGACGCGCCGCTTCTTGTCTCGTCGGCCAGTTGACGTGTCTCAATTCTTGCCTCGTTTCCTGAAAAAATGCTTTTAGACGTCCGAACATTGGTTACAGAAAGATACTAAAAAACCGCTAGAAAATCAAGTTCACAAAAATGAAAAAACCCGGCGTCTCCGTCGGGTGCCTGTCCATCCGGTCAGGCTCGGCTTACTGCTAAATCAGCCGATCCACTGGCGAATTTTGTCAGCGACGCTGATCTTAGAGCACCAAGGCCAGCGTTCCGCGCGCAGATCATCGGCGAGCTTGCGCAGCTCGGCAAGTTTCCTCATGGCACTGTGGAGTTCACCGTTCTTCTCGGCGAGACTCGCCACTTTTGCCTCGAGCTCCGACCGTGACATCCCGATCTGCTGGCCTTCGTAGCTCCTCTCGGGGCGAATCTCTCCCGCCCTGATCATGCGGAGTAGCTCACGGACATCTTCCGCTTTCTTACCCCGCGCGCGTACTCGGTACCCAAGTCGCCCCTTGCTATATTCGGCAACTTCCAGTTCCGCCTCGGCAGATCCCTGACAATAGATGCCGGTTTCGCGCCGAGCGACCTCCGCCATAGTGATGTAAAGGGAAAATTCAGCGACGTACTTCTGCAATTCCTCGGGAAGCTTCGCGCCCTCGTCGCCCACAAAGGTACAAAGACGGCCCCTGTCGTTAAACAAGGTTATTCCTCCGATTTGCATTCGGTCGCCTGAGCCATCTGCATACGGAGTGCTCTTGAATCCCGGGAGATTTCTCACTTCATCGGTGAAATACAGGTTCGCAGACATCGTGCTCTCCTATTGCCGCTTAGATTACGGTGGCTTGCTGGGCTCATCCGGCTCTATAGTCAGCCAAGTTGTAAAGTCATCGCAGGATTGCGATGGCAATAACAACATAACATTTATACCGTTAAAAGTCAAATGTCCAAATTCCTCACCTCGGCGGCATACGCTTGAATAAACTGCTTTCGCGGTTCGACGACGTCGCCCATCAGAACGTTAAACAATTTGTCGGCTTTCTTGCCGTCCTCGACGGTGACCAGTTTTAAAATTCTTTTTTCCGGGTCCATCGTCGTTTCCCAGAGCTGTTCCGGATTCATCTCGCCGAGCCCTTTGTAGCGCTGAATGCTCACGCCCGGAATTTTTCCCTCCGCTATTCCTTCTGTTTCCTGTTCGACCTCCTCCACTTTTTTGATTTTTGATTTTTGATTTTTGAGATTTGAGATTTCTTTGATTGTTTTTTCTTTCTCCGGTTCATTGAAAACATAACGAATATCCTTCCCCGACTGAATTCTGTAAAGCGGCGGCTGGGCGATGTAAAGATGACCGCCGTCTATTATCTGCGGGAAGTAGCGGTAAAAAAGCGTAAGAAAAAGAGTTCTGATGTGCGCGCCGTCAACATCGGCGTCGCTCATTAAAATTATTTTATGATAGCGGAGTTTTTCCAAATCGAAATTGTCGGCAATCGCCGTGCCGAGCGCCACTACAAGCGAGCGAATTTCCTGATTGGCGAGCATTTTGTCCAAGCGCGCCTTTTCAACGTTCAAAATTTTTCCTTTCACCGGAAGAATCGCCTGCGTTCTCCTGTCGCGCCCGGATTTTGCGCTGTTATGGACAAAAACTCCACTCGCCAGTGCGAAATTGTGCGTATCTGGGATTTCAATATCATAAACGTCCATTCTCTTGTGTAACGGAATTACCGCCTTCACTTTATGGTTATGATGCATAACGGCCTCCTCTAGCTTGCTTATTTCACCACTGAAAAATCTCCGCGTGATGGTGTCATATTTCAATAAATTTTTATCGTTTTTCTCCTCCCGGATTCTGTTATAGGCATCAACGCTTATTTCGCCGGTTTTTTCATAAACACTACGCAGAACATCTAGTGCCTTCCGCAAATAGGTCTGATTGTATGCCTGTTTCCTTTTGGCGCGGAATTCGGGTGTCCACTGCTGTTTTGTAAGTTCAGCTCGCTTAGCCAGTAAGTCCTTATCGGCCCACTGCGCTTTTGCCAAAGCAGAAAGTCCCGAACGCCTTTCTGGATGTTCGCTGAAAAATTTTCTGACCCGTTCGGACTGCCGAGCAACGTTTTTCTCGTCAGCCCAATACTTTTTCTGCGCCTCATTAAGTTTTTTGTTGTTGGCTGCGCGGTAGGCGGCGTTTGTTTCGTAAAATTCCAAAAACTTTTTCGTCATGAAATTCTTGTACTCCTTGTTCTCCCATTGTTTTTTAGCGCGCGCCGAAAGCAGATTTCGCATCTCCGGTTTGAGCATTGTTTGCCTTATTTTCCCGCGAAACTCGGGCGTTTGATGAAGCGCTTTTACTTTTTCAAGAACGTCCGGGCGGTGCAATGTTTTTGAAACATGGCGACGATGCATTTCGAGATGAGCGTCGCGCGTTATCCGGACAACATTGTCGGGATTATTATTTAGTTTGTTGAAATCTATATGGTGCCGGTGCGCACCGCCCGCCACCGAATATGCACCGTTCTTCAAATTATATTCATCGGCCAAAAGATGAGTAAACTTCCAAAAGTACGAATTTGGTTGGAATACCATCTCGTAACCCTCAATTGTTATTTTCCCGCCTATTTCAGACAATTTCCGGTAGAGCGGCATCAACGAATCGCCGCCAGTCAAATTACGCGCTTCCTTATAAGAACCATCGCGCAGCATGAAACGATGGTCCGGAGTGCAAATAATATCTTCGTTGTTATCCAAAATTACTTTCACAACTTCAGCATCCTTTTTCGTCATCCTTGGATTGAGAACCGGCGAAATTGCCACGGCACTATTGTCATCAATTGTGTAACAAAAATTTTTCTTTCCTTGTTTATCTTCCATTACAAGTTCACGGAAAGAAATACTTCTGCCGTCAGCCAAAGCAATTTTGGTATCGCCGTCAAAACAACCTCCGGCGCTGTCGCCTTCCACCAGAAATAATTCCGATTCTTTCGGATTTCGCGAACTGCAATCGGCAAGTTTTCCGGGAAGCGTAAGTCCTTCAAGCGCGCCTTTCCGCAAAACCGTTTCCTTCGCCGCTTTCGCCGCAAGCCGCGCTTTGGCGGCAAGAATAACTTTCTCCACGATTTTTCTCGCGTCGGCGGGATGCTTTTCCAAAAAATCCTTGAGTCCTTCGTTCACGACCGCCTCCACGGCGGTTCTCGCGTCCGGATTTCCGAGCCGCGCTTTCGTCTGTCCTTCGAACTGCGGCTCTCTTAATTTCACCGACACGACCGCGACCAGCCCTTCGCGCACGTCGTCGCTCGTGAGGTTCTCGTCTTTTTCCTTGAGATAACCTTCGGAGCGGGCGTAGTTGTTGAGCGTTCTCGTGAGCGCCGAGCGGAAACCGGTGAGATGCATGCCGCCGTCGGGCGTGTAGATGTTGTTCGCAAAGCTCAATTCTTTCGTATTCAAATCGTCAACGTAGGCAAAAGACGATTCAACCTCCATTTTTTCGTGCTGTTTATGCGCGTAAAAAAACTCTTCATGCAAAAGGTCTTCCCCTTCCGAAAGATACTTCACGAACGAGAGTATCCCGCCTTCAAAGTAAAAGCCGTAAAAAGAAAAGGGAATTTTTCTTTTATCCAAAAAGTTGATGCGGATTCCCTTCGTCAAATACGCCTGCTGGCGGAGATGTTCAATGATTCTTTTGTCGCTGAATTCAATCGCGGAAAAAATTTCCGGGTCGGGAGAAAAAACGACTTTCGTCCCGTTCTTTTTGCACGCGCCGATTTTTTTAACTTTCCCCCGCGGTTTGCCGCGCTCGTATTCCTGCATCCACAGCGCGCCCTCGCGGCAAACTTCCACTTTCAGCCACTCCGAAAGAGCGTTGACCACCGAAACGCCGACGCCGTGCAGACCGCCGGAAATGGTGTATGACTTGCCCCCGAATTTGGCTCCGGCATGCAAAGTGGTCATGACCGTTTCCAAGGCCGATTTCTTGGTTTGGGCGTGAACATCAACCGGAATGCCGCGACCGTCGTCTTTTAC
>DAIDAM010000021.1 GCA_027310625.1 bacterium
TCGCCACCCTTCTAACGCCCCACCCTCTTCGTACCAGGTCCGCTGCGTCTCGACGCACGCGCGGCAGGTAGGGATTTTTTGAATATGCCATTTTCATAGTCTAAACGATGATGGGTGTTTCCAAGCTATTGAACCATAACGGAGGGGTTGACGGATTAACAAAAATTTAGTATTATTTTGCACATGAACCGGCTGATGTTAGCCGGTTTTGAGTTTAGTGGCACCCTTGATAACTAGCCGTCCGCTTTGGGCGGACAAGGAGGTTTGTGTGAAAGTCGTAATCGCGACTACGACGTATTACGAGAAGATGAACGTACGGGCGAAGCTCGCGCTCCGGATGCTGGAGGAAGCAAGGAATCTCTCGTACGAGGTCGCTGTCGTGGACGGCGGCTCGTGCGGGGATTTCCTGAGGGCATGTCTCGCCTACGAGCCATGGCCCAGAATTCAGGAGCAGAAACAGAAAGGAATGGGTCCGAGCCGCAGGCAGGCAATGCGCGAAGCAGCTACGGAGTTACTTCCCGACGATGCCGTCCTGTGGAACGAACCCGAGAAGTGGCCGATGGTCAGTCAAGTGCAAACCATGGCCGACAAGATGAAAAGAACGGGGGCGCACATCATCGTTCCAACACGGCGGTCGATGCACAGCTACCCCAGTGCCCAAAGGGGCTCCGAGGAAATCGGCAATCTCTGCTTCGAGAAGGCAACCGGCCGCAAGTTGGATGCTTTCGTCGGAACGCGTCTCGTTAGGGTGGATGCGCTGCCGTATTTCGAGGATTACAGGGGCGAGTACGGAGACGAGTGGGATAGCATCTTTATCCCGCTCGTCCGCGCCGCCGCCGACGGCCTCATCATCCTCCCCTGCGACGTGGATTACAATCACCCTCCGGAGCAGAAAGAAGAAGAGGAAAACGACCGGTTCTTTTCCGAGAAACGCATCAGGCAGCTCCATAACGTCGTCCCGGCCGTCTTCACTGAAGCAAGGAGGCTCGGCCTCATGAAGAACTAGCCGAGCCGGCAGAACTGCGAGGGTATGCGCGCGAGCGCATGCCCTCTTTTATTTTTATATTTTTAACACACCACGCGGTAACTGATGTCTCATACGTAACAGAAAGAAAATTTTTCAAAACTCTCATTGTTCACTTTTTGTGAATAATGGCCGCTCTTCGTGAAGGGGTTATAAAATTTGCAAGTTGATTACTTTAATTTTTTCAGCCCCACCAACATTCGCATATCATCTATCTTCGTTTCAGTCTCCGCGCTGAACTTTCCCGATTTTTTGTAGCTAATCCTTTTCGCGCCCACTTCCGATTTCAAAAATTTTTCACCTCTCGAAACCAATGACTTAAGTTCTTGAGGTAATTCCATCATCAAATCCATTTTCTGCCCCGGCTTCATTCCCGCTCTCTGGCGCAATTCCTGAATTATTCTCACAAGTTCGCGGATTATTCTCTCTTCTTTCAGTTCGTGTGTTATCTCAGTGTCAAACTCCACCTCGCCAGAAATTTTGGAATCAAAAGTTATTTTTTTCACATTAACCTCGTCCGCCAAAATCTCAAATATCTCCTTTTCGTTTCGAATTTCGGATTTAGTGCTTCGGATTTTGAGCGAAGCGAGGGGTTGCCTGACTTTTATTCCCAATTCCGCCCGTTTCGCAAGCGCCAAACTCGCAATTCTCCTCGCTTCCGCCATTTCCTGTATTAACTTTCTTGATACTTGATACTTGATACTTGATACTGCTTTCGGCCAATCCTCAAGATGAACGGAGTTTCCGCCGCCGAGTTCGCGATAAACGATTTCCGCAAAAAACGGCGTGAAGGGCGCAACAAGTTTTGCAAACTCCGAAAGCGCGAAGCTGAGCGTTCGCGAAGCCGCTTCGTAATCTTTTAAATCGTTTTTGTTCGCATCTTTGAAGGCGGCGGAGAATCTCCTGCGGGAGCGCCTGATATACCATCGCGACAAATCATCCAAAAAGCTTTCCAAAGCCAGCGCCGCTTCCCGGACGCGGTATTTTTCTAAATTTTTTGTTACTTCCGAAACGACTTCGCTCAAACGCGCAAGAATCCATTTATCCAATATATTTTTGCTGGTCTCTGGTCTCTGGTCTCTGGTCGTTCTCTGACCATATGTTTTGTAAAACACAACAGAGTTCCAAAATATCAGATGGAATTTTCTGTACACTTTGCCTATCTCGCTTTCGTCAAAGTTCTTCGGCTCGCCCGGCGGCGTGGCGGTGTAAAAGTACCAGCGCACTGCGTCCGCACCGTATTTCCCTATCACTTCAAACGGCTCAACAATATTTCCTTTTGATTTAGACATTTTTTGCCCGAATTTGTCATTGATTAAACCCAGTGAGATAACATTTTTGTACGGCGTTTCGTATCCGAGCGCAGTCGCAACGGAAAGCAGCGTATAAAACCAGCCGCGCGTTTGGTCCATTGCCTCGCAGATGTAGTCCGCCGGGTAATCAACGCAGGAACTCGGGTCTTGGAGCTTGGAACTTGTGGTTTGTTTAGAATTTCGGATTTCGTGCTTAGAATTTTTCGCGCAATCAAACGGAAAATGCGATTGCGCAAGAGGCATCGCGCCGGAGTCAAACCATACATCGGCGACTTCTTTTATTCTTTTCATCTCCCTGCCGCATTCCGAACAGCGAAGCGTTATCGAATCGACGTATGGTCGGTGAATGTCAAGATTGCCCGAACCGTCCAGCGGCAAAGGCCTGGCATCGACTTCGTAAAGTTCTCCCGTTTCCGGATAAGGCGCACGGAGAATTTCTTCATTGGAAAAACCTTCCAGCGCGCCCTTGAGTAACCACAACGGGTCGCCGTGGCTGACAATCAAAATTCTCTTGACCCTGAATTTGGAGTTTATTTCCGAGAAAACTTTAGCCATTCTTTTTTTGGCTTCGTTCCAGCTCTCTCCGCCCGGCGGCGGCGTTCCGAACTTTACCGACCTATCCTTGAAGTAAGCATTTTGCTCTCTTTCCGGCTTAAGTATGAATATCCCCGGATTTATATCTATCAGTTCCTTTTTATAAATTATTTTTGCCTTGGTCACTTTCGCGACAATCTTTGCCGTTTCCCGCGTTCTAGCGAGCGGAGATGAAATAATCAGATTGATTTTCTTTTTCGCGAGAACTCCAGCAATTTCTTTTATCTGTACTTTTCCCTTCTCTGTCAAACGCGAAGTGTATTTTTTCATATCTACAGACGGGCCAGTGATTTTCCTAACATTGCTGTCCGCCTCGCCGTGACGTAAAAAGAAAAATTCGTTTTGTTGAACTGCTTTTTCTTTCAATTCGTTCAAACTACTGATAACCGCTGTATGTCCGTTTGCGCATTCCCAGACCGGCATCGGCGCGCCCCAATAGCGCTCGCGGGAAAGATTCCAGTCCTTCGCCTCCTTGAGCCACTCGCCGAAACGCCCCTCTTTCACATGCCCCGGAACCCAGTTTATTTTTGAGTTGGATTTCAGAAGTTCCTTTCGCAACTTCGACATCGCGATAAACCACGACGTTCTCGCGTAATAAAGAACTGCCGCACCGCAGCGCCAGCAAAAGGGATATTCGTGCTTGTACGGTTCGGTTTTCAGTAAATAGTTTTTGGATTTAAGATAACTTATTATTTTTTCTTCCGTTTTTTTGTCCTTCACCTGCATTCCCAAAAAACCTTTAACTTCTTTTGTAAACTTTCCGTCTTCGTCAACTGTGTGATGTTGCGGCAAACCGATTTTCCTTCCGAGATTGTAGTCGTCCTCGCCGTACATTGCGGCAGTGTGAACAACGCCTGTTCCTTCTTCTGTTGTAACAAAATCCGCCGCATAAATTTTATGCGATTTTTCGTTCCGCAGTTTCGGAATGTTAAAGAGCGGTTCGTATTTGAGACCGACGAGATCTTTGCCGTCTAAAGTAGCTAGTATTTTGTAGCCGGCGCTCAACACTTTCTCTGCTAAATCCGCCGCCAAAATGTATTTCTCATCGCTCCCTTCAATACTAGCTACCAGATACTTGATACTTTTGCCGACTGCTAAAGCTACATTTCCCGGCAACGTCCACGGCGTCGTCGTCCAAGAAAGTATGTATATGTCTTTAACTCCTGATACTTGATACTTGATACTTGATACTTCCTGCTTCAACTTGAACTTCACATAAACCGAATTATCTTCCACTTCCTCATATCCTTGAGCAAGCTCGTGCGACGAAAGCGCCGTTCCGCAGCGTGGGCACCAAGGCACGACTTTGTGCGCCTTGTACAAAAGTTTTCGCTTCCAGATTTGTGAAAGAACCCACCACAGCGTTTCGATATAGTCGCTCGAGCAAGTGATGTAGGCGTTCTTCAAATCCAGCCAGTAGCCGATGCGTTTCGTGAGGTTTTCCCATTCATCCTTGTAAATCCAAACGGCTTTTCTCGCCTCTTCGTTGAAGCGTTCGATGCCGAATTTTTCTATGTCTTTTTTGGATTTCAAACCGAGCGTTTTCTCGGCGGCGATTTCCACGGGCAAGCCGTGCGTGTCCCAACCGGCGCGTCGCGGAACGTAATGCCCGCGCATCGCCTTGTAGCGGAGAATGATGTCCTTATAAATTCGCGCGAGAACGTGGTGAATTCCCGGCTTGCCGTTCGCGTACGGCGGGCCTTCGTAAAAAACGAAGGGCTTGCGGGAGTGGGTCTTCCGCAATTCCACGCTTTTCTCAAAAATTTTGTTTTTCTCCCAAAACTTGAGGATTTTCTCTTCTGCTAGCGGAAGATTCAAAAATTTGTCGTTCGTCATTGTCTGTTTATAGTATCAATTTTACACATCAGGCAACAAGGCACGACGTGATAGCAAACTTGGCAGCGAGGAGTAAAATGAAAGTTTATTTTTATTTTAGCCGAGCGAACCAAATGAAAGAATTTCACGCTCCGTGAAATTCTTTCAAAAAGTTCCTGACGACTTTTCTGAATCCGGGCGCAACGTCAAAATTTTCCACTTCCCCGGGGTTTATCCATTTGTATTCCTCGGCTTCCCAATCCAAAACGATTTTTTCCGTTTCAACTTCCGCAATAACCGGGTGGACTATCCACGTTTTCCCGAGAGTGGGGTCGTCAGCGTCGAAAATGTCGCCGAGTTTAATTGATTTTATTTCGTTTTCTTTAATTCCTATTTCCTCAAACAATTCTTCTCTGACTTTTTCTTCAAGATTTTTATTGTCGTCAAGAAACCCGCCGATGCCGTTCCATCTTCCCGGATAAATCCTCATCTTCGCGCTCCTTTTAACTATGAGTATTTTCCCGTTGCAGGCGACAACGCAACTTATCACCGGCGCCCAGCGCGCGTCCGTGAAATCAATCTGCCCCGGTTTCGGTTCGAAAGCCGTCATATCTTTTCCGGAGCT
Source organism: bacterium (assembly GCA_027310625.1). Taxonomy (GTDB): domain Bacteria; phylum Patescibacteriota; class Minisyncoccia; order UBA6257; family 2-01-FULL-56-20; genus JACQKT01. Next base: position 5,372 of record DAIDAM010000021.1, read on the forward strand.
TGTATGCCGAGCAAACCCAGCCCGCTTTTCAAAATCGAACTGACGCAAGATATTAGAAGTAGTCGCGCGGTGCGGCGAGCGTGGTTTTTGTCTTTAATAATCGGTGTTGACTCGTAGTATCCGTTTGCAGCGTTCGCCAGTTCGTAGAGATATTTTGCGACGATGTTCGGCACCATGTTTTCCGCCGCCCGCCGCGCAATCTCGGGAAACTCCGCCATTTTTCTGATAAGCAGAAGTTCCTGCCCGTCAGTCAAAAGTCCTATGCTCTTAACTCCTGATACTTGATACTTGATACTTGATACTTTTCTAAGAATACTTTTCAGCCGCGCGTATGTGTACTGAAGATACGGAGCGCTGTCGCCGGAGAAATCAAGCATCTTGTCCCAGTCGAAATAAATGTCCGAGAGCCGATTTTCCTTGAGGTCGTTGTATTTCACTGCTCCCACTCCCACCGCTTCGGCGATTTTTTTCTTTTCTTTTGCAGCGAGACGGGGATTTTTTTCTTCGACTATTTTTCTTGCGAGGGAAACGCTTTTATCCAAAAGTTCGTCGAGCGAAATCGCTTCGCCGGTTCTTGTCGAAAATTTTCCTCTTTCCCCGAGAACCAAACCGAATTTCACGTGCGCGAGTTCCGCCTTTTTCATTTTCGCGATTTCGGCGACGGCGAAAAGCTGCGAAAAATGAAGCGTTTGCTCGTTGGAAACGACGTAAATTATTTTCAGCGGCTTGTACTTTTTCAGGCGGTAATCGAGACAGGCGAGATCGCGCGTGAGGTACAAACTCGACTCGTCGGACTTCCGCACCAGCGCCGGCGGAAGATTGAATTTGTCGAGAGGAACGACGAGCGCGCCTTCGCTTTCCTTCAATATTCCCTTTTTATAAAAACTTTCCACGAGCGGTTTGAGCGCCGGCTCGAAAAACGATTCGCCGACAGCGACGTCGAACTTCATTCCGAGCTCTTTGTAGATTTTTCCGAATTCCCCGAGCGATTCGCTTCTGAACCATTTCCAGAGTTTCCTATTTTCCGCGTCGCCGCTTTCCAGTTTCATAAATTCCTCGCGGCCTTCTTCCGCAAAAAGCGGATTGGCTTCCTCTTCTTTGTGAAATCTGACGTAGAGCGAAGAAAGTTCTTCCACCGGCGAAGATTCCACTTTCTTTCTGTTTCCCCAGCGCTTGTAAGCGGCAATGAGTTTTCCGAACTGCGTTCCCCAATCACCGATGTAGTTCCAGCGCACGACTTTATATCCTAAAAACTCGTGTATGTTTGCAAGCGCGTCGCCGATGACCGCGCTTCGCAAATGCCCGACATGCATCGGTTTTGCGACGTTTGGCGAAGAATACTCAATTATTATTTTTTTGTCTTTGCCGTAATTGCTCCTGCCGTAATTCTCGCCTTCGCTCGCAATTGACAAGAGTTCTTTCCTTATCGCGTCGCGCGACACCCAAAAATTTATAAACCCCGGCGGGGCGACTTCGATTTTTTCAAAAAATCCTTCGGGAGAAATTTTTTTTATCTTCTCAACGATTGATTCTGCAACTTTCAAAGGGTTTTTCTTTCTCTCTTTCGCAAGTTTCAGCGCCGCATTGGTGGAATAATGTCCGAATTTCTCGTTTTCGGGAACGAAAATTTCTGCCGCCTGCCCTGCCTGCCCGCCGAAGCCTCGCGAAGGCTGGGAGCTAAGTCGAAGAGCTTTTTTCAAAAGAATTTCTACTTTTTTCCGCATAAGCAAATTTATCGTTGATTCAAAGATACTTGAAAAAACGCCTTCTGACAACGAAGGAATAATGAGATAAAATTTATACAAACACGATGGAAACGATAGCGGAAAACAGGCGCGCGCGGTTCGACTACGAAATCGCGGAAAAATACGAAGCAGGCATTGAACTTACGGGGCAGGAGGTAAAAAGCGCGAAAAGCGGGCGATTGAATCTCGCTTCAAGCTACGCCGTTCCGAGAGGCGGCGATTTGATGCTCGTCAACGCTTCCATTCCGCCGTATCAGCCGAAAAACGCGCCGGCCGATTACGACCCCAGCCGTCCGCGCCGGCTCCTTTTGCACAAAAGCGAAATAAAGTCGCTCGCCGGCAAACTGCGGCAAAAATCTTTTTCTCTCGTTCCCCTGCGCGCCTATGTGAAAAAAGGATTCGTCAAAATTGAACTTGGTCTCGGAAGAAGCAGAAAAAAAGCCGACAAGCGCGAAGCGATAAAAAGACGCGAGGCAAAACGCGAAATGAAAAGTTTCACTGGTTATTCGAGGTAGCCGGTGAATTTAAGGGCTTTTATAATCGCGTCGCTCGCCACCGAGCCGGACTCGGTTCTGTTTTCTTTTGTGTAAAAAGTCGTCAGACCGATGACATAGCCGCGCCAGAAAAGAGGCGAGCCCGACCTGCCGCCGTAGATTTCAAGCTTGGCGTCAATGACAAGCGGCGTGTCGCGATAATAAAGGTCGCCGTATTCAATCTCCGTTACATTACCGACGCTCCCGCTCATCGTCAGCGTTTGGAAGGATTCTTTTTGCGCAACGGTTATGTCTCCGGGAAAGCCGTAGGTCACCACGCCTTGCCCGACCAAATCGTATCCTGCGATAGCCAAAAGTTTCGCATATGGAAAAGAAGTCGGCAGAGAAGTAACGCCGAAAGAAGGTCCGTCTTTCGTGATTCCAGTGATTTTCAAAACGGCGAAGTCGGCGAAGAAATTTTCATCGTCGCTTAAGCCGATACCGGATGAAATGTAAGCCGGCTCCGCGACGTAGCCCAAAACCGGAATCCTCAAAAGAGGATTTATCGTTTGTATTTCCTGCGGAGTCGGCAAGTAAGTTCCCGCCGGCGGATTGCCGACTTCGCAATGGTCGAGTTTGTAAGTTGTCTTTATCTCGGTTTGTGTCCCGTCGGCATTGGAAACGATTTCCACGGAGTCGGGCCTTTGGATAATGTGCCTGTTCGTTAACACGTAACCTTTCGAATTTACAATCACGCCCGAGCCGCGGATGAGTTCCTGCCCTGCGGAAACGGTGTTGCCGGTCGAGGAATCAAATACGGACACGCTGTAATAGCATAAAATTCCCGCTATCGCCTGCGGGTCTATCGTTATCTGAGGCGGAAGGGATTTTTCCTGAGGTTGAAAAACAATTTGCGGAACGACAATTTGCGGAACGAAAGGAGTTAACGTCGATGCTGAAGTGTTTTCTTTCTTCGGTATCGTTTCTGTTTTTGCGGTTATCTTCGGAGTGGTCGTCTCTTTTTCAAGAAAAGCATTAACGCTTGACGACGGCAATTGTCCAACTAAAGGAAGTTCTGTTTTATTATCCACGCCTACAACCGGATTTATCGCTACTTTACCGCCGAAAAAACCGGCAAGAGAAACCACCCCTGCGATAACGAATGAAACAACGGCTTTAATAAGCGACTTGAGAAATTCTTCCATAAAGAAATTATAACTTAACGCGAGGCGCGACATTGAAACGGAAATTGCGGAAATAGTGATATAATCTGGGAATTATGAATGGTTCGCCGGAAGCCGCCGAAAATCAAGACAAGAAAACAATAATCAAACTTTCTGTTGTTCTTGCTCTCGTTTATTTTTTTTCGCCGAACGGCATCGCTTCTCTTCCTGGCTTGACGGTCAGCTTTCTTTTGAAGGACGTTTTGAAGATTACAGCGGAACAGGCGGCGTACTTCAGCGCCGCGACCGTTGCCGGCTGGGCGATAAAGCCGCTTTGGGGAATAATCTCCGACTCCCTGCCCGTTTTCGGTTCGAGAAGAAAATCCTATCTCGTCGTCACTTCCGTCGGCGCGGCGGCGGTCTGGTTCATTCTCGGAACGATGGGAAATTATTCCATAACTCAACTGGTTCTCCTTTTTATTCTGTCCTCCGCTTTTTACGCCTTTATGGACGTCGTCACTGACGCGCTGATGGTGGAAAACGGAAAGCCGCTCAACCTCACGGGGAGATTTCAATCAATTCAATGGACGGCGGTTTACGCCGCTTCCATAATCACCGGCTATGCCGGCGGCTGGGTGGCGGAAAATTTGAAACCTCAATTGGTTTTTTCGATAAACGCCGTTTTTCCTCTCGTCGTTCTTTTTTCGGTGCTTTTCTTCATCAAAGAATCCGAAATCTCCGGCGCGAAGGAACAATTTAGGCAAAGCGTCGCCTCGCTCAAGGCGGCGTTAAAAGAAAAAACTCTGTGGCTGCTCGCCTTTTTCCTTTTTTTCTGGACGTTCAGTCCGTCCTTCGGCGCGCCGTTCTTTTATTATTCCGTCGACAATCTCAAGTTCGACAAAATTTTCCTCGGGACCGTCGCTTCCGTCGGCGCGGCGTCGTCGGCGCTCGGCGCGATACTTTTCGGAAAATTCTCGAGAAGATTGAAAACCCGCTCGCTCGTTAAATTCGCCATCATCGTCGGGACAATCGCGACGCTTTTCGACCTGATTTATTTCGCGCCCTTCGTCCAGCAAAATCTTTTTCTTGCAAGAATTATCTACGTTTCGTCCGCCGCGATACTCGGAATCATCGGCGCGATTACCTTTCTTGTGATGCTCAATGCCGCCGCCATCGCCTGCCCGAAATACGCCGAAGGCACGACTTTCGCGGCGCTGACGTCTTTTTGGAACATCGGCTTGATTGGCTCAAGCGCCCTCGGCGGATTTCTTTTCGGAAAAATCGGCCTTCAGCCGCTGATTGTCGTGTCCGCCGTCTTCACCGCCGTGACCTGGCTTATTTTGCCGTTTCTGAAATTCTCTGATGAAAACTGACACTTTCAATTTCAATCCTCCCGTTTTAAAATGTTGATGATGACAGCGGCGCAATCACTGCCAGAAAGTTCCTTAACTCTTTAACACGGGGTGATTATGAAACCCGCGCACGTAATTCCCTTTCCCGCAAAAGAAAAAGCGTCTCCCGAGGCGAAGATGCCGACCCGCGGCGAACAGTGGGGCAAGTTCAACCAGAACCTCTACGAGATCGGTGAAGCGGCGTTCATGCAGTTCTGGACGCTCTTTCTCATGTGGAATCCCTATCTCATCATCCTCGGCGCGGCGCTCGCGCCGACAAAACCGAGAACCGAGGAATAAGAAAGGCAGGGTAAAGATGAAAAACGCGCACTTGCGGGAGCGAGGCGGCCTCCTTCCTTTCGGTTGGGGGCTGAACTTTTGGCGCGGCGGCCGCGGAACACAAAAATCAAATTGTAAAATCTATTTATGAAAAACGTTTTGATAACCGGCGTCGGAAAAGGAATCGGAAAAGCGCTTGCCGAAAAATTTCTCAAGGAAGGATTTTTTGTGATAGGGACGATTTTCTCCGGCGAAGCGTCGA
>DAIDAM010000002.1 GCA_027310625.1 bacterium
GCCTGCGGCAATAGCGTATCTCAACCCTGCCCACGTTATCACCCCCACCGCCAGAAACACCCCTCCGATCAATGAAAACACGTAGAAGTTCTGTATCCACTGCACAACCGAACCCCCCGAAGAGCCATAAGAAGCGATATCAGGGGCTCTGGTTAGGTCAACTTCGGCGGTTTGGTTTTGGGCGAAAGCGGAAAGAGAGACCAGAGACCAGAGACCAGAGACCAGCAACAAGAGACCGGCGGCGAAGAACGAACTAACTAGTAAATTTTTTAACATCACGGAGTGAGTTCTTGGTCTTGGTTTAGGTTGCGCAGGGTTTTCTCCCGTTCCCGGTTACTGTCCTGTTGGAAAATCGAAATAGTTCGGCGCACTAGGAGTTGGCGACTGGTTTCCTCCCGTGTTCGGTTGCTGCCCCGGTTGTCCCGCAGGGAAATCGAAATAATTGGATGTACCCGCGCCCGCCGGCGGCTGGTTGGTAGCCGGTGGAACGAAAGGCGACTTTGCGCTGCAGTTTATCGTGAAGCCGGAGCCGCCGCTGAAGCCGGGGAAATTGGGGGCAACGGCGCGGAGGAGAGTGTTAACGATAAGGAACGCGCCGAGGGTTATCGCGATGCCGATGACCGCCCCCGTCGCGATTCTTCTTCCAGAAGAAAACCTTTCTTCATTGCCGCCTGCGACGACCATCATTAAACCGCCGACCGTCACCATTATCGGCCCGACGACGAAAAAGGTCAGCGTCGTTATGAAGTAAACTATCATCTGCGCCGTGGAGAAAAGGTCGCAGGTTGTGCAGTTCGTTCCCGTGCATGAAACAAGCGGCCCCCAGTATGGAAGACCGACGGCGAGAGCGGACAAGGGGACCAGGGACCAGAGACCGAAGACCAGCAACAAAGCCGCAGAAAATTTTTTAATCATTGTTTTATTATTCGTTTGTTTCTTTGTCTCTGGTTTCCGGTCACTGATTGCCTTGCTGCATCAACTGTGTCACGGCGGTTTGCGCCTGCTCGAGCGTGCGGCGCGGGTCGGCTCTCGTGTTGAGCACCGTTGAAATGGCGTTGTCGAAAATATTTTTTATTTTTCTTTCGTCAACCTGATACCAGGAGCGGGCGGTGAGCGCCTGTTTCGCGAAGACCCCGAGCGACGGGTCGCTGATTTTTTGCCCAATGAGGTCGCGGAGCGCCGGCGGTTTTCCCGAAGACGAGGAATAAGCCGAAGCGGCCTGAGAGTTTGTAGCCGCGAAGACAACGAAATTCCACGCCGCCGCGGCGTTTCTCGATTGCTTTGAAACCGCCAATCCCCAGTAGTAAGCATAGTTGACGGAGTTGAACGACGTCGTCTGCGGCATGGGAGCGATTCCCATTCTCAAGAACGGACTTTTGTTCTTTATTTTCGCCACGTCCGCGCCGTACCCGAAGACCATTGCCGTTTTTCCCGCGGCGAAGCCGTCAAAATCATTCGGCTGGCTATCGTTCCACGTGTAATAGTTTGACGAGGGATTGGCGAACTGAAGATAGAAATTGAAGGCATTCGCTCCGTTTTCGGAAGCGAACGAAGCGTTATTCCCTGAAAGCATCGTTGTGCCGTTCTGGAAGATGAGATTGTTCAAAACGTCAACGGCGTTAGTGATTGTTTTTTGCGAACCGCCGATGGCGGCGCCCGCTCTTGTTATCTCTCCGTTCGGCGAAATCGCGCGCAGTTTTGCGACCGCGTCTTCAAAGTCGCTCCACGTCGCTGGCGGACCGACGACGCCGCCCTGGTCGAAAAGGTCTTTATTATAAATGAGAGCGAGTGTGTCGAAGTAAAGCGGAAGCGCGAAAATTTGCTCCTGCGCGGTTCCGACTCCCGCCCCGAAATCAGTCTCGACTTCCGCAGGGAATAAATCCTGAACCTGCCCGGCGCTCAGCTGTGAGGGCGAAGCGGGGTAAAGCGCCTTTATCAATTTTCCGAGTTGTCTGTTGTAAATCGGGAAAACGTCGGGACCCTGGCCAGACGCGAGCGCTCCCAAAAGATAATTTTCGTAGTCGGCTGTTTTTATTTCTTTGTAGGAGATTTCAACATTCGGGCGGAGTTGTTTGTAGGCGCCGATCACCGGAGAAAAAACCTCGCCCTTGTCAAAACCCCACACCAGAAGCGAAATTTTTTCTTTTCCGCTCGGCTGGCGGTTGAAAAAAACGAGAAGAGCGACGAGAGCGACGACGGCTAAAATCGCGCCTATGATTATTATTTGCTTTTGGGAAAAATTCATTTATCAAATCTGAAATCTTAAATCTGAAATCTGAAACCTTTCAAATTTCGTGCTTCAAATTTCGGATTTTAAATTACAACTATTCCGGCAATTTTGTCTCCCTGTTTGAGGTTCATTATCCTCACTCCCTGCGCCGAGCGCCCCGTTGTCCTCACGTCGGAAATTTTCGTTTTTATCACCTGCCCTTTTTCCGAAAGCGCCAGAAGTTCGGTCTCGCCGGAGATTACCCGCAGAGAAACGAGATGGCCGGTTTTTGCGGTAATGTTCGCCGTTTTTATTCCCGAGCCGCCGCGGTTCTGAATTTTGTATTCTTTGAGCGGCGTCTGCTTGCCGAAACCGTTCGCCATCACCGCCAAAACCTTTGTCTCTGGTCTCTGGCCGCTTGTCTCTTTTCTAATTATATCAAACCCTGCGACCTCGTCGTCTTTCTTCAATTTTATCGCGCGCACGCCGGCGGCGGTTCGGGACATCGGGCGCGCCTGATTTTCCTTGAAGCGTATCGCCTGTCCGTTTTTCGTTCCGAGAATCAGCTGGTCGTTCCCGCTTGAAAGGCGAACCCACTTCAGCGCGTCGCCTTTCTTTCCGCCAGAGGCGGATCCGCCTTGGGCGGATAGCTTTATGGCGATGATTCCCGTCCGCCTGATGTTTTTGAAATCCTCCAACTTCGTTTTTTTGATGACGCCGTTTTTGGTAATCATCATTAAATACGCGGACCGACGCTGACTTAACGCTGACTCTCGCGGACTTTCTCCACTTCCGCGTTGTTCTGCGTTCAGTCCGCGCTTGTCTGCGTAGGAGACCACGGCGCTGACGTTCTCGTCCGCCGGCAGTTCCAAGAAATTGTGTATCGCGCGTCCTTTGGAAACGCGGCTGGCGGCGGGGATTTCGTAAACCTTCGTTTGAAAAACTCTTCCTTTGTCGGTGAAGAAAAGAACGTTGTCGTGCGTGTGGGCGGCGAAAAACTGCGAGATGAAATCTTCTTCGCCGACCTCCGAGCCGATGAGTCCTTTCCCTCCGCGCTTTTGCGTCCTGAATGCGCCCGGCGGCAGACGTTTGATGTAGCCGCTCGCCGAGAGCGTTATCACCGCTTCCTCTTCGGGAACCAAGTCCTCTTCGCTGAAAGTTTTCACTCCGCCGGCGACGACCGCTGTTTTTCTCCCGCCCTCCCAAATTTTGCCGCTTGCCCCACTAAATTTGCTTGGCAAATTTTGAGGGGTGAATGAAACTTGGGAGGGTGAACCGCCGTATTTTTCCTTCAGTTCCGCCACTTCCTTTTTTACGATGCCGACGATTTTCGCCGGGCTTTTCAAAATGATGCCGAGTTCCTTTATGAGTGCGAGTTTTTCCTTCAGTTCGTCCTCGATTTTTTGTCGTTCGAGAGCGGCGAGCGTCTGCAGTTTCATTTCGAGGATGGCGTTCGCCTGAATTTCGCTCAACTTGAATTGTTTGACGAGGTTTTGGTGCGCGTCGTTTCTGTCCTTAGATTTTTTTATCGTCGCGATGACTCTGTCTATTGAACCAAGCGCCTTATGAAGTCCTTCAAGAATGTGCGCCCGCTCCTCCGCTTTTTTCAGTTCAAACTCCGTCCGTTTTCTGACGACTTTTTTTCTGTGTTCGAAATACGCCGAGATGACGTCTTTTAAAGTCATCAGCTGCGGTTGGATGCCGTCCGCGAGCGCAATCATATTCATATGAAAATATTTTTGAAGGTCGGTGTGCTGATAAAGTTGATTCAGAACTTTCTGCGGATTGGCGTCGGTTTTGAGCTCGATGACGATGCGCAGTCCCTCGCGGTCGGATTCGTCGCGGATGTCGCGTATCCCCTCGATTTTTTTGTTCTGCACGAGGTCGGCGATGTGTTTGATGAGTTCCGCTTTGTTTACCTGATAGGGAATTTCGGTGACGACGATGTCGTATTGCCTGTTTTTTCTTTCCTGAATGTCGGTTTTCGCCCGCGTCAGAATCGGCCCCTTGCCGGAAACGTACGCTTCGCGAATCGCTTTCTGGTCGAAAATTATTCCGCCAGTCGGAAAGTCGGGACCCTTGATGAATTTCAGAAGGTCGTCGGAGTCGGCGTCGGGATTGTCGGCGAAGTAAATCACGGCGTCGGCGACTTCCCCGATGTTGTGCGGCGGAATGTTCGTCGCCATGCCGACGGCGATGCCCACCGTGCCGTTCAAAAGGAGATTGGGGAGTTTCGCCGGCAGAACTTTCGGTTCCTGCCTCGTGGTGTCGTAGTTCGGCTGCCATTCAACCGTTTCCTTTTCAATATCCGCGAGCATTTCCTCGCTTATTTTGGAAAGTTTCGCCTCCGTGTATCTCATTGCCGCCGGAGCGTCGCCGTCAACGCTGCCGAAATTTCCCTGACCGGTCACAAGGGGATATCTCAGCGACCATTCCTGAACCATTCTCGCAAGAGTGTCGTAAATGGAAGCGTCGCCGTGCGGATGGTAGCGGGCCATGGTTTCGCCGACCACGTTCGCGGACTTTCTCGTTTTGGCGAGATGCGTCAAGCCGCTGTCCCACATCGCCCAGAGAATTCTTCTCTGCACCGGCTTCAGTCCGTCGCGGACGTCGGGCAGAGCGCGGCTGACGATGACCGACATCGCATAGTCGAGGTACGATTCCTGAAGCTCCGTTGTTATTTCGCGTTTTTGAATGGGCATAGATTAGACATTAGACATCAGTTATCAGACATCAAAAGTTATTCTAATTACTGATTACTGATGACTGATTATTATTAACTCAGGGCTTAATGATGTAACTCGTCGGCTGAAGAATGAAATCAACGACGCTTTTTATCGCGCCGCCGATTGTTTTTACCACTATCGCAAGACCGGCTTTGAACGTTTCAAAAAAGGCGAGCCCGTTGCCCCCTCCAATGTTTTGCTGTTCCGCCGGGCTCACAGGACCGAGAAGGGAGTTGAAATACTTCAGCCACAAAAAAACTACCACCGCTATCGCCACGCCGGAAAATACAAAAAGCCATTTCCTTTTTTCGGCGTCGTCGCTTTCCTGAATTTTTTTCAAAAAATCGTTCATTTTAGATTAGACATCAGACATCAGTAATCAGACATTAGAAGTTTTAACCCTGATTTCTGATGACTGATTACTATTAACTGGCTTTCAGTATCACCGCCTTGTTTTTCATATTCTCCAAATCCTTTTTCTTGAAGACGAATTTTTCCTGAACATCCGCTTTCTGCCCGAGCGCTTTTGCGAGCGCATCGGGCTTTTTTGAAAAGCTCGGTATCACCGCCGCCGGTTCCATTTTTTTCACGAGCTTCGCCGCGTCTTCCTCCGACAAAAAATGTTCGCCGACGGGAACGAAAAGCACGTCCTGTTCACTCAATTCTTCGGCGATTTCCGGTTCCAGTCCGTTTGAAAGATGGCCGAGAAAAACGAAACTTAAACCCTCCCATTTCACGAGATAAACCGACTTTATGAATTTCGCGGTTGATTCTTTCGTCACAGGCCAGCCGCGCACCTGCATGTCTTTTGCTTCATATTCTCCCGGGAAACCGATTTCGTTTTCAGTGGGCATTTCCGCCTCCGGCGAAGCGATCGTCCTTAAAACAACGTCGCCTTTGAGGCGGTTGCTGTTCGGGTCAACAAGAAGCGAAACATCCCCGCTCTGCAATCGGAAACACCCGTCGCCGAAGTAATTGATAACCATGATTTTATGCTGAATTACCGCTCAATTTTACCCCAAAAAACAATTGATTTCAAATGAAAAATCGCGAAAATTTAGTACGCCCTTGTTATTTTTTCGCGGTTAAAAAGAACAATTCCCAGCCAAGTTCATAATGGCTGCCGACTTTCTTAAATCCGAGATACTTTTTGGCAATTGAAAACGATTCCTCTTTAGCGCATCTTGCGTTGTGTATGGTGTGAATAAAGTTTTTCGCTTCTTTTACAGATGAAAACCTCCATGGGACATAAGCAATTTTCACTTTTACATTCTCAAACCCTGCGTTTTTAACCGCTTTTACCAATTCTTTTTTCTTGAAGAAATTGTGCGGATGACCAAGAGGGAAGCAATGTTTCGGGTCATCTATAGAATGGAAATATTTTTGTGAAATTGTGCCGTGTAGCACGTCGCCAATGACTAATCTGCCGCCCTTTTTGAGGTTTCTATAGAAATACTTCAGCGCTTTTTTTCTTCCGTGGTCTCCCGTGCCCCTTCTGTCAAAGTGGTGGAGCGTAGCAAGAGACGTAACGACGTCAAAGAGATTTTCATATTTTTTTCCGCTGAGAAACGGTTTTTTAGGGGATAGTAGGATTACTTTTATATTCAAATTTTTTCTTTTACTTTTTTTAATTGCTTCTTTTATGCTGCCCGCGTCCACGTCTGTCGTTATAATTTCGCCGTTTTTCCCGACCGCCTTAGCCAAGGGAAGCGCAAGATAGCCGTTGCCTGTGCCGACTTCCCAGATTTTCATACATCTTTCCGGGGCAACCAATGAGAAAATCTTTTTAAATTCGTTTTCTCTTGCGTGCGGTTTTTCGGAATTCGCCTTTCTGTAATTTTTCCACCTAACCTTTATTTCTTTCGTTGTCATAACTTTAATCTCTACCCTAACTTCCGCAATAAAACAAGCACCCCTCCTTTTTTTATCCGTCGAGGGAGTGTAAAATTTGTGCGATGCCTGCGATAAAAACAATTCCGGAACTCTTGTCTTTTGTCTGGGATAATCCCCATTCCGATTTCTACAAAAAAAAGTACGAAGCTGCTGGTTTCACAAAGGGAAACGTTCTCAAGCCCGACAATTTCGCGAAGCTCCCGCCGCTTATTCGCGCCGAGCTTGAATCAACGCCGCCCGATGAGCGACTCTTCGTAAAAAAAGAAGACGTTGAATTCGTCGCCTATACGTCGGGAACGACAAGCGGAAATCCGCTCGTGATTTATTTTTCGGAGATAGAAAACCACTATTTTGATCCCACGCTCGGGACAGACGCTAGGCGAATTCTTGTAGTGCATCCTCCTTTGGCGAGGAATTTCGGACACACTTTTGTGAAGCAATGCCGCCAGGCGAAAAACAAGTGCACCCCGATTTTCGCCGACTTCCAGAATCTCTTAAACAGCGCTGTCATCGCCGCAAAAGTAAAAGCGGACGCAATTTGCACGCTTCCGACCCTGGCTTTCGATTTGGCGAAGCACATTGAGAAATACTACGACCCGAAAGCGATAAAGCTCATCATCGTTTCTTCGGAAACCCTTACTGCGGCAAAGCGCGAGATTCTTGCGGAAAAATTCCCGAATGCCAAAATCGCAAACGTCTACGGCAACGCGGAAGTCGGCCAGTTTTTTTTCTATCCCTGCAAGAAAATGATGGACGAAAAAAGCGACAAATTTCACGTTCTCAATCCTCCGATTATGAAAACGGAGCTGGTGAACGGCGAACTTGTGATAACGTGCGCTAACAATCTTGCGACTCCGCTGATTCGCTATCGTACGGGCGACTATTTTGAGATTGTGGAAGAGAATTGTTCATGCGGAACCCCCGGACCGGTTCTCGCCATGTCCGGTCGCGACAAAATTGACAGACTTCGGATAGGAGGCGTGGAAATAAAAGTCGCCGACGTTGAAAAAATCTTTATGCCGATTCTCAATCTTACCGGCGACAAGTACCAACTCCACTTTTACGAAGTAGACAGCGATTCCGGGTTGAAAGTAAAGACGGTTGTAGAGATTTTGAAGGAAAGCAAGCCGGCGATGTTTTCGGAAAGCGACATCAGTTCTTCAATTTTGAAGCACCTTTTGGATAATTGGGTTCTCGCTCCCGGAACAACGTTGAGGAACGCTGTGGACAAAGGCAGTTTCACGTTTCCTGAAATAAAATTCGTTGATGAGTTTTCGCTCAAGAGCGGTAAAATGAGACGGCTCGTCGGACACTTTGATGAAAAATAATATCAAAGAATTTTTGGAAAAAAGGCCGCTGATTCTTCCTGTTGCGTCGGCGATTCTTTTGGTTGCCTCGTCTTACCCCTTTGATTTGTGGCCGCTGTCCATTGTTGCGCTCGCGCCATATTTTTACTTCATATATTTTTCCGAAAAAATTTCACTTAAAACGTTATTCTTCGGAGGTTTTCTTTTTGGCTTCATTGTCGCGATTTCGCTCTCGTATTTCTCAATATTTCAGTTTCATTGGCTTCCGGAAACATATCTTTTTGTATGGGCATTCAGGTTCGCCGGATTGCCGATATCGCTGGTGGCGGGATTGATTTCGGGGATTTTCTTGTCCGTAGTGCCGCGTTTTCTGAGAATCAATTTGGTTTTTGATATTTTTACAACATCGGTTTTCTACGCACTGGCAGAATATCTTGTAAATCAACTTTTCTTCGGCTACAACCTGGCGCGAATATCGTATCCACTTCATAACATTCCTTTCGTCGTCGGTATGGCGAGTATCGGCGGCGTGATTCTCTCGTCTTTTATGGTCGCGCTAGTGAATGCTTTCGTCGCCGCGTTTTTTGTTGTTCGGGGAAATGCGGGGAAATATCCCGGATACGGAAAGAAGCTCGCTTTTTCATTTGCCGTTACTTTTCTTGTATTCGCGGCAATTTATTCCTTGAACTACGCGCGACTTAATGGCTTGCAGGCGGAGAAAAAAGAAGCGACTTTTGCGGTTATACAATTCGGCAGCAAGGGCGAGAAATTCGGCGAGTTCAAAAACGGAAATTTCGAATTTCCGGAACTTCAAAAATATGTTTTGGAAGCGCAGAAATTAAACCCCGATTTCATAGTTTATCCGTTCAGTTTGACGGGCAACGTTGTCCCTTTTGAAGAAAGAAACAAATTTTTGGGCGACAGAGGAATAATTATTAAGGGGAGCATGTCGAAAATAGGCGACTGGCTGAAAAACATCGTTTCTTCAAGCACAGTTTTTGTTTCTTGGAACAACGTTGTCCGCGACGGCATTTATGGGGAGGTTGATTTCTGGCAGGACGGAAAAGTTATTCAGAGTTACAACAAGCGGAACATATTCCCTTTCATTGACTATACGCCAGAATTTTCAAAAAAAATCGGGCTTTACACGGTGCCGATAAACATGACGCCCGGTCCTCGCGGCCAGGTTTCCAAAATCGGCGATTTGAGTTTTAATACTTTGATTTGCTCGGAAATAACAAGTCCGGTTTTGGCGCGCGAGGGCGGGGCGAATATACTCATTTCCCCCGGTTCGGAAGCGGTTTTCCGAGGAAGCACGATGGGTTACGTTGATTTGGTGTCGGCGCAGTTCCGCGCGGCGGAAAACTATGCGCCGGCGGTGAGGGCGAACCGCTTCGGCCCCTCGGCGCTGATTGATTCGAGCGGGATGATTGTTAAAAAAATGGATTACGACGAAGAAGGAATTTTATTAGGGAAAGTTGGTTACCAAAAAAATGGTTCTTCAACTTTATATTCAAGATGGGGCGATGCAGCGCCCGTTGCCGCGGGACTTATTTTCCTGGCAATCGCGGCGATGTTGAAGATGCGGAGAAAAGAAAATTAAAACAATCTCGGGAAAATCGCTCCGTGCGGCATTTGGTTGAAATATGTTTCCCCCAGAGTTCCCGTGATTTCATTCTCTTCTTCATCTGCTATTTTGTAGAGAACAGGAAGAACTATAAAAAATGCGGATAGAATTCCAAGCCAGTTCATAAACATCAAAGACGGTCCAAGCCAAATCAAAAAGAAGCCTAGATAAATCGGGTGCCTGATAAATTTGTATGGGCCGGTTCTGACGAGCATTTGGCTCGGAGGAACAACGGGGACGAATTTTCCTTTCCATACTCCGCCGAGATAATAATTGGAAACTATTGAAAGCAAAACGCCGAAGGTGAAAATTACAAGTCCTACATAAAGAAAGTATGGTTCCAAACTTTTTATTTTGATTGCTCCGGTTCCCGTCAAAAGGAAAGCGTAAAGCAACAAATGGAGAATTATTATAAGTTTTATAAGTCCCTTTCCGACGACGGGTGTTTCCGTGGCGGTTCGCATACCGCCCTTTTTTCTTGCACCCATCGCACCGACGAGAAACATGCCTAAAACATAAATCATAACCAAAACTAAGCTCGCGATTTTCGCAAATCTGTCTTCAAACAAGAATTGGATGCCGAAAATTTGTAATAAAAGCTCGTTCATTTTAGTGACTAGCGACAAAGAAACCAGGGACTGGCTTCTTTTTTAGATTTAGAGAATGGAATTGCAGCCGGGGAAATTAGGTTCCTCTTGCGCCACGGCGCAGTTCGGGGATTCGGCAACCTTTATCTTCTGGCTGTCCGCAAGCCCCTTTTTCACGAAATTCGCGGCCTTCTGGAAGAAAAGAGCGGCGACCGCAAACACAACTCCGGCGACGAGAATTATTTTTTTGATTTTTGTCATAGTGTTTACTGATAATTGATGACCGATAACCGACCTTTGGAAATTAACTTGGTTATGGCGCGACTTCTCTTAAATTAATTTTCTTTATAGTGACGGTCGTTTGGTAATCGGCAGGTCCGCCGCGGCCTGTGCACGAAAGCGTGTACGTTGTTGTCTCTCTCGGCGCGACAGTCCTTGAACCACTTGAGGGATCCACGCTTCCTATTCCCTGATCAATTGAACAAGAATCTGCGTTTTGACATCCCCAGGAGACGGATGTTGTCTGCGGCGGGATTATTGACGACGGGTTCGGAGAAAAACTGCAGACTGGAGGCGGCGGTGGCGGAGGAGGAGCACACCTTGATTCCGGAGGAGACGTAGTAAGTTCGGAGCCGTCTGGTCCAACACAGGAAGTGCAAACTATTCCTCCATCCTCGTTGTAGGAGTAATTCCACGTGCCCTGATAAGATTCTCCACATGAGTTAATTGGCCCGTAGCAGTTTCCGCCCGCGACGCACTGTGCCTGGGGAACATTAGAGGTTTCCCCTGTGTAATCTCCGGAACCGTATGTAAGAAGTCCGGCGGCAGCAGATTCCCCGAATACAAGTGGAGCGCTAAGTGAAGTTTGAAGAGCATACAAGCCCGCGCCAGCTTCGTTAACTCCAACAAACACAAGAGACCCTTCTGAAAGCACCCCTGTATTTATTAATCCCTGCACTGCAACCACTCCGGTACTCTCCGCCCCGCCTAGCGGTACTAATACTTCTGGACCGACTATCACTGCGGCTGCAATGAGGGCTATAGTTAAAAGGTCTGCATCTGCTGAGACGCCGACAGGCATTATAAGTAGAGAAATGCTCAGAAACGAAGCAACTATTGTATAGTACATCCTGATCTTGTGGATATCTTTGATTGGTGAGATTGGTGACATGTTTTAATGGTTATGCTAGGATTATACTGCATTAATAGCATTCATCTAGAAGTTTATTAACAACCCACCGTCTATTGCCGATGGACACTAACAAAACAAGAATAATACTGGTTTCCGTGCTGGGAGGGATTGCGCTTTCGGGTGCAGCGCTCTTCTTGTTTGTTAATTCTAACCCCCAACTTGCTGAAAATTATATCAAGTCATTCAAGGGTTTGCCGCCGGAAGACACTATTGTTGACGTTGGACAAGCGAATGCCGATTTAGGGTTGCGTAAATACGGGTTGGCAATTCCTAGTTCCAAGGCGTCTTCGGAATACAAAAATGCCTTTGAACTTGCCTTCAATGAACTTGATATTCTTGATTCAACATTCAGGACGTCTCTTTACCCTCTTCTCGTCGGCTTAAAAGATAAATCGGGAAATTACGACGAATTAAGTTCTTCAATACTTAAAATCAGAGGCATAAACGAAATTGAGAAAAAACGAATTGCGATTCTCGGAAATTACCTTGATAACTTCAGTTCGGCGAATCAGAAAACCGCCGACGCCGAGACAAAATCGCTGACCTCCGATTTGATTTCAAAATTTATTACGCTTAATGACGCCTTTTCATCGTACTTCAGATTCGTTGATAAGATGGTTTCGGGAAGGATCAATGAGGGTTATGTAGAAGAAGGAAAAGCGGTTGCCGCAAATCTTGCCTCCGCCAAAAAAGCTTTCTTGGAAGCGAGTAAAAAGTTGACTGAATTCTTTATAGGAGCTTCAAGGGCTGTTTCAACTTCGCCGACAATAGTTAAGCCTCCAGCCCAATAATTTGATCTTCGATGGTGAAGTAAAAAAAGCCCACGCGTACGGTTGAGCGTGGTGCTAGTTTGTTCTGCTGTCGGCCGCCGCGAGTTAGTTCGTGCTCGTCTTCTTCGCGTCGCCTGCTCTGATTTTCTCGTTGAACTTCATGGCGACGCCTTTTGCCGCGAGCTCTACCAGCGGTCCGGTGATGCCGTTTCGCTGGTAGAACACTAGTCCCACGGGAGCAGGAGACTTGATGCCAGCGGGGGGTTGGATTCCCACACCGCCAGCAAGCTCGCCGCTGTCCGGATCGTACACGATCGCGAGCCGGACCTCTCTTGCCCCGTTCGTCCCGTCCGGTACTACCTGGAAGCCGGAGTTTTCAAGTTTCTCCTTGAGGACGCCCGCGAAGACCCTGGCAACCTCGTCGATCGCAGCGTACTCGGGAGCATCTTCTGCCAACGGAGCTTTCGGGTTTTTGCCCGACCTCCTGATGACGGTGATGTACACCGGTCCTTCCACTGCATAGGGCAATTCCTTCAGGCGTTCGGCAGTGTCGACTTTGACGTCTATCCTTAGATTCATCTGCGGGTTCGGCTGTGCTCCCGCCGGCGCCGCGATCGCAAGCGCGAACAGCGCCGCGAGAACCGCTTTCAGGACCTTCATGGCTTACCTTACCTTTCTGCGTTCAAAACGCGTGTGAAATTGACAAGTACTGCTACGTGCCAATACCCTACCATACTTTCGCCAAAACTTCAAGGTGCAGAAATTCGTTGAAAATGCTTGTTTAGATGCCCAACAATCTCTGCCGGCAGCATGAAGGATGGTTTTTATTTTATTTGAAATGCGGAGATGAGAAAAAATTCCTTACCGGTTTCATCGTTATTTTTCAGTATAGCAAAGGCAGGTTTTTTAAAGAGATTTGCTCTTCTTAAATTTTTCGTTTATAATCATGCGGTGCTTACCAAACGCGTAAAGTCAAAGACAATCAGAGAATCGCAAAGACACGAAAAGGACACTGGTTCAGCGGAAGTGCAGATTTCCGTCCTTTCAAGGCGGATTGAGGAACTCTCTTCGCATCTGAAGAAGAATCCAAAAGACCAGCATTCGCGGCGCGGGCTTTTGAAAATGGTCAGCAAAAGAAGGAAACTTTTGAATTATTTGAAGGAAAAACAGCCGAATGTGTATGCGAAACTCGCAAGAAAACTGGGGCTGTGACCATCACCGAATAACGAATCCGGTTGCGAATGAACGAATTAAAAAGAAAAGATTTAGTTTATCCAAATTTGAGCTATAAAATAATTGGATGTGCGTTTGATGTACACAACAGTTTAGGCGATGGACATCATGAAAAGTATTACCAGCGAGCACTGGCAGAATCTTTTCGGCAAAACAATATTAATTTCAAACAACAAGTTTATTTTCCTTTGCAGTATCGCGGTAAAATAGTCGGGAGAAATTTCTTGGACTTTCTGGTGGAAGACAAAATTGTCGTCGAAATCAAAAAAGGAAACAGATATTCCAAAAAGCACGTCAATCAGGTACTCGAATATTTAAAAATGACCAACACCAAGTTAGCCATTTTGATAAACTTTGGTTCCGATGGTGTTTCTTTCAAAAGAGTCGTAAACTTTAATTCGTAAATTCGTTCAAAATTCGTTATTCGTTGATGATAATAACATGAAATCCACCACTGTTCACGAGGACCAGCGCATAGGCATTTTCATTGACGTTCAGAATCTTTACCATTCCGCGAAAAACCTTTATCGCGGCAGGGTCAACTACAAAGAACTTCTGAAAAACCTCGTCGCCGGGCGAAAACTCATCCGTGCCGTGGCCTACGTCGTCAAAAGCGAAACCGCCGTCGGCGAAGCGGCGTTCTTCGAAGCGCTTGAAAAAGAGGGGCTGGAACTCCGCTCGAAGGATTTACAGATTTATCCCGACGGTACGAAAAAAGCCGACTGGGACGTGGGTATGGCGGTGGACGCAATCCGCATGGCGCCCTCGCTCGACTCCGTGATTCTGGTCACCGGCGACGGCGATTTCGTTCCGCTCGTGGAGTATATCAAGTGGGGAGTGGGCTCAATGGTTGAAGTCGCCGCCTTCAAAAGAAGCGCGTCGCTCAAGATTCAGGAAGCGGCCGACAGGTTTATAAATATGGAGGAGATACCGAGGATAATATTGCGCAAATAAAAATCAGCATTAATCAGCCGCTATCCGCATAAATCAGCGTCAAAAGTATTATTTCAGCCCTGAACGCTGATAGATGCTGATTTAGCCGATTGATGCTGATACGATGAATCAATGACTAGAAAACAATACACAACTGAAGTCGGCGGAAAAACGCTGACCATTGAAATCTCTCCTCTCGCAGAACAGGCAAACGGCGCCGCGCTCGCGAAATACGGCGAAACAGCGGTTTTGGTGACCGCGGTTATGGAAAAAAGGGAGGGCGATTTTGATTACGTCCCGCTCAAGGTTGACTACGAGGAAAGATTTTACGCCGCCGGAAAAGTTATCGGTTCCAGATACATCAGGCGCGAAGGCCGTCCGTCGGAGGAAGCGGTTTTGTCGGCGCGGCTTGTGGACCGCGTCATCCGCCCGCTTTTTGACGAACACATCAGGAACGAAATGCAGGTGGTGGCGACCGTCCTCGCCTACGACGAGGAAAACGACCCCGACTTTGTGGGGCTGATGGCGGCGTCGATCGCGCTCGGAATCTCGGACATTTCCTGGAACGGGCCGGCCGCGGGCGTGCGCGTCGCGAAAATCGGCGGAAAAATCGTCGTCAACCCGACCTCGTCCGAAACAAAAAACCCGGAGTGCGAGATGGAAATGTTCGCCGCCGGACCGAAAGGGAAAATAAATATGATTGAGCTCGGCGGGAAAGAAATTTCCGAAAAGGAAATCGTCTCGGCTTGCGAGGCGGCGCAGAGAGAAATAGACGAACTCATTCACTTTCAGGAAAAAATAATAAAGGAGAGCGGCAAGAAAAAAGCGGCCCTGAAACTTTTTGAAGTGGACGCGGAGTTTCGCGCCGAAGCGGAGAAATTTTTGAGAGAAAAAATCGAAAGCGCGATTTACAAGCCGAACAAGCTTGAATACACGGAGGCGATGGCCAACCTAAAAGCGGAGTACTTCGCCTTTATTTCCGCAAGCGAAAAGTTCGACGGCCGCTCGGCGAATCACGTCTGGGAAGAAGTCATTTGGGAAGTTGTCCAGAAAAACATTTTGGAAAAAGACAAACGTCCGGACGGCAGAAAACTCGGCGAAATCCGTAAGCTCGACGGCGAAGTGAAACTTTTCGAAAGGACGCACGGCTCGGCGCTTTTTATAAGAGGCAACACGCAGACGCTCGCCGTGACGACGCTCGCCGCTCCCGGGGCGGAGCAGTTCATCGAGACGATGGAATTTACGGGCAAGCGGCGGTTTATGCTTCATTACAACTTTCCGCCTTATTCCGTCGGCGAAATCGGCTCTTTCCGCGGGCCGGGCAGGCGCGAAATCGGGCACGGCGCACTCGCGGAAAAAGCGCTCCGCTCCTTAATTCCTTCGCAGGAGGAATTTCCTTACACCGTCCGCGTCGTCGCCGAAACTCTTTCATCCAACGGCTCGTCTTCGATGGCGACGGTTTGCGCCTCCGCGC
This sequence comes from bacterium, assembly GCA_027310625.1. Classification (GTDB taxonomy): domain Bacteria; phylum Patescibacteriota; class Minisyncoccia; order UBA6257; family 2-01-FULL-56-20; genus JACQKT01. The sequence continues at coordinate 15,952 of DAIDAM010000002.1, forward strand.
TTTCCCTGATGGATGCCGGCGTACCTCTCAAAAAACCGGCGGCGGGAATCGCAATGGGGATTGTGGAACGACCAGCGACCAGCGACCAGCGACCAGAATATAAAATTTTAACGGACATTCAAGGTCCGGAGGATTTTTACGGCGGAATGGATTTCAAGGTCGCCGGCACGAGAGACGGCGTGACGGCGGTGCAGTTGGACGTCAAAATCCGCGGGCTCACTTCCGAAATGATTGAAAAAACTTTGGCGCAGGCAAAAGAGGCGCGCCTGCGGATACTTGATTTTATGAACGGCGTTTTGCCGTCGCCGCGCGAGAAACTTTCCGGCTACGCGCCGACGATAATCCAGCTCCGCATCAATCCCGAAAAAATCGGCGCCGTCATTGGTTCCGGCGGCAAGGTGATTAACGGACTAATCGAGAAATACAAACTATCGAGCATTGACATTGAAGAGGACGGCCGTGTTTTCATTTCGGCGGTTGACCGCGAACGCGCGGAAACGGCACTTGGCGAAATAAAAGCGTTGACGCGGGAATACAAAGTCGGCGAAATCGTCGAAGGCAAAGTTGTGAAACTTCTGGATTTCGGAGCGATTGTCGATTTAGGCGGCGGCAAGGACGGGATGATCCACGTTTCTGAACTCAAGAATGGTTTCGTTAAAACCGTTAATGAAGTCGTCAAAGTCGGTGATTTCGTACGCGTGAAAGTGATTCGCGTTGACGCTGACGGGCACATCGGACTTTCGCTGAAGCAAATGGAGTAGCGAGCGACCAGAGACCAGTGACCAGAGACCGGAAACCAGAGACCAGAGACCAGTAACTATATCACTTCTGTTATAATCAGGAGTGATTATGGCACAGGAAACTAATCCCGAACGCGAGCCGCTGACGAGCGTTTCTCCTCCTCCGTTCGAAATCACCGTCAGGACGATGGCTTCCGACGTCGCTTCCATTGCGGCGAGCGGCGGCGGTCCGCCGAAACCCCATCCGATTAAAATACTTTCAAGAACAGCACAGGAAGTAGGCGGCGTTGGCGGCTTTATAAAAACCGCCGAAGCACCCCCGAAACCGGAGAAAAAATCAATCCTTTCTTTTTTCTCAAACCCCGTTTTTCTTTACTCGCTTTCGGGAGTTTTTCTGATTTCTGTTTTTCTCGGCGGGTATTTTTTCCTTTACCCGCTTCTCAACCCTTCGCCAGCGGAAAAGGGCGGCGCGGCCAACGCGAACCCGCCGCCCGCGTTAACGGAGCATAAAACGTTTTTCAATAAAGTCCTTGACGGAACGTTTGCGTCTGAAATCACATCGCCGATTAGTGGCCTTGAAATGAAACGCGACGAAATTAACTCCTTCGTCAGCGCGGTTTCCGGCTCGTTTTTTGAGATAACGCCCGAAAACGGGGAGAGAAAACCGATTTCCGCGGCTGACTTTTTCACGCTTATAAACGGCAACATAATTAATGCTGAGTTTCTGCAAAACAATTTTGAAAGCGATTTCACTTTTTATTTGTACAGAAAAGACGGCGGACTTTTCCCGGGATATATTTTGCGCCTAAATGAAAATAAACTGAAAATTCTCACTGAGAGTTCCGTGCAGTCGAGGATAGAAAGCGCGTCATCAACCTGGACCAATCTCTTTTTTGATTATCCGGGCGATGCGAATGGGCAGTTCAGGAGCGAACTTTTGAGCGGACAGCCAATAAGAATTTTGAACTTCACAAACGCCTCAAGCGTCCTTGCCTACGGCTGGTTCGGAAACAACAGATATTTGATTATCAGCACGTCGCTTGAAGGTTTAAAGCAGGCGATTTCGCGATTCTGATTTTCATTCCCGTAGCACGAGGTATTCAACCCTTTGTCAGCACGTTTCTGCTGGCGCAAAAAACAAACGGCAACAAAGAAAAAACAAGAACACCGCTATGACTAGTCATAGCGGCTCCCGTTGTTGTATTATTTGGCTGTTCAGTATCCCTTCATTCCTTCCGGTTTTTTAAAAATTTCCGAGTTTCTAACGTAGTTTCTACTCTTACTTCGCCTGTGCCTTAACCTTCGCCTTGATCTCGTTCAAAAGTTTTTTGTCTTCGGCGAGCTTTTCACAGGATTTTTCGAAGCCGACGCCGAGCTTTTCGCCGCCAAGGGAATACGACGCGCCGGATTTCGTAACGACGCCGTATTTCAGCGCCGCGTTCAAGACATCGGCTTCGTAGGAAATTCCCTTGCCGTACATCAGGTCGAACTCCGACATTTTGAACGGCGGCGCCACTTTGTTTTTTACGACTTTCACGCGCACGCGGCTGCCGACGATGTCTTCGCCTTTTTTCACCTGCGCGATTCTGCGGACGTCGAGGCGGACGGAAGCGGCGAATTTCAAGGCGAGACCGCCCGGCGTCGTTTCCGGATTGCCGAACATTATGCCGATTTTCATCCGGATTTGATTGATGAAAATTATCATCGTTTGCGTCCGCGCGGCGAGCGCCGTCAGTTTGCGGAGCGCCTGCGACATCATTCGCGCCTGCCGGCCGACGTGCTGGTCGCCCATCTCGCCTTCGATTTCGGCCTTCGGCGTTAGCGCGGCGACGGAGTCAACGACGACGACGGAAATCGCTTCCGAGCGCACCAAACTTTCAAGAATGTTCAGCGCCTCTTCGCCGTTGTCCGGCTGCGATATCAGAAGATCGTTTACTTTCACGCCGAGATTGGAGGCGTACTCCGGGTCGAGAGCGTGTTCGGCGTCGATGTAAGCCGCTTTCCCGCCCTGCTTTTGCGCTTGGGCGACGACATTCAGGGCGAGCGTCGTTTTGCCGCTGCCTTCCGGTCCGAAAATTTCAATCACTCTTCCGCGCGGCAAGCCGCCCACTCCGAGCGCCATATCAAGTGAAAAAGAGCCAGTCGGTATCACCGCGACGTCAACGTGCCTCACGTCGCCGAGTTTCATTATCGCGCCTTCGCCGAATTTTTCCTGCAGCGACGACATCAAGTCGTCAATTTGCGATTTTTTTTCTTGCGGCGAGTTTTCCCGGGCCGCTTCTTTTTTGGTCATAGGTTTAAATAATCAGTGATCAGAATTAAAGGACTTCTGATGTCTATTGACCGGTGTCTGATACCTCAAATTTATTATACCCCATCCCGTTATTGCGATAAAACTTGGCCGCTCGTGCCCGTTGCCGGCTGATACATTATTTGGCGCACAATTTTAGCTTCGCGCCCCAGGAATTTTTTTGCTTTCACTTCCACATTATTTATGCCCGCCTGAAGCTCAATGTCTTTTCGCCAGTCCCCGTTTGCCTGAATTTCAATTTTTTCGCCGTTAACCGTCAGTTCGTCGCTGTTTGAAACCTTGCCGCTTATAGTCGCGCGGTTGTTTACGGTTACAATCAGCGCCTCGGCGGGATTTTCAACCCTCAAAGCAGGAGTTCCTGAAATTTCGTAGAATCTGAAACCGAGGTAGAGAATGATTGCGAGTGCAACGGCGCCGATTATCAGATATTTGTTCGCCGGCTTTCTTGAAAATCTGTTTCTTGTGATTTCGTCTCCTTTGCCGGAGCTTTTTTCGGCGGCAAGTTTTTTCATTTCTTCCCACGCTTCTTCCGGATTGAAATCCAAAACTTCGCCGAGCTTCCAAAGATAACCCTTGAGATACGGGGGAGAAGGCAGGCGCGCCGGGTCGCCCGAAAAAATGCCTTCAATGTTTTTTGCCGAAATCCCCGTCAGTTCTGATAGCTGTTTTATGCCGACTCCTTTCTCGCGCGCACGCTCGCTCAAAAAGTTTGAAAATTCACTATAGTCCATAATTTATTTATAAGCAATATCCATCGATATCCACAAGTATCAATAAATATCGAACTTGATATTTTAGATACTCGCTCCGCGATACTCATGGATATTTATTGCTCTAGAGAAGTATCTTTGCTGATATATACTTCTCTTGGTTTAGCGCCTTCGCCGGGACCGATGATGCCTTTTTCCTCCATTAAATCAAGGAGGCGCGCGGCGCGAGCATACCCGACCTTTAGGCGCCTTTGGAGAAGAGAAGCCGACGCTTTTTGCGCCTGTCTCACCACTTCCACCGCCTCATCGTACATTTCGTCGCCGTCCTCTTCAAGCGAGTCGTCGAAAAGCGAAACGCCGCCGTTGCCGTTCCCGTTTTCTGCCGCGAATTGTATTTCTTCTTCGGCTAGAGCGGCATTGTTTTCGCGGATGAAATCTGCGACTTTTTTCGTTTCTTCTTCCGAAATATAGGCGCCCTGGATGCGTTTCGGTTTGGAAAGTTCGGAGGAGACAAAAAGGAGGTCGCCCGCGCCGAGAAGTTTTTCTGCGCCGGAGGTGTCAATGATTGTTCTTGAATCAACCTGGCTTGCGACCTGAAGAGCGATTCTCGACGTGATGTTTGCTTTGATTAAGCCGGTGATGATTTCCACCGACGGCCTTTGCGTCGAGAGAACGAGATGAATTCCCGTCGCCCGCGCCATCTGCGCAAGCCGGACAACAAACCCTTCCACTTCGCGTCCGTAGGAGGTCATCAGGTCGGCGAGTTCATCAACGATTATCACTATATAAGGAAGTAATTCATCGCTGTTGGCTGTTGGCTGTTGGCTGTTGGCTTTGCCATTGTAGCTCTTGATATCGCGGCTGCCGGATTTTTGCAAAAGCTCGTATCTTTTTTCCATTTCCTTTATCGCCCAGCGGAAAACGGCGAGCGCTTTTTTGTTTTCGACAATCACCGGGCTGACGAGATGCGGAATGCCTTCGTAGATGGAAAGCTCCACGCGCTTGGGGTCGAGCATAATCAGTTTCAGCGTCGTCGGCGAATTTTTATAAAGCAGCGAAACAATCAGCGACTGAATCATTATTGATTTGCCGCTGCCCGTGGAACCCGCTATCAAAAGGTGCGGCATCTTCTCGAGGTCGGCGAAAATCGGTTCGCCGGTAACGTCGCGTCCGAGCGAAAATCCGAGAAGCCCGGAGGAATTGAATTCCGGATACGCCATCAAACTGCCGAGCCGGACGAGCGCCGCCGCTTTGTTCGGCACTTCGATGCCGACGAGAGATTTCCCGGGAATCGGCGCTTCGATTCTTATCGGGTGAGCGGCAAGAGCGAGCGCGAGGTCTTGATTTAGCGCCGTGATCCGCGACAATTTCACCCCTTCGGCGGGCTTGAGCGTGTAGCGCGTTACCTTGGGACCGATATTTATCTCGCCCATTTCCACGGGGATGCCGAAGCTGTCCAATGTTCTTTTGATGATGTTCGCGTTCGCGCGGAGGTCGCCGGTGGTGGGTTTTTCTACGGAGGATTTCAAAAGCTCGAGTGGCGGAGGAACATAATTTGCGAAGCTCGGGCGCGGCGTTCTCCTCGCTTTTTTAACCGGCTCCGATTTCGCCGCTTCCGGCCTCGGCTCGGGAATTTCCTCTTCCTTTTCTTCCTGTTCCTTTTCGGCGGCGGCGATTTTCTTTTCTTCAACGGGCGCAAGGAGCGGCGCCCCTTCCGGCGCGGATTTCTCCGGCCATTTTATTTTCAGCGGAGCGTTCAGCGTCACGAGTATCGCCGAGACGAAAATTATCGAGTTAATTATTATCGCGGCGAGATTGCCGAAGGGGATTTTGAGCGAACCGAGAATCACTCCGAGCCAGCCGCCGTTCCCCGAAGTAGCGATATCAATTAGGCCGAGCGCCGAGAGCATCATCAGAAAGCCGCCGAGGAGCGTCATGCCGACGAACAATTTTTTCTCCGAAATCAGGAATACGCCCGCGACCGCAAGAAGTATTGTCGGCAGGGCAAAATATCCCAATCCCAAAAGCGTTTCAAAAATTCCGAGAAGAAATTCTCCGCCGGGACCAGCTTTATGAAATCCGGCGAGAAAAAAAATTACGGCGAGTCCCACGAGCGCAACCGCCCAGATGCTCCGCTTCGTTTCCGGATGGAGACGGTGTTCTTTCGCGCGTTTGCCCCCGCGGTTGCCGCCGCGTTCCGCGACATCGCGCCCGTTTTTATCACCGTTGTTTCTCGCCATTTCTCTAAAAGTATATTTCATCCCGCACCTTTCACAATACCACTCTGCCTACAAAGGCGATAAATCCAAGTAAGTTCTCTTTACAGATTCAATGTCATTCCAAAAGGTGCGGGATTCAAAAACATCCATTGTTGAAGCGTTAAGAATGCAAAAGGCGCCGAAGCGACGCCTTTGCTTCTTTCTCGTTTTTTTCAACTTGCAAAGTCAGCGGTGGATCCGGAGGGCGAGGAAAGGCACAAAGGTTTAAAACAAACAACCGCCGAGGTTCAGGGATTTGTGCTCCGTCTGAGATCATCCCCGCGATGATGAGTACGTCGGTGCGAGGGAAGAGAAAAAACTCCCGAACCATTAATGAGAATTCCCTTTTCAGGAAACCTCTACCCGCCACGTGGGTAACGAGTTTTTTTCTCGCCTGATGACGAGAGAATGCCTGTCCTGCTCTCCGGATCCAGTCCACCTTGCCCATTAAGAGGGCTGAGGTGCAAGCTTGACCCGTCTCTGTACAGAAACGAGCTGCTTGCGGGACCTACCTAAATTTTATCATGTAAAGCTGCGCAGTCAAATTTTTTTGATAAAAAAAGAACGTCAGGTCGCACCCGACGTTCCCGATCGTTTCGCAATCGCCTGGCATTCCCTGAACCGGCGGACGAGCTTAAGTTCCGTCGTGTTCATGGCTCCAAGACGACGTGCGTCATGGGTGGAATCGCGGAAAACACCCATCATCCCTGCGAGCTTTCGGTACAGGTCAACGTTTCGCTTGAAGACGATGCGCGCGAGGCCGCGGATTTTTCTTAGGTAGAACCGCGGCAGCATCATGCGTGCCGGAGAATTCACGCCGCGCCACTCGAGGCGGACGCCATTCATCGTAATCGGCCCTTTCTTCAGGTCGGCCACCGTTGACTTCCGGTTATTGACCTGAAATCCGGCTTCTTTCATCGCTTCTCTTATAGCCGCGCGCTTCCTCCAGCCAATCGGTTGCTTCGCCGAGAACGACAGGTCGTCTAGGTAGCGGGTATAGATAAGATGATGTTTTTCGGAGAGCTCCATCATCTTCCCGTCCATCAGTACCGCGGCGTAGACGTTGAAAAGGTCGGGGGACGCAGGAGCGCCGATGACCAACCCGCCCTTTTGCGAAAGGCAGTACTTCGCGAGGAACTCCGCAGTTTCTTCTTCTTCGCCGAAGAGTTCCGGGTTTGCCGCCGAGAGGATTTCGGTAAGTTTCCTGCCGTCAACCGATTGGTAGGCGTTCATGATATCGGTGAGATAGAAATACCTGTTCTTCAGATGTTGTCGGACGCTTTCTCTCACCGATTTCCCCGGTTGCGCGCCGAAAGCGTAATCCATTCTTATTTTCAGCTTCCGTAATTCACAAATCAGGCGCGCGTGAAGAATACGCATCGGCTCATTCGGGTCGCCTATTGTTCTTATTTTTTTCGTGCCGCCGAGCGGATTCTTATCGACATACCGGAAAGTTCGGAATTCCGGTTTTCCTTCAATTCCTTCAGTCAACTTGTTAAGGTACATCCTAACCTCCTTGTAGAAATCAGCGGGAGACCTAGGGACGACTTGAAGCGTAGAGCCAGACAACAACCGCTGAGGTCTGGGATTCCTGCCTCGGCCCCCGTGGCGGCACGGGTGCAGGGGAGAAAAGCCAAGACCCGTATTGAGAGTTCCCTTTTCAGGAAACCTCTACCCGCCACGTGGGTGACGAGTTTTTGCTACCCTCATTGGTAGAGCCAAGCGCGCTTCTCGCCGTTCCCTAGGTCTCGGTCCCGCCTTGCCCTGTAGCCGCAGGGCGGAGGAGCGAGAGATACAACTTCTCGCCGGGACACGTCTATATTTTTTCTGATTCTTCAACAAAAGTCAATTTAAGCAACAGAAATTGTCGGACAGAAAGTAGTCCAATCGTTCACCCTCATATATTATAATATGAGAACTTCCAATGCTAAAACCCAAAAAATCCTGGAAAGAAAAGGAGCTCGTCGTTTTTGATTTGGACGGGACGCTGACGGAGAGCAAGTCCGACCTTGAGGCGTGGATGTCGCGGCTTTTATGCAAACTTCTTCAAAAAAAGAAAGTCGCCGTCATCGGCGGCGGAAGCTACAAACAATTCCAAAAGCAGTTCTTGGCGAAACTGAAATGCCCGCCGCTCCTCAAAAAACATCTTTTTTTGTTTCCGACCACCTCAACTTCTTTTTATCGTTACAAAAACGGCGGTTGGCGGAATGTTTATACGGAAAATCTCAAACCGCGGCAAAAAAGGAAAATTTTTCGCGCCTTTGAATATGCTTTCACAAAAATCGGCTACAAACATCCCCAAAAGGTGTACGGAAAAATAATTGAAGACAGGGGAACGCAGATTACTTTTTCCGCGCTCGGGCAAAAAGCGCCGGTTAAACTCAAGGAGAGGTGGAACAAAGAGAATGACGTCAGGCAAAAGATAATGAGGGAAATGAGAAAAAATTTGCCGGAGTTTGAAGTGCGAAGCGGCGGGCTCACTTCCGTTGACGTCACTAAAAAAGGAATAGACAAGGCCTACGGCGTGCGGCAAATCAGAAACCATCTGCATATACCGGTAAAGAAAATGCTTTTCGTCGGCGACGCGCTTTATCCGGGCGGGAACGACGCCGCCGCGAGAAAAACAGGCATTGAGTGTCTTCAGGTTTCCGGACCGAAAGAAGCCGCGAAGTTTGTGTATTTTTTGTTGAAAAACTGAGAATTGACTGGTGAAAAGTTTTTCCTTACGGTTGAAAGGCAACTTCCCATCAACCTATTAACATACCTGAAAGGAGGTGATGAAGATGCTGATGTCTACTAGAAAAGACGCGCTGAAGAGAGAAGCTGAAAAAGAGCTGCCGGGGATCGATTCCCTTTTCACCACTTGCTCACCCTTGTCATTGGAGGAAGCAAAGAAAGTGATCGAAAACGGCGAATCAATTCTCGATCGGCTTGAGGAAGCACTAGCTGAAGATCCGAAAGACCACGAGCTTCAAGGCCTAGCTCACAGTTATCGAGAGATGACTAAGAAAGCCAGAGAGGAACTGGATCTACCTAAGCAAGAGGAGATCGGCAATGAAGAAAACCAGTAGAAAAAAGCGTCCCGATGTCACAGTCGGGACGCTAGCATTTTTACCCCCGCACCAAACGAGGATTGGGGTGCACGCGTCGCCGAATGGCAACAAATCACAATCCTCAGAATAATGAATTTATTTGTCAAAGAACGAAAAAAAGAAATTGTCCTCGTTTGGTGCGGGGATTGACACTCCTTATTAATGAGGCGTAGAGTAGAAATGATATGCCCCGTAAGAAACAGCGAGAAAATATAAATATTTTTGAGCTAATGTTACGGGCAACGGCACAAAAGTTGCTTCAGATAGCTGAAAAGTCGAACCAATGTTCACAAAAAATATTTAATTTCTTACGGGGATGCCCGAATTTTTCAACAGCTCATTGGGACTTAAAATGACCGTCCGCCAGGTGGCGGACGAAATTGTCCGCTTTATGAAAGCGGAGCCGAAGCGGAAATATAAAATCATGGTCGGCACGGATTCCGAGCGCCTGATGGACGGACGCGCCGATTTTGTGACGGCGGCGGTTGTCCACCGCGTCGGCAACGGCGGACGCTATTTTTGGCGGCGCGCGCAGCTCGGAAAATTTCATACCCTCCGCGACCGCATCATCCGCGAGGTCTTGATTTCCATTGACCTCGGCAAGGGAATACTTACCGAATTGAGGAATCTTTCCGATAAATCCGGCGCGATGCCCGAGTGGGATTTTGAAATTCACGCCGACGTCGGCGAAAACGGCCCCACGAAAGCGATGATTCAGGAAGTCGTCGGCATGATTCGCGCGCACGATTTCGAACCGATTACGAAGCCGGCGAGCTACGCGGCGTCCAACGTCGCCGACCGCCACGTGTAGGAGTAGTCGCCAATAACGCGAATATTGGCGAAATAATGCGAATAAAATTCGCGTTATTATAAAACAAAAATCAGCGTTATTCGCGATTACTCCTATGCAGAGAATTTACCTCGATTACGCCGCTTCCACGCCCGTTGCGCCGGAAGTGGAGCGGGCGATGCGCCCGTACTTTATAAAAGAGTTCGGCAACGCCGGCTCACTCCATTCTTTCGGACAGAAAGCGATGGCGGCGATTGACGAGTCGCGCGAAACGATTGCAAAAGCCATCGGCGCGGATTTCCGCGAAGTGATATTCACCGCCTCGGCGACCGAGAGCAATAATATTGCTCTCCGCGGAATAACGCAGACCGCACGCAGAACAACGCGGAATTTTTTCAGCGTGAGTCCGCGTACAGTCCGCGTAAGTCCGCGGCCGAGATTAATAATCTCGGCAATAGAACACGAATCCGTTCTTGAAACAGCGCGCGACCTAGCCGCCCCCTTTATCAATAAAAATGGGGCGAGCCTCGCCCCTCCAGGGCGGGAGAAAGACGGCGTGGAAGTTGTTTATCTGCCGGTTTCCAAAGGCGGCATTGTTGATTTGAAAAAACTCAAGGAGTCACTAAACGAACGGACGATTTTGGTTTCGGTGATGTACGCCAATAACGAGATTGGAACCATTCAACCAATCGCGGAAATTTCAGAAATAATCAGAAATTTCCGAGAGACCAGGGACCAGCGACTAGCGACAAAGGGAAAAGACTGGTCTCCGGTTTCTGGTCTCTATCCTCTCTTCCACACCGACGCCGTCCAGGCATTCCAGTTTCTTGATTGTGATGTGAAAAAACTCGGCGTCGATTTGATGACGCTTTCGGCGCACAAAATTTACGGACCGAAAGGGATCGGAGCGTTATATGTTCGAAGTTCGGCGTTCGGAGTTCGAAATGAAAAAGACAATCGAACAATTCGAACCTCGAACCTCGAACCGATAATTACCGGCGGCGGCCAGGAATTCGGGCTTCGCTCCGGAACGGAAAACGTCCCGCTCATCGTCGGTTTCGCGAAAGCCGTTTCGCTCGCCGCTAAACTCCGCGAGAAGGAATCAAAAAGAATCGGAGACCTCCGCGATTATTTATGGAGGGAGTTGAAAAAGATTTATCCACCTGCGCAGGTTAACGGTCAATTTTCATCAACGAATAACGAATCAATTTCGAATAAACGAATTCGTGAATTCGGGACGAATTCGCTATTCGCCGATATTCTTCCGAATTTTCTGAATGTTTACTTTCCCGACTACAAGGCGGAGGACCTGCTGACGCGGTTTGATTTGGCGGGCATTGCCGTTTCCGCCGGTTCGGCATGCGCGGCGCGTTCGACCGAGCCGTCCTATGTCATAAAAACCCTTGTTTTGGGGATGAAACAACCCAGCCGCAGTATTCGTATTACTTTAGGGAGGCCGACGAGCAAAAAAGACATTGACATAACCCTAAAATTGGCTAGAAAATTATTTGCCACCAATGCCAGGCGGTAGAAATTCGACTGTTGTGCTAAAGCACAACAATGGGCGAGATCTCTATTGCTTGGCTGATGACATTGGCGTACATAACGAGTCGAGGTTATCATTAAGTAAAAATCAAATCGAATTTTCACTGCCTGGATGAATAAAAACTTGGACAAAAAAATCGTTCTGATTCTCTTGGCGGGAATTTTAATCGGCGCAATTGTTTCACCAGCTCTTCGAACGCCGCTTGCAAGGGCAAACTTTTTGGAGGACCTTTGGAAAAGCATAATTTCACCCCTGGGCGGAGTAAGTTCAACGGCGCAAAAGGCGACGGGCGGCGTGCAGCCCTACCAGCCGACGATGGATTACGAGCGCGCCGTGATTGATGCCGTGAAAAAGACCTCGCCCGCCGTCGTTTCCATCACCATTTCAAAGTATGTACCGATACTCGAGCAGTGTCCCTACAGTCCGTTCAGCGATTTGCCGCAGGAATTCCAGCAGTTTTTCGGCGACCAGAACCAGTTCTACGCTCCTTGTAACACAGGGAAAAAAGAGCTGCAGGAAGTCGGCAGCGGAAGCGGGTTCATTATCTCTTCCAACGGACTGATTTTGACGAATAAACACGTTGTTTCCGATAAAAACGCCTCCTATACGGTTTTCACGAATGACGGAAAGAAATATGACGCTAAAGTTCTCGCGCGCGACCCCGTCCAGGATTTGGCGGTTGTCAGAATAAACGCCGAGAACATGCCGACGATTGAGCTCGGCGATTCCGACCAGCTTGAACTCGGACAAACCGCGATAGCCATCGGCAACGCGCTCGGCGAATTCAGAAATACGGTTTCAGTTGGAGTTATATCCGGGCTCTCAAGGACTGTTACCGCAGGCGGAGCGAACTTCGGGCAGGAAACCATCCAAGGCGTTATCCAGACCGATGCTGCCATCAATCCGGGAAATTCCGGCGGTCCGCTTTTGAATCTCCGCGGTCAGGTTATCGGCATTAACACCGCCGTGGCCTCCGGCGCGCAGGGCATCGGCTTTGCGATTCCCATAAACCGCGCCAAGCGCGACATCGAGTCGGTGAAAACAAGCGGTGAAATCCAAGTCGCATTCCTCGGCGTCCGCTACATTGCGATTACTCCCGAACTGGCGAAGAAAGAAAAACTTTCCGTTGAATACGGCGCGCTCGTTCGCGGAAGCTCCGACGGTCCGGCTATTCAGAAAAATTCTCCCGCCGAGAAAGCGGGAATAAAAGCGGAGGACATAATCCTTGAAGTGGACGGCAAAAAAGTTACGAGCGAAAGTCCTCTCGGCGACATAATTTCGCAGAAGAACGTCGGGCAAACCGTAACAATTAAAATCCTCCGCGACGGAAAGGAAATTACCGTTACGGCCACGCTTGAGAAACGTCAATAGATGCCGTAGAATATCGGCATAAATCAGCCCGCATCGGCATTTATCAGCGTTAAAAGTTCGGCGACATAGTTCCACGCTGATTTATGCTGATTGTTGCGGATAGATGCTGATAAATAAACTAAAGTGCCTAATTTCCATCGTTTCACAATCAAAGCGCAGGAAGCGTTGCAGAACGCGCAGGAGATAGCGGCGCAGAGAAGCCACGGCGAGCTTAAAGCGATTCATCTTTTGTACAGTTTGCTTGAAGACCAGCAGTCGCTCGTTCAGCCGATGCTCCTTCGCGCCGGCGTGAATCTTGAAAAACTTCACCGCGAAATTGACGCGGAAATGAATCGGCTGCCGAAACTCATCAGCGGCTCCAACGTCGGGCAACTCTATCTTTCGCAGGAGCTGATGCGGATTTTGGACCAGGCGGCGAAAATAGCGTCGCAGCAGAAAGACGAATTCATTTCCTGCGAGCATCTTTTGCTCGCGATTGTGGACGTTGATTCTCTGGCGCGGGAGATTTTGTCACGTTTCGGAGTGAAAAGAGAGCCGATGATAAGAATCCTCGCTCAGCTACGCGGCTCCGTCCGCGTGACGGACGAAACGCCGGAGAGCAAGTTTCAGGTTCTTGAAAAATACGCGATAAACATAACGGAAAAAGCGAAGGCGGGGCAGCTTGACCCGGTGATAGGACGCGAAACGGAGCTCCGACGCGTGATACAGGTTTTGAGCAGAAGAACGAAGAACAATCCGGTTTTGATAGGCGAGCCGGGCGTCGGCAAGACGGCGATTGTCGAGGGTTTGGCGCAAAAAATCGTCTCCGGCGAAGTCCCGGAAACGCTGAAGGACAAACAGATAATCATGCTTGATTTGGGCGCGCTCATCGCCGGAACGAAATTCCGCGGGGAATTCGAAGACCGCCTGAAAGCGTTCGTGAAGGAAATAAAAAACTCTAGCGGCCAGATGATACTTTTCATAGACGAAATTCACACCATCGTCGGCGCGGGGGCGGCTGAAGGCGCGGTGGACGCATCCAATCTTTTGAAGCCGGCGCTTGCAAGAGGCGAGCTTCACTGCGTCGGGGCGACAACCATCCGCGAGTACCAGCGCTACATCGAAAAAGACCCGGCGCTGGAGAGAAGATTTCAGCCGATAATCGTTGAGGAGCCGAGTATCGAGGACAGCGTCGCCATTCTCCGCGGGTTGAAAGAGAAATACGAAATCCATCACGGGCTCCGCATCAGCGACGAGGCGCTTGTGGAAGCCGTTCAGCTTTCGGCGCGCTACATCACTGACAGGTTTTTGCCGGACAAAGCAGTGGATTTGATAGACGAGGCGGCTTCGGCAAGGCGGCTTGAGAGCGAGAGTTTGCCGTCGGAAATAGACCGCGTGCGCCGGGAAATTACGCGCCTTGAAGTGGAACGCCAGGCGCTTTCAAAAGAAAAAGGGAATAAAAGTTCTGCGAGGATAAAAGAAATTGACGCGGAGCTCAAAAAATACAAGGAAGAAAACGATGAACTTTCGTCAAAGTGGCATGCGGAAAAAATAAAATTTGAAACACTTCACCAACTGCGGAGGAAGATTGAAAACCTCAAGCACGAAGCGGAAGCGGCCGAGAGAGAAGGAAACCTTGAACGCCTCGCGCAAATAACCTACGGCGAACTTCCGCAGTCGCAGAAGGATTTTGAAATTTTTGAAAGGAAGAATTTCTCCGTCGGTAAAAAAGTGCGGAAGGGCGCGAAAAAATCCGACGAAGAGAGAATGTTTCTTAAAGAAGCCGTTGATAAAGAAGACGTGGCGGCAGTCGTTTCGGCGTGGACGGGAGTACCGCTCCACCGCATGCTTGAAACGGAGGCGGAAAAGCTCGTGAAAATAGAAGACGAATTGCACGGGCGCGTTATCGGACAGGACGAAGCGATTAAAGCCGTTGCGAGGGCTCTCCGCCGTGCGCGCGCGGGACTCGCGGACGTTAATCGTCCTCTTGGTTCGTTTATGTTTCTCGGGCCGACGGGCGTCGGAAAAACGGAGCTGGCGCGGGCGCTCGCCGAGTTCATGTTCAACGACGAAAAAGCGCTCGTGAGAATTGACATGTCGGAGTACATGGAAAGGCACTCGGTCAGCCGGCTCATCGGTTCGCCGCCGGGATACGTCGGTCACGAAGAAGGGGGACAGCTTACGGAAACGTTGCGCCATCGCCCTTATAGCCTGATTCTTTTTGACGAAATAGAAAAAGCGCATCCCGAGGTTTTTAATCTCCTTCTTCAGGTGTTGGACAACGGACGTTTGACGGACAGCAAGGGCAAGACGGTCAATTTCAAAAATTCCATCATCATTATGACCTCCAACGTCGGCAGCCAGTATTTGAGGGCGATGTCCGGGCTCGGCTTCACGGCTTCGGATTCCCGGGAACTTAAAGACGAAGAGGAAAACTATCGCGACAAGATAAAAAATTCCCTTCGCGAAAGCTTCAGGCCGGAGTTTTTAAACCGCATAGACGAGATAATAATTTTCAATCCTCTCCGCCCCGATGACATAGAAAAAATAGTTGATTTGCACCTCGCGCAAATTGAAAAGAAACTCGGCGAAAGGAAGATAAAAATGACGGTTGAGGCGGCGGCAAGGAAATATCTTGCAAAGGAAGGGTTTGACCCGGAATTCGGCGCGCGCCCGCTTAAGAGATTGGTGCAAAAAATGATTTTGGACACGCTCGCCGATAAAATAATCCGCGGAGAGCTGAAAGACGGCGGGGAAGTGAAAGTGAATTTCAAATCGGATTCGCTGGTGTTCACCCCGTAGTAGAAATGCGACTGTGTCTAAATTAACCTCCGTTGCAGCTTACTCACGATGATGAATTTTGTGCAAAGGGTATTATCGCGCGCATTTTCATTGCGGGGTTTACTCCTCAAGTCCGCGGCGCTCGGGTTGATCTGGTTTTTCCTGCCGTTTTGGCTATTTTTTGTCTTTGCTGTCTATTTTTACTTTGTTCCCCCTTTCCAGCCGTTCAAAATTTTTTTCCCGTTTCTTCTGACGATTGCATTTTCTTTTTTTCTTCAACAAAATCTTTTGTCGGTGTTTCTCGTCGGAGTTCTTTTTTTCCTTGTGCTCGGAATTAAAAATCTCATTCTGGTCCACCGCTTTCAGAGCCACCAGTTGATGGCGTTTCTTCTTCTCTTTTTGGGATATTTTTATTTTTTTTCAGTTTTCGGCAATTGGGGGAGACCGATTTCTTCGTTTGCTTTGTTTGCAGTCGGCTTTTCTTTTTTCTTTCTTTTCTACGAGCTTTCCGCGTACACCAGCGAGAAAAAGAGAGAAAAGAAAATTGCTATTTCAGCCATCGGCGCATTTCTTGTTTTTCAGGCGGCGGCCGCAATTCTTTTCCTGCCCATGAATCGCTTCTACCAGACGGCCGTTTTGTTTCTTTCGTCGGTCATAATTGCGGATATTTTCCTGGAGTATCTGAATAACGGTCTTTCCCGGAAGAAAATATTGCAGGATTTCTCGGTTTTTTTCGTTGTGGCCACGCTGCTTCTTGCCGCCGCAAATTGGGAACTTTAAGAATGAAAGCATGCAGTGCCTCTCGCAACACGCTTCGCTCGTCCTGCGACTCCTTGCTTGCCCCCCGCCCGCGTCGATGCTTCGGCGGGCAGGTCGCCGATTGGTCACCTTAGGCGACACCATGCCAATCGGTTGCGGAGGTTGCTTCGGACACTGCATGCTTTGATAGATTTATGGGTTTCGGTATAATTCAGCGAATCGAGTTTAGAGTGTTCAAAATATGAAGAAGGTAACAAAACTGGTTCTGCCGGTTGCGGGATTCGGAAAAAGGTTGATGCCCCTGACAAAAAAGACCCCCAAGAACCTTTTGAGAGTCAACGGGAAACCGCTTGTGGAATATGTTTTTGAAGAAGCAGTCGGCTCGGGAATAAAGGACATAATTTTGATAGTGAATCCCAGCCACAGGGACGATTTCAAATCCTATTTGGAATCCGCGGGGGAGAAATTCCCCTTTTTCCGTTTTCACACAAGGGTTCAGGAGACCCCGGCGGGAAACGGCCATGCGCTTATTTCCGCAAAAGACATTTTGAAGGAAGAGCCGTTCGCCGTGAGATTCTGCGACGACATCGTCGTTTCCGATTCCCCGATAATTCCCTCAATGCTCAAGATTTTTGGAAAACACAAATCTTCCGTTGTGCTTCTTGAACGCATTCCTAAAACGCACGTCGGCCGTTTCGGGGTTGTGAGCGCGAAAAATTCCGAGTCAATAAGCGGCATAAAAGGAAAGATTTACGAAATTGACGGGGTCGTTGAAAAACCGAAGCCGAAATATGCCCCCTCCAATTTAATCGTCGTCGGCGGATACATTCTCACGCCGACCGTTCTCCGCAATCTCATTAAGGTATCGGAATCCCTTCCGCATGCGGCAGCCGACGCCATTCCGATAAACGTCGGGCTCCAGATAGAATTGATTACGGGGAAAAAGATTTACGGATGGGAGTTTGTCGGAAAACGTCTTGATTGCGGAACTCTGGAAAAATTCCACAAAGCGCAGGAGGCGTTGAGAAAGCTCGCCAAGCGGGATATGTTGCCTCCACACTAAACGGCAAGCGCGCGGAGCACAAAAAATAAATACATTGCCGTTTGGTGTGGGGGTTGACACCCCTTTTTTTGCCGTTAGAATTTCCGATTATGCCCCGTAAGAAATAGTTATGTTTTATGTCTATATTTTACAAAGTGAAAAAGACGGCAAACTATATGCAGGGTTCACATCCGACCTCAGAAAAAGATTACTAAAACATAACTCCGGCAAAGTATTTTCAACGAAGTCGCGCAGGCCACTCAAATTAATTTACTGTGAAGTATGCACCAATGAGCAAGATGCAAAACAACGAGAAAAATATTTTAAGGCGGGGGCTGGCAAGAAATTCATCAAAAACAGACTGAGAAATTATTTTCAAGGCCATATTATGACATCAACAAAAATATTTTAGTTTCTTACGGGGTATGCCCCGTAAGAAATGGCGAGAAAATGAAAAATATTTTTGAGCAAAGATTAAGGAATATCAAATATGAAATCGATAACTGAATATTGTAAGGTCGGGCTGATGTCAACAAAAATATTTTAGTTTCTTACGGGGTATGCCAAAAACCATTCAGGAGGAATTCCTTTATAAGAAGGTTTATGAATTCAGCTACGCCACTTTGAGAATATCCTCATCGGCAAAGAACAGGGAAGTTGCCGAAATTCTCGAAGGCAGGGCATTTTCGCTGCTCAATTCCGTTTTGACTGCCGATTACAGTAAAACGAGCGACACAGTTAATTCCATAATCAGTATTTCGGGCTTGTTGGTTGACGGCGGATTTCTTCATCCTGCAAACAAAGAAATACTTCAGAGGGAATCGGAAAGCATCCATCTCGCGATAAAAGCTTTGCCGAAGAAAAAAGAAGTTCTCCAAGATCTTGGTCTCGGAAAAATATTTTCAAAATCGCCATTGCCGAAACGGCAAATTGTCGATAAACCCGTGAAGCAGGTCCAATCGGCAATGGGCAATGGCGAATCGGAAATTTCCGATAAAACCGTTGCCGATAAAATTTCCGATGGAATTTCCGATAAAAACTCTTTTAAATACGAATCGGAAAAACGGCAATCGGCAATAATCGGCAAATTGCGACAAGTTGAGAATTGCCGATTAAATGATCTACAAGCACTTTTCCCGAACATAAGCGACAGGACGCTTCGTTACGATATAGAATCGCTTATCTTAAAAGGCGTGGTTGAGAGGGTGGGAAGCAGGAGAAACAGCGTTTACCGGCTTAAAAACACTTTCGGAACGGCCATAGAACTGCCGGCTTCTTCCTCGCCGGTCCGGACGGCGTAAAAGTAACCATTTTTCGGCTTTCATCGTTGTAATATCAGCAAAAGCGGAAAAGCCAGTTATCCACAACTTGCTTTAGTGCTTTTGTTGTATAGTATAGGACACGGAAATTGGTTCGGAGTCCCGCTAAGCGGGACAAGTGAGGTCGAACTAATAGCCAATAGCAAATTGCTGTAAGCGATTCGCTGTTTGCTGTTTATGGCCTCGCTCGATAGCGAGTTTTTTCTTTTTTTAGACACCAGACCGTGCGCTTTCGTAACCTTCGCCAGAGAATCCTCACTTTTCTTGCGACGGTCGAAATGAAGGCGAAGCGGTTTCAGAAAAAATAATTTTCGAAGAAAGGTCGACGTGTCCGCCTAAGGCGGGCTCGATAAACCAAAATTAGAAAACAAAAATAGTATTCGGATGTGCGCATTTGTAGTGCGCTATTCGGATACAAAAAGTCGAAAAACAAACTACCAAATGAGTACTAGCAAAAAAATAGTATCAGCTGCGCTTACCGTCGCCACAGGAGTGTGGATGTCGGGGGCGCTTTTTTCGGTTGCAAATGCTCAATCGGTAACTGACCTACAAGCACAGATAGCAAGCTTGCTCGCCCAAATACAGCAGCTCCAGGCGCAACTTAGCTCTGCGCAAGGAGGCACTTCCGTCGCAGCCCCGAGCTTTACCCGCAACCTCACTGTGGGAAGCACCGGCAATGACGTGAAGTCCCTTCAGCAGTGGCTGAACGCCCAGGGCTACAAAATTGCAGCAAGCGGTACCGGTTCTCCGGGAAATGAAACCACTTACTTCGGTCAGCTTACGAAAGCAGCCGTCGCCAAATGGCAGGCAGCTGTGGGCATTTCGCCAGCCGCGGGCTACTTCGGCCCCGTATCAAGGGCAAAAGTTGCCTCAATGGCTGGAGGAACAACTGGCGGAACCACAGGAGGAACGACACAGCTTCCCCCTCCAGTTTCCGGTCTTAATGTTTCTCTTTCGCCAAGCAATCCTGCGCCGGGTTCGTTGATTTCCGGCTCAGCGAGAAATTCCGTTCTGACGGTTTCGCTTACGGCGGGAACGGCAAGCGGAGTTACAGTCAACACGCTTAAGTTCACGAAAGTCGGCGTCATTTCCGACTCCAACATAGCGGGCGCATACCTCGTCCGGAACGGGAATGTCGTCGCCCAGTACCAGTCGCTCTCTAACGGAGTGATTACGTTCGCGGGTATGAACTTGAACGTCGCCGCGGGACAGACGGTTGAACTTTGGCTCCAGATCGACGTTGCTAAGGGAGTTAAGGCGGGAAACACCGCTGCCTTCAAGCTTGCTTCCGCGAGCGATGTGGACTCAATAGACGCTTCCGGAAACTCAGTTAACGAGGGAGGAGCATTTCCGCTTACAGGCAACATGTTCACGATGACGGAGGTTTCAACCCCGAGTCTCGCGAGCATTGCTGTCGCTTCGTCTTCAGTCGGAACACAGGTAACCGCGGGCACCCAGAATAACCTTGTGGGAGCGTTCAAGTTCACCGGTTCCGACAACAAGACCTGGCTTAAGGGAGTCAAATTCACGGTCACCGGTTCGGCGAACAAGTCGGACATCAGGAACGTCAAGCTTGTTGTCAACGGCACGCAGGCGGGTGCAACACTCGCTTCAGTCGCGAACGACGGCTCGGCTTACTTTGATTTGTCCTCTTCGCCGGCGGCAATCAACACCGGCGCGAACAACATCCAGGTTTTCGCCGACATTATGGGCTCGCCTTCGTTTGACTTCAAATTCCAAGTTCTGAACGCCTACGATGTCTATGCTCTTGACTCGCAGTACAACGTTCCGGTTACCGCCGGTTCGGCAAGCGACGCGTCGGTAACAATCGACAAAGGCAGTATCACGGTCACTCAGGACACTACCACGCCCACTGGCAATATCACCAAGGGGCAGAGCAATGTGACGCTTGCTAAATTCGACATCTATGCCGCGGGCGAGGCGGTCAAGGTGAAGTGGGTTGACTTCCAGCTCGATTTCGCCGGTCTCACCAACGGCACGTTTGACGACGTCATCAAGAACGTCAGTCTTACAGACGACGCGGGCGGACAGGTGGGTTCAACGCTCACTTCCATCAACACAAAGGCCACCTGTGAGGAAGTAGGCACAGTAGCTTCAACTTCTGTGCAAACCTGCTTCGGCAACTCCAGCTCGCCGATCAACTACACTGTGCCGGCGAACACGACGAGAGTGTTGTCCCTCAAGGGCGACATCCAGTCCAATGCCTTCTTCAGTACTATAACGGCGAGCTTGCGCCGTTCCACGAAGGGCAACCTTCAGGGATTGACTTCCAGTCAGACCGCGGACAGCGGTTCGGTGGGGGGCGCGTCCCTGACATTTTCTCAGAGCGCGCTTACGACGGCGGCTAACACCGCTTTCGGAACGCCGACTTACGCCGCGAACTCCACGAACAAGAAAGTGGGTTCCTACTCGCTTACGGCATCTTCCGCTGAGGGAGTATCGGTTTCCAACCTGACGGTCAAGACATTCAGCACTTCAACCACCCCATATCCGCTGCAAAACTTGAAAGTTATGATTGGAAGCACACAGTTCGGCAGCACGAAAGCAAGTCTATCATCGAATAGCGCTTATGCTTTCTCCGGAACTCCATTCACGGTCCCGGCGGGAAGCACGGTCTACATTGACGTTTACGCCGACCTTCTCTCCAGCGCTGCAGGAACTCTGACGACGGCGACTCGGCTCGACAGTTGCAGCGGTTCGGGACTTTTGTCCTACAGTGCAGTGACTTGTGATGGACGCGACGGCAGTAGCGTTAAGATTGCCGGTCAGCCAGGCCTGACGATTTCGGCCGACTCATCCAACCCGGCTTCCAACCAGCTGGTTATGGGTTCGACTGGAAACGCCCTGGCCGCGTTCCTCTTCACCGAGACCTCGAACGCCGACAGCGTCAAGGTGACCCAGCTTAACATCATTGACTCTGTAACGGCGACGTCGTCGGTTCTCGGCAGCTTCCAGAACCTCTGCTTATACCAGGGGACAACCAACCTCGGTTGCTCGGGTTCTGCGCAGTCGAACGTTGCTTCGACAAGCTACCTCTACGCCTTCAACTTCTCGAGTCCGATTGTCGTTCCGCAGGCGGGCTCCGTTGTTCTCACGCTTAAAGGCGATGTAGCGTCGTTCATCTCGAGCGGCGCCACGGACAACGCACCTCACGGCTTCAAGTTCGAGATCTCGAACGAGACGAACAACAACACGGTGGCGAAGATGATAACCGCCATCGGTCTCACTTCCAACGCCACGGCGACGATTACGACGTCTTCGGCGGTTGGAAACACGATGACGGTTCTTCGCACGAAGCTGACGGTTTCGGGCGCAACGCTTGGGGGCTCGGCGCACGCGAAATCCGCGATTGACGACATCGGCTACATTAACTTTGCAGCCGACTCCGCCGGTTCGCTGAAAGTCGGTTCGGTTACCGTCACCTTCAGCGGCGGCGCTCCGTCCAGCACGCAGTTCTGGAACACAACGACCACCGGCTACACCGGTCAGTGCTCGACGTGTTACGTGACGCTCTACGACACGGCAACTGGTGTCTCGTATTACCCCGTTGCCGAAGCTACGACTACGGCAGTGGATGGAAGCTTGACGTACGACTTCAACAACTACGTGGTCAGCACCAACAAGAGCTTCAACCTTCGCTTGAACTCCGGCCAGTCGGGAGTCCTCCAGAACGCCGGTACCAACACTCTGACGCGAAGCTTGTCGGCGACAATTTCCGCGGCAGGCAACGTGACATGGGTTGACGCGCTTGCGGGCGGCACCTCGATCGCAACGATTGTGACGAGCACCATCCCGATAAGCATCGCCAACGTCCAGTACACGTACTAATCTGAAACGATTGCAGCGATACCGGTTGGCGCGAGGAACGCCTGAACCGGAAACTAAGGGGCCCCGCAAGGGGCCTTTTAGTTTTGATAAACATTGATAAATTTAGATAAAGATTGAGAAAGATTGTGACGCTAATTGATTGACGAGTTGTGGCAAAAAAGATAAAAATGGATAAAAATTGATGACATAGACTTATATGATTTGGAAGTTTACAAATTGAGCAAAGAAATTTCCAAAGAATGCTGGGAAATTTATAAGAAGCTTGACTGGCAAACGAGGAAAACAATCGGTGACCAGTTTATATCTGCAATTGATTCAATTGGCGCCAATGTCGCGGAGGGCTTCGGAAGGTTCCATTATTTAGACAGGAATAAATTTAACTACAACGCGCGAGGTTCGCTCTTGGAATCTTTGCATTGGGTTGATTTGCTGAAAGACCGTGGTTTTATCAGTAAAGAAATCCATGCAAACTTGAACGGAAATTTAAGGACGCTTATGGTAAAGCTGAATAACTACATAGTTTCTACGAAGAATAAAAACAAGGAGAAAAGCAAAGTTCTCTAACAACATTTACTCAACATTTATCTACTTTTATCTATGTTTATCTTTATTTGACTTATGACCGAAAAATCATTATTCAACGCGATAAAGTTTCTCGTTTTTATAATCGTCGTCGGCGCGCCGCTTTTTTATTTTCCCTGGGGCGTTTATCCCTACACCCTTTCCAAAACTCTTTTCTTTCAGGCGGCGGTTGAAATTCTCTTTTTCCTTTGGCTCGCGCTTGTCCTCCCAAATTTTGTAAGGCAAAACTCGGGAGGACGAGCCGTTTCCAATCCGCGTTATCGTCCCAAGCCGACACCACTTTTGGTTTCGCTGGCGGTTTTTCTTTCGGTTTATTTTCTCGTCTCGCTTAACGGCATTGATTTCTGGAAAAGTTTTTGGTCAACATACGAGCGCGGCATTGGATTTTTCGCCATGCTTCATTTCGCGGCTCTCGCCCTCGTTCTCTCCTCGCTTTATAAAGAACTTCCGTGGAGAAAAATTTTTTATTCGTCGCTCGCAACCTCGGTTATTATCGACGCCATTGCTTATGTTCAGATTTACATTCCCAATTTGCTCTTGATTGAAAACCCCGGCTCGAGACCGGGCGCGACTTTCGGCAACCCCGGGTTCATGTCCGGATACCTCCTATTCAATATTTTTCTTTCCATTTACCTTCTCTTCTCGATTTTTCGCGAGTCCAAAGGTGTTGCGCCTCCGTTCGCAAAAATTTTTTTCATTGCTTCCGCGGGCGTGATAGACGTTGCGGCTATGTTTTTGGCTCAAACAAGAGGAGACATACTCGCTCTTGTTTTGGGCTTATTAACTCTCCTTTTCCTTTTTTGTTTCGTCCCGCCGGAAAATGCCCCCGGTTTTTTGAAGAGACGAAGCACCTACTTATCTTTAATAATTGTTATCGTCACTTTCGCGGCAATTTTCTTTTTGACAAAAGACAATCCGTTTTGGGCGAAAGTTCCTGGACTCTCACGTTTCAGCTCCGTTTCTTTTTCGGGCGAGGGGTCGATTGCGCCGCGGTTCGCCGCCCTTCGCGCGGGATGGCAGGGATTTCTTAAAAAACCGGTTCTCGGATGGGGGCCGGAGAATTTCATGCCGATATACGACCGTAACTATGACCCGAAAGATTTAACGTCTTCGTACGAAGAAACGAGATTCGATAAGCCGCACAATCTTTTCCTCGAATACTTGGACTCCGGCGGGATAATTCTTTTCGCGGCCTTTATTTTCCTTTTCGGAGCGGCGATTTACGAATCAATCAGACAGAAAGACAAACTTTTTCGCGCGATATTTTTGTCGGCGCTCGTTTCCTACGGCGTCAGCCAGTTTTTCTTATTTGAAACAATCGGAACGACGCTTATGCTCTATCTCTTTTTCGGCGCCGCTGACGGCGGGTTCAGAGAAAAAGACGAATCCGCATCTTTTTCGGTTGTCAAAGCCGCCGGTCAGGAAAACGCAAACGTGAACATTTGGAGCGTGATTTTGTTTTTGGCTCTCGCCGCAATTCCGATTTACAAAATAAATTTTGAATCCCTCCGCGCTTCTTTGAACCAATACTATGCTTTCCAATACTTTTTGCAGCAAAAGATTTTTCTCGGTCTCCGTTCCTTTGAAAAATCCGTGAGCATTTGGAGCCCCTACTCCTGGAACTTCAAACGCGATTACGCCATCGCCGTCGCCGGACAATATTTCAATTACCCCGGAACGGTTGCCGATGAAGACGTTTTGAAAGCGGTGAAAGCGATGGAGGAAACCCGCGACGAACATCCGGCGGACGCATTCAATCATTACGCGCTCGTGAACATCTATAATGAAGTTGCCGACATAAATAAGAACGAATACACCGCGAAAGCCGAGAAGGAGGCGGAAATTGCTCTGAAGATAAGCCCGAGAAGGCAGGAAGCTCTCTTTCTCCTCGCGAAGACGAAAACCATAAAAGGCGATTATGCCGGCGCGCTTTCAATTCTGAAAGGCGCGCTGGAAGACAATCCCAAAGTCGCCGATGCGCATTTTTACTACGGAATTGTTGCGTTCGCGACCGGCGACAAAACGACGGGCTACAACGAAGTTAAAACCGCCATTTCCATGGGGCGGGAGTGGAAAACTTTTTACGAGGCGCGCACCGCCGCGGGCTTTTTTGCCGATTCCGGACATATTGATGAGGCGCTGGAACTTTATAAAACCGCCTGGGGTATGTCGTATCAGTCCGATTTGGAAACGGAAATCAAACTGGGTGTGATCTATTTCTTCAAAGGCCAGCGCGATGTCGCTAAAACCTATCTTGAAGACGCGGTTAAAAAATTTGACGTCGCGAAAAGTCCTTCCTACGCCCAACTTGAGCCGATTTTGAAACAGCTCGGGATAAAGTTCTGATCGTTATGGACTTTGTACGAAAACACGCTATCAATTTCCCCAGCGAGGAAATTGCGCTCTCGCTCGGCCTCGCTCGTCCGCCCGGGGCGGACACCATGCCCGCTCGGCCTGCGCGGAGGTTTTCTTAACAAAGTCCGTCACGGACTCTGGGTATTGGTGTTTTGGGGCGAATTTGCTATACTTATTCCGACGAGCGAGGATGCAAAATGAAAAAGTTTTCATTTTGTCCGAGCGCTGTCGGAGCAAGAGGTTTGAAAAACCTCTTAACCGCAATAGGAAAACAAAAGGTCGGTTAATATTCCAACAAATTTAAATGACAAAAGACGGATTGATTGAGGCAGTGATGAAGGCTGCAGGCCTTGAAACGAAGGCGCAGGCTCACCGCCTCGTGGAAGCGGTGTTTGACACCATCGTAAAGACAATGGGCCGCGGCGAGGATGTGGCAATAACCGGCTTCGGAACTTTCCGGGTGGCGAAAAGAGCCGCTCGTCAGGGACGCAACCCCAAAACCGGCGAGACCATTCAAATCGCGGCTTCGGTTAAGCCGAAGTTCCGCGCCGGAAAAGTTTTGAAGGAAGCGGTGAAGTAAGCAGGTTTTTAGAAAACAAAAAATCCCCAAAAAGGGATTTTTTGTTTCGCCGATTGATGCCGATACGGCTGATTTGTGCTGATTAAAAATACATCGGCATCCATCAGCTTAAATCCGCATAAATCAGCGGCTATTTAGATGCTGACATTATTTTCCCCGTTTCCTCGCCGATGCTGAAAAAGTTTCCGTAGGCGTTCTTCAGATATTCAAGAGAAGAAATCATCAAATCGTAAGCGTTGTTCGGCCAGATGAGATTTTTGAATATTTCTCCCGCCTGATTGTTTTTCTCCTTTGCAAGTTTGAGGTTTTTGTCGGCTTCCTGCAGTAATTCCCTTACGCGCTGATTCTCCGATAATTCCAAAACTTTCAGCGACAAATTTATCTGATTGAATCTGTTTTCTGTGGTTTGAATTATGTCCTGATTTTTTACGAATATCGCAAAGTTATTGCTTAGATCCACAATCGGGTCATAATTTGAGTTGCGCCAACTCTTGAGGTTTGCAGAAAAAATTTTACTTCCTCCGATTCCCAAATCGCCGATGAGGTTTTTTTGGATTTGATAATAAGCAATTATTTCTCCGAACCTCGAAGCAATTCTATCTCTGGTTGTTTTTATTTCGCCATCATCGGTTTTTATGGATTTTACTTTTGACTGGAACTTCGACGCTTCGTTTGAAGCGCAGTCCATGACCTTGTATAGATACGACTTTCTGAAATCAAGTTCGTTTTTTATGTCCTCCGCCCTGCCGCTTTCGGAAATGCCGCTTACTTCTGAAAATTTTTTCAAGTCGTCCTTAAAATCGCAAACGTCCGTTGCGCCGGCGCGGACGATGTACAAGAGAGCCGCCGCCAAAATTGCCGCGGCGCTTATTTTTGACTTTTTTTGCATCGCTTATTTAGAAAGCTCAAGAAGCGCTGTGTCTATTATTTCATCGGTGGTTGAGGTGTTGGAAAGAGTGTCCGCCTTCTTTACGGGGGCTTTTGTGCCGCGGATAACCATTCTTACCGTGCTTGTTTTGTTTTCAAGCGAGGAGTAATTGATGTTTGTGAGCTGGATTTGCGCGTCTATCACCTCTGCCTCCGCTCTTAAGCCGGCGACGTCAACCACAGCCGTGGTTGCGGGAGAAATGATTGTTTTCAACGCGGAAAAGCTTCCTATTGCAAGCAAAAGAAGAACCGCCGCCAGAGCCATTGACCATCCGGAGCGGAAAACCCCTGCAGCAATGTCTTTTATTGAAAATGAAAAACTTTGCCTCTGCCTTTGGCTTAAAATAATCGCCTTGGACTTTCTTGAATAGTCGCTGTCCGGCGCAACATTTTTCAGTTTTTTCAAAATCTCATTTAGTTCCATGTTTTTCCTTGACGTGTTTTTTTAGTTCTTTCATCGCGCGGTGCTGCATCAGTTTTACCGCTCCCTCGCTTTTGTTTACCGCCGCGGCCGTTTCCTTCACGGATAAATCTTCAATGAATCTCATTATCAGAACCTCCTGATAATCTTCTTTAAGTTCCCTTATCGCTTCGACGACTTTTTCAAGCCACATTCTTTCTTCCAGGTTCTTTTCAACGCTTTCCGAGCTCGGGTCGGATATGTTCTCTGCGTCCGCGCTTTCCAGTCCGAGTTCAATCTTTTTCGTGCGGTATCTGTCTATTATTTGATTCTTTGCGATTCTGTACAACCAGCTTGAAAAGGGGAATCCGAGATTTTTGTAGCTTTTGATGTTCTGCCAGGCGTTCAGGAAAACCTGGTGCGTGAGGTCCTCGGCGTCCTCACGACGGCCCACTTTGATTAGCACGAACCGGTATATTTTCGGCTGATAATAATCATAAAGGAGGCCGAAAGCCGAGGCCTCACCCCTGACGGCGTTTTCAACGAGTTTTATTTCGCCATCCAACATAGAAAACGATATAAAAAGCGGCCGGTTACTGGCCATGCAGGATATTATACTAAAACAGAGTTTGAATTAGTCAAAACCTAAGTGCCGTTGCGTAAGATTAGCGACAATTTTTGAGCGGGTGAAGGGAATTGAACCCTCGTCTTATCCATGGCAAGGATATGTATTGCCACTATACTACACCCGCATTCGCGAATTTCATTCTACATTCTATATTCCAAATTCTCAACTATCAGTAACTCGGCGGGTTTGTCGGAGGTCCGATGAATCCTTCGCCGGGTTTTATTTTCGGCGGACCCTGAAAATTCGTCTGCTTCTGATTTTTGTTTGTTGAAGTTGAAGCAGCCGAACTGTTATATTGCACGTTATTTTTTTTCAAATCAGGACCCTCTTTTTGATTCTGAGCGATTCCGAGAATCACATTTGAAATGAAATAAAAAAACGCCACCGTCAGCGCAATAAAAACTGCAAGAAGATAAGTTGTTTTCATTTTTTGCGTCCCCGACAGGATTTGAACCTGTGGCCTCCAGGTCCGCAACCTGGCGCTCTATCCCCTGAGCTACGAGGACAATGTTGTAATTGTAAAGTGAAATTTTAGTGCGGGGCAAGCAATCTCGCATTCTACCTGCCCCGCACTGAACCTTGCTCTGGTGCGGGGTCCGTTGCCCGCCGAAGGCGGATCCGCCTCTGGCGGAAACTATGAGGGCCTAGAGAATTTTTAACCCAAATTTCCATCGGATACAAGGACCTTCTACAACCTCAGAACCTTACCAGTTTTTCAAGAGAATCAAAAAAGGATTCTTCAATTTCGGATTTTTTGACAACCGGAACGAGAACTTTTTCCGCTTCTTCCACAAGATTGGAAGGTATCCTTGTTCTCAGAAGCGGCCGTAAACCGCGGCTGAACTTGAAAGATATTTCCGACCATGCGTCGCCGTTCTCCATTACATTGAAAGCTTCAATTCTTGAGTAGGGGTAGAATTTTTTTTCGTCCACAGTGACTCCTTTTTCGTCAATCCTGAATTTTACCGTGCGCGGTTTCTTTCCTGCCCAGACAAGAATCAATATTTCAGCGATAACTATGAAAACCGAGAACAAAAAATTTTTTTGCCAAATCGAGGCGCTTAAAAGAATTACCGCGACGATGACGCTCAGCCAGTACCAGGAAATGCCTTTCTCGCTGTATTCAAATTCGGGCGCGGACCACTCCACTTCAACTTTCTTCATTGAAAGAATTTTAACTCCCGGCGACAGCGAGAGCAACTATTTTTTTCGCGCCCGCTTTTTTGAGGGATGTTGCCGCTTCGAAAAACGTCGCCCCCGACGTTGAAACATCGTCAATTAAAACGATTTTTCTGCCCCTGAATTTTTCCGGCGCGGCAACTGCGAAACACCCCGACACGTTTTCAATGCGTTCTTTCAGGTTTTTCATTTCGCTTTGCTGTTTTGTCTCTTTTGAGCGGATAAAACCATTACTTTCAATTTCAAGCGAAAATTTTTTTGAAAATATTTCCGCAATGAGAAACGACTGATTGAATCCCCGCTTTCTCATTCGCGCTTTTCCGAGCGGAACCGGGACGACAAGCATGTCGTTTTCGGGCAGATTGAGGTTCTCCGCGTAAGAGACGAGCAATTCTCCGAGCGGTTTTGCCGCATCTTTTCTGAATCCGAATTTCAATTCGCGGACGAGGCCGTTTATCGCGGGATTTTTATACTGCGCCGCGATTCCAAGAATGTACGGAAAATCCTTGTGACATATTTTTGACGATTCCGGAAAGCGGGCGCGGCACTCGCCGCAGAAAAGCGAACCATTGAGATGTATATTTCCCATGCACCGCCTGCAGATAATTTCCTTTCCCTCCATCGCTTCCTCGCATGAAACGCACAAAGCGGGGAACAAAATGTTCAGAACGGAGTCCGAAACAAAACTTAATAAATTTTTGATTCCACTCATTTTTGTTCAATCGGCGCAACCGTTTGGCTCGTGGTATAATCACTTTGAATTATAGAACATGCCCGGGATATCAAAACTTCTCAATCCCTTCGGAGCGATTAAACAGAGAATAATTCCGGTTTATCTCGGAGTGGACATAGGGACGGCGTCAATAAAAATAACGGAAGTGGAGCAGGGCGAGCGCCTGCCGCGGCTTTCGAATTACTGCATTCTTGAAGACAAAAGTTCTCTTCTCAGGGCGAACACCGCCATACAAACCAGCAGCTTGAAACTTTTTGAGGACGAAGTCGTGGAACTCCTTTCCGGCGCGATTGCCGAAATGAAGCCGAAGACGACGGAAGCCATCGCTTCTCTGCCCGTTTTTTCCTCCTTCACTGCGATTATAAATTTCCCCGAGATGTCTAAAGACGAACTTGAAAAATCCATTTCCTTCGGAATCAAGCAGTACATACCCATGCCTCTTTCCGAGGTTGCGATTGACTGGATGAAAGTCGGGGAGTACAAGGACGAAAAGGGTCTTCCTTTCCAGCAGGTGCTTTTGATATCGGTTCCGCAGGAGCAGATAAGAAAGTATCAGCGGATTTTTGAAGACGCCGGACTGCATTTGAACGCGCTCGAAATAGAAAGTTTGAGTTTGGTGCGTGCCGCCGCCGGAACCGACCCGACGCCGTCTTTCATTATTGACATCGGCAGCAGGTCAACCGCGATCGTGATAGCCGAAGGAGGCAATGTCCGCTTCAGCGGCCAGAGCGATTTCGGCGGTTCTTCGCTCACGCAGGCCCTTTCATCCGGGCTTAATATAAATCCCCTTCGCGCGGAGGAGCTTAAAAAGGAAAAAGGAGTGGATGCAACAGGGCCGAATTACGAGTTATCCACAATAATGATTCCTTTTCTTGATGCTATAATTAATGAGGTAAAAAGAGTGGAATTCAATTACAAAAGCCAGAATCCGAGCGCGAAAAAGATGGAGCGCGCGGTCATTAGCGGCGGCGGCGCGAATTTGCCGGGCATTGAAAGATATTTTGAATCCCGTCTCGGCATCCCTTCCGTAAAGGCCGCGCCGTTTCTGAAACTCGAATATCCGCCGTCGATTGAACCCCTCGTGAAAGAACTCAATCCGCTTTTGAGCGTTTCGCTCGGACTCGGATTGAGAGAGTTTGTTTAAATTTTGTTTGAAAATTGAACAAAGTGAAAATTTTCATTACAAAATCTTAACCGAGCACATAAATTTATGAATATACCAAACAATAGAGAATTAAGTAATCGCAGCACAAACCAGCCATATTATATTAATCGTTTGATTAAATTTATGTGCTCGGTGCTCAATTTTGAATACCGCTCGGTCTGCGGTATAACTACCTTGCCCTCGCGGGCAAAATTACCATGCCTCTTCCTGAACAAATAGCAAATCGGACGGCGCACGGACCGATAGGAACACCGGGATGGTCAGGCCAGCTTCTGATGTTCAGCGGCACCGTTTTTTTCATAAGCTTGGCGGTTTATCTCGGGATCGCTTACGGGTACAAACCCTATCTTGAAAGGCAGGTTGCGATTCTTGACGAGCAGATAAAAAGCTACACCAGGCAAATTACTCCCGACGAACAGGAAAAACTCATTTCCTTTTACTCGCAGGTGGCGAACCTTAACGAAATCCTCAAAAGCCGGTTTACTCCCTCGCAGATATTCGGCTGGCTTGAAAAAAACACCGGTGCGAACATTTATTACAACGGGTTCGGTTTTCTCCTTGCCGATTATCAAGTCAATCTTTCCGGCATTTCAAAAACAGTGGACGGTTTTTCAAAACAGATGGTTTTATTCCAGAATAATCCTGCCGTTGAAAGGGCGTCCATCAACAGCTTTTCGTCGGCGGGAGGAAACCTTTGGCAGTTTAACGTTTCTCTTTTCCTGAATAAAGACGCCTTGAATTCAGGAGTCACGGTTCAACAAGAACAATGAAGCAGGCAACAAAAAGATTTTTGAGCTTGATAGTTTCCTTTATTCTTTTCACTTCCGCGCTGGTGGTTTATTTCAATTTCATAGTCCCCGCAAACGAGGAAGGGCAACAGATAAAATCAAGATACATCAGCAGGCAGAATTTCATCGAGAGCCAAAAGTCCGCAATCTCGCAGGTGCAAAAGCTGGTGCAGTCGTATGAAGGTCAGGGGCAGGTGCAGGACGTAATTTCCTCAATCGTCCCTCCGTCAATTGATGCCGCTGGGGCGTTTGCGCAGATAAGCGGAATCACAGAGATAAACAAACTTCTCATACAAGGTATCACCGTAAGCATTCCCGTGGAACAAAGCGTCTCGCCGACGAGCACCGCCGTAAATCCGCTGGTCAAGCCGCTCGGCTCTTTTGATTTCCAAATAAGAATGGTCGGGACATACGAGAATTTCAAGTCGTTTCTCGGAAATCTTGAAACGAACATAAGAATTTTTGACATAAAGAGGATAGACATCCAAGCCGCGGCAAAGCCAAATCAGGACGTTTATTCCTTTGACATTACGGCTACAACTTACTATCAGGTAAAATAAAAGCTGAAAAACATGGCTATAGTCTTTGAAGAAAAGACAAACACAGGCGCAATAACGACCTTCATCGTTTGGGTGATTATTCTTGGGGTAATAGCCGCAAGCGTCTATTACGTCTTTTTCAAAGAACCGCAGCTTGTGGAATTCACTTCTTCTGCTTCTTTCAAAAATATCCAGCAGCTTTCAAAAATCACCATCAACTCCGCGGAACTCGTTAATAATCCCCAGTTCGCGGCCCTTAAGCAGTACATCACCGTTTCGCCGCTGGAAGGCGCGGGAAAGTCAAATCCATTTTTGGGGTTCTGAAGGTCTTTGCCTAAATTTTGGAGCATGAAATGCAAACAAAATTTATCGCAAACACCTTTACCGAGCACATAGGTCTATTATGTGCTCGGTGCTCAATTTTGCAGCCGCTCGGGCTGCGTTATAAAATTAACTTGCCCTCGCGGGCAAAATTGGCATGACCACAGATCAACTTCTCGGCGAACTTCAGAAGCGGAAACTTCTCACCGAAGAGGTTTCGAACAAAATCAGGAGGGAATCGCTTCTTTCGGGGCGCTCCGCGGAAGACATAATTTTTTCTCAGCGGCTTGTTGAAAACGAGCAAGTCGCAAAGCTCAAGAGCGAGGTTTTAAAAATACCGTATCAAAAGGTGGATGCTTCCAAACTTGACGAAAAACTTTTTGAGTTAATACCCGAGGAAACAGCAAGGACTTACGGAGCAGTTCCCATTTCCCAGAGCGACAATCTTTTGGTTGTCGGGATGCTGAGACCCGACGACCCGAAAGCGCAGGAGGCGCTGAAGTTCATCGCTAGGCGCCGCCGTTTGAATCTCGGAGTTTACGTGATTTCATATTCCGACTGGCAGGATGTTTTGAGAAGATATTCTCCATATAAAAGCGAAGTGGAAGCTGCTGTGCGCTCGCTTGATATTAAGTCGGGCGGCGCCGGCGGCAGGCGACTCGTCGGACTTGAGGAAACGGCTTCAACCAAGCTGGAAGACGCGCCGATTATAAGAATAGTCGCGAAGACCTTCAGCGAAGCCGTTCAAAAAGGCGCTTCCGACGTTCACATCGAACCGCTTGAAAATTATTTGAGAGTGAGATTCAGGATAAACGGGCAGCTTGAAGAAGAAATTGCTTTGCCGGCGGAACTTTCGCAATCAGTAGTTTCGCGCGTGAAGGTTATTTCCAATCTCAAGATAGACGAGGCAAGAGTGCCCCAGGACGGACGTTTCCGGACGAGAGTTTTTGACAGAGAAATAGATTTCCGCGTTTCCACGTTTCCGACTCCGCTCGGCGAAAAAGTCGCCATTCGCGTTCTCGACCCCTCCACCGGGCTAAAAGATTTCGGACAACTCGGCCTTGAAGGGAAAAATCTTTCAACAATAAAAGAAGGACTTTCAAAACCGTTTGGTATGATACTTCTCACCGGCCCTACCGGCTCCGGAAAAACAACTACCCTTTACGCGATTCTCCAAACCCTCAACAAAGAAAATATAAACATTCTTAGTTTGGAAGACCCCGTGGAGTATCTCGTTTCCGGAATAAACCAGTCGCAGGTCAGACCGGAGATAGGATACGATTTTGCTTCCGGATTGAGAGAAATGTTGCGGCAGGACCCGGACATAATAATGGTCGGCGAGATAAGGGATAACGAAACAGCGGGGCTTGCGGTCCACGCCGCGCTCACGGGACATATAGTTCTTTCAACCTTGCATACCAATAATGCCATCGGCGTCATTCCGCGGCTGATTGACATGAAAGTTGAGCCGTTTCTTCTGCCGCCTTCACTCAACCTGATGGTTTCACAGCGCCTCGTCGGCCGCCTTTGTCAAAATTGCAGGAAGAAAGAGACGGCGCCGCAGGAAATGCAAAGAATAATCAAAAAAGCACTGAACGATTTGCCGTCCGAAATAACGTCCGCCTACAAAGAACCGTACGAGATTTACAAAAGCGAGGGGTGTCCCAAATGTCAGGGGAAGGGAATTGTCGGCAGGATAGCGCTTTTCGAGGTTTTCAAAATGACGAACGAGCTTCAAAAAATAATAGTTTCCAGCCCCACCGTCCAGCTCATTTCCGAGGAAGCAAAGAGACAGGGAATGATAACACTGCACCAAGACGGCATAATAAAAGCGCTCTCCGGTCTTGTAAAAATCGAGGAGGTGATTAAGGAAACGGAAGAATCGTGATAGAATGAAATCAACTAATAACTAATCAATTGCGAATAAACGAATTCGCTCCTACGCCGTCGAGAGTCCTCGATGTAATCGGGATAAATTAGAAAAAGATTCGCTATTCGCCGATGATAAACGCATGCCCACGCCACAGGAACAACTGAATGACCTTCTTATAACCACCGCAAAACAGAACGCTTCCGACCTTCATTTGGCCGTTGGACGGCGCCCGACCCTCCGCGTTGACGGAGTTCTCGTTCCTATTCAAAAAGAACCGCAGCTTACCCGAGAAGCAGTTGAGGGCGTAATTTCCGCGCTCATAACTCCCGAACAAAAAAAAGTTTTTCTTGAAAAAAAGCAACTGGACTTCGCTTATAGTTTTGAAGACAAGGCGAGATTCCGCGTCAACGTTTATTTCCAGCGCGGCTATATGTCGGCGTCGCTGCGCTTGATACCCGCGAGGATAAGAACGGTAGAAGAATTGAATCTCGCGCCGATACTTCACGAGTTCCCGAAGCTTTCGCAGGGCTTCGTTCTCATTGTCGGTCCGGCGGGACACGGGAAATCGACTACGCTCGCCGCCATGCTTGATGAGGTGAACCACAACCGCACCGACCACATTGTTACAATAGAAGACCCGATTGAATACATTTTTACGCAGGACAGATGCATAGTTTCGCAGAGGGAAGTCGGGGCCGACGCCTTGAGTTTCCACTCGGCATTGAGAACTGTTTTGCGTCAGGACCCCGACGTTATCATGATAGGAGAAATGCGCGACACAATTTCAATCGCAACAGCGATGACCGCGGCGGAAACGGGCCACCTCGTTTTTTCCACACTTCACACCAATTCCGCTTCGCAGACGATAGACAGAGTCATTGATTCCTTCCCGGCGGAACAGCAGGGACAAATTGTTTCTCAGCTTGCCTCCACGCTTGTCGGCATAATTTCCCAGCGTCTCATTCCGCGTCTTTCCGGAGGAAGAATTCCGGCGCTTGAGATAATGATAACGAACCCCGCCGTCAGGAACCTCATCCGTGAAAGGAAAATCTATCAGATTGACCTTGTGATAGAGACGAGCTTGCAGGAAGGAATGCTGACGATGAACCGTTCTCTTGCAAACCTCGTAAAAACGAAGGAAATTTCGCTTGAAAACGCGGAGCTCTATTCCCCGAATCCGGCGGAATTGAGGATACTGCTGGAGAGGATGTAAATGTCTTTGCCTAAATTTTGGAGCATGAAATGCGAACAAAATTTATCGCAAACACCTTTACCGAGCACATAGGTCTATTATGTGCTCGGTGCTCAATTTTGCAGCCGCTCGGGCTGCGTTATAAAATTAACTTGCCCTCACGGGCAAAATTGGCATGAAGTTTAAATACCAGGCAAAAACAAGAGAAGGAGAAAACCAGGTTGGATTCGTGGAAGCGCCTTCAAGAGACGTCGCCGCGAGCATTCTTTCGAGCCACAATCTCTTCATTCTGACGCTTAATGAGGTGGGCAAAGAAGGGTTCTTTCAAAGGTTTGAAAGTTATTTTTCAAAACGCCTTAAAAAGAGCGAACTCGTTATCTTCACAAGACAGCTTGCAATGCTTCTTGAAGCAAGGGTGCCTCTCAACACGAGTTTAAAAGCGATTCATGAGCAGTCGCAAAATCCCATTTTGAAGGAAGCGGCGCTTGAAATAGCGGAAGATATAGACGCGGGACTTCCCTTTTCGCAGGCGATAGAGCGCCAGCCGGAAATTTTTTCCGGGTTCTTCTCAAGCATGGTGCGTTCCGCAGAGATCACCGGCAATCTTGAAAACGTGATGAACTTCCTTGCGGACTACCTTGAACGCGAGTATTCGCTTCAAAAAAGAGTGGAGTCGGCGCTGATTTATCCGGGAATGATTATAGGCCTTTTCATAGTTGTTTCATTCATTCTCGTGGCTTTCGTCATTCCCCAGATCAGTCCGATATTCAGAGACGCAGGGGTAAATCTTCCTTTTTTCGTAATGATACTTGTCGGCGTAGGTGCTTTTGTGGGCCAGTGGTGGCCCGTTGTCGCTCTCGGATTATTTTTCCTTGCTCTTTTTGCTATAGATTACTTTCAAACGCCGGAGGGCAAAGCCCTGAAAGATGAACTTAAAATAAAACTTCCGATGCTGAAAAGCATTTATCTCCCCCTTACAATAACGAGAATCGCCAATTCGGCGTCAATGCTTTTGAGAGGCGGCGTCCCGATTGTGCAATCGCTTGAAATAATCGGGGAAACCGCGGACAACGTCGTTTACAAAGAAATAATGCACCAGATTGCGGAAGAAGTTCGCCAAGGTCAGCAAATTTCGGCTTCCGCATCAAAATACCCTGAATATTTTCCCTCAACCGTCACGCAAATGATAGCGGTAGGCGAAGCCGCTGGTCAGCTTGAGCAGACATTTTCAAGAATATCCGTTTTTTACGGAAGGGAGGCCGACTCGGTGATAAATAACATCGTTGAGCTTATCCAGCCGGTGCTTATCATCGGCGTCGGAATACTCGTCGGACTTCTTTTTTCTTCCATTCTTCTTCCGATATACCAGCTCATCGGGACAATACGTTAAATCCAGCGGAATCGGAGTTATGCACACGTGAGACGCTGACACAAAACGAGGTTTGATATAATATTGGTACAATGAAACGAGATATGAAAAGAGGATTCACGCTAATTGAGATTTTGATAGTCGTCGCGATAATAGCGATTTTGGCGAGCGTGGTTCTCGTAGGTTTTGGTCCCGCTCAGCGCCAGGGAAGAGATACGAGGAGGATAGCTGATCTTCGTCAGGTACAAAATGCGCTTGAACTTTACTACGCGAAGTGCGGGTATTATCCGGGGACGGCGCAGGCGACTTCTCCCTGCGGTGGCTTCAGCCAGATTAGCAGCTGGGCCTCTCTTATAACGTCCCTTACGGGGAGCAACATCGGCGTCAGCCAAATTCCTAACGACCCAAGCAGCGGGAAGAACTATCTCTATGGAACCAACATTGCTGGTTCAAGCTATACTCTTGGTGCTGTTCTTGAAGACGCGAACAACCCTGCCCTTCAGAGTAGTGCGACAGGGAACGTAAACAATATTAACTGCACCGGAAACACGTACTGCGTACAATTTTAGAAACTTTTATAGCATCAGGTAATGAGTTTTTTCTCTTTTTCCTCGGCGCGGCGGTGGGGAGCTTTTTGGGCGTGGTTTCTGACCGCTACAAAGAGGACTTGCCGATTTGGGATAAGAGCGTGATCGGCGGTCCGCCCGGCGGCGAGACAAGCCGCTCGCGCTGCGAATACTGCGGCACTAAACTACGCTGGTTTGAACTCATTCCCATTCTCAGCTTTTTTTTGCAAAAAGGCAGGTGCCTCACCTGCGGGCGTAAGCTCAGTTTCCGCTACCCGCTTATTGAAATAGCGACGGGCTTGGTTTTTGTTTTTGTTCCCGTTGGCCTCAAAAACATTTACTTAGTCGAACCGATTCCTTACACTTCGTCCTTTATTTGGATACTTGTTTTTTCGTTTATCTTTCTTGCCTCCCTCATAGATTTCAGATTGCGGATAATTCCCGACGAAATTGTGGTCGCGTTGACCATATTGGGGATTTTTGCAACGGCCATTCAACCGTTCAGCGCAACTGAAGGATCGTTCCTTGGGAACTACGGATTGATATTCGGCATTCGCGGGAACGTCTGGCTGAATCATTTTTCGGCCGCCTTAATCGCGGCGATTTTCTTCGCGCTGATTATACTCGTTACCAAAGGAAAGGGAATGGGCGGAGGGGATGTGAAGCTCGCCGCCGCGATGGGGCTTATTTTCGGCTGGCCGGATATTTTACTCATCGTCATTCTTTCCTTTGTTATCGGCTCTCTTTTTGGAATCGCCGCAATCGCCCTTAAAAGAGAAAAGTTAAAAAGTTTAGTGCCTTTCGGGCCGTTCCTTTTTGTTTCAAGTATTCTTGTTTTTTTCTTTGGTAACGAGATTTTGAGGTTTTATTTCGGACTCTTCGGATTGTAAGGATGTATAATTAAAACGGACCATCTATGTTTTCCGAGTTTTTAGGGAAATTTATAAAACAGGCGCGCGGGAGAGGCATGACGCTTTTGGAAGTGCTTATAACAATCGGGATAACGTTGCTTCTTTCCTCCTTTTTGATTTCCTACACGAGCTCCAGCCGACAGCAGATAGCGCTTTATTCAGAGGAGGTAAAGCTTGGGCAGACAATTTATCGCGCAAAGTCACTTTCGCTCTCGCTTTACAGCCAGCCAGGAAGCCAGCCGATATGCGGATACGGCGTTCATTTCGATTATTCTTCAATGACCTACAATCTTTTCAGCTACAACAAGCCCTCCGATTCAAGCTGCGGAAGCATAAACTCCATAAGCGCCGGCTCAAAAAATACCGTTTCAACTTTTGGAATCAATAAAAACGTAAAAATCGTTTCTCCTTCGGGCGGCAGAAAAATTGACGACGTTCTTTTCATTGCGCCGGGTCCGAAGACCATTATCAATTCCAATGGAACGATGATTAGCGACGGCTCGGCTGCGGTCGCCATTCAAACCGCTGACGGACTCCTTTTGTTCACGATAACCGTGAATACCAACGGGCTGATAGATTTCTGAGAAAGGAAGTATAATTACTTCTAAGATGCTTTCAGGCGACTTAAACCCCGCTAAAAGAATTTTCTTTGAGGCAGGATTTTCAAAAAAGGGGCAGGCGCTTATAGAAGCGGTGGTCGCCGTTTCCGTTCTTTCCGTGGGAATAATTTCAATACTCGCTCTGCTCAATCGTTCGCTTGCGCTCAACCGCAGTTCCGCCGAAAGATTCGTCGCGACTTATCTTGCCGCCGAGGGAATAGAGGTTTTGAAAAACATCGTTGATTCCAACGCAATGAGAAAAATTGCCTGGACGAGCGGCATTCAAAACGGCGACTATGAAGTGGAATACGGAAGCAACTCACTAGTTCCCTATCAGGACCGCTTTCTGAACTACGACCCTTCAACGCGTATTTATTCCTACGGGGGCGGCTCCGTGACGCTTTTCAAAAGAATTCTAAGGATAAATGTAATAGGGCCGGAGGAAATAAAAGTGAATTCCATAGTTTCCTGGACCGCCTCCGGCGGGGCATCATTTAACGTTAACTTGGAAGACCATTTTATGAATTGGCAAAATGTAGGTTCGTAAATTAACGAAGAAGATGATTCGGAAAATAATAAAAAGTTCGCACGGGCTCGCGCCGCGCATAATGAAATTGCGTAAGGGATTTACTCTGGTTGAGATTATGGTTTCACTCACGATATTTTCCGTTCTTATAGTTTTGGCGACCAGTTCGTTTGTGAGGGCGCTTAGAACGGAAAGACAAATCGCCGCCTTTATAGCTGTCAACAGCAACGTCGGCGCTTTTTTGGAGCAAATAGCGAGAGAAATGAGGACAGGAAAGGATTTCTGCATTAACGGGAACAACTGCTCCGCAACCAGCATCGCTTTCACAAACGCCGATGGCGAAAAAATTTCCTATTGTTTGGACGACAACTCGATAAAAAGAAGCGCAAACTCGAGCTGTTCTTCGGGGCAAAGCATGACGGGCGCAAACGTGCTTGTTGAATACCTTTCCTTCGTCGTTTCCGGCAACCGCGATAACGATAATTTGCCTCCGCGGATTACAATTCTTGTCGGCGCGACATCAAACAAGCAGTATGCTGTGAGCTATGAGGTTAACCTTCAAACGACCGTAAGCGCGCGGTTGTCCGGAGGATAATTTTCAAAATGATTAAAGGTAAAAATAAAAAAAGAGGACAGGCGATGATTTTAAGCGTTCTAACCCTCGGGACGGTGATGCTCGGTGCCTCCGCCATCGCCGGCTTCCTCGCGATTTATCAAATTAGGTCGTCGTGGGACGCGGCTAATTCCGCGAAAGCGATTTTTGCCGCGGACACCGGAATTGAATGGGGACTTTACAAGTATTCCAAACCAACCTCAACAGCGCCCGCTCCGGTAATGTCCAATGGCGCTTACTATTCGGTTGTATGCTATGATTCGTCGCTCAATTCGATTGATTGCAGCAGCAGCGCCTCCGTATCTTTAATCAGGTCTTCCGGTCGTTCTTCCAATTCCAACCGCTCGTTTGAGCTGGGCATAAAATGAAAGGCGAGGAGAAAAGAAAAATTTCTTTAAGCGCCGCAAAAGAAAGAATAGAACACCTCAAAAAGGCGATAAAAAAATACAGGTACGAAAGATTGGTTTTCAACAAAGAAATTATTTCACCGGAAGCGGAAGATGCCCTCAAGAAAGAACTTTTCGATTTGGAGGAGAAATTTCCGGAACTTATGACATCCGATTCGCCGACCCGGCGCGTCGGCGGAAAGCCGCTCCAGCAATTCAAAAAAGTGCGCCACGAGGAGCGCATGCTCTCGTTCAACGACGCTTTTTCGGGAAAAGACGTCGAGGACTGGCTTGGAAGGGTTTCGAATTATCTCGGAAGAAAAATCGCCGGCCCGTTTTACGCCGAGCTCAAAATTGACGGCCTCGCGATAGAACTTGTCTACGAAAACGGGATTTTTGTTGAAGGTTCAACGCGCGGCGACGGCGAAATCGGCGAAGACGTAACGCAGAATCTCAAAACCATCGAAGCGATACCGCTGTCGCTAGACATCAGACATCAGACATCAGACATCAGAATCCCCGAACGTTTGGTTGTTCGCGGCGAGATTTTCTTGAACAAAAAAGAATTCGAGGCGATAAACCGCGAGCAGAAAAAAATGGGATTGAAAACTTACGCCAATCCGCGGAATGTCGCCGCCGGCTCGGTGCGCCAGCTTGACCCGAAAATAACCGCCAGCCGAAAACTCGATTCTTTTCAGTACGATATAGTCACAAATGTCGGCCAGAAAAAGCACAGCGAGGAGCATGAAATTCTCCACAAACTCGGCTTTCACACCAATCCGAACAATAAAGTTTGCGAGACGATAAAAGACGTTTTTGAATTCCACGATTACTGGAACAGGCATCGGGAGAAACTTCCTTACGAAATAGACGGCATCGTCATAATAGTTGACGACAACAAAACTTACGATTCCGCCGGCGTCATCGGCAAAGCGCCGCGCGCCGCCATCGCTTACAAATTCTCTCCCAAGGAAGCGACGACCGTCGTTGAAAACATAAAAGTGCAGGTGGGGAGAACCGGGGCGCTGACGCCCGTCGCCGTTATGCGTCCCGTGCAGGTCGGCGGCGTGACGATTACGCACGCCACGCTTCACAACGCCGACGAAATAAAACGGCTCGGTCTCAAAATTGGCGACACCGTCATCGTCAGCCGCGCGGGCGACGTCATTCCGCAGATAACAAGAGTTTTGAAAGAAATGCGGACGGGAAAGGAAAAGGAATTTGAAGTGCCGTCGCATTGCCCAATCGACGGCTCGAAACTTGTTCAGGACGGAGCGATTTTAAGATGCTCGAGCAAGACCTGCGCCGCGCGCCACAGGGAATCGCTTTATCACTTCGTTTCCCGTCCCGCTTTCGATATCCGCGGGCTCGGGCCGAAAATCATCGACAGATTTTTGGATGAAGGTTTGATTTCGGATGCCGCCGACATCTTCGAACTTAAGGAAGGCGACATCGCGGCGCTCGAAAGATTCGGTGAAAAATCGGCGGAAAATATCGTCGGCGAAATCGAAAGCAGAAAAAAAATTTCTTTGAGCCGCTTTATTTTTTCGCTCGGAGTTTTGCATGTCGGCGAGGAGACGGCGAATGTGCTTACGCAACATATAGCATATAGCGTATCGCATATTGCAAAACCAAATGACATTTATAAAGCATTTCGCGGTTTGTCGCTTGAAAATCTGCAGGAGATTCGCGACATCGGGCCGAAAGTGGCGCAAAGCATTCACGATTGGTTCCGCGAACAGAGAAACATAAAACTACTCGAAAAACTCGGGAGAGTTGGAATAGTGATAAAAAGCGACCAGCGACCAGCGACCAGCGGTAAACTCAAGGGAAAAACTTTCGTGCTCACCGGCGGACTGGAATCGCTAACTCGCGACGAAGCGAAAGAAAAAATCCGCGAGCTCGGCGGCGACGTATCGGAATCAGTCAGTAGAATGATATCTTACGTCGTCGCCGGCAGCGAACCGGGGTCGAAATACGAAAAAGCACAAAAATTAGGCATCAAGATAATTTCGGAGAGAGAATTTCTCAACATTTTGAAGGGTTGATTTTCTTTTGTTGAAATAATATTATTTGTGGGCATGCGGGCGTAGCGTAGCCTGGTTTTATCGCGCCTCCTTGTCAAGGAGGAGATCGCCGGTTCAAATCCGGTCGCCCGCGCAGAAAGTTTTGACCGCCACTTGTTGGCGGTTTAAACTTTTTGTACGACTGGATTTGAACAGGAAAGAGGTCGGGAGAACGCCCGTCCTCCGCAGTAGCGACTGCTACGGAGGATGGAGAAGTTTTCCCGAGACGGAGGCAGCGCAGCGTTGGAACCACTGGGTTCCAGGATGCAACGAGCGAATGCGAGCGAGTAGTGAAATTCTCTGCCTGCCGGTAGGCAGGCGGTCGTCCGCGCCGGAAAAATAAGATAAAACACGGCCCACCGTTGCGGTGAGCCGCTTTCTGAAATCCGACGATTCCTCAAAGATTCCTCAAGTCAACCGGATCTGGGGATCTGTCGCGGTTTCTGAGTATTTTGACGAAATCATCAAACGTTGTGCAACCAAGCTTTCCCAAGTCGTGTCTTCTTTTTGAGACAAAGACGATAAATTCATTCATTGTTGGGCGACTTGGGTCAGGAGGAACTCGCCAGTACCTATCGATTATCCTGAGAGATCTTGTTGTTATTCCCCCGACGTTTTCCAGCGAGACGCCGTTGCCGATTGCCCTGCAAAGGAGTTGTTTGCTGAGCAGTGCGCGCCGGCCGTTATCCACCTGTTCACAGAGAAACCAAAGGACCTGGCGAGCCGCTTTCAGCTCGGCGTCATTCGGGATATCTGCATTTTTTTCTTTTACGGCCTGTTGTATCTGTTCTGCTGGCGGCGTGCTCGGCACCACAGAAAGGTGCGGCTTCGGTGGCGTTTCCTGCTCGATGATGAGCCGCGGCTTTTCCTTCGGTTGCAGCGCGTCTTTTTGTGGTTGAATAACTGCTGCTCTTTTTGGAATTTGCTTAGTTTCGGGGAGCGATGCCAAGTTCAATTCAAGCGCCCGCAGACTTTTTCTCAGCTCCTGCAGCTGCGACGCGAAGTTCCATCTTGTCGCCTTCGTGAAATGCCGCCACCCCTCAACTTGCCTGTCCGTCGGCAGATCGAGGAATGCCCTTATCACGAACGGAACCGCATTGCTACGAAGGCGGAATTGAAGCATTCGTCTGATCAGGCCTTCGGCGGTTTCAGGCAGCCGCGCGATTATTCTTGCTTCGCTTGAATCGCTTGCTTTAGTGAGCTGCTCGTCCAGTTCTGGGGGATCTTCGCCCGCGATAAGTTTCTGAGCGAGCTCGATTTGCTTCGCGTAACCCTTGAACTGAGCAAGGTTGTGTGCGGCACCCCTTCTTAGCTTGCCTTCACGAATCATTTCTTTCACTACGAACGGCAGCTTGAGGAGCCGTAGCGCGCGATAGATGTCGTTCACGTTCTTGCCCGTGAATCCGGCGAGTTCAGCGACCGACATTTTCTCGCGCTCCGTGCACTCTTTGTAAGCTTCCGCCTCATCGATGGGGTTCAAATCTTCTCTGTTATCGTTTTCGATGAGAGAAATGAGATACGAAGGTACTTCTCCTTCGGCGACGTGGAAGTCAAATTCCTCCACGCCTATGAACTGGAGGGCGCGGAAACGGCGCTCTCCCGCGATAACGATGTACCGCCCTGCAACTTCCGGATGCGGTTTTACGAGTATCGCGTAAATCATGAATCCGAAAGACTGGATGTTCGCCGCGAGCTTCTTCAGCCCCTCTTCAGGAAACACCTTTCTCGGTTGCCGCGGATCCCGGTCAACCAAATCAAGGCGAATCCTCTCGACGCGGCTCGGCAACAACTTTATCTTGTCCACATCGTTCTCCTTCTCGTCAGATCTGGTTAGTCGGATTGTTGCGATTTTTCAACT
Organism: bacterium; assembly: GCA_027310625.1. Lineage (GTDB taxonomy): Bacteria > Patescibacteriota > Minisyncoccia > UBA6257 > 2-01-FULL-56-20 > JACQKT01. The sequence goes on from DAIDAM010000002.1 coordinate 60,655, forward strand.
GTTGCTGATGTTAATATATTATCTATATTTGACCTTCGTCAAATTAAAAGAACCGCAGCATAAATAAAAGCAATCGAAACCGCAACTTCCTGCAGAATTCCCCTCACCGGTTTTTCGTCTAGAAAAACTTTTGAGTGCGCTTTCTCGTGAAACAGTTGAAGGTAGTAAAGCGGTTTGGAGTTTGGGAAGCGGTGGTAGACAACCTGGAGGGCGTCGGGAAGGGCGCCGGCAAGCGCGCCGAGGAAAACAAGGAGAGAATTACCGGGAAAAAAGAATTGCGAAACTGCAAGCGAAATCCCCAGCCCGATTCCGAAATCAACCCCCGTTCTTAAAATGTCTTTCAGGAACTCCTCGTTGAATGCGAGTTTCTCGCCGAACGGCAGGGACTGGTCTTTGATTCTTGAAAGAATTCTGTAATGCCAGTGAGGGAAGGCGTCCAGAAGAAAATGGCTAAGGAACGCAAGCGCAATTCCCGCCGCCGGATTTCCGCGGAATATAACCGAAATGGACGCTCCGGCTACGGCGTGAGTGGACAAAATCATTACAGAGTCATTTTAAGCGCTGCAGCGATGCGCGGCAATTATTTTTGAAACCGTTAGGTTGTGGATTACTTCCCTTTTTTCAAGATTGGTTTTGGTATAATTGGGACAATGGCCGCAAACCAACAATTGAAAGATTACATCGCCCAGCAGACGAAACTCGGGGTCTCAAAAGACGCAATAAAAAGCGCGCTGATGAGCGCGGGGTGGAACGAGCCCGATATTCTTCAGGCGCTTTCCGAAACCGAAGCCGTGCCGCCGGAAATCCAGCCGGCAAAGCCATCTCCGATGGTTAAACCCGCCGAAAGTTCGCCGGTTTCGTTTGTCACGAGCGACATATTCAAGCCGAAGGGGGACGATGTTTTCCAGCCGAAGGAGCCGATTCGGAGCGCGGTTTCCGAATCGAAGCCGGAAATTGTTTCTATGGAAGAAAAGGGAAAACGCTCATTGGCGGGGAAGTTGGCGAAAATTCTTGTCGGAGTTGTTTTCCTGACTCTTTTGGGAGGGAATGTTTATTTCTTTTTGCAAACAAGAAACGCGGGTTCACAAGTTGATTCTCTCAATGTTACAAATACCGGCCTTGTCGCCGAAAAGGACTCGCTTTCAAGGGACAAAAGCAGTTTGACCGCCGAGATTGATTCATTGAATAAAACGATAGCGGAACTCAATAACCAACTTTCCATTTTCGCGGCGCAGCCGGCGAATTCTTCGAGTGGAATAGTTTCTTTCAAAATCAAGGGAACGATAAGTTTGGTGAAGCAGCAATATCTGCTGACGACGTCGCAGAACATAATTTTGACGGTTAAGAATTCAACTAACTCCTCCGTCAACGCCGCTCTTAAGCTTTTTGTCGGAAAGGAAGCGGAAATCGCGGGCACGCATCAGGCGGGATCTCCGCAAGTGGATGTGACAACCATAAACGGCCAATCGCTGCAGGAGATAGTGAATGCCGCCGCTACGTCTACCGCAGCGACGTCAACCTCTGCTACGTCAACTACGCAAACCTCAACGAGCACGACGCCTTAATTTAATATAAATCGGGCGCCGTAGCTCTCTCGTAATATTGTCCGAGTCCGAGAATTTCGTGGTCTTTCCATTGCCTGCCGATGAGTTGAAAACCGACCGGCATCCCTTCCTTCCCGCCTGCGCCAAGGCTTTGGCGAGCAGGTTTTTCACGAACTGGAAGCGAAAGCGACGGCAAACCGGCGAGGTTCACGGGCACGGTGAAAATATCTTCGAGATACATCGCCAGCGGGTCGCTCGTTTTTTCCCCGATTTTGAACGCCGTTCCGGGCGTAGTTGGGGCGAATATTACGTCAACGTCTCTGAAGGCGTTTTCAAAATCATTTTTTATTATGCTCCGCACTTGCTGCGCTTTTTTGTAGTAGGCGTCGTAATACCCCGACGAGAGAACGAAAGTGCCGAGGATAATGCGGCGCTTGGCTTCCGCTCCGAATCCCCGCCCCCTCTGTCGGAAATAAATTTCCTCCAGCGCTGACATACGCGGACTTAACGCTGAATCTCGCTGAATTTTTTCCGCGTTATTCCGTGTTCCGCCTGCGTTAGTCCGCGCGTTATGCGCAATGCGCGCATAACGAATGCCGTCAAACCGAGCAAGATTCGAGCTCACTTCCGCCGGAACAATGATGTAGTAGCACGAAAGAGTGTATTTCGTGTGCGGCAGAGAAATTTTTTTGAATTTTACTCCCATGCTTTCAATTGTTTTCCTCGCCGTTTCGACGCATTTTTTAACTTCCTCGCTTACGCCTTCGACGAAATATTCTTCCGGGACGCCGACGACGAGATTTTTTATTTTTTCAAACTCCGGCTCGAGTATTTTTTTGTCGCTTCCGTTCGGCCCGTCGGCGCTGGTGGCATCGAGCGGGTCGCGTCCGCGGATGGCGTTGAAAATTATCGCGGCGTCCTCCGCGGTTTTTGCCAGCGGTCCGATTTGGTCCAAGCTTGACGCCATAGCTATCAAGCCGGAACGGGAAACGGCGCCGTAAGTCGGCTTGAATCCGACGACGCCGCAGAACGCCGCCGGCTCGCGTATCGAACCGCCGGTGTCGGAGCCGAGCGCGCCGAGCGCAAGATTCGCTGCAACTGCCGCCGCCGAACCGCCGGAAGAACCGCCCGCAACCCGTTCCAAATCGTGCGGATTCCTCGTTATTTTGAAGGCGGAGTTTTCCGTTGAAGAGCCCATGGCGAATTCGTCCAGATTCGTTTTTCCGAGGAAGACCGCTTTTTCGGCTTTCAGTTTTTGAATCACGCCGGCGTCGTAGCTCGCGACGTAATTTTTGAGAATTTTCGACGCCGCGGTCGCCGGCTGGCCTTTTATTAAAATATTGTCTTTTATCGCCAGCGGAACGCCGGCAAGGAGACCGATTTCGTCGCCTTCGGCAAGCGAAACGTCAACGGCCTCCGCCTGGCGAAGCGCCTCCTCCTCATTCGCGCTCAAATAGGCGCCAATCTTTCCGTCGCGCTCCTTTATTTCGCCGAAGTACGCCTCGGCGATTTCAAGCGCGGAAAACTCCTTTTTAAGGAGACCTTCGTGGAATTTTCCGATGGTGAGATTTTGCAAAGGTATATGAGCCATAAAATTTAAGCGTAACTCAAATATCGCGAATCCGCGCGAATATAACGAATGAGAAGAGAGAAATTATTCGCCAAATTAGCACACATTTGTAGATTCGAGTTATGGTTCATTTGCATTATTCAAAGACCGGCGGGACCTTCAAAAATCCGTTCTCCGTTTCCGGAAAAGCGTCGACGCCATCGCCGCGATTGGTGTTAATTCTTTCTTCGTCTTCGCGGAAAGCGTTTTTGAGTTCCGTTCCGCCGCTCACCGCGCCCGACTTCGCTATCGACGAAGTCGATGGCGGGCGGGTTGGTTCAACACCGGAAGTATCAAGCGATTTCAGCTCCTCAAAGTAATCAAGAATTTTTTGGAGGTCCTTCAAAAGTTTTTCTTCCTCGCGGGCGTCGAGTTTTATTCTGGAAAGTTCGGCAAGGTATTCAAGAGTTTTTTTGTCGATGTTCGACTTCATGGGATTATTTTAGCCCTTTTACGATTTTTTTAAACTTCTCGCCGCGGTCGGCGTAATCTTCAAACATATCGAAGCTCGTGGCGCCGGGAGAAAATATAATAGTGACCCGTGACCAGCGACCAGTGACCGGTATATTTTTAGCAAAATCATAAGCCCTGCGTACGGCCTCATTTAAATTTTTGCACATTATTACCGGTCTCTGGTCTCTAGTCCCTATTTTCTTAATTGCTCTTGCGATTTTGTTTTTATTTTCACCGAACAAAATTATCAGTTTCGTATTCGAACCCATCAACGCTCGCGCCAGCGGCTTATAGTCCAGATTTTTGTCCTGCCCGCCGGCAATTAAAATAAGTGACCTGTGACCGGCGACGGGCAACAAAGATAATTTATTGTCTCTTGTCTCTTGTCTCTTGTTGCTAAACGCCATTATTGCCGCTATCGTCGTTTGCGGATTTGTGGACGCAGAGTCATTATAAAATTCAATCGTCGCGGATTTACGCGGATTGTTGGGCGGATTTACGCGGATGTTATTTTTATTCGTGGCATTCGGATGTATTCGCAGATTCGGATTGCGTATTTGACGGACGAATTCCAGGCGGTGTTCGTTGCCCCTGAAATTAACCGCAACTTCGCGAATTATTTTGTCCGGCACGCCGAGCGATTTTGCGACTGCCGCGGCCATCACGGCGTTTTTAAAATTGTGGAAACCCTTAATCTTCAAGTCGTTCGGCGAAAATAATCTGAAGGTTTTTTCATCAACGCCGATTTTTTTACCTTTTCCGAAGTCGGCGATTTTTTTGCTTAAGGTGCTATTTTTTCCGCCCGAGGCGGAAAAGAAGAATATTTTATCGCCCGGCTTTTGATAACGCGCGATGTTTGCCTTGGCGCCGTAATATTCTTTCAGTGTTTTATGCGCATCCAGATGGTCGGGGAAAATATCCAAAACCACCGCAATCGGCGGCGATTTTTTGAGGTCCTGAAGCTGGAAGCTCGACAGTTCAAGAATTACAACGGATTTTTTATTTAATTTCGGAAGCAAATCCAACGCCGGGATTCCTATGTTTCCGCCAAGAAAAACTTTTTTTCCCGCTGCTCTCAGAATTTTGTAAAGAATCGTCGCCGTTGTTCCTTTGCCTTTGGTGCCGGTGATGCCGATGATTTTAACTGATGACTGATGACTGATGACCGATGACTTTTTATTAATCTCATCAAAAAACAGCTTGGTAGCGCTCGAAATTTTTACGCCCTTCTTTCTTGCCTTTTGTATTTGAGGCGTGAGATAAGGAATGCCGGGCGTGCGGAAAATTACGTCGAAATCGGAAAGATTTTTAAGATAATTACTGCCCGTTTGCGAGCGAACGTTGAGGGGCAATCCGATTGTTGACTTTTTATCAACAATCCAAATTTCGGAGTTTTTGTATCGGCTGTCTCTCTCCAAAAATTTCAGAACCGAATGTCCCTCTCTGCCGAAACCGAGAATTGCGATTTTCATCTTGTTGCGGGGGCGGGACTCGAACCCGCTTCGGGAGCTTATGGGGCTCCCCGGTAAACCTTTCCCAACCCTCCCGCGGCATCCGAATAGCGCTTAACCTGCCCGCTTCGCGTCGCGAAGCGAGGCGGGCGGGCGAATGCGCCCATCCGAATAAAGCCGTTTTATTATAACCGTCGTAAAACGATTGTCAAAAGTAATTATTGATGTCAAAATAAGTCCGCACGTCAGGGTAGCTCAATGGTGGAGCAGGGCTTTCATAAGGCCAAGGTTGTGGGTTCGAGTCCCGCCCCTGACACAATGAAAACAATCTTCGTCTACATCACCGCTCCGTCGCGCGCCGAGGCGAGAAAAATCGCAAAATATCTTCTCGATAAAAAACTGATTGCCTGCGCCAATATCCACAAAATCGAAAGCTTGTACCGCTGGAAAGGAAAAATGGCGGACGAAAGCGAATGGGTTTTGGTTTGTAAAACCGTCGGGAAAAATTATCAAAAAATTGTTAAGGAAACGGAGAAAATCCATTCCTACAGCGTTCCCTGCGTTATTAAAATCCCCGCATTTTCGAACGACAAGTACTTTAAGTGGGTAGAGAAAGAAACGTGTTAGAATGCTCCTTAAATGAAGCGGAGAGTTCCGAAGAAGAATATTTCTCTTGAGATTTCCGACGTAAAGCATCCGGACGGCGATTTGTCCGGGGTTGACGAGGAATACGAAGAATTTGAAGAAAAGACGAACACGGCGGGTGAACCGCCGCCGAGCAAGGGGGGAAGTATTCCCGGTTTCAAAAAACCGGTGCTGAAGTTAACTCTTGTTTTATCGCTTTCCTTCATTTTGGTTTTTTCTGTCATCTGGGCAATCGGCGCTTACGCTAAACTTAACGGCCTTCTTGGGTACTTCAATCTCGCAAACGGCGAGATTAGCGGCTTTTTGAACAAAGGCGGCAACGCCCCGGATTCTCCGGCAGCGGAAGAAAAAAAGCTGGATGTTTTTGACATTGCAAAAAGCAGGGAAGCGTGGAGCAACGTCGGTTCCGTCTTTTCGGGATTGAATGATTTTTCGGTTGCCGGAATAGGAGCGGCTTACGAACTTTCGTTTTTGAACAACAACTGGGCGAATCTTTTGTTGCGCGGCGGAGGCGGCGAACTCATTTCCAATCTTTCGAAACTGAAGGATTATATCAGCGCCCTTAACGAAGCGAACGGAAAGCTGAGTTCACTCAACATCGGGTTTGAAAGATTTTTCCTGAACGGGTACAATTCGCCGCTTTCCATCGGGTTGAATTTCAGGCGCGCGGAGAATTTTCTCGGCGCGCTGATAAACTGGCTATCGTCAAAGGAAGAACGCCGCATACTCGTTTTTTTCGAGAACTCTTCGGAAATGAGGCCGGGAGGAGGATTTATGGGAAGCTACGCCGATGTAACGTTTTCGGAAGGAAGCGTGAAGTCGGTTGATGTCCGCGACATAAACGACGCCGACCGCGCGCTTTCTCTCAAAATAATTCCCCCGAAGCCGCTGCAGGCGATTGAAAAAAGCTGGACAATAGCGAACTCCAACTGGTTTTTCGATTATCCGCTCTCCGCTTCAAAGACGATGGAGTTGATGGAAAAGTCCGACATCTACGCCGGAAAATCTTCTTTTGACGGTGCAATCGCAATTCTGCCCGGCTTCGTAAGCGATATTCTTGAGATTACGGGGCCGATAAATCTCGCGGGCAGAAATGTGACAATAGACAAAAACAATTTTTTGAAAGAGATACAGAGCGAGGTTCAGGAGTATCAGTCAAAAGGGAAGCCGTCGAAGGGGGTGATTGCGGAACTTGTTCCGGAACTTTTGTCGCGAATCGGGAGCGAGAACGCGGGAGGCAGCGGGAAACTGACCGGCAAAATTCTGGAACGGATAAAGAAAAAAGATCTGATTTTTTATTTCAAAGACGCAGGCATTCAGAGTTTTCTCGATTTTTACGGGGCTTCGGGGAGGATTTTTGAGGAGCCGGCGAAATATAACGGCGATTACCTTGCCGTCGCAAGTGCAAACATCGGCGGCGGGAAAAGCGACGCCTTTTTGGAGCAAAAAATATTTTTCAAAACCCAGATTAACCTTGACGGCACAGCGAGCAATCGTTTGGAACTTTCTCGTTCGCACACCGCGGGGAAAAGCGAGCCGTGGTGGTACAGGACGCCGAATGAAAGCTACATTAAGGTTTTCATGCCCCAAGGTTCGCTCCTGTCTTATTTCGAGGGCGGGCGGGACAAAAAAATAACGCCGAAGACGGATTACAAAAAAGGCGGTTACAAAAGCGACCAAACAGTCGCTTTGATTGAATCAACTCTTAAAAAGGACTTTAATTACCCTTTGGTGGAAGAATTTTCAGAGTCCAAAAAAAATGTTTTCGGGTTTTGGGTGAAAACTGACCCCGGAAAAACGACAAAGGCAATTCTTAATTATTCTCTCCGCCTTTTTTCAACCCCGAGAGACGGAGAAAAATATCAGTTTGTTTTCGAAAAGCAGGCGGGAAGAAATGACGGCCTGAAACTGGAAATCTACGCCCCAGTCGGATTTTTCTGGGCGGAAGAAAATTCCCCACTTTTTGAGTATGAGTCGGACAATCCCGACGGGCGTGTAACATTCGATTTGACAATGAAAAAGGCGGAACTCTGAAGCCACAATAAAAGATTAAAAAATGGAACAATCACCTTCAAAAATTAGAAATTTTGTTGTCATAAGTCATATCGACCATGGGAAAAGCACTTTAGCCGACCGCTTTTTGGAAATCACGGGCACGGTGGAGGCGCGCCGCATGAAACCGCAGTATCTTGACCAACTTGAACTTGAAAGGGAACGCGGTATAACGATAAAGATGGCGCCTGTCAGGATGATTTATCATCCTGACCGCGGAACAACGCGGAAAGACACGCGGAATGACGCAGGAAGTAATCTGTTGGAGGAGTATATTCTCAACCTGATTGATACTCCAGGGCACAGCGATTTTTCATACGAGGTTTCCCGCGCGCTCGCGGCCGTGGAAGGTGCAATACTCCTCGTTGACGCCACAAAGGGAATTCAAGCGCAGACACTTTCCAATTTTCGCGCCGCTAAAAAGGCGGGGCTCAAAATAATAGGCGCGGTCAACAAAATTGACCTCAACCCGCCCCGCGCGGGCGAATCGGCGCTGCTTCTCGCGGAACTTATCGGCGTTCCGGAAAAAGAAATTTTCAGGATTTCCGGAAAAACCGGCGAAGGAGTGCGGGACTTGCTTGATGCCGTTGTGGAACGGGTTCCGCCGCCCCGAAAGTCCGCGGAAAATTTTTCCCGGGCGCTGATATTCGACTCGCTCTACGACGACCATAAAGGAATAATTGCTTTCGTCCGGTTTTTCGACGGTTCTTTGAGTTCGGGAAACGAAGCGGAGCTTTTGGCTTCAAGAACAAAATTCCGCGTGAAAGAGTCGGGATATTTTTCTCCGCAGTTCAGGCCGGCTTCTTCGCTTTCCGGCGGCGAGATAGGATACGTGGCGACGGGATTGAAAGAGCCGTCGCTCGTGAAAATCGGCGATACTATCGTAGCGCGGAATCACGCAGACGGCACGCGGAATTACGCGGAAAAAGTTCGGCGAGATTCTGCGTCAAGTCCGCGTCAGTCGGCGTCGTTGGTGTTGCCGGGCTACAAGGAGCCGTCGCCGGTGGTTTTCGTTTCGCTTTATCCCGACAGCGGAACGCAGTTCGAGGACTTGAAAAAAGCGATGGAGCGCCTGCGCCTAACCGATTCTTCGCTTTCGTTTGAGCAGGACTCGAGCGAGGCGCTGGGACGCGGTCTCAAGGCCGGATTTCTCGGCCAGCTCCACTTCGAGATAACGGCGAGCCGGCTGGAAAGGGAATTCGGGGTGAAATTCATCGCGAGTTTTCCGTCGGTCGCCTACAGAGTTAAACTGAAAGGAAAGACGTCGGTTATAAAAGACCCCAACAATTTCCCGGACGACCCCGACGAAGTTTTACAGCCAATGATGGGCGTGGAGATATTTTCGCCCGCGGATTACGTCAGCCAGATACTGGGCTTGAAGGAAAAGTTTCACATAGAGGTTTTGGAAATAAAAAACATCGGCAACAATGTCGTGATTTCGTCCAAGATGCCGCTCATCGAGCTTACGCGCAATTTTGACGACAGAATCAAATCGGTTTCCTCAGGATTCGCTTCTTTCAGCTATGAAATTTACGGAGAGGAGCCGGCGAAAGTCGAAAAAATGGAAATTCTGGTCAACGGCGAGCCGGTTTCGGCGCTGACGAGAATCGTTTTCAAGGACGAAGCGGAAACGGAAGCGCGCGCCACAGTGGAGCGCCTGAAGGAACTCCTGCCGAAGCAGCAGTTCGCCCAGGCGATTCAGGCAAAAGTTCGCGGGCGGATAACCGCAAGGGAAACCATTCCGGCGATGAAAAAACTGCTCGGCAATTTCGGCAAAACCGGCGGCGACAGGACGCGGAAAATGAAGCTTTGGAAAAAACAAAAGGAGGGCAAGAAAAAACTGAAGGGTATGTCGCGCGTCTCGGTTCCAACCGAGGTTTTTCGCGACCTTTTGAAGAAGTAGGGATTTTGGATTATTTTTAATGGGATGAACATTACAAAGGCGGCGGTGGTGATTTTTTTGGCGATAGCCCTGGTTGTTCTGGGGAAAGAAATACTTTTCTTTGTGAAGAAGAGCGCGGAGAGCGGGAAACGATACCAAGTACTGCGGGCAGAAATGATTCAAGCGCAGACAAGCTACGATAAAGTGAAAGCGGATCTTGAATACTATCTGAATCCGCGCAACCTGGAAAAAGAACTGCGCGCCCGTTTCAACTACCGCTCTCTCGGCGAAAAAATGCTCATAATCATTCCCCAGCCCTCTTCAACCAATCAATGAGCCGCATATAATAACTTAAGTTTTTAGATTTTTGAACAAGCCGGCGTTCTTCCCGGACTTGGTAATATAAACAGGTTCCGTGATATAAGTTATACGGGGGATGAAATACAAATTATACATTGTCTTTTTAACAATAGTCGGCGCCGGAGCAATCGCCCTATTTTTCGCTTCCTCCGGATATTATCCGATTGCCGTCGTGGGTGGTCGCGTGATTACCGCAAAAGCTTTCGCGAAAGATTATTTAATGGCTGAAATGTATTACAAGAACGTTTTGAAATCAGCCGTTGGTTCTTCGACTGCGGCGGAATTGACCGAAGAGCAAATTCAGCAATCCGTCCTTTATATGCTTATTGAAAATGAGCTTGTGGATATCGGCGCCCAAAAAGAAGTCGGCGGCTCAGTTGACGATTTGGTTAATAAAAAAATCGGAGAGGTTGCGACTGAACCGGGGATTGAAAAAGAAATCGAGGCGGTTTACGGCGTGGGGTTCAACGATTTCAAAAGCGAAATTCTTGTTCCCCAGGCGAAGCGCGACATTCTTACGGGCAATCTTCTCTTGAAAGGCAAAAAAATTGAGGATTGGCTTGCGGAAGCGAAAAAATCCAGCAAGGTGATTATTTTTTCCGGAAAATTTTACTGGGACGGCAAAAACGTTTCAGTGCGCTGAAACGTTAAATCCAAAAATCCTAATTTCTAAACCCTAAACAATCCCCAATTTTAAATTGCTAAAGGTTTGGAATCTATAATTTTTGACTTATAATTTGTTCCAGATTTCATATTTAGAATTTTCGATTTTAATCACTGGTGTGCGAGCGTGGTTCAATGGTAGAATGTCAGCTTCCCAAGCTGAAGACAGGGGTTCGATTCCCCCCGCTCGCTCCAAAATAAAATTTTAGCGCGGGACCAGGCTGAGGACGCCGGTTCGATCCCAGTATTCCGCTCAAAGTTTAATCACTAATTTGGCGCGGGGGCAAGCAGTAGACGCGAGGTCGATTTTGGAGTATATTTGTAGCAAGGCTCAAGCTTCTCTTTGCAGAATGCTGTAGGTGCTTCGCAAAATCCATAGCCGCCTCCGCTTCCAAAAGGTTTCGGGCCAAAAAGACCATGAAAAAAGATAAAGCATATATCCGTTTTGGTAATTTTAAGGGAGCAACTACTCGAGGCTGTTTTTGTATTGGGCAAAATCTCAAAATTTCTGAATATATAGCGACAAGCTAAAATATTTTTCCAAGATTTTTCGAGAAAGCCCAGTACAATCTGGGCTTTCTTAATTATTAACAAAAAAATCATGATCATCATAAAAAATCTAACGAAAAATATTTTAGGCGAAACTCTTTTTGAAGAAGTGTCTTTTGTGTTGCAAAAAGGAGATAAGGTTGGCCTTGTCGGACCGAATGGTTGCGGAAAATCTACGCTTTTGAAAATCATCCTTGGTGAAATTGAAGCTGACAGCGGCGATGTTCGAGTTGAACATGAAAATATCGGGTACTTGTCCCAAGAGATGCCTTTCAAAAGCGATGAAACAGTAGAGAGTTTTTTGTCCGCTTCTGAAAATCCAAAAGCAAAAACCGCCCTTGAAAAGGTTGGGCTTGGAAATATCTTGCACAACATTGCGGTCAATAAACTTAGCGGTGGCCAAAAAACTCGACTATCTCTTGCAAAAATTTTATTGAACAAACCAAGCGTTTTGCTTCTTGACGAGCCGACAAACCATCTTGATTTGAAAGGATTGGAATGGTTAGAGAATTTCATACGCGATTTTAGAGGCGGTGTTTTGATTGTCTCTCACGACCGCCGTTTGCTTGATAATTCCGTCAATAAAATTCTTGAGATTGATTCGGTCAATCATAAATTTGCTGAATATGTTGGCGGATATACCGAGTATATGATTGAAAAAGAAAAGAAATTGGCTAAATGGGAAGACGAATATCAACGACAGCAAAAAGAAAAGCGGCGTCTTGAACTTTGGCTCGCACTTAAGCGGCAAGAAGCGCATATTCATCCTGATCCGGCGAAAGGCAGAATGATTCGAGCAAAGGAAAAATTTTTGCAGCGTGAAATTTATGACAAAGAAATTGCTCGACCAAAAAGCCAGAAAAAGATAAATAGTTTGGAACTCAAGGGCGAAGCAGCTTCTGCAAAACTCGTTGTGCGAGCCAAAAATATCGCAAAGAGTTTTCCCGGAAAGCAGCTGCTCCGTGGAATTAGTTTTGAATTGCGCGGCAGAGAGCATGTTTTATTGGCTGGAGATAATGGTTCAGGGAAAACTACTTTGCTCAAAATTCTCACAGGAGAATTACAGCAGGACAGCGGAGAATTTAAGCTTGGCGAAAATGTCCGTTTTGGCTATTTCGCGCAAGAGCATGAAATTCTAAATCTCGACAAAACGGTCATGGACGAATTTCTAAGTACCGACCGCTTACTTAATTCGTCCAGAAATCCGCGCTCGATTCTTGGTGCTTTTCTCTTTGGCGGTCAAAACGCGTTCAAGAAAATTTCGAGTTTGAGCTTTGGTGAGCGAGTGCGCCTCATTTTCGCCAAGCTAACAAATCAAGAAAACGAGCTTCTTATTCTTGACGAACCGACCAATCATCTCGATATCCAATCGCGAGAGGTTATCGAGGACGCGCTTCTTGGATACAAAGGAGCAATCCTTGTCGTGTCTCACGACAGGTATTTCCTTGATAAAATTTCCGTAAATCGAATGCTCACGATTCAAAATGGAATTATCAAGGAAAAACTTGTATAATTTTCTTATACACGTGCTGAATCTCTTTGGAAGAGAAGACAGCACGGTAAGTTTTTTTGTAGAATAATTTATCAATATGGAAAAAATACTGGCCATACTGAAACAAGTTTTCAAAACGCCGCCCTACCTTTTTATTGCCGTTGACGGCGCGCTGGCGCTCGGCCTCCTTTATTGGTGGCTGCTTTCCAAGACGACGACTTGGGTCACTTTCTACGGGATGTATTGGAATATCCCGCTTTATTTCTGGCCGTATGTTTTCCTTACACTTTTGAGTATGATTCTTTTCGGCATGAGCTTGGCGGTGGCGGTTTATTCGTGGCAGCGCTCCAAACTGCGAAGCGTCAAAAGCCAAAGCGGCAACGCGCTCGGCGCAACTTTCGGCGCGTTCGCCGCCGCCTGCCCCGTTTGCGGTTCTTTTCTTTTCTCGGCAATCGGCATCGCTGGCGGCGTTGCCCTTCTGCCGTTCAAAGGACTGGAATTGAAACTTTTGAGTGCGGGATTTTTCGGAGCGGCGCTTTTTCTCTCAACAAAAAAACTCTCCGATGCGGCGGCGCGCGGGGATTGCGAGACTTGCGAGATCCACCCCGTTCCCATTAGAAATAGCGAGAGTTCGCAGCGTGAAGTTTCTAATAGGGTAAAACCCGATGAACCGGTTGAAAGCGCTAAAGAGCCGAGCGCGTCGTCGTATCAAACGCTTCTCGCGGTTTTCTTTCTGATTATTTTTTTGGCGGCGCCGCTTTGGGACCGGGAATGGATTGCGGCAAGCGCGGCGGCAAAAAACGGAACGCTCCTTATGAACAAAGTGAACAGCGTCCAGAATGCCCAGACCGGCAATGCGCTCTACAACGAGGTTGTCGCCAAAGTGCTTCCTCAGCAAGGGTTTCAAACAAAAATTGTGCTTGGCGACGCCATCGTTAAGTTGGTTCAAAACGGCGTTATTGACGTCGCCAAATTCAAAGACATCTACAAAAGCCGCGGCACGAGCGATAAAGAACTGGCGGTTCTCGCCGCGCCGTCTTACGACCCGATTGAAATAGACGCCCGGAACGCCGGCGTCATGGTAAATCTTCTCTGGCCGCTCGGGCTTTCCAATAAAACCCAATTCAACGAGAAAAGCCCGGTCAACGGCGATTCTCTTTTCAACTTCGCTTCCACTGGCGGCTGGACGCTCGGCAAGGAAGACAACGGCGGCAAATACTTCAATAAATACGAAATTGTAAAACTTACGCCGGAGCAGGAAGCGATTGCTCTTGAGGTCGCGCAAAACACTTACCGCCCCTGCTGCAATAACTCGACTTTTTTTCAGGATTGCAACCACGGCTCGGCGCTGTTGGGTTTGATCGAGCTCGGCGCGTCGCAGGGACTTTCGCGAGACGAATTGTATAAAGCGGCTTTGCAATTCAATTCTTTCTGGTTTCCGCAAAACTACATTCAAACCGCGCTTTACTACAAACTCGCCAAAAATACCGACTGGGAAAACGTTGACCCCAAAGAAATTATGGGTTACAACTACTCCGCCATTTCCGGCTGGATAAAAAATGTCGCCCAACCGTTTAAGGAAATCGTATCCAAAAACCCCGGCCTTCTGCCGCAAAGGCAGGGCGGTTCCGGCTGCGGAGTATAAACCCCTCGCCGCGCTCTCGCAGGTGGAGTTTTCTGCGCGGCGCGGATAAACCATATGAAAATGAAAACAGCTATCCTTATAATTACGGCGATAGCGCTTGCGGTCGGCTTTGCGCTGTTTCAGATTTCAAAATCGCGAAAGGCCGCGACAACGGCCGCGCAACCGTCGGTGTCGAATAATGCGTGCCTGCTTGGCCAAGGCGGCTGCGCGAACCAAGCGCAGGAAAACACCGGCGTCGCGTCGCTCACCAGCAACGAGCTGGCGTCAATGCTCCTCAAAAAAGATTTTTTCTTTGTGAACGTTCATGTTCCGTACGAGGGTGAAATAAAAGGCACCGACGCTTTCATTCCGTACAACGAAATAGGAAACAGCCCCGATGAATTGCCGAAGGACAAAAATGCAAAAATCGTGCTATATTGCCGCAGCGGGCGAATGAGCGGGATAGCGAAAGAAATGCTGGCCAAACTTGGTTATACCAACGTGTCCGATCTCGCCGGTGGGATGCTTGATTGGGAAAAGAACGGCTACGAAATAGTCAAAAAATAATGGTGAACGAATTGGAAAAAAATCCGCAGCAAGCCGAAAAACCGCTTACCAAGCAGGAGCGCCGTCTGATTAGAAAACAGCAGAAAGAGGGGGAGCGAAGAAGCGAACAGCGCAAGCGTTTAACCAAAAAGACATTAAACGCGGCCTTGGTCGTTTTGATTGCCGGCGGAGCGATTTTCGGCCTCGGTTGGTATATATCAACTCGTCCAAACTTGCCGCCCACAACCGCCCAGGGACATACCGAAGACATGCCGCAGTCGCACATTACCGACCAACCGATACCCGACAGCATGCAGCGCCATTTGCTTGAACATGCCGACGGCAGGGGCAAGCCCGGCGTTATCATCCAATACAACTGCAAAAAATATTCCTGCGAGCCGGACTTAATTCAAAAACTCACCGACCTCGTAAAGCAGTATCCGGCAAACGTTTATCTCGCCCCGAATAATTACGACGCGAAAATTGTTTTAACGAAAATCGGGGAATTGAAAGTGCTGGAAAGTTTTGACGAAGAAACGATTAAAAAATTCGCAGAGTAACAAGTTGCGAGCGAAGAACGATAAACGCGCATATGTTGAATAAATTTTATAAAAACTACAGATTGCTTGTTGATACGGCGATAATAGTCGTCGGCATACTGCTGTTGAAAATACTGGTTGTCGAATCGCTGTCGCTCGAATTTTTCAGTTTGAGTTCTCTTTTTACGAGCATCATCGCCGGAGGCATTTTCATCGCGAGTATTCTCCTCGGCGGCGTCATCGCCGATTTCAAAGAGGGCGACAAGCTGCCGGCTGAAATCATCGCGGCCATCGAGTCCATTTACGAAGACGGGCTCTATGTAAAAAAGCTGAGAGAGTCGTTTAATGTCGCGCTCTTGTGTCAAAGACTTAATGCCGTCATTCAGTCGCTGCGCGAGGATTTGAATATGAACGCCAGCGGAAGAAAAGCCATCGCCGCGCTGTCGCAACTTTCGGAGTCGCTCCTGGAGATGGAGCGCCTCGGCGTTCCCGCCAACTACATCGTCAGGCTCAAACAAGAGCAGAGCGCGATTCGAAAAGCTGTTTTCCGCATTTATCACATTCAGCGCATCCGGTTCATTCCCTCCGCCTACATTCTTTTGCAGACGTTCGTGGGTCTCATCATCGGCCTGCTGATATTCACGAAGATCGAGCCGCCGCTTGACGGATCGATTCTCGTTGCGGTGGTCTCGTATCTTTTTGTGTACATTTTGAAGCTGATCCGCAAGATCGACGATCCGTTCTCCGTCGGCGAGAAAACAACCATGGATGAGGTGAGTTTATTTTTACTGCGGGAACATCACGGGCGGGCGGAAAAGACGGAAGATGATTCGCCGCCTGTTCAAGCTCGGGCGCGGAAAAACGCGCGAAAAATCCGATAATCTCCTGCGCGGTTTGAAAAAAAACGAGGCCGCCAGCCGTGTCGGGTGGATTGGTTTTCTGCGGGCTCTCGCGGAATACGCGCGGGCAAATTTTTGATTTTGTACCCGTTTTGTTGTATTGTGTCTGCAAGCGAGCAGAAATGCTTGTGGGGTGTTTACAGCGTCCCGCAAGCGGAGCGCTGTAAATTTAAAAGTGAAGAAGGTTGACTAAACGAACGGGAGAAGAAGGATGACTAGGGATCTTTTCGGTTATTTTGCGGATGCACTCGGGCCGGCGGGGGTGGCGCATGAACTTTTCGAGGAGGCCTCCAAACTCGTCTTCAAGGACACGGACGATGCAAGCGTCAGGGCGGCTTGCATCCTACTTGTCATTGCCCAAAAGAGATTCGAGAAATCTCTTGCGGAGGTGGATTCCATCGCTACAGACATGCAGTCCGAGGCGCTCGGTTTGTCGGCTGATCTCGAGCGCAGAGTGGAGCACAGCACCGAACTTCTACGGATGCTCGTCGCTTACACAAGTTACCTCGAGAGAATGCTGAGCGGAAAAGAAGTTGATCAAAGAGAGCTCGGCGGAAAGCGGGAAGAAGATTTCGCTGCCGACATCAAGAAGGGCTGTGAATGCCTGTGGCGTTGTCTTGAAGGGTCCACAGGCGTCAAGATGGTTGCATGAACGAATTCACATCTGCATGAACAGTCGCCGTGGCCAGAAGAATTCCGGAGTGGCCTAACTCTCCCTCCCCGGGCCCCCGGAACCCCCGATGACCATTGCGGCTGACTAGCAGCTTCCGGCTCTTCTCCTGATCAGGGCCGGTTGTTTTGGGCTACGCGGCGCGGCGAGCAAAGCGTAGCCTTTTTTTTGTAAAAAATTGGGTATACCCCGTAGGAAACGATGAGAAAACATTAAATTTTGAATCAAAACTAAACTTGTATTAATATGGAAATAGTCCCGGAACTTAAACGCCCTTTCTGATATTTGCGGAAAATATTTAATTTCCTACGGGGTATAAACTTATTTCAATGAATCCCGTTAGAGACAATAAGCAAATGCTTTTCATGAATAACTTTCAATTCCCCAAAATGGTCGTTTTGCCGCATGCGGCGGGCGCTACGGTTGTCTAAAGACAACCTGTCTCTAACGGGATGGAAATAGAGAAAATAAAGAAAGAAATCGTTTTGGAAATGGACAACGCCGCCGATTCGGCGGCAGTGGAAAAATTGCGCATCAAATATCTCGGCAGAAACGGGGAAATAAATTCGCTTTTCAAAAAACTGAAGGATTTGCCGGTTGCCGAGCGGAGAAAAATCGGGCCGAAACTTCAATCGCTGAAGAGCGAACTGGGAGCGCTGTTTTCAAACAGGTTGGAGGTAAGCAAGAAAACGAGCGTTGCGGCAAGCGTGGATTTGACAGCCCCCGCGAAAAAAGTGAGCAAGGGGCACCTTCATCCCTTGACGCTTGTTGACGCCGAAATCCGCCGCATTTTTCTCGGGTTGAACTTTTCCGTTGTTGAAGGTCCCGAGGTGGAAAGCGAATACTACAACTTTGACGCGCTCAACGTTCCGGCGAACCACCCGGCAAGGGAAATGTGGGACACGTTCTGGCTTAAACAAGAGGCCAGAGACAAGAGACCAGAGACAAAATTACTATTGCGAACTCATACTTCTCCGGTGCAGATACGCTACATGGAGAAAAACAATCCGCCGTTTCAAATCATAGTTCCCGGAAAAGTTTTCCGATACGAGGCGACGGACGCAAGCCATGAGGTTAATTTTTATCAACTCGAAGGTTTGATGGTTGGGAAAAATGTCAGTCTGGCGAATTTCAAATTCGTCGTCGAGGAATTTTTCAAAAAATTTTTCAGGGGACAAAAAATAGAATTCCGCTACCGGCCTGGATATTTCCCGTTCACCGAGCCGAGCGTAGAGGTGATTATAAAATTGCCCGCCCACGGCGGGGCCCTGCCCGACGGCGGGCGTGGCGCCTCGGGCGGAGAAAACAGATGGCTGGAGGTGATGGGCGCAGGAATGGTTCATCCGAAAGTTTTCGAGTATGCCGGCTACAATCCCCGCGACTGGCAGGGATTCGCTTTCGGAGTCGGCATCGACCGACTGGCGATGATTAAATACAAAATCCCTGACATCAGAATGTTTTACTCGGGCGATTTGAGATTCATAAAACAATTCTAAAAATTAGATATGTTCGATCTACAAAGGAATTATCCCAACTTCGAAAATTTCAGAAGAGAGGAAAATGTTGCAGAACAGGAAATATCGGCCGCCGAAAAGAAGCCTCAGCGCGTGTTTGTTGATTTCGGCGCCGGCAGACACCCTGTTGCCGGAGCTGACTGGGAAAAATTCCGAGATAATTACACTTATGTTGCAATTGATTACGATCCAGAAGAACTGAAATTTGGGAAGAACGATCTGCTGGAAAAAATAGGATACATTCCGGAAAATGTTCTTTTCGTTCAATCAAACGGTAAAAACATTCCTCTTCAAAGCAATTCAGTCGACGAAATTTATTTCGGAAATGTCTTTGGAGAACCTTTTCGAAAAGAATTTAAAAAAAAGAAAGAACCCGAGCTGATCTCTGAGCGTAAAACAATAATTGATATAAGAAACTTTGTTAGCGAAGCTGGCAGGATTTTGAAGGACAACGGATTAATCGTTATTTTGGAAACATATACACCAACCGATTCAAGTGAGAATGATTTAAAGAAAACGCTTGAAAGCGCAGGCTTTGTCATCGAAAAAAGAATCGGAGCTGAAGATCCTGGATTTGTTACAGAGTGGCGCAAATATGATTCTTTCCATGAACACTTCAGTCGAAAGGGGGAAGGCATCGGCGGTGAATCATACATTCTTTATGCGCGCAAGAAAAAAGAGAAATGAATCTATAATTAACAAATATGAAGTTCTCATACTCATTGATTAAAAAGTTGTCGCCGCGGCTGCCGAATATTTCCAAAGCGGCAGAAACGCTCAACCTTTACTCGTTTGAAGTTGAAGACGCGGCGGGCGATTTGTTGGACATCGCTCTGCCGGCGAACAGATACTCCGACGCCGCTTCGCATCTCGGAATCGCGCGCGAACTTTCGGCGGCGCTCGGAAAGCCGCTCAAAAATCCCGTAAAGCTCATCGTCAATCCGCCGAGCGACCAAGGATTGATCGAGGTGGAGGTGGAAAATAAAGCCGCCTGTCCGCGGTATGCCGCGCGTGTTTTTGAAATCAAAAAAATGCCGGCGACTCCGTTGTGGATGAAAAATGTTTTGAAAACCTGCGGCGTAAAATCAATAAACGGCGTCGTCGACCTGATGAATTACGTGATGCTTGAAGTCGGACAGCCGCTCCACGCTTTCGATTTCGATAAAATCGCGGACAAACGCGGACGGCACGCGGATAAACGCGGAAAGTTTCAGCGTAATTCAGCGTTAAGTCAGCATAAGTCAGCGTCAATTATTGTGAGGAAAGCCAAAAAAGGCGAGCGAATCGAGACGCTCGATGGCCAACGTCTCGAACTCGATGCGAATGACATTGTTATCGCCGACGCTTCGCGCGCCATTGCAATCGCCGGCGCAAAAGGCGGAGCGAATTCCGGCGTCGACGGGAAGACGAGGCGGATAGTCGTGGAGGCGGCGAATTTCGACCCCGTGAGGATTTTCAAAACCTCGCGGCGGCTGAAGCTCGCGACAGACGCGAGCATAAGGTTCTCGCACGGCTTGAGTCCCGCGCTCGTCGATTTCGGAATGGACAGGGTAACGGAGCTTCTCAAAAAATCCGGCGCGAAACTTGTTGATTCCGTTGATGTTTACCCGCGGCGCGCAGGCGACGAAATTATAGAGTTTGACGCGGAGAAGTACGAAAATTTCATCGGTGCCGCCGTTTCACCGGCAAAAGCGAAGAAAATTTTTGCGAGATTGTCTTTCGCCGTTGTGAAGGCACGTACCAACGCGGATAAAAAATCAGCATCAATCAGTAGAAATCAGCATAAATCAGCGTTCTTAGTCAGAGTTCCCGCCTGGAGGACGGACATTGAAAATCCGGAGGACTTGATGGAAGAAATCGCGCGGTTCGTCGGCTACAACAAGCTGAAACCGCAGGCGCCCGCCATTTCTCTCAAGCCGGCGGAAGAAGAAGACATAGTCGTTTTCAAAGACAGAATGAGAAAATTTTTGTCGGGCGCCGGACTGAACGAGGTTTACAACCATTCTTTTTCTGCCGAAGGCGGAAGCGCGGCAGTGGAACTTGAAAATCCGATAAGCTCCGAGTTTAAAAATCTCCGCCAGTCGCTTGCGGGCGGATTGATTAAGAATGTAAAAGACAACGGCAGATTCTTTGACGAAGTGAGAATTTTTGAAATCGGAAAAGTTTTCAAAAAAACGAAGAGCGGCGTCGGCGAAAAATTGAATCTCGGCGTCGCCATCGGCGCGAGAAAAAAGTCGTTTATCCGCGAAGTCAAAGGCATCGTTGACGATTTGCTCAAGGGTCTCGGCGTCGCCGATTTTTACATGGCGGAATCGGGAGCGGGAAATCTTCAAATAGAAATTGATAAAAAAATAATCGGAAACATAAAAATTGTGGATGTCGGAAAAGGCCTGCCCGCCGGCAGGCAGGGGTGGGTTGCGACCGTAGGCGAAATGAATCTTGACGCGATTCTGCCGATTGTTGAAGAAGAGCGAGCTTTCAAGCCGCTGCCGAAATATCCGGCGGTGATGCGCGACGTTTCCATTCTTCTTCCCGCGGACGTAAGAATCGGAAGAGTTCTTGAGGTTATTGACGGCGCTTCGTCGGAAATCGCGGAGAACGTTGATTTGGTTGACGAGTATGTTGACAAGAAGTTCGACGGGAAACAGAGTTTAACATTCAGAATTATTTTCCAATCGGAGGAAAGAACGCTCACGGACGCGGAAGTGAATCGCGATCTTTCGAAAATAATCGCGGCGCTCAAAAAATCTTTCAAGGCGGAAATCAGATAAAAAAAGCCCCGCGCGCGGCAACGGGGCCAGTTCTGTGGGCGGGAAGGTCATTTCGCGAAGGTCGCGGCCGCGAGCAGTTCGCGGGGCTCCATCTGCCCTCTTTTCAAAATTTGTGCGACTGCGGCAACCTTCGTTCGGAGCTCCCCGTCAGCATGTTGGTGGAGAATGTCGTTCAGGGCGATTGCGATGTTGTTGAGCGCGTTTTTCATCGTGTCCTCCATTTCTTTTTCGATTTTTTCCCCGAACTGTAATTCCCTTCTTGTGCTGAGTTCTCCGTGGCTGCTGAAGAGGTACTGAATCTCAGCCCTTAAGACGTCGCTTATTTCTATCCTCATAATGCCGCTCCTTGTGTTGATATGCTTTGGAAAGCGTAAATTTTAAAAAGAAGTGTGTCAATTTTTAGCAAAGAATCGCTCGCGGATATATAATGATTAAAAAATGCGATTCATCATTCCCGAAGAAATATCGGACATTTCAAAAAAGCTCAAGAAAGCCGGTTTCAAGGTGTACCTCGTCGGCGGGTGCGTTCGCGACCTTTTGACGAACGTAGTGCCGCCCCTTCGGGGCGAGCCTCGCCCTGACGGGCGGGAACCGAAGGACTGGGACATAGCGACGGACGCGAAGCCGGATGAGGTGCAGAAAATTTTTCCCGACAGCGTCTACGAAAACGAATTCGGCACCGTTTTGGTGAAACTAAAACCGCTGACCGGCGCAGATTTACCCGCCAAAGTTTCCGAAGGAAATTCAGGCGGGCAGGCGCAGAAAAACGCAGACACGTTTCCGCGTCAATCCGCGTCAAGTCCGCGTCAGTCCGCGCTGAATGTGGTGGAAATCACCACGTTCCGTTCCGAGGGAAAGTACACCGACAAGCGCCATCCCGACGAAGTGAGATTCGCGGAAACGATTGAAGAGGATTTGTCGCGCCGCGATTTCACGATCAACGCCATCGCCCTCAACATCGGCGGCGTCGCGCAAAAACTGGTTGACCCGTTCAACGGGCAGGAAGATTTGAAAAAAGGAATTGTCCGCGCCGTCGGTAATGCCGAAGAAAGATTCAACGAAGACGCATTACGCCTTATCAGAGCGGTACGCTTCGCTTCCGAGCTTGGATTTTCCGCCGGAGGCGGACCGGTCTCGGGCTGGCAGATTGAGTTCAACACCAGACGCGCGATAGAAAAGTTCGCCGGGCTTTTGGAAGCGATAGCGAAGGAAAGGATACGCGACGAATTTACGAAGATAATAATGTCCGACGGAGCGGCGGGAGGAATTATTCTTCTTGAAGAGCTCGATTTGCTCCGCTACGTTTTGCCGGAACTTCGCGAGGGCATCGGCGTCGGCCAAAACAAACATCACATTTACACCGTTTTCGAGCACAACGTGAAATCTTTGGATTACTCGGCGAAGAAAAATTATTCCCTCGAAGTTCGTCTCGCATCCCTGCTTCACGACCTCGGCAAACCGAAAGCAAAAAGAGGCGAAGGACCGGACTGCACTTTCTACGGACACGAAGTCGTCGGCGCCAAAATGGCCGTGAGAGCTTTAGAACGTTTGCGTTTTTCGAAAGACGTAATTGAAAAAGTAGTCCATCTCGTCCGCTACCACATGTTTTACTACAACGTCGGCGAGGTGAGTGAAGCGGGAGTGCGTCGTTTTATCGCCCGCGTCGGTCCGGAAACCGTTCCGGATTTATTGAAACTTCGCGAAGCGGACCGCATCGGCTCCGGCGTGCCGAAAGCCGTCCCTTACAAAATGCGCCACCTTCTTTTCATGATTGAAAAGGTTAAAAACGACCCCGTTTCGCCGAAGATGCTCAAAGTGAAAGGCGACGACGTGATGAAAATTCTCGGAATCGAGCCAGGCCCGCGCGTCGGCTACATACTTTCCGCGCTTCTTGAAGAAGTTCTTGACGACCCTTCCAAAAACGATTCGCCGCATCTTGAAAGGCGCGTCCGCGAGCTCGGAAAATTGAGCGATTCCGAACTGAACGGAATTTCAAAAAAGGCGAAAGAAAAAAAGGATGAATTCCAAGCGGGAATTGAAGAAGAAATGAAAAAAAAGTATTATGTCCGCTAATATGTTCAAAGACGAGCGCATTTGGAGAACGCTTGCAAATGTCTGGACGTTTTTCGTCGCCATTTTCATCGTTTTCGATTTCTTTTCTTTTAACAAGTACCACTATTTGGCGTCGATTTTCAGCGTGATTTACGCCGCGATTTTGAGCACCTACATAGGCGCCAAAGAATTCAAACGCTGGTCTTCGCATTACGAAGGGCGACATTTTGGGGGATGGTTTGCGATAGGGTGGACTGCGCTGATTGTTTTTCTTATTTCGGCAAAACTGATTCTCGGAGGTAAATATTCCGTTTCGCCCGAAGCGCTTGCGGATTACGTATTGGTTATTTCTTTGTTTGCCCTGACGCAAAGATTGAAGCTCGCGTACGCGAAGAAAAAAGAAGAAAACAACGGAATGAAAATCGCGGAACTTTTCTTCGGTATCGGAAAACTTTTAAAAATCACGGAAGAGAAATTGAAACGATACCCGATAATATACGCTGTCCTTGGCGCAGTCGGCATAATCCTTTTTTGGCGCGGAATTTGGTATCTTGCCGATTTTGTTTTTCCGCTTTTCATTAACGGCCAGAGCGCGTCCGCCATGGGTTACATTTATTTTTGGGACGGCTTGCTGTCCACCATAATCGGATTCGCGTTCCTTCTTGTTACCGGCCTCTTCGTTTCGGATTTTATCGGCTCAACGGTTATAAAGACCGAAGAACTTGTCGAGGAAACGGAAAAAGAAGTTGAAGAAACCGAAAAAGAGGAAAAAGCGGAAGAAAAGCGGCTGGAGAAAATAGAAAAAAAGTTCGAGGAAGTTACGGGCCATCTGGACGAACACCTGGAAAAAATTGAGAAAAAACTCAAAAAGAAGAAGAAATGAATTTTGTCGGGCTGCCGGGAATCGAACCCGGTCTTTACGCACCCGAAGCGCACGTACTGCCGGTATACTACAGCCCGTCGTTTATAATCTCTAAACAATAATGTAGCCCTTTTCAGCAAACTATTCAACATTAATGGAAAAAGGAAAAGAATCCATCGGGGTCAGCATTGTTTACTTTTGTCATGACGGAAAAGGAAATTTTTTGATGCATAAGCGCAGTGCGAATGCGCGCGACGAAAACGGCAGATGGGACATCGGCGCGGGTTCGCTTGAATTCGGAGAAAAAGTCGAGGATACACTAAAAAGAGAAATAAAAGAAGAATACGGAACCGATGTCTTGTCGCACGAATTCCTCGGATTTCGGGATGTGCACAGGGAAAAAGACGGCAAGCCAACTCACTGGGTGGCGCTTGATTTCAAAGTGTTAGTTGACTCTTCGAAAGTAAAGAACGGCGAACCGCACAAATTTGACGAAGTAAAATGGTTTGACCCGAAAAATATTCCTTCGCCTGTCCATTCGCAATTACCTATGTTTTTGGAAAAATATAAAGATAAGTTATAGTATTTCTAATGCTTAAAAAAATTCTGATAATAATTTTCGCGATTGTCGTCGTCCTCGGTTTGATGGGGCCGATTTTCGTTTTCAGGTAATATTTACACTCGCGAAGAAAATCGGTAACATTCGCACTGTCCTGCACCAAAACTGGGCCTGTAGTATAGTGGTAATACACCGCATTCGCATTGCGGAGACAGGGATTCGATTTCCCTCAGGTCCACTGCCGATGAAACCTTTTCCTGTAAAATACGCGGAAGCGAGAGAAATTTTAAAAGAAACTATTTCCTGCATTCCACCCAAAACGAAAGTTTACGTTGTCGGCGGTGCGGCAAGAAGCGCTGCATATTTCGATTTGCTTAAAAAATCTTTGCCGCAGAGGGATTTAGATATTTTACTGGTGGGGGATTTGGGAAAATTCGTCGAGAACCTGCGGAGACACAGATTCACCTACGGGAAAATACGCAGAAAAAACGATATCGTTCTCAAGAAAAAAATAATACCGTCTCCGGTGTCGCTGGACGATTACGTTTATTTGGATATTCATAAATCGGTTGAGAGAAACATAAAAAAGAATCTTCAAAATTCCGCGGCTTTTACCATAAGCGGCTTTGCGATTCCGCTGAAAAATTACTGTTCCGAATACCGCATGAAACATCTCGTTTCCCTGCCGGGCGCGGTCGGCGATTTGAAAAAGAAACGTCTCCGCCTTAATGGGAACAGCTACAAAAAACACCCCGGAAATCTTTTCGCCTGTTTGCGATTTATGTCTCTGGGATTTACGCCGCCGGGCAAAAAAGAAGTCAGCCTTTTGTTAGAGCAACTCAAAAAGATGGAAAAATGGCGCTTTGAGAGGAATGTCAAAAAAGTTTTCAGCTATGTCGGCGGAGAAAGAAAAGCGCGCCGGCTGGTCAAGCGGCTCGGCATAAAAACCGACATTTTCGACATTGACAGATTGCGGCGCGCCGGTTCCGCATAAGTCATTCTATTTGTTTATTTCAGCTGATTTTGTATAATTAACGGAATATGGAAAAAGAAAATTTTGGGGAATTTTTGAAAAGCATACCAGAGGATGTGACCCAGCCGCTGGAAAGAAAAAGAGAAAGCGTAGATGAACTTCTTGATGAAAGCGATTTACTTTGCAATGAACTGGATATTCTTGAAACCAAGACGGGCGAGGAATCAAAGGAAGCGCAAATTCGTTTGCTGCCGCAAGTTAAGAAATTGATCGCCGAACTGCAGGCGGCGCAGAGAGAAGAAAAAGAAAAATACGACAAAGAAGGAGTAAAAATTTCTTTAACAAAATTGATTCATAGAAGGGATAAAATCGAAGCGATGATAAACTGAAAATCCCGCTCGAGCGGGATTTTCAGTTTGCGCGCGTTTGAAAAAAGTGCGCCCGCCGGTGAACCCAGCGGGCGTTTGCGTGTTTACAACTTGTGCAAGAGATGTGGTCCGTGCCTAGTGATGCGATCAATCTTCATTTTCTTTGCTCCGCTGAACTCCTTCAGGTGTTCAGCTACTCGTTTGGCCTTAGCATTATTGTTGTTAACCCCGCGCTCGCAGAAGTTAACAATGAATTCCACCTTCTTACCTCTTTCGGGCCAAGCATTGATGATGAAGTGTGACTCGCCCAAGACAACAACGATTCCCGGGCCGCTTTCTATTTTTTGGCAGCCCTTTTTTTCCTGCGGATACTTGTCAAGGTGAACCTTGATAACGCTGAATCCGCTCTTTTGAACAAGTTTCCGCAAGTTGCGCCTGAGGCGAGCTCTTCCTGCACGTGAAGGATACTTGAGAAACAACTCATTCTGGCATTCAGCAAGGATGCCAGAATAAATCTTCGATCTGGTTTCCATGCCGACCTCCAGTCAAAAAAATTTTTCAAATGGCCTCTTGTTTTGATTCATTATAAATTTTTTTCGAACTTGCGCAATTATCCCCGGCTTCCAAAGCAGGTTGTATAAAAATCACGCAAAATAAGGCGAAAAATGCCGCTTTAAGTTTTCCACAATCGTTTCCTGGAAAGAAAATCGGTGTTGGTATAATAGATGCAGTAAAAATCCTGCGCCTTTCGCCGAGTATTCGACCGTTTTTCGGAAGATGCGGGATAAGGATGAAAAGGTCGACACATTATTATTCACTGAAACTAACAAATGATAGCTCAAAATTGGACGGACGTTGTCGTGGCTTCGCTGCAAAGGCTCTGGGACGGAGTGGCCAGCGTTGTTCCGAGTTTGGTTGGCGCGCTGGTTATAATAATCGTCGGCCTTGTCGTTGCCTACGTTCTCGGCACGCTTGTCGTGGAAAAAATCCTTGAGGCGCTGAAGTTTGATGCCTTGCTCCAAAAGCTCGGTCTCTCTCCCTATTTTGAAAGAGGGGGATTGCAGATGAAGGGCGCAAGATTCGTCGGACGTCTCGTTTACTGGTTCGTGGTTATTTCCTTCCTTCTTGCCGCATCCGATGTTTTGGGACTCTACGCGTTCTCAGCTTTCCTTAAGGATGTATTGTTCTACATCCCGAATGTCATCGTTGCCGTCCTTATCATGGTGGCCGCGGTGGTTGTCGCCAACTTTGTGAGGAAAGTTGCTTCGGCTTCGGTGATGAGCGCAAAGCTTCACGCTGCGCACTTCGTCGGTTCCATGGCTTGGTGGGCGATTGTCATCTTCGGCCTTCTGACGGCGCTTGTTCAGCTGAACGTCGCTGTCAGCGTCATCAATACCGTCATCACCGGTTTCGTTGCCATGCTCGCCCTGGCGGGCGGACTTGCTTTCGGACTCGGTGGAAAGGATTATGCCGCGGCGCTCATCAACCGCCTGAGAGAAACGACAGGTTCAAGATAGGATTTGCCGATATTTACGCAAAACGTCCGCCCAAGGCGGACGTTTTGTTTTTCTCCGCCATTTAATGTGATAAACTTGTTATGTGAATATTATTTTCAGCAATCACGCGTTATTGAAAATAAATCACAGAAATATAAGCAAGGAATATGTACTGAAAGCGGTGAATAATCCCGATTTTTCACAACCAAGCCGTAATTTCAGAGAAGAGTTGTATAAAAAGTTCGGCAACAGGTATTTGAAAGTTGTTGTGAAAAGAACCAGAAAAAATATGATTATTGTTACCGCTCACTGGATTGCGAAATTCAGAAGTAGTTGATAAAATGAAACCATGAAAATTTCTTACGATAAAGATGTAGATGCGCTTAATGTTTCTCTCCGAGCCGGGGTGGTGGCTAAAACCGTTGAAATAGCCCCCGAAGTTTTGGTTGATTTGGATAAAAAGGGAAACCCTCTTTATTTAGAGATAATCGGAGCGAGCGAAAAAATCGGCAAGAAAAATTTCCGGAAAGTTGTCGTAGGCAAAAAATCTATTCCTTTGCCGTCTTTTGCGTAATTCGGCGGCGTGAAATTTATCGCAAAACGTCCGCCCAAGGCGGACGTTTTGCTTGTGGAAAACTTTTTGACAGTTTTGAGGGGGGGGTAATATGAGATTATTAAAACTAATCCTTCTTAATTACTATGAGCCAGGAAAAACCGTATCAGCCAACTAGGAAAGAAATAGAAAAGGCAGAGAATATAATTAGTTCTGAGCAAAGGGTAAAATCACAAGAAAGAATCCAAGATATCGAGGGTTGGGTGCTCGCGGAGTTAAATGCGCTGACCTCCGAGGAAGACTACAAAGAGCAAGATTCCGAGAAAGCCAAATCCCTTTTAGGCAGGCTTGGTTTAGAAAAGTTTAGCGAAATTCCTCAGGAAGTTTTTGAGTCACCACGGATTGAGGCTGCAGTAAAAGAATTGCTACCCTCGATATTGGCAAATGATCCATGGACTTTTATTGACGATTCCTACCTCTTCCAACATTTCTTGAGAAAGTTTGTTACCCCCGAACTCAAACCACAGATGATGGAAGGAGCTAGAAAGTTGCTACAAAAAAACTATGTCAATTCTTTTGAAGTTACGACCGAGTTTCTCAGGAGTTTTGGAGTCGACGATGAAAAAGAATTTTGGAGGTCGGCCGATAATAATGCAATGATATCGGATGCTGTAAGTAACCATTTAGAGCATAGCGAGCAAATATTTGGTTATCATTCTCGCGATGGCCGAAGCATGTGGATTGGCGGCGTTCATGCCGCGGGTGGATTTAAAGCATACTTAAAAGATCTCGGAGTTTCTGTCGAACCAATTAAAGAGGGCGGCGCAACGTGGATTAAAGAAACCTTAAGCGGTAAACGCAATTTATTATTCGGAGGGAAAGAGACCGAACCAACGCAATTGGCTTTTAAGATCGTCGACGTGGTACATGAATTTGAGTTTGATGAACCGTCGTTTTTTTCCTCCGAGGAAATCATTTCATCATTAGAGCACTACATTTTTCAATTCGCGAAGGAGCAATTTAGTCGTCGGCTTTTCGAGTTACAACCTCCTGAAGATATGCGTGGACGAGGATTCCCACAGGATCAAATAGATCTGGAGAAAACAAGAAGACGCATAAAGCCGCTCGATAAAAAGATAGAAATTGCAATAGTCGATCGGCAGTTAGAAGCTTTAATGCGCTATTTTCCTGCACTGTCTGAGGACAGACTAAAAAGTATTTTGGAAAATGCGTTCGAAGTAGCACTGTCTGATCAACAATCAAGAACGCGCTTTATAGAAATCTCGGATTAGTTTTATTTGAATTACCGCTATTGTTTAGTGGGTATGTATAATGGCGCAATTGGTTTCATATCCAGGTTTTTTGAAGAATTAAGAGGGTAAAGCCAGTCATTGTTTATGTGCAAAAGGTTGGGGATTGACATTTTTAGCGTAGCGATTACCATAATAACCAACTGATGAACAGCAAAAAAATAACCCACAAAAGAAGCGGCTGAAACCCGATTTTTCGTCGTGCTTTGAAGCCGCTCTTGAAGCGGTTTTTCATTTTGCGGAGAAGCGAAAGCAGTGACTGCCGATTGAAAATAGCAGTGATAAGCACTGCGTTCGAAGTTCAAATTGTTCGAACCGTTCGAAACGTTAATTCAGTTGAACCTCGAACATCGAACCACGAACGCGATGCGAAGCATTGTAATATCAGATTCCCTGCACTGTACTTTTGCGAAAGTGGCGTCCCGCCGCAATCGCAATCCAATTTCAACAGTGAGCAGGGAAATATCCAGTGCTTTGCACTGGGAAGCACGAAATTTCAAGCACGAAATCTGAAACTATATTGTTTCAAATTTCAAATTTGAGATTTCGAATTTCCAGCGCAGGGCGCTGGTAGTCAGCATTGGGATAATTGGCATGCTTAACGCTTCGCTTTATGCGATCCGAACATTCCGAATTTCATCCGAATTACCCGAATATTCGGGACATTCGGATGCATTCGTAGATTCGGATTGCGTAGGCGAATGAAATGAGCATGCATTAAGGGCTAATGGTGGATGCCTAGACATCAAAAGGCGACGAAGGACGCGGCGTAGCTGCGATAAGCTTCGGTGAGGTGCGTAGCAACCGATGACCCGGAGATTTCCGAATGGAGCAATCCAACACAGTAAACCTGTGTTGTCGTGCCTCACTATCGTTCGGCACTATTGCTATCGCGCGAATGGGCGAATTATTACGAACATACGAATTATTAAACTGATTCGTAAGTTCGTATCCTATTCGTAAATTCGTGCGATAGAAGTGGCGAGCGGCAGCGAGGCACGACGCAAACCCGCTGAAGTGAAACATCTCAGTAAGCGGAGAAAAAGAGAACAATCAAGTCCTCTGTTTCACATATCCCATCAATTTGACAGAGCGAATCTTGAGACAGATTCGCGGCGCGAGGAGCGCAGTGTGCCGGTAGGCACATAAGCGACGAGCAACAAAGAAGCTGGCCAAGATTCGCCTGCCCGAAAGGGAAACGAAAAATTGGCCGATTTCTGTGTTGCTCCTCGTCGACGTAGCTTTGGCTACAATCTCCTCGTTGCGCCTTGAAGTCGTCTCATTCTTTCGCTTTCAAATTTGACGGTATATGTGAAATAGAGGACGTTATTCCCTCAGTAGCGGCGAGCGAAAAGGGAAGAGCCGAAACTAATCGTGCCTCACCGCCGTTCAGCACTCCATCGCGCGAATAGCCGAATTTTTACGAACGTACGAATGAAACCAATTCGTATGTTCGCGCCGATTCGTAAATTCGTGCGATAGAAGTGGCGAGCGGCAGCGAGGCACGATTGGGGTAACAAGAGAGAAACGCTCTTAAAGTGTCACGTGTCATGGGTCATGTGTCAGGATTTTTCTTGATACTTGATACTTGACACCTGATACTTTGAGGTGGAGAAGTTACAAAATTTTTGCCTAGCTGAATCTGCTGGAAAGCAGAACCAAAGACGGTGAAAGTCCGGTAGGCGAAAGGCAAAAATCTTCTTAGTTTCCCGGCGCACATAATTTATGTGCGCAGCCGAGCACAAAACTTGTTTTGTGCTCTGGTTTATCTTCAGTACTTCGAGGCAAAAAAACTTCGAAGGAATTAGCGAGTACTATCTCGCAAGGCTAAATACTTTTGATGATCGATAGTGAACAAGTACCGTGAGGGAAAGGTGAAAAGCAGGCCGGTGAGGCCGTTGAAATAGAACCTGAAACCATTTGCCTACAAGGATTCGGAGCTCTCCGCTATCGCTTTGAGCTCCTCTATCGCGCGAATATGCGAATTCTTACGAATGTACGAATTCGTAAATTCGTATTTTTTTCGTAATTCGTGCGATGGGGAACTCCGAGCGGTAGCGAGGAGTGACGAAGTGCCTATTGAAGAATGAGCCAACGACTTATGGTGCATTGCTTGTGTAAGTACCTTTAAGGGATGTACGCGCAGGGAGACCGAGTCTTAATAGGGCGTATCGTGTCTCACTATTGTTCGACACGTTATCGCGCGAATAAGCGAATAATTACGAACTTACGAATTCGTATATTCGCAACCGATTTGTAAATTCGTGCGATAGAAGTGGCGAGCGGCAGCGAGGCACGAAAAGCAGTGCATCATAGACCCGAAGCCGGATGAGCTTGCCTTGGCCAGGTTGAATTTCGCAGAAATGCGGGAGGAGGACCGAACTGGTGGGTTGTTCAAAACCCTCGGATGAGCTGAGGCAAGGAGTGAAAAGCTAATCGAATTCGGTAATAGCTGGTTCTCTCCGAAATAGTTTTAGGACTAGCGGTGAAAGTTACCTGTGGGGGTAGAGCTACTGGATGATTCGTAAAGGCCGAAAGGCCGGCGAATCAATCAAACTCCGAATACCGCAGGCCATATTTCACTAGTCAGACTGTGGGGGCTAAGCTCCATGGTCAAAAGGGAAACAGCCCAACGCTCAACTTCGTTTCGCTTCATCGCGCGAACAAGCGAATTTTACGAATGTACGAATCTGTATTCGTAAGTTCGTAATTTATTCGTAAATTCGTGCGATGGATGCGAGCGGAAACGAGCATCAGATCATCATCTAAGGCCCCTAAATGCGCGCTAAGTGTTAAAGGCAGTCGTAATCCATAGACAGATAGGAGGTTGGCTTAGAGGTAGCCATCCTTTAAAGAGTGTGTAACAACTCACTATTCGACTCGCCTCGCTTCGCGAGAGCGAAGCTGGGTGGGACCGCGGCGCCGAAAATGTACCGGGGCTAAGCGCGCTGCCGAAGATATGAATCGTTCGCTTCGCTCACTGTTGCAATCCGAACAATCCGAATTCCATCCGAATGTTCCGAATATTCGGGGCATTCGGATGCATTCGTAGGTTCGGATTGCGGTAGCGAGCGGAGCGAGCGGTGGTAGGAGAGCATTCCCGTTGCGCCGAAGGAAGATCCGCGAGGACTTCTGGAGCGGCGGGAAGAGAGAATGTTGGCATGAGTAACCACAATCCTAATGAGAAATTGGGACCCCGAAAATCCAAGGTTTCCGTGGCACTGGCAATCAACCACGGGTTAGTCGGCCCTAAGGCGATGGCGAAAGCCGCAGCCGATGGACAGACGGTTAATATTCCGTCACTCCCGCAGTTTTCAATGGAGGGACGAGATTCAGTAGATGGAGCGCCTTATTGGTTTGGCGTCCTTGCGCGAGGATTCCCGGCTGGAAAATCCGTCGGGATGCGTTCAATCGCAAATCCCAGCAAAAAGGCAACTCCGATGTTTTCATTGGGGGAGTTCGTCGAGCGGATCTCCAAGAAAAACTTCTAAGGTTAAAATTGCGGAATCCGTACCGTAAACCGACACTGGTGGATAGGGCGAGAAGCCCAAGGGGAACGAGTGATTCGCCGTTAAGGAACTCGGCAAAAAAGCGGCCGTAAGTTAGCGATAAGGCCTGCCTTGTTCGGATGTCGGACTTCGGACGTCAGATTTCGGATAATCTGGCATCTGATTTCTGAAATCCGATATCTGAACTAGGCCGCAGCGAAAGTTTTCCTGGCGACTGTTTACCAAAAACACAGCTCCCTGCGAACTCGCAAGAGGATGTATAGGGGGTGACGCCTGACCGATGCGAGAAGGTCAAGACTGCCTGTCGCATCTCACTAAGGTGAGATGCTCTGATATTCATTGAAATTAGTTCGCCGAAGGCGAACGAAAATTAATAGAAATTATTGGTGATAAATTTCGCGAGCGAAGCGAGCAAATTTCTATAAATTTCAGCGAAGCGAATATCAAAAGCACCGAACTTTAGTGAGGTGCGGCGGAGTGGTTCAAGCCCTCGTCAATGTCAGCAATAACTATAATTGTTCTAAGGTAGCGCAGTTCCTTTCCGGGTAAGTTCCGGAGCGCACGAATGGCGTAACGACTGGGAAACTGTCTCGACGGCGAGCTCGGTGAAAATGCGATTCCCGTGAAGACGCGGGATACCTGCAGCGGGACGGAAAGACCCCGGAAGCTTTACTGCAGCTTGGTATTGGCTTTAAGGTCTTGATGCGTAGCGTAGTGGGGAGGGTTTGAAGCTCCGATTTCGGTCGGAGTGGACCCGACAATGAAACACCCATCTTTAGGACTTTAAATTCTAACCATACCAGAACCCCTCTTTGCGCATAAGCGCAAAGCGCAGAAGGACGCAGAATGAACGCGGACTAACGCAGAATTTTTTTCAGCGTGGGTCTGCGTAAAGTCAGCGTGAGTCAGCGCTTTGTTTACTCGTGAACAAAGAGGGGAAGCTGGTGAGGGACAGTGCTTGGCGGGCAGTTTCAATGGGGCGTTGTCCTCCTAAAGAGTAACGGAGGAGTCTATTAAGGTCGGCTTGGCCCGGATGGAAACCGGGCTGGACGCGTAAAGGCAGAAGCCGGCTTAACTGCAAGACCTACAAGTCGCGCAGATGCGAAAGCAGAGCTTAGTGACCCGACCACTATGTCAGTGCTTCGCACTGACCGCAGAATAACGCGGAACGAACGCAGAACTACGCAGAACTTTCAGCGTAAGTCAGCGTCAAGTCCGCGTGAGTCCGCGGCCAATGCGGAGCATTGGCTCTTCATAGAAAGGTGGGAGACACCGGATAAAAGCTACTCCGGGGATAACAGGCTGGTGAGATCCGAGAGTCCCTATCGACGATCTCGCTCGGCACCTCGATGTCGGCTCATCCTAGCGCGGGGCTGGAGAAGGTCCCAAGCGTTTGGCTGTTCGCCAATTAAAAGGATACGTGAGCTGGGTTCAGACCGTCAAAATAACTGAACCGAGGACATCAAGCACGGCGGCTCGTCGCCGCAAGGCGACCCGAATAAATCGACTCATATCGGTGGAGTCCTAGCACGGCAACCTGTCATATGCTAGGATAATACCGAGGGAAGTTGCATATGTTGAATCTTTCGTCAACGCAAAAAGCATATTTAGCGGGATTTCTAGACGGCGATGGGAGTATCTACGTGCGGCTGAAACCAAATACCGATTACAAGTATGGTTTTCAGGTTGCACCGTACGTTATTCTTTTCCAATCGTCCAAAGAACGTAAGAAATTTGAAAAGGTTTGTTCCTTAATTGGTCTCGGATACATTCGAGAAAGAAAGGATAGAATTTTGGAATACACCATCGGCAGGGAAAAAGCAATCAAGTTTTTTCTTAAAATGGTGATTCCGTATCTGATTCTAAAAAAGAAGCAAGCAATTCTTACGTTGGAAATCCTGGATATGAAAATGAAAATCAAAAACAAGAACGATTTTCAGGCGTTGATGAATAAGATAGATATTTTTCGTAATCTGAATTATTCGAAAAAGCGTAAAAAGCATGTGTTAACCTCGTAGAGACTACACGTCGATCCCGAGCACATAAAGCGTTGCGTGCTTCGGTGGTGGTATAGTCCGACACTCTTAGTAATAGGAGATTACAGTATGCGTGAGACAGGTCGGTCCCTATCTGTTGCAGGCGTAGAGTTCTCTCTGCACAAATTGCACGACTCGCAATCGTAGCTATTTTGTTTCGGATTCGCGGCGCGAGGAGCGCAGTGTATCCTCTGTGATACATAAGCGACGAGCAACAAAAACAAAGAAGACGAACAAAATAGCACGACCGGAGGAGCTTCCGAAATCGCACGATTTCGGCGTTGCTCCTCCTCAACGTGCTTTCCAACAAGCACAATTTCGTCGTCGCGCCTTGAACTCGCGCGATTTCGGAAGCTTTGCGATGTCGCGGAATTTGTGCAGAGAGAACCAATACTTGAGGGGAGTTGGAATTAGTACGAGAGGACTTTTCTGAACGGACCTCTGGTGTACCGGCTTTGGTACCAACTGAAGCGCCGGGTAGCTATGTTCGGAAGGGATAAGCGCTGAAAGCATCTAAGCGCGAAGCCTACCCCAAGATTAGGTATCAGCGTGCGTAGCACAATGTTCGGTGTTCGATCGCTTCGCTTGTTCGATTTGTTCGAATTGTTTTTACTTCGAACATTCGAACTTCGAACGTTTCGAACGCGAGCATCGCGCTGCGCGCGCAAGGTTTCGTGGGAGACTACCACGTTGATAGGTTCTAGATGTAAGGCCCGCAAGGGTTTTAGTCAAGGAATACTAATAACCTGAAAAGCTCAATTTCGTATTCGCTTTATCGCTCGAATAAACGAATCTTTACGAACATGCGAATTCGTAAGTTCGTATTACTATTCGTAAATTCGTGCGATGATGCGAGTGACGCGAGCATGCTGATTATCCCAATGCTGACTGCCAGCGCTCTGCGCTGGAAATCCTAAATTCTAAATCTGAAATTCTAAACAAGGCATCAAAACTCTTGTCTGCCGGTGTTTTATCTATGTGTGTTCCACCTCCCGCCAAGTTTGATTGGGCGAGGCTCGCCCGTAAAACGGGCAGTTATCCTCCCGCACTAAATTTTCTCCAGTGGTTTCCCGGTGATTTAGTGATATGTGTCCTACCTCTTCCCATTCCGAACAGAGAAGTAAAAGCATATCACTCCGATGATACTCATGGCTTCGGCTGTGGGGAAAGTAGGACTCGCCGGGATACTATTGGAGAAAATTCAGTGCGGGATTTTGTTTTTGTAATCTCGCTTCGCTCGAAAACAAAAACTACAACATTCCGATTTGTTTATTTTGGAAAGCGATATGAAATGTTCGGTTTTTTTGTTTGACATTAGTTAATACAGCGATTATTTTGTAATAAGTTCAGCTGAGCCCTATTTCGCAATCCCGCGGATACAAAGGCGAAGCTTTTGTCACGAAAGGGAATTGCCATGGATTACGCAACCCCGAGACAGGTTTTGCATGCTGCAAAGATGATGGTCGACACGAAGGTTTCAGAAGAAAGCGCCAAGTTTCTCGAAGAATCGGGGCTCCTAACCGATCTTTTCAAATCCGGGCTTACTAGAAACGGACCGGTGCATATCGCGCGAAACACGTTCCGGCGGTTTTTGGGTATGGAACCAGAGCCGAACGCGATACTTACGCTCGCCCACGCAAGGACGACAAACGAACTCCTTGAGCATATCCCGCACGACGATTTGCTGAGCGACAAAAATTTTCCGTATCGCGGGCGTGACCTCGTCGTTTGCGAAAGAGTGAGTTTTCCGTGGACGGTCTCCTACTCGCAGGCAGTGGAACTAGCTTCCCTTTGGGGTCTGACTCAACTTGAATACGAGGATGCTTTCGTTTGGGCATCTATTTCGTATCACCTGCCGATGGACAGAGAAGGGAGGACAGTTTTTTCGCACAAACCGGTTTGGGTTAACGGCGCACACATGCTGGTTGCTTTCTATGACGGCAAATTGCAGCCGCTGTGGCAGAGTGATTACGAGAAACTCGACCGTTCCTGGGAATTCGCCTTTGCTCAAGAGCGCCGTCCGATCGAAGGGTATCGGTAGGCCCCCGTTCCCTGTTTAATCCTCCCTGCATGTGAGAGCGTGCAGGGAGTTTCGTTTTACATCAAAAATACTTTCTATCGAATTAATGCTAAAATACTAAGAATATGCGCCGCTTCAAGCAATTCGTCTACGGGTTTTTTTATCTCGCCATTTTAAGCGGGATAACTTTCGTCGTTTATTCAACGTGGTTTAAAACGGCGCCAAGTTGTTTCAACGGCATTAAGGACGCCGGCGAAAGAGGCGTGGATTGCGGAGGCGTTTGTCAAAAAATTTGCCTGCCGTTTGGATTAAGCAACATAGAGATAAGCGGAAATCCTTTCCTGTTCAGACCCACATTGTCCAGCGTAAGCGCCATGGCGCAGGTCAAAAACACAAATTCCGATTTTGCCGCGAAAGGTTTTCCTTACAAATTCGTTTTCTATGATAATGACAACAAAGTTGTAAAGGAGATAAACGGGGAATCTTTCATATATGCGTCGGAGATAAAGTATGTGGGCGAGTTCAATCTTGTTTTTGACGGAGTTGAAAAGGTTGCGACGGTTGATTTTTCCGCCGGCAAGCCCGAATGGGTTCCGAAATCGTCATTTGAAAAACCCGATTTATCGAAGCAGTACAAGACCTATGTTTCTGACGACGGCAAAGTGAAAGTTGACGGCAGTTTCGTGAACAGCGGGAGTGCGTATGTTCCGCGCCTTACGGTTTTCGCTGTTTTCTACAGCAAATTGGGACAGATTGCGGGTGTATCCAAGAGCGAGATTGAAAACGTCGCCCCAGGGCAGCAGAAAAATTTTTCCGTTTCCCATCCGCCACTCCCCAATCTTAATTTGTCGGCAACCCAGATTTACTTGTACGGGGACTGAATGAAAAATGCTTCAGAAATTGAGTTTTAAAGAAATCTTTCTTTCCAAGAACATTTTTTTACCGCTTTCGGTAGTTTTGCTTTTCAGTCTCGTCGTTTTGTCCAGCATATCGGAAGATCTTTTTTACAGACAGGCCTTATTTATAGCTCTCGGGTTCGTAATTGTTCTCACTTTCAGGAAGTTTGATTTTCTGCCGGTTTTAAGACACAGATGGCTGATTACGGGCATTTATGCCGCATCAATATTTTTTCTGGTTTTGGTTCTTCTTATCGGCCCTGATATAAGAAATGTGAAAAGCTGGCTCGTTCTCGGGCCGATAGGATTCCAGCCGTCCGAAATTGCGAAGGTCGCCTTGATACTTGTTCTTTCTGATTACTTCAGCAGAAGGCATTTATCTGTCGCTCGCTGGAAAATAATATTTACATCGTTTCTTTTTTTTATCGTGCCCGCCGTTTTGGTTGCCGCCCAGCCGGCGCTCGGCTCCGCAGCCGTTCTTTTTGTAATTTGGTTTGGATTCCTTCTTTCAAGCGGCTTGCCGCGAAACAGAATACTTCTTTTTTCTGCCGCATTCGTCGTTTTCGGAATACTCCTTTGGAACTGGGGATTGAAAGATTATCAAAAAGACAGGATAACCCATTTCTTTTACCCCGAGAAAAACGTTTTGGGGGCGAATTACAGCGTCGTTCAGTCAAAAGTGGCGATTGGCTCCGCCGGACTTTGGGGAGAGGGGTACAGACAGGGGTCGCAAACACAACTCGGCTTTCTCGCTGAGCCGACAAACGACTTTATTCTCGCCGCTTTGACGGAGGAGTGGGGGCTTGCGGGCGGACTTTTGACAATAGGAGCGTTTTTCATGCTCATGTTCGGGATAATGAAGACGGCTTCTGCGGCTGTAAGAAATTTTGACAAGTTCGTCTGTCTTGGGACCGTGATATCTTTGGGAACCCAGTTTTTCCTGAACAGCGGTTCAGCGCTCGGAATCGTTCCGGTCGTCGGGATACAATTTCCCTTTTTGAGTTACGGGGGTTCGAGTGTTTTGACTAACTTCTTTCTTATAGCTATCATCTCGTCCATTGGTAAAAAATGATCCCGTTAGAAGCAACTAACCCTTTGTTTTCAGAAAATGCCCTACATTACAAACAAAAAAGCCGATTACAGCTCAAGACAGTTGAATTACGGTCGTCCGGAGACAACCTGCTTCTAACGGGATGATTTTTATTGAGAATTTTTTAAGGAGCAAAATTGTCTTGTTCGTTATTTTAATATCTTTCCTTTTCATTTTTTTTCTTTTTTACGGTTTGAGCCCCGCCTCGGCGGAAAAAGGGCAGATTATTTTTGAAGTTTCGCGCGGCGAGGGTTTCTTCGACATAATGAATCGTTTGAAAAACGAAAATCTCATACGTTCTCCTGCGGCTTTCACATTTTACTCGGTTATTTCGGGGTCGGCCCGGAAAATGAAGCCCGGTATTTACCAGCTTCGCGGCGAGATGAATGCATTTGAAATAGCGAATACTTTGAGTGATTCTCCTCAAGCAGTAAAGGTTGTAATACCCGACGGTGCGACCATTTACGAAATTGACGCAATATTAAGCGAGAAAAAAATATTACCCCCGGGGTTTCTTGCCTCTTTCGAAGAAAAAAACGACATTGAAGGAAAACTTTTTCCGGACACTTACGAATTTTTTAAAAATTCATCAGTTGAGGACGTCGTTCAAAAATTCCTTGAAAATTTCTCGGAAAAAGCCGAACCAATTTTGAAAAAGGATTCCCTAAACTACAGAAGGAATCTGATCATCGCGTCGCTCATACAAAAAGAAGTTCCCGACGGCGACGATGCAAGAGTCATATCGGGCATTCTTAGAAAACGCCTTTCCGCCGGAATGAAACTGGATGTTGACGCGACAATTTGCTACATCAAGAAAATTTTGAAAGCGATAAGTTCCTGTTATCCCCTTAGCGACGACGATTTCAAAATTGATTCGCCCTACAACACCTACCTTCATTCCGGGTTGCCTCCCGGCCCGATAGGGAATCCGAACGCCGCGATGATAAACGCCGCGGTTAACCCCCTATCTTCGCCTTATTGGTTTTATTTGAGCGACCCGAAAACGGAGAAGACGATTTTTGCAAAGACGCTTGACGAGCAGAACACGAACCGCGCAATTTATTTGCGGTAGATTTTTTTACTTTTATTGGTACAATTACATTTAGCTATGACAAACGAACTGGCGAAAATGCTGAAAGATGCCGGTTTCCCGCAACATGGCGCGAAGAACGCGCCCTATGTGCCGAATTTGGGCGAGCTGATCGCGGAATGCGGAAACAGATTTTGGAGCTTGCGGCGAACTCCCGACGGCAAATGGATCGCCGCCGGCCATCTTACTCAAAACAGCAGCAAAATCCCTTATTACGAATCTACTTCCTATGACGAGCCGGATACCGCCGCCGCCGAACTTTTTCTTTCCATAAAAGTGCACGAGCACGAAAAAGACAGCAATAATAAATGAACTATGCAGTCGCCGTTCTAATAATTTCTCCAGAGGGAATTCCTTTGATTCGCGATCCTAAGAAACCGATGCCGATTTTTTGGAAAGTTCCTGGCGGACGGAGCAATTCTAACGAAAGCGCCAAGGCGGCGGTCCTACGCGAAGTTAAAGAGGAAACAGGAATAAAGCTTTCGGAAAAAGACCTTAGTTTGGTTTACAAGGAAGACAGAGAATCCCATGTGCTTGCTCTTTTTTCCGCTGAAATCGACTCGCTTGCCGGCTTGAAGAAACAGGGCAACGAAGGAGAGGAAATCAAAGTTTTTTCTCCCAAGCAGGTTTTAGGGCTCAGGGATTTTTTCCCAAATCACCGAAAGGCGTTCGGGAAGATTCTCGGCGACCTAAGCGCTTAACAGCCAAAAATATAAGCAAAAGCGAGGCCGGGCACAAGGAATTGGCCCCGCACCTTTTGTCGCGACAAAAGGTGCGGGGTTGACAACTTTGGGTTGAGAGTATTAAGATGTGAGCCAATCTAATTCGCTGTCCCAACGGCTTCCGGGCTAGTTTTTTTTCGTTTTGTGGCGAATCGAGTTTATCCGCGTTTTTGATTTGCGATTTAAATAAATTCTCAATCATTTTTCAATAGTTAAATGTCAAAAATTCTCCCCCTAAAAGATTTTTCAAAGTTCAAGTTGCTCGCCATACCTTCGGATTTCAACGAAATTCAGCTGAAGTCCTATCAGTGGTTCTTGAAAGACGGCATGCGTGAGATCTTGGAGGAGGTTTCTCCGATTCGCGACCACACCGGAAAGGAACTTGAGCTTTA
Source organism: bacterium (assembly GCA_027310625.1). Taxonomy (GTDB): domain Bacteria; phylum Patescibacteriota; class Minisyncoccia; order UBA6257; family 2-01-FULL-56-20; genus JACQKT01. The sequence goes on from DAIDAM010000002.1 coordinate 101,846, forward strand.
CTTTGAGGGTTTTCGTTTTGACAAACCGAAGGCGGACGAAGCAACCGTCGTTTACAAAGACGCGACTTATGAAATTCCCCTTTACATAAAAGTCCGCCTGGAAAACAAAAAAACGGGAAAGTCCATGGCGCAGGAGATCTATTTGGGAGATTTCCCGGCGATGACGGACAGAGGGACCTTTATCATAAACGGAGTGGAAAGAGTCGTCGTTTCCCAGCTTATAAGATCTTCGGGCGTCTACTTCACTTCTTCGCTGTGGCATGACCAGCAGCTTTTCGGAGCAAAAGTTATTCCCAATCGCGGCGCATGGCTGGAGTTTGAAACGGATGCCGACGGAACGATCGGCGTAAAAATAGACAGAAACAGAAAAGTTCCGGTAACCGATCTTCTGCGGGTTTTTTCCGCCCAGGGCGGAGGAGTAACCGACGATGTCATAAAGTCAAAATTTCAGGACGCGGACCGCGGGCCGATAAAGTATATTGATGCAACTCTTAAAAAAGACGCCGCGAAAAGTTTGGATGAATCATACGTTGAGATTTACAGAAGATTAAGGCCCGGCGACCCCGCCACGCCCGCAACCGCAAAAAACCTCGTTGATTCAATATTCCATCGTTTTGAACGCTATGACCTTTCGCCGGTCGGAAGATTCAAACTTAACCAGCGCCTGGGCATAAACTCCGCCGTGCACGGCGGGGTAAAAAAGACGAAAGAAAACCGTCTCCTTGACCTTGAAGACCTTCTTCTCATCGTCAGGGAAATAATAAGGCTCAACAATACCCCGGGAGCGAAACCGGACGACATAGATCATCTCGGCAATCGCCGGTTGAAATCCGTCGGAGAGCTTCTTCAGGGCCGACTCCGTGTTGGGCTCGCGCGTCTCCGAAGAATAATCCAGGACAGGATGTCGACGCTGGAGAGAGATTCGCTCACCCCGGCTCAGCTTATAAACTTCCGGCCGATTAACGCGGTCGTAAAGGAGTTCTTCGCATCCTCGCAACTTTCGCAGTTTATGGACCAGGTGAATCCGCTTGCGGAACTGGAACACAAGCGCCGTCTTTCGGCGCTCGGTCCCGGCGGACTCCGCAGAGAACACGCCGGATTCGAAGTGCGCGACGTCCACCATTCTTACTACGGAAGAATTTGTCCGATACTTACTCCCGAGGGGACGAACATCGGGCTCATAAATTATCTCGCCGACTTCGCGCGCGTGAATGACTTCGGTTTTTTGGTGACGCCGTACGTCAAAATCAAAAACGGAAAGATAACCAATGAAATAATCTGGCTGGACGCGATTGAAGAGGAAAAACACAAAATTGTCCACGCGACGGCTGAAAGAGACGGCAATAAAATCCTCGGCGACATTCTGGAAGCGCGCTTCGGCGGCGAGGTCGGAACTTATCCGACCGGCGAAATTGATTTGATGGAGGTTGCCCCTCATCAGTTCGTAAGCATTGCTTCTTCGCTGATTCCTTTTCTTCAGCACACCGACGCTTCCCGCGCGCTGATGGGTTCCAACATGCAGAGGCAGGCGGTGCCTTCGGTAAAGCCCGCCGCCCCTCATATAATGACCGGGCAGGAGGAAAAATCCGCCAAGGACTCGGGGTACGTCGTTACCGCCGAAGCCGACGGAAAAGTGACGGCCGTGGACGCTCTTTCCGTTACCGTTCAATACGGAAGAGAGAAAAAGACCCACAGCCTCACGAAATTCAAGCGCTCCAACCAGTACACATGCATTCTTCAGAGACCCGTTGTTTCGCTTGGCCAGCAGGTGAAAAAAGGCGATGTTTTGGTTGACGGGCCTTCAACCGACAACGGAATTCTTTCTCTCGGCCAAAACCTTACCGTTGCTTTCATGTCTTGGGAGGGAGCGAATTTTGAAGACGCGATAATAGTTTCCGAGCGCGTAGTTCGCGACGATCTTTTTACCTCCATACACATAGAAGATTTTTACTGCGATGTCCGCGACACGAAGCTCGGTCCCGAAATAACGACGCCCGACCTTCCGAACGTTGCGGAAGAAAAACTCAAAAATCTCGACGAGGAAGGAATAATCCGCATCGGCGCCGAGGTCAAAGCGGGGGACATACTTGTCGGAAAAATTTCTCCCAAAGGGGAAACAGAACTTACCGCCGAGGAGCGGCTTCTCCGCGCGATTTTCGGAGAGAAAGCAAGGGACGTAAAAGATACGTCCCTCACCCTGCCGCACGGCAAGCGCGGGAGGGTCGTCGGCGTTAAAGTTTTCTCGCGCGACGAGGGCGATAAGCTGGAGGTCGGCGTGATAAAACGCATTCAGGTTGAAGTTGCGAACCTTCGCAAGGTCCAGTCCGGAGACAAGCTTGCCGGCCGTCACGGGAACAAGGGCGTCATTTCGCAGGTGCGGCCGATGGAAGATATGCCTTACCTTGAAGACGGAACTCCCGTTGACATAATTTTGAATCCTCTGGGCGTCGTTTCCCGAATGAACCTGGGGCAGATTCTTGAAACGCATCTTGGGTGGGCGGCTTCGAAAATCGGCTACCGCGCGATTACGCCCGGCCTTGATTCGGCGAAAGAGGAAGAAATACGCGAGGAGCTCAAGAAGGCAGGCCTCCCGGAGGACGGAAAAGTTACGCTCCGCGACGGGCAGACCGGACAGCCCTTTGACCAGAAGATTACCGTCGGAACGATTTACATGATGAAGCTCAATCACCTCGTTGAGGACAAAGTGCACATGCGCTCCATCGGTCCTTATTCGCTTATCACGCAGCAGCCGCTCGGCGGCAAGGCGCAGTTCGGAGGACAGAGGTTCGGCGAAATGGAAGTTTGGGCGCTTGAGGGCTACGGCGCGAGGCACACCTTGCAGGAGATGCTCACGATAAAATCGGACGACGTTATGGGACGCTCGGCGGCTTACGAATCCATCATACGCGGGGAACCGATAAGGGAGCCGAACATTCCCGCGACTTTCAACGTTTTATTGAGCGAACTTAAAGCGCTGGGATTAAACGTGGAGCCCGTTTATGAATCGGAAACCGACAGACGCGACGATTTCAAGGCGCTCAGGATAAGCCCTGCCTCCCCGGAAGACATCGTCGGCAAATGGTCTCACGGCGAAGTTACGAAGCCGGAGACCATCAACTACAGAACGCAGCGCCCCGAAAAAGATGGACTCTTTTCGGAACGCATTTTCGGCCCCGTGAAGGATTACGAGTGTTACTGCGGAAAATACCGCCGCATAAGATACAAAGGGATAGTTTGCGACCGCTGCGGAGTGGAGGTGACGCGCGCTTCCGTGAGAAGAGAACGCCTCGGGCACATCAATCTGGCGGCTCCGGTGGCGCATAACTGGTTCTTTAAGGCGATTCCTTCGCGTTTGAGTTTAATTCTCAACGTTTCTTCGTCAAAACTGGAACGCGTCATTTATTACGTGGACTACATCGTTACGGAAGTGAACGAGGATAACAGGAAAGCCGCGCTTGAGGAAGTGGAAAGAGAACTGAAAGGCAAGATAAAGACCTTCAAATCCGTTGCGACGAAAAAATCCGCGAAGAAAGTTTCCAGCGAGCTTGAATCCGCGGCGGACCAGATAAAATCAACGCTTTTGAGCATAAGGCCGGGGCTCGTTTTGAGCGAAACTGAATATCTGAACCTGAGCAAAAGATTCGGCAACGTCTTCGCGGCCGGGACGGGAGCGGAAGCCATCAGAAAAATTCTTGAGAGAATGGACCTCAAAGGCGAGATACATACGATGGAAAAGGAACTGGAGTTTTCAAAAAAGAGCGCCGCAGACACGAAAACTTTCAGACGCCTAAAACTCTTCCGTTCTATGCTCAAAAACGGCATACGGCCGGAGTGGCTGATTATGACGGCTTTGCCCGTTTTGCCGCCCGATCTCCGTCCCATGGTTGCGCTGGACGGCGGAAGATACGCGACGTCGGACCTGAACGACCTTTACCGCCGCGTCATCAACAGAAACAACAGATTGAAGCGGCTGATGGAAATAAAAGCCCCCGAAGTAATCATAAAGAACGAAAAAAGAATGCTTCAGGAATCCGTTGACGCCCTCATAGACAACTCAACGAGGTTTGGAGCCCAGCAGATGTCGTCGCAGAGGCGGCCGCTTCGTTCGCTCGCCGATATGTTGAAAGGAAAGCAGGGAAGATTCAGGCAGAATCTTCTCGGGAAGCGCGTTGATTATTCCGGCCGCTCGGTTATCGTTGTTGGTCCCAATCTTGATTTGGATGAATGCGGCATTCCGAAAAAAATGGCGCTTGAGCTTTTCCGCCCCTTCGTCATCCAGGAAATAATAAAAAGGGGAATGGCGCACACGATAAGGAACGCCAACCGTCTCATTGAGCAGGCCGGGGACGAAATTTACGCGATACTTGAAGAGATAATAAAGGACCGGCACGTACTTTTGAATCGCGCCCCGACGCTTCACCGTCTCGGCATCCAGGCGTTCAAGCCGCTTTTGATTGAGGGTCTCGCCATTCAGATTCCGCCCCTTGTCTGCGTCGCGTTCAACGCCGATTTTGACGGGGACCAGATGGCCGTTCACCTTCCGCTTTCTTCCAACGCCCAGAAAGAGGCGTTGGAAATAATGTCGGCGAGAAGAAATATTCTGAAGCCCGCGACCGGCGACCTTGTGGCGGTGCCGACAAACGACATTGTTCTCGGCCTTTACTACCTGACGATGGTCGATAAAGAAGGAAAAGGAAACGGCAAAGCGTTTGTCGGAATTGAAGAGGCGGTTGCCGCTTTCGAAAACGGAATTATTTCGCTTCACGCCCCCGTGAGAATAGGAGAGGAGGAAACAACTCTGGGCAGGGCGATTTTCGGCGAAGCGCTGGGCGACGTCCCGGAGCATCTGGAGACAAAAGACACGTTCAACAAGAAAAAACTTTCCAAATTTATAGGCGGGTTGGTCGGGCATTTTGGGCTGGAAAAGGCGACCGAAATACTTGTTAAAGTTAAAAACCTCGGGTTCAGGATAGCGACAAGATCCGGAATAACCTGGGCGATGGCTGATTTGATAATTCCAAAAGCGAAGGAAGGCATAATCAAAAAAGCCGAGGAAGAAATTTCTATTGTTCGCGAGCAGTACCGCGATGGTCTCCTTACGGACTCGGAGAGGAGGGCAAGGGTGATAAGCATCTGGGAAAATGCGAAAACGGAGATAACGAAACACGTCGCGTCGTCCTTTTACCCCGGCAACCCGATATACCAGATAATAGATTCCGGCGCGCGAGGTTCCTGGGCGCAGCCGATTCAGATGATGGGAATGAAAGGGCTTGTTCAAAACCCGCAGGGAGAAACTCTTGAGCTCCCGATTAAATCGTCCTTCAAGGAGGGCTTCAGCGTTATCGAGTACTTCATTTCCACGAGGGGCGCAAGGAAAGGAATGACCGACACCGCTCTCAAGACGGCGCAGGCCGGTTATCTTACGAGGCGTCTCGTTGACGTTTCACAGGAACTCACGATAAAGGAGGACGATTGCAGGACGACCGAAGGAATTGAAGTGTTCGTTAAGGATGCAAAGGACATTGGTCAGTCCCTTGAAACGATGCTCTTTTCAAGGACTGCTGCCGAGGATGTAAAATCGGGCAACAAAATAATAGTGAGGGCGGGGGAAGTTATAGACAAAGATCACGTCACGGCGATACAGAACTCAAAGGTGGAGTCGGTAAAACTTCGTTCCCCGATTTCCTGCAAGACGGCTTACGGGTTCTGCCGCAAGTGCTACGGACTTGATTTGAGCAGAAACGAACTTGTGAAAAGCGGGGAAGCCGTCGGGATAATAGCCGCGCAGTCAATCGGCGAGCCGGGAACCCAATTGACTCTCAGAACTTTTCACGTCGGAGGCGTTGCCGGGCTTGACATAACGCACGGACTTCCGAGGGTTGAAGAGCTTTTTGAAGCGCGCCCGCCGAAGGGAAAAGCTATTCTCTCGTCCGTTGACGGAAAAGTTGAGAAAATAGAGCAAAAAGGCGCACTCAAGGTGATCAGCGTCGCGCCGAAGGAGAAACGCGGCGCAAAGAAAAAGAAAACCGACAAAAAATTCGTTGAATACTCCGTTTCCCGAGCTGCGCTTCTTTTTGTGAATGTCGGCGACGAAGTTACGGCCGGGCAGCAGCTCTCGGAAGGCCACGTGGACCTGCAGGAACTTCTCGAATACAAGGGAAGCAAGGAAGTCGTTCGTTACATACTTAACGAAGTGCAGAAGATTTATTCAGCCGAGGGCGCTTCCATCAACAACAAACATATAGAGGTAATAATCAGACAAATGTTTTCAAGAATCAGAATAAAGGAGACCGGTGACGCGAGCGACTTCGTTATCGGAGAAATAGTGGATAAATCAAAATTTCTTGAAACGAATCGTGAGCTCAAGAGAAAAGGAAAACAACCCGCCCGCGCCCAGCAGCTCCTCCTCGGAATAACTAGAGTCGCGCTTTCAACTGAAAGTTTCCTTTCCGCAGCTTCTTTCCAGGATACTTCAAGAGTTCTTGTTCAGGCCTCGCTTGAGGGACGCGTTGACCCTCTCCGTGGACTTAAAGAGAACGTTATCATCGGTCGCCTTGTTCCGACCGGTGAAACAGCAAGGAAAAATGTTCGGGAGGAAAGCGATGAAAAAAGCGAAACCGCCGTTGCCGAGTCCGTTGAACTTTGACTTGTATCGGGAAATTTATTACCTTTTAACTACCTGAAAAATGGAGAATACAAAAGAAAAAAAGCAATACGAAGTATCTTTCGTGTCCGCCGACGAGGATGGCGCAAAAAAACTTACCGATTATTTTAGGAAGTCCGGAGCGGAGATAATTTTTGAAAGCCCGCTTTCGAAAATGCGTCTTGCGCAGCCGATAAACAAAAAAAATGAAGCGTACTTCGGATTTTTGCACCTGGACGCAGAACCCGAAGAAATCTCGAAGGCCGAAAGACAATTGCGCATTCACCCCGGCGTTTTGAGATTTCTTGTTGTGACTCCGCCCTTGGTCAAACAAAAAGAGAGGAGTCAATACGAGCCGAGAAAAAGGCAATTTTCCGCCGCTCGACCGGAGAAGAAGCATGTTCCGCATATCAGCAATGAAGCGCTTGAAGAGCAGCTGAAGGAAATTCTTCAGTAACAATCAGCATAAATCCGCTGAAATCAGCATAAATCGGCGTAGTAAAGTTAATGAAAAGTATCGAAAGTCAATAACGCTGATAAATGCTGATTAAACCGATTAATGCGGATAAAATAAAATGAACTTAAACAAAGTTTTTTTGATAGGTAATTTAACCGCCGACCCCGAGCTGCGCACCACGCCGAGCGGCCAGTCAGTTATGGAAATTCGCGTGGCCACGAACAGAACATGGACGGATAAGTCGGGGAAAAGGCAGGACCAGCCGGAATTCCACAGCGTCATCATCTGGGGAAGACAGGCGGAAATAGTGAAGCAATTTCTGACGAAGGGCAGTTCCATCTTCATCGAAGGACGTTTGCAAACGAGAAACTGGGACGACAAACAAGGGACGAGGCATTGGAAAACCGAGGTAATATGCGAGCGGATGCAGCTCGGCCCGCGTTCTTCGCGGAGTGACGGCGGGTTCTCTGCGGACTCGCAAAAAGGGGGAAGTCAGGAAAATCCGAAGCAAGAGAAAGAAATGCCCGTGATAGACATAGGGGAAGAAGATATAAAAGCCGAAGATTTACCATTTTAAATCAAATCTCAAATTACAAATCTGAAATCTGAAAAGTTTAGAATTTCAAAATTCAAATTTTAACTAAGATGCCCCAACATTGTTTCTTTTGTTCCCAGAACATGAAGGAGATTGATTATAAAGAAGTTGATCTCCTTAAAAAATTTATTTCCAGTCAAGCAAAGATAATAGACCCGAGGCACACCGGCGTGTGCGCAAAGCATCAACGAAAACTTTCCAAAGCCATAAAAAGAGCGAGGTTTTTAGGACTGCTCGCTTTTACAAGAAGATAAGTAGTTCACGAAATACGAAATAGTACGAATATACGAATTCGTGCGTTCGTAGAAATTAGTATTAGTAAATATCAATGGAAGGGCTTAACAACCTCTTTTTTAATTTCATCCACGGCTTGAGCGGGCGCGGCTTTTTAACCGACGCCCTCGGTATTTTCATCGCCGAGTACTTTTCCTATTTTGTTTTCGCCGGCGTCATTTGGTTTGCCGCTTTCCGGCGGGGCTGGAGGATGAAATTGTTTTTTTTGATTGAGTCCGCGCTCGCTTTGATTTTATCCAGAGGAATTGCAACCGAGGCAATAAGGTTTTTTTATCAATCGCCGAGGCCGTTTGATGTTCTCAATTTCCAGCCGCTTATACCGGCAAACGGAAACTCGCTCCCTTCGGGTCACGCGGCTTTTTTCTTCGCGCTCGCTACGATTGTTTATCTCTACGACAAACGTTGGGGAATTTGGTATTTCTCTTTCTCGGCATTGATTTCTGTCGGAAGAATTTTTGTCGGGGTTCACTGGCCCGCAGACATAATAGCCGGCGCAGTCGTCGGCGTTTTAAGCGGGCTTTTGATTCATTTTCTTCTTTCAAAAGAGATAACGGAGCTCAAAAAATCGCCCCTTTCGGAAGCGGGGCATCAAGCGTAGAATCTTTTATTCACAAGTTTTCTTCAGGAAGTTGGGAGATTTTCAACTGGAGCTGCACAGTTCGCCGTTGGTTTTTTCTTAAAATAATGCATGCTTTGAGTGGGTTCTCTTAATGGACAAGGGAGTTCCAATCAAGTAATGGTTAAAAAACGAACTCACCCAAAAGCGCTCCGACTCGAGGGTCGGAGTTGAGGGTAAAAAATTAACATAAATGGGATTACTCCTTGCCCAAGCGGGGAACTTTCCGCCGGAATCTGACAGAAAGACCTTTGAATGGAAAAGGCCTTTCTTTGTTTACAGCTTGTATACGAATATTGACGTGCCGACAATGAAGTTTGGTCCCGGCAGTTCCCCCATTCCTTTCTTTGGGGGTCGGAGCGAAGTGAGCCAGCGATACTCGTCTTCGGGGTTTCGCCTTTGTCCGGGAGCAAGCGGTTGTATGGCGCTCTGAAGCGTGTTAACCGAAACCGCGAGCCAGTATATCCCTTTTTCGGCAGGATTTCCTTTTGATGACGACCAGTCAATTTCTTTTTCTCCGAGAGAATATTTCGGATTCCCTCCGCCGAAGTAATCCACGGCGATTTTGTCTATCCCGTTAGAAGTCGCGCTCCCCGACCGCAATCGGGGAGTCCCTTCGGGACCGCTGGCGCGGCTACTTCTAACGGGATCTATTTCTTTATAATTTTCAACAAATTCTTTAAGCCGAATTAAATCCTGACCCCAGTCGTAATTGGAGTCAGTTACATATTTGTAACCGCCGTAAACACCTCCGCCGATTTCGTTGAAATAGGAGAGAAAATACGGCGCCGAAAAAGCGGCCTCGAGCGCAAACCAAAACACAATCACGAAAATTATTCCCGGCTTCAAAAAACGCTCCAGTTTTTCTCTTGCGCCGCCGATCCCGTTTTCGCCGTTAGCAAGAAGTTTTTTTATTGCGGCGACGGAAATAATGTAAACGAAAGGAAACGTTGGGAGAAGATGACGGACGCCTATATTCAGCGGACTTTTTACGCTGTACACCCAATAGAAAATGACAAAAACGAACATTGAAAAACCGGCGAAGTTTCTTCCGATGAAATCGAACAGCGACTTCAGCGACTTTTTTATCCCGCCCGCGACGTTTTTTATGAACGCGAAGATGGCGAAGATTCCCGCCAAAAGAACGACTATCAGCGACGGCAAAGGTTCTTTAAGAAGATAGACGGTCGGGAAGTAAAGCGGCGAGCCGGCGGCGGAAACTTCGCCGAGAAAGTAAGCGGTGTTGCCTCCGGACGAACGCTGAAGAACCATCAGAACGCCGAGAAGATATTCCGCAAACGGTTTTGTTATCGGATTTTTTGTCATCCAAATGTCGACGTCCGCAAGGCAGCGCACCGGCTTGCAGAGCTGTCCGGCCGGGGTCGGACCGCTCGCAAAAGAAGTGAGGATGAATTCCGTGTCGGTTGTTTGTTTTTGCGCCGGATAGTTGAGCGTGAAAAGAGCGTAGACGGGATAAACAATCGCGATGTAGCCGATTGCAAAAATTGCGATTGTCGACCGCAAGTAACGCCAGGCGCGAACGGAAAATCTTTTTATTCTCGAATCGTTTTCTGTTTTGTTCCAGTCGCGGACGACTGTCCATATAAAAAAGAGAATTATAAGAATCAGGAAATACGGAACGAGAAGCACCGTTGAGAATTTGGTGAGTTCTCCCACGCCGAAGCCTATGCCGGCAACGATGAGCCTGAAAACGGAAGGCGACAATAAAAATTTGACGAATAAGTAAGTCGCGAGAACTACGCCGAACGTCGCGCCGATATCGGTGGTTACGTAGTGTCCGTGGGCGAGTACGGTTGGTGATAATCCGAAAAATAGAGCGGGGAGAAGCGCCCACCATCTTCCGAGAATTTCCGCCGCCCAGACATAAACGAGAATTATCAAAAACAAAGTCAGCACCATCGGCAGGATTCTCGCGGAGCGGACGATATAATCGGCGTCATTCCCCGAACCGTAAAGGAAATCCGCGCCCACCGCCCATTGGCCGTTTACGTCTTTTCTCCAGGCGTCGTTGTCCGTCGGAAAATAAAGGTCGAGAAAGGTGAGCGGGAAAGCGGCAAGCACCTTCACGAGCGGCGGATGTTCGGGATTCAACCGGTAGTCGAGATTATTTAGATAACTGTAGCCGGCGGGGATGTGCGCGAGTTCGTCCATAATCGCCGAGTCGCCGGAAGACGCCCAGAGCATCAATAGAAAAGCAGCAGCAACGATGCCGCCGAGAATTATAACCGGCAGAGACGAGCGATTGTCTAAAAATTCCTCACCCAATGGATTAAGGACATAATACCACATCCTGTTCGTTCAGCCCGTCCCGGAAATGCGGGAAAACGGATTACTTTTTGGTTTTTAATAAACTCAGCGCGAAGATTATAGAAGCTACCACAATAGCCGTTGGTCCCAGATCAAGACCGTAAACGGAAGAAATGATCAATCCGGCGACCATCGATGCAATCGCGAGCAGAACCGAGCAACCCAAAAACATGCCCAAGCTGTGCGTCAGCTGACGGGCGGCGGATGCCGGAACGATTATGAGGGCGCCGGCAAGAAGAGCGCCAAGAAAACGGAGACCAACGAGTATCGCGAGCGAGAAAAGAATGAGGAAAGTGAAATTTATCGTTCCCGTTTTTATCCCCGTTGACGCCGCCAAATCCTCGGAGAAAAGTCCGATGATGAGCTTGTTTCTCATCGCCCACAATGTTGCGAAAATCACAGCGCTCGCCGCGACTCCGAAAGCGAATTCCCCCGGCGGAATGTTCTTAAATCCTCCGAAGAGGGCGTCGATCAATTCCTCTTTGGAGTTTATGAGAAGCGCTCCGAGTGCCACAGAGGAAGCAAAAATCACCCCCACTGCGGCTTCCGACGACAACGCCGTTTTTTTCTCCAGCCGCGAAATCATGAATGCTCCGAGAAAGAGCGTCAGCGCCCCGCCAACAATCGGATTCAGATTCCATATCACCGCGAGACCAAGCCCCGGGATGGCGATGTGCGACATAACGTCGCCGGCGAGCACGGTTTTTTTCATCAGGGCGAAAGCGCCGACCAGTCCGGCCGTCGCGGCGGCGAGCAATGCCAAAATGACTGAATAGACGTCAATGGTCATGGTGCAAATGATGAACGTATTTGTGTTCCTGGCCGTAAAGTTTTTTGAAAATTTCCGGCGTCAGAGCGATTTCCGGCGGACCGAAACAAACGCCGGTTTTGTTGAGACACAAAACTTTCGTGGCGTATTTGTAAACGATGCTCAAGTCGTGGGAAACAAGAATTATCGTGATGCCGTATTTTTCCTGCAATTCGTGAATCAGCTCGTAAATTTGCTCTTCGCCGAGCTGGTCGATGCTCGCCGTCGGTTCGTCGAGAAGAATGATATCCGGCTTTCCGAGAACGGCGAAAGCGATGAGCGCCCGCTGGAATTGGCCGCCAGAAAGATGCCCGATGGGGGTTTTTAAAACCTTGTCCGTTATTTTCACGGCGTCGGTTGCCTCTTTCACGTCGGATTTTTTTAGTCCAAGAACGGCCGCCTTGGCGTTGATGAGATTTTCCAAATCAATCGGCAGGTGCCTGTCGGCGTCTATTTTCTGCGGCACGTAACCCAATTTGGTTCTTTCCGCCCGGATTATTTTACCCTCGTGCGGGAATATGCCGAGAAGCGTTTTCAAAAGGACAGTTTTCCCGGAGCCATTTGGTCCGATGACGGCGAGGTTTTCACCTTTCTCGATTTCGAAATTGACGTTTTTAAGTATCGTTTCGCCGTCGAGCGCAACCGATAAATTTTCCACCCTGAGAATATTGGACATTCGTCCCATTCTATCAGAAAGATTGTCTTTTTGGAATATGATTAATAAAAGCTTCCGGGGTTTTTGATATAATCCGCCCATGCTTCGAATTTATCTTGCTCGCCACGGCCAAGACAGAGATAACGCCAGAGGTGTTTTGAACGGTCGCCGCGATGAGCCGCTGACTGAACTCGGCTTGGAACAAGCCCGAACATTAGCCATGGAAATTAAAAACACCGGAATGACATTCGACGCCGTTTACAGTTCGCCCCTCAAGCGCGCTTACGCCACTGCGAAGACAATTACCGATATGCTCGGCATCAAAAGACCTGTGGTAGCGGAAAGTTTGATCGAGCGCGATTTCGGCGTCATGACTGGGAAATTAGTGAAAGACATAAAAACCCTCTGCTCTCCGGACATTTTGCAGGGGGATCCGATAACATATTTTCTTTCACCAGTGGGCGCGGAAACGTTTCCTGATTTGGTTGAACGAGGAAAATTGGTAATCGCTTGGATAAAAAACCGCCATCAGGACGGCAATATACTTCTGGTGACTCATGGGGACTTTGGGAAAATGATCTATGCCGCCTACTACAATCTCGACTGGAAGTCAGTTTTATTGATGTTTCACTTCGGCAATTCGGAATTGCTTTTGCTGTCCGAGAATTCCCCTGCCGAAGCCGCCCATGTATTCCGCTTCGAGCAACACAACCACTGACGGCGTCGTATTTGCCCGTGGATTTTCTTTTGTCTACAATTGTCGTAAATGGCCACCACTCCTGTAGAAGCAATTAAAGAGCGGCTGGATATCGTTGATTTCATCAAGGGCTATCTTCAGCTCCAGCCGGCGGGGAAAAATTTCAAAGCGCTTTGTCCGTTCCATCGCGAAAAAACCCCATCGTTTATGGTTTCGCCCGAACGCCAGAGCTGGCATTGCTTCGGCTGCGGCGCGGGCGGCGACATTTTTTCATTTCTCATGCGCTACGAGAACATCGAGTTCGGCGAAGCGCTGAAAATTCTCGCCGAAAAAGCGGGCATCGAACTTAGGCGCGTAAGCCCGGCGGAATACAAGCAGATAGGTCTTCTTTACGACATAAACGAAAAGGCGAAAGATTTTTTCAGAGGAGGAATGGAAAGTTCGAAAGTGGCGAGCGATTACATCTCCGGCCGCGGGCTCGAGAAAAACACGCTTGAAGAATTCGAAATCGGTTTTGCGCCGACGAACCCCGACGCGCTTCTTGTTTATCTCATCAATTCCGGTTTTCACCCCGACGACATTTTGCGCGCCGGACTTTCTTTCAAAACTGAAAGGGGACTGCAGATGGACAGATTCCGCGGCAGAATCATTTTCCCGATACACAACCATCTCGGAAAAATCGTCGGCTTCACCGGGAGGATTCTACCAACAACGCCGACCAACGCGGACGATACGCGGACCAGCGTAGAAAAATTTCAGCGTAGTTCAGCGTTTAGTCAGCGTGAATCAGCGATCCCTAAATACGTCAATTCGCCGGAGACGCCCGTCTTTTCGAAATCAAAAATTCTTTACGGACTTTTCAAAAGCAAAAACCATATCCGTGAGGCGAAAAACGCTCTCCTTGTCGAGGGGCAGATGGATTTCCTTGCAAGCTGGCAAGCGGGAATTAAAAACGTCGTCGCCAGTTCGGGAACGGCGCTGACCGCCGACCATCTCCGCGTTTTGCGTCGTCTTACCGACCAGCTTGTCGTCAGTTTTGACAACGACGATGCGGGGTTGGAGGCGGGCGAGCGTGCCATTGACCTTGCGGAAGCGAACGATTTCGGAGTGAAAGTCGCTCTTTTTCGTGATTACAAGGACCCCGCGGACGCCGCGATTTCCGACAAAAAATACTTTTTCGAAGTTATTGAGGGTGCCAAGCCGGCGGCGGAATTTTATTTCGAAAAATATTTGCCCGGAGGTGAATTCAGCGTCCGCAACCGCGACGATTTCAAAAATTTGAGAATTGTCCTTGAAAAAATAGGGAATATCGGCAGCCCCGTTTTGAAATCTTTCTGGCTGAAGGAGTTGTCCAAAAGAGTTGGAGTGAATGAACTCACGCTCGCGGAAGAAATGGAAAGAAAAATTGTCGCGAAAAAAGACGAGCGCGAAGGAAACAATGACACGAATATAATCGCGAAAAAATTTTCCCGATGGGAAGTACTCTCGCAAAGGTGCCTCGCCTGGATTCTGCACAAGGAGGATTTTGAGAGTAAAGAATTTTTTCCCCATCTCCCCGGCGCTTATCGCGAAATTTTCTCAATTCTTGAAAGCGGCGGAAGACGCTCCGAAGATCCGCTTCTTGATGAACTGTTGAATCTCATTGTTTTCCAGCAAAGAGAGGCGAGCATGGAGGAATTTGAAGCGCTGAAGATGGAACTCTACAAGGAGTACGTGAAAGAAAGAAGGCGCGAGCTTGCGTCAATCATCGGCGGTGCGGAGCGTTCTGGAGACGACGAACTCCTCCGCAAAGCGATGCAGGAATTAGACAATTTGCCGGGTTTCTAGGTATATTTAGGTATAATAATGAGGAAAGCCAGGTTCAGGAAAAAACCGGCTAAAAAAGCCGGAAGGAAAACCGCACTTCGTAAAAAAGCGCGGGGGAAAAAGGCGGTCGCAAAAAGAGGAAAAACGACGGCCAAGAGCAAGAAAAAGATATCTAAACTGAGCGAGACGGCGCTCACCGAGCTCATTGCGCGCGGAAAGCCGAGAGGATTCGTTACCGACAACGAAATACTTTACTATTTTCCGCGAATAGAGGAAGACATTTCTCTTCTTGACAGAATCTACGAGGAGCTTGAGAAATCAAACGTGAAGGTGATAGAAACGAGCGGCCTCATAGACATTTCCAAAGGCGACGTTAATGAAGCGGAGCTTGAAAGGGCGCTGGAGTTTGAACGCGGAACGCCGGACGCCGTCCAGGTTTATCTGAAGGAAATCGGCAAGACCCCGCTCCTCACAAAAGACGAGGAAAAAGAACTCGCCAAAAGGATTTTGAAAGGCGACGAGGAAGCGCGGCAAAAATTAATGAAAGCGAATTTGCGTTTGGTTGTTTCCATCGCTAAACGTTACGCCAACAGAACGCCGAACCTGACGCTACTCGATTTGATACAGGAAGGTAACATCGGTCTTTCGCGCGCCGTCGAAAAATTCGATTACAGAAAGGGTTTTAAGTTTTCCACTTACGCCACGTGGTGGATAAGGCAGGCGATAACGCGCGCGCTCGCCGACCAGTCGCGAACGATAAGAATCCCGGTGCACATGGTGGAAACAATTTCAAAGTACGCGCAGATGCGCCGCCAGCTCATTCAGGAACTCGGGCGCGACCCGCTGGCGGAGGAAGTCGCCGCCGAAATGAGCTTGGACGTGGACAAAGTTAGGCAAATACAAAAAATCTCGCAGGAGGTTCTTTCCATTGAGCAGCCGGTCGGCGACGAGGAGGACTCCACGCTTTCCGACTTCATACCCGACGAGAAAAATGTAACTCCCGCCCAGCAGGCGGCGCAGGCACTGATACGCGATTTGATAAAAGGGATAATAATTGACCTCACCGAGCGCGAGCGCGAGATTCTGAAAATGCGCTTCGGTCTGGAGGACGGCGTGACGCACACTTTGGAAGAGGTGGGGAAAGTGTTCGGCGTAACAAGAGAACGCATCAGGCAGATTGAAGCGAAAGCGCTTGAGAAAATCCGCGAACACGGCAAAACGAAAGCGCTGGAGGGATTCGAAAACCTCGTCTAGACATGACTTTACGCTTTTCAGAACCGGCGTCGTTCCGCTTCCAGCGAGCGGAACGCGCCTGCATCTCGGCGCGGCAATCCGCTTAGCGGAACCAATCTTGCCGCGCCTCCGATAGCTTCTGAAAAACGCAAAGTCAAACATTCCGTTTTAGTAGAATGAAACTCATGTCGTCCGAAGAAATAAGAAGAAAATTCCTGGAATTTTTCGAGAAAAGGGGACACAAAATAATTCCTTCGGCGTCGCTTGTTCCCGAAAACGACGTAACGACGCTTTTCACCGGCTCGGGAATGCAGCCGCTCTTGCCTTATCTTTTGGGAAAGACACATCTACTGGGGAAACGGCTTGCGAATTCGCAAAAATGCTTCCGCGCCGAGGATATCGAAGAAGTCGGCGACAATCGCCACACGACCTTTTTTGAAATGCTGGGTAACTGGTCGCTCGGCGATTACTTCAAAAAAGAGCAGCTGCCGTGGATTTTTGAGTTTCTGACGGAAGAAATCGGTCTCAATCCCGAAAAAATTTACGTCACGGTTTTTGCCGGCGACAAGAAAAATGGCATACCGCGCGACGAGGAATCCGTGAAAATTTGGAAAGAACTTTTCAAAGAAAAAGGAATTGATGCAAAAGATATTAAGCTTTTGACCGTAAAAAGGGGCGGCGAAGTCGGCATGCAGGGCGGAAGAATTTTTTACTACGATTCGAGCAAGAATTGGTGGAGCAGAGTCGGCGTGCCCGAAAAGATGCCCGCGCGAGAACCGGGAGGACCGGATTCGGAAATATTTTACGAGTTTACAAACGTTCCGCACGACAAAAAATTCGGCGAACATTGCCACCCGAACTGCGACTGCGGAAGATTTTTTGAAATCGGCAACTCCGTTTTCATGGAATACGTTAAAAACGATAAAGGCGGTTTCGACAAACTGGAGCAGAAAAACGTTGACTTCGGCGGCGGACTGGAGAGAATAGCCGCGGCCTCGAACGACGACGCCGATATTTTCCATATTGACGTTTTCGGGAAAATGCGCGGCGCGCTTTTGAAGGCAGGAGCCGATTTATCTAAAAAAGAGAACGAAAGACGCGTCAGAATAATTCTCGACCACATCCGCGCGAGCGTTTTTTTGGTGGGCGACGGCGTGCTTCCCTCGAATAGAGATCAAGGATACATGCTTCGCCGCCTCGTCAGGAGAAGCATCGTTCACGCGCACATAATGAAAATGCCCGATTTCTGGCTGAAAGCGCTCGTCGATTCGGTTGTCGATTCCTACCGCGGCGCCTACGGAGAAATTTTTTCAAAGGAGAAAGAAATTGTCGCCGTTTTGAGCGAAGAGCACGAGAGATTCAATAAAACCCTTTCAAAAGGCCTTGAGGAATTCAAGAAACTTCAAAGAATCGGCGCGAAGGAGGCGTTTAATTTGCACCAGACCTACGGATTTCCGTTCGAGCTGACGAGGGAATTGGTGAAAGAGTCGGGCGGCGACGTTGACGAAAAGGGTTTTGAAGAAGCGTTCAGAAAACACCAGGAAATTTCCCGCGCCGGGCGGGAGAAAAAATTCGGCGGGCACGGGTTGATTTTGGATACCGGCGAACTGAAAGCCGCAAACGAAGAAGAGTTGAAAAAGGTGACGCGCTTGCACACGGCGACGCATATGCTCCAGCAGGCGCTGCGCGACGTTCTCGGTCCGGAAGTGAAGCAGGCGGGTTCTGATATAACGGTTGAGCGCACGCGTTTTGACTTTTCTTTCCCGCGAAAACTGACGCCGGAGGAAATTAAAGCCGTGGAAAATAAAGTCAACGAAAAAATAAAAGAGAATTTGCCGATGCAGAAAGTTGTTTTGCCGAAAGCGGAGGCGGAAAAAACCGGCGCGCTTTATTTCTTCTCCGCCAAAGGCGGATCCGCCTCCGGCGGAAAAGAAAAGTATCCCGACCCGGTAAACGTTTATTTTATCGGCAAGGACCTGAAGGGCGCTTGGAGCAAGGAATTCTGCGGCGGCCCGCACGTCAGCCGCACCGGCGAAATCGGAAAATTCAAAATCGCTAAAGAAGAAGCCGTCGGTTCAGGCGTCAGAAGAATAAGGGGAATTGTGGAGCCGTAAAAATAAAAAGGGCGCCAACACTTAAGAGGCTAACCCTGTTCGAGCGCGCCCGCCTTGCCGGGGCGAGTTTTGCTCCTTCCTGCTTCGCCGCCGCTTACGTCTGTTGCGGCAGCTGCGAAGTTGTGATTTTCAGCCAGTTCTCATCGGTAGCTTTCGGCTTGATGGCTTCCGAGCCCCTCTTGCAGAGAGGGCACGTCGCCGCCCGCCAGTCCTGGACGCGCCAGTTGACGACAGGTAAAACCTTGTACTTCCACAGGGGGTTGAGAGGGTTGATGTAAATCGTTTCCAACCCGCCGCGGTTGATGATGACTGGATCGTACGGCAAGATGTCAACGGAGCGATTTTTTTTCGTGACCTCCATTACCGCTTCTTTGAAGCCTGTACCTCTCGTGCAGAAGTCCTCAACGAGAAGAAGGGTTGCTCGGTCGGGGATTTCCGTAACGAGATTGATGCGTCCGCTCGCTTCGTCTTTTTCCATCTTCGCGAGCTTTGCGCCGATGGTCTCTGAAATCATCTCGCCGAGCTTCGTTGCGCCTTTTGGAATGCCCGCGACATAGTCGGGGACGTCGTCGGGAAGAATTTCAATCAGGCGCATGACAATCTGGTTTGCGATGATCTTACAGATGTTATCGGGCTCAAGAAGAATCTTAGAGGCGAAAAACCCGTCGCTATGGAGCCCGGACTTCAACTCCGCGTGCAATCCGACCCTGCCGTTCTCCGCGGCTTCGTAATCGTATCTCCACCACGCGCCGAGCACAGTCGCCATGTGAACCACTTCGTCGGCCGTGAGCGCCCGCGGCGGCACCTTGTTCGGGTCCAGCGTGCGCAGCTGCTCGGCGTCCATTTGCAGAATGTTGATGTTCACGATTTCACCTCCTTTACATTTGTCCGCCTCGGGCGGATCTGTACTGGTTGACGAGATTGCGGAGTTTGTTGGGATATGTCGCGCCGACGACGAGCCCGCAGTTGTTGTTCTTGTTCCAGACCTTTGCGACGTTGCGTGCGATCATCTTGTAAAGCGGTTCGGTTACTCGTCCTCCCATACCGACTGCGACCGGCATATCCTGGAACTCGCCCGCGCCCGGGTTGGATGTGCGGCAGATGACGAAAATGCCTTTGTTCTTGTATTTCAGAAACGGCGCCATCGCTTCGTGGCCGAGGTACGGGTGAACCGTGATCGCATCCGCGCCGAGGTAGTCAAACGCGAACTTCGCGTAACCCTCGTTGGTGTTGCCGATGTCGGCGCGTTTAGCGTCGAGAATCACAGGAACGTCCGGCGCAATTTCGTGAATATTCGCGACGGTATGCCGCAAGGCCGCGATGCCTTCTGCGCCGTACGCCTCGTAAAACGCGGCGTTCGGCTTGTAGGCGCACACGAAATCCATGGTCGCTTCCACGATTGCGCGGTTGAACGCGACAATGGTTGGTCCAACCTCGATACCGACGGGAGGATCCCACCTCAAAGGTCGCATGACGTCGTGAGAGATTCTAGGTATCTTGCCGAACTCGCTGTCCAGCCCGACGGAGACAAGGTTGCCGCGCGACCACTGGTTCTCAAGCATTTGCCTGAAGTTTCTGTCGTTCATGTTCTGACTCTCCTCTTCAGTAGTATTCGGTTGTGTTTCAGCCCGAAAATTCGGGCCCTATTGCTGGGATAACTTTACAGTATGGTGACGCCGGAAATCAAGGAGGAAATTTTTTGTGCGCGCGGAAGGGATCCGCTTCGCTAGAACCTTACGCCTCACCCCGACCCCCGTCTGGGACACCTTCTGGTTTCCCATTCCGTCCCGACTGCGGTCGGGACGACCTTCCAACACAGGGTGATGCTAGGTTCAATCCCTGCTCATTGGAATAAAAATACCCGTGACTAAGTCACGGGTATTTTTATCTGTGCGCGCGGAAGGGATTGAACCTTCGACCTTCCCCTTATCAGAGGGATGCTCTGCCACTGAGCTACACGCGCGATTTATTTTTGCACGTCTGTCCCATCCATTTTGTGCACCCTGCAGGGATCGAACCTGCGGCCTTTTCCATGTCAAGGAAACGCCCTGCTTCATCCCGCACCTTTATGTGCGTCTTGGAGGGATCGAACCTCCGACCTTTTGCGTGTCATGCAAACGCTCTACCACTGAGCTAAAGACGCGTAATTAAAAAAGCACGGGGCAGGTTGGGTTATGCACGCAATTTCCTTTTAAGCCATTCTCTTCCCTTGCCTCCTTTCAAGAGTTTTTCTCTGTATCGCGCGCTTTTAAGAGTATCCAATTCTTCTTTGTAAATCAACTCAAATGGCCTAGTAAGGCAGGTATATTTGCTTTTTCCCGTGTTGTGCTCATGCAATCGTCTCTCAATATTGTTAGTGCAACCAATGTAATAACGTCCATTCTTTAAACTGCGGAGAACGTAGACGTAAAACATTGATGATAGTGCGTGATGCAGGGATCGAACCTGCGGCCTGTCGCCTCAGGCGACCGCTCTACCACTGAGCTAAGAGTGCGTTTGAAATGGTATGGGACTAACCGCGCAAAAATATCTACTGCGCCAAGCCCTTCAAGTTTAATCGTTTGGCGCCTTCCAAGTCAAAACTTGCTCCGGTTTTTGCTCCACTGCCGGCGGTTATCGCCTTGCTTACATTTAGAGCGATGAATCCAACTCCCCAAATGAAAGCGTAGGCGAGCGCCGCAAGAAGGATGGCCGCAATGCCACCCAAAATCATTTCGTTCTTATGTTTTATCCCCCACATAACTTACATTTTAAACTTCTTCTTATCTAAAGAAAACTCTTCCGCTTACGCCCGCTTGGTAATCGCCGCCGCTTCTTTTGAGATCGAAGCCGTCAAAGGAAACGGTGTATCTCGGGTCTTTCATTTCAACGTCTCTCAGAAAATTAACCAAATCGGAATAATTTCCGCTTGCGTTCAGGGTGAATCTTATGAAGCCGGCAACATCTCCTTCCGGAGAAACGGCGTCGCCGTTGAAACTGAAATTCACGCCAATATTGTACACACGCGAGAGACCGTTCAACCATGAGGAAAAATTCACCAAATCGTCTTTGGTCGGAAGCAAGAGATTTATCGCCCTCGTGAACTTCTGCACTTCCGGGTCAATCGTTTTTTGCTCGGCAAGGCCGCTGATGAGTTGGTTATTCCTGTTTATCGTCGCTCTGTCTTCCGATATTTTCTCCGCCTCCGCAGTTATCGCCTCCGAAAAAAAGTAAGCGGCGACGCCGAAAACGATGAAACTCGAAACGATTATTGAAGTTCCGATGAGAAGGGAGTTCCGGAATTTGTTCATCAAAGTAAATTATACGCGAACCAAATTTTTGTTTCAAAAGCCGGTTCGTTGCGCGGGTTTGACCCCCACACCAAACGACAATGTCGCCCGCTTGCCGGCGGACAGGCAGAATACAAACATCACTTAAAAAAGTTGTCGTTTGGTGCGGGGGTTTGACTAATGATTACGCGGCACCATAATAAAACCAGGCAGTGAAAATCCAATTGCTATGCTAAAGCATAGCGCTGTGATACATCACAGCAGTTGGAACTTTCATTGTCCGGCTTGCTGTATGGTTGACGTAAATACAATAAATAATTAAGTTGAATTTCCATTACCTAGCGAATCAGATGAATCCTGCCTTGGACAGGGAGAAAATTTTTTATAACGCCGCTTTTTCTGCTCTCAGAGGCGATTACCGCAAACTTCAAAAATTGAAATCGGACTTGTCTTCGTGGGAGGAAGTTTTTGAAAGCACTCGTAGCATTGAAAGAAACGTAAATCCCGAGGAAGAATGGGAAAAACTGAAAAAGTGCGGCGCAGAACTCGTTTTTTCTGACGAACCGGAATTCCCGCGGCTTCTCCGTGAAATTTACTTCGCTCCTTTCGGAATTTATGTAAAAGGAAATCCGGGGATTTTTGAAAAGACATCCGTTTCCGTTGTAGGCACGAGAAAAGCCACGGACGACGGATTGGAAACCGCGGGAAAATTCGGCCGCGATTTCGGAAGGGCGGGCATTGTTGTGGCAAGTGGTCTTGCTTTCGGCATTGATTCCGCGGCCCACAAGGGGTGCGTTTCCGCCGGAGGAAAAACGGCAGCCGTTCTCGCCTGCGGTGTGGATGAAGTTTATCCGAAAACGAACGAACGACTCGCAAAAGAAATCCTCGCTTCCGGCGGCGCGATTATTTCCGAATATCCCGTTGGCACCCCGCCGCTTCCCCACAGATTCATCGAGCGCAACAGAATTGTAAGCGGGCTTTCGGTTGGCGTGGTGATAATCGAGGCGCCCGAATCCTCGGGCTCGCTCGCAACGGCAAGATTCGCTTCGGAGCAAAACAGAGAGGCCTTTGTCGTTCCCGGTCCCGCGGGGCACAGAAATTTTTCCGGTTCTCATCGCTTGATAAGAAACGGGGCACGCCTCGTTTCAAACGCCGGCGACGTTTTGGAGGATTTGGGCATTGTTGAACCCCCGCCGACGCTTGCGGAAACGGAAGAAGAAAAAACAATTCTTGAAATACTTGAAAACTCAAAGTCGCCGCTGGAAGTTGACAAAATTTCCGAAATGTCCAATCTTGAATCCCGTGTCGTGAATGAGACCATCACCATTCTTCTTTTCAAGAATTTGGTTAAAGAAGAAAAAAATGGCTATATCACAAACAAATTCTGATGTCTGATGTCTAATATCTGATTTCTTAACATGAAGCTTGTTATTGTGGAATCACCCACCAAGGCGAAAACTATCAGCCAATTTTTGGGCAAGGAATATAAGGTGGAATCGTCCTATGGGCATGTCAGAGACCTTCCCAAAAGCAAACTCGGCATTGATGTTTCGAGGAGCTTCGAGCCGACCTACTCGATTCTCCCCAAATCCAAGGAACGCGTTTCCGAACTGAAAAAACTTGCTGAAAAATCATCGGGAGTGATACTTGCGACCGATGAAGACAGGGAAGGCGAAGCGATAGCATGGCACCTCACGCGAGCTCTTGAACTGCAAGCAGAAGACGGCTCACAGACTACAGCAAAAGCAAGAAAGAAAAAATTTGCCGTAGACCGTAGTCCGTCGGCTGTAGTCCAAAGAATCGTTTTCCACGAAATTACAAAGTCGGCGATAGAAGAAGCGCTTGAAAGCCCGCGCGCGATAGATATGAATCTCGTTGACGCCCAGCAGGCGCGTCGCGTCCTCGACCGTCTCGTCGGCTACGAACTTTCGCCGTTTTTGTGGAAGAGGGTGCGTTACGGACTTTCGGCGGGGCGCGTCCAAAGCGTCGCCGTCCGTCTTGTCGTCGAGCGCGAACGCGAGATAGAAAATTTCAAGAAGGAAGAATACTGGACGATTGAGGCGGAATTTTTCAGCCCTAAGGCTGATCCGCCTCTGGCGGATAAAAAAGACAAAAAAACTTTTCGCGCCCGCCTGATGTCCGTTGACGGCGAGGTTTTGGAAAAATTCGCGATAAAAACCGGCGAGGAAGCGGAAAAACTCGTCGCCCGCCTGAAAAACACTTCTTACGCCGTCAAAGAAATTTCGTCAAAAGAAGTCGTCCGCAACCCCTATCCGCCCTTCACCACCTCCACTCTCCAACAGGAAGCGTCGAGAAAATTCGGTTTTTCCGCCAAACAGACGATGATGTTCGCGCAAAACCTTTACGAAAACGGTTTCATAACATATATGAGAACCGACAGCGTCAATCTCGCCGAACAGGCGCTCCGCCAGGCGAAAAAAGTAATCGAAGACAACTTCGGAAAAAATTATTCCCTCGATTCGCCTCGCCGTTTCGCGACGAAAGCAAAAGGCGCGCAGGAAGCCCATGAAGCGATAAGGCCAACCGATCTTTCCAAAAGAGACGATGAAATAAAAGTGAGAGACGCCAAAGAAAGACGGCTTTACGACATGATTTGGAAAAGAACACTCGCTTCGCAGATGAAAGAAGCGGTTCTCGAGCAGACCGCCGTTGATGTGGAATCCGCCGACGAAAAATACGTTTTCCGGGCAAACGGCCAAAGAACGGTTTTCGACGGCTTTATGAAAGTTTACCATCCTATCTTTAACAAAATTAAAGATGGGATGGTGAATCGCGAAGAGGAAAACGGCCGGGAAAACGGAGAAAACGTTTTGCCGAAGCTCGAAAAAGGGGAGAAAGTCGTCGTAAAAGAAATATTTCCGCTTCAGCATTTCACCGAGCCGCCGCCAAGATACACCGACGCCTCGCTGATAAAAACGCTTGAGGCGGCCGGTGTAG
Organism: bacterium; assembly: GCA_027310625.1. Lineage (GTDB taxonomy): Bacteria > Patescibacteriota > Minisyncoccia > UBA6257 > 2-01-FULL-56-20 > JACQKT01. The sequence goes on from DAIDAM010000002.1 coordinate 126,319, forward strand.
GAAGGCCATCCACCTATGCGCCGACGCTTTCCACGATTCAAGGACGCGGCTACGTCGAGAAAGTCGAGAAAAAATATAAACCTACGGACGTCGGAATAATCGTGAACGACATCCTTGTCGAACATTTTCCCGAAATCGTCGACATTAATTTCACTTCCCACATCGAGGAGGAACTCGACGATATCGCCGAAGGAAAAATCGGCTGGACAGAAGTCGCGCGCGAATTTTACGGCCCATTCAAAAAACGTTTGACCGAAAAAGAGGCGGAAGTGGGGAGATACAGCGAAGTATCGAACATTCCCTGTCCGCACTGCGGCAAACCGATGCTCGTGAAATTCGGCCGCTTCGGAAAATTTCTCGCCTGCCCCGACCCTGAAAACAAATTCACTATGCCGATGCCCGAGGAAGCGGCGAAACTCAAAGAACTAAGAGAACAAACGAAAGGCGAACGCTGTCCTCTTTGCGGGAAGGAAATGGAGGTGAAACGGGGCAGGTTCGGATTTTTCCTCGGCTGCGTTGATTACCCGAAGTGTAAAGGGATAAAAAAAATAGTGAAGAAAACCGGATTTTTGTGCCCGAATTGCCTCGCTTCCCCCGAGAGAAAGGAAAAACCGGGAGATATAATAGAGAAGAAAGCAAGGGGTCGCTCGCCTCGTTTCGGCTTCGGCGAAGCGGGCGGGAAACCTTTTTACGGATGCAGCCGCTATCCGGAGTGCAATTTCATTATGAACAAAAAACCGGAGAGCGAAAAAGACGTAAAGGAAGCGTTTGAAAAATTTTCCCTCAAGAACGGGCTCGTAACCGGAAAGGCGGCTCCAAGAAAACGTCCGCATAAAAAACCAAAATGACGGTAGAAGAAACGGCAAAAAAGAATCCTAATTCGCTCATCGGCAGGGCTTATCACTTTGCCGAGAACGCGCACCGCGGGCAGAAAAGAAAAAACGGCGAGCCGCATTTCAATCACGTCCTTGCGACCGCGGAAACGCTCCAGCAGTGGCATATGGACGAGGCAACCATTGCCGCCGGCCTCTTTCACGACGTCGTAGAAGACACCTCCGTCACGGAAAAGGAACTCAAGGAAAAATTCGGAGACGAAATCGCTTTTTTGGTTGACGGCGTCACTAAACTAAGCAAGATAAAATACCGCGGCGCCGAGGCGAAGGCGGAAAATCTCCGGAAAATGATAATGGCGATAAGCGAGGACTTGAGAGTCGTTTTTATAAAGCTCGCCGACAGATTGCACAATATGAAAACGCTTTACGCCCTGCCGCTTGCGAAACAAAAAAGAATCGCCCTTGAAACGAGCGAAATTTACGCGGCGGTCGCCTATCGCCTCGGGATGTGGGAGCTGAGCGGCGAGCTTCAGGATTTGGCTTTCCCGTACCTTGAGCCGGAAAAGCACAAGTGGCTGAAAGACCAGGTGGAGGAAGAGTATGATGCAAGAAGAAAATATCTGGAAACGATAAAACCGCTTATCGAGGACGCTCTCAAGCGCGCCGGAATAAAGCCTCTTTCTTCCGATTTTCGCGCCAAGCGCTACTATAGCTTGTACCAAAAGCTTCTCCGCTACGACATGGACGTAAAGAGAATTTACGACCTCGTTGCGCTCCGCTTCATATTCAAAACCGTTCCGGAGTGCTACGCGGCACTGGGGGCGATAAATAATCTTTGGCCACCGCTTCCCGGGAGAATCAAGGACTACATCGCCATGCCGAAACCGAACAATTACAGGAGTTTGCACACGACCGTCATCGGTCCCGACGGGAAGTACGTCGAAATCCAGCTTCGCACAAAAGAAATGCACGACGAGAACGAGTTCGGCATCGCCGCCCACTGGTTTTACAAAAAAAGTTTGCTCGGAGACCTTTTCAGAAAAAAAGCGCCCCTCGGCGAAAAACTCGCCGCCGGGCTGACGTGGCTCCGACAGCTCCGCGAGTGGCAGGAAAAAAGAACGGAAGAGGGAATGGGTTCGGAAGAATTTGTGGAATCAATGAAAGCGGATTTTTTCAGGGACAGGATATTTGCGATTACTCCGAAAGGCGAAGTGATTGACCTGCCCGCGGGCGCGACGCCGGTTGATTTCGCCTACCACATTCACACCGACGTCGGCGACGGCGCCATCGGTTCAAAAATAAACGGGAAGATAATGCCGCTGGACACGGCGCTCAAATCCGGCGACATGGTTGAGATACTCACGCAGAAAAGCAAAAAGCCGTCCGAGGACTGGCTGAAATTCGTGAGAACTTCGATGGCCAAAGACCACATCAAAGCCGCCCTCCGCGAAAAGAAAAAAACGCTTCTCCAAAAACGTCCCGCTTCCAAAATTGAAATTCATCTGACGTTCCAAAACAGATTGGGATTGACGAAGGACATCTCGGATATAATAGCGCGCTCGCACATACACATCAGGAGCATGAATTTGTCGGGGCAGAGCGGCAGCAAATTTTCCTCCTGCCGCATCGGCTGCGAAACAACCGACAAATCCAAAATTGAAAAAGTCATTTTGAAGCTGAAGAAATTGAAGGAAATAAAAGAAGTTGGGTACAAACTTGTGTAGCGGACTTACGCTGACTTTTCTGCAATGTTCTCAAGAGAAATTAAGAAAGCGTTTTTGGACGAAAAATCATTTACGCTTTTTGAGGTTATTATAACAGCCGCGGTGATTTCAATCCTTTCTTTGATGATTTTAACCGTTATAAATCCCGCGGAACTTCTTAAGCAATCAAGGGATTCAAGGAGATTGAACGACATTTCAAACATCAACGGCGCAGTCAGCGCTTACGCGAATGAAAATCCCGCAGTTTCTCTCGGGACGGCTTCAACGACATATATTTCCATACCCGACCCGACGGCGACCTCAACGACGCTCGGTAACGCCTGCGGCGGACTCGGCCTGCCTTCGCTTCCTTCCGGTTGGTCGTATCACTGCGCCGCGTCGTCAACCTACAGAAATACCGACGGCACGGGTTGGGTGCCCATCAATTTCAGCGCTCTTTCCTACGGCATTCCGTTCGCGGTTCTGCCGATTGACCCGGTGAACAACGCCTCTACTTCCTACTACACTTACACCGCCGGCGGCGGCTGGGAACTGACAGCGATACCGGAAAGCAAGAAATTCCGGGAAAGCGCAAAAGATATTGATTCATTGACGTTCGCTATGAGAACTGGCAGCAATCTTTCGCTTTCGCCGATATTCAATTCCTCCGGACTCGTCGGCTACTGGAAGTTTGACGAGAGAAGCGGAACGACTGCAACCGATTTAAGCGGCAACGGCAATACAGGGACACTTACAAACAACCCAACTTACGTTTCCTCATGTAAGATTGGCGGATGTATTGGATTTGATGGAACGGATGATTACATTTCTGTTAGTTCTACTGCATATACTTTCGCATCAGGGGATTTTAGCGCTCTAGTTTGGATTAGTCCTGCGGCCCTTGATTTTACTTATGATGGAATTATGACCGTAGACTGTTCCAGTTGTGACAATGCTTGGAAAATAGTTAGAGACGCAAATGAATCATTTTTTAGAGCTAGGTATTCAACGGGCTACTTTCCTTTCCCGGCTGTTTCAACGAATGCGTGGCATTACTACGCCATTGTGAAATCCGACACACTATTAAAACTTTATTTCGACGGGTCGTTATACTCATCAAACATAATCCCTTCTACGCACTCGGGCAGCCCTAATTCATTGTGGTTTGGAACATATAGAACAACCCCTGGCCATTTTTTTAACGGTTCGTTAGACGACGTCCGCATTTACAACCGCGCGCTTTCGGCGGCCGAAATAACGGCGCTGTATTTGGCGACCAAGTAGCAAAGTAGCGACCAGGGACGAAGGAACCAGAAACCAGAAATTAGAGACCAGAAACTTTCTCCTCTTCTTCGCCGCCGAGTTTTTGGACGATGTTTTTGAGTTCTTCCGGCGAAAAGAACGTTATCGTTATCCTTCCTTTTTCGCCGCTGGATTCGATTTTCACCGGCGCGCCGAGTTCCGCGCTCAATTTTTCCTGAAGCATTTTCATTTCGGGCGTCATTTCTTCGGAAGCGCTTGCTTCCCGCGGCGCTTTTGTTTCTCTAACTCTGTTTTTCAAATCGCGCGTCGTCATTCTTTTTTCCAAGAGCTCGCGGAATATTCTTTCCTGCGCCGCGGGGTCGCTGACGGCAAGCAAAAGCCGTCCGTGGCTCTCGCTTACGAGATTTTTTTCAAGCGCTTCTTTTATCGCCGTCGGCAAATCAAGCAGGCGGACGGTGTTCGCTATCGTTTCCCGGCTTTTGCCGAGGCGCGAGGCAATTTCTCTTTGCGTGAGGCGGAATTCGTTTTGGAGCCGCGCGAACGCCCGCGCGCGCTCGATGGGGTTCAAATTCTCGCGCTGGATGTTTTCAATGACTGCGAGCTCCAGCCGCTCCCGTTCCAAATCAACACTCCTTATTATTGCCGGAATCCGCTCCAAGCCGAGCATTTTTGACGCGAGCAAACGTCTTTCGCCGGCTATCAATTGGTATTCAACGTCAGTTCCCGCCGGCGTTTCCTTTTCGATTTTGGAAACGACAATCGGCTGAAGCATGCCGAACTCTCTTATGGAGGCGGCGAGTTCTTTAAGCGTTTCTTCGTCAAAATTTCTCCGCGGCTGATGCGGGTTCGGTTTTATTTTTTCAACCTCAATGTGGAAAACCGCGTCGCTCGCCGCCGGTTTTCTTGGA
>DAIDAM010000013.1 GCA_027310625.1 bacterium
AGATAGGCCTGTTGGCGGAGATGTTCGATGATTCTTTTCTCGTTGAACTCGATGGCCGAAAAAATTTCCGGGTCGGGAGAAAAAATTACTTTCGTGCCGTTCTTTTTGCAGGCGCCGATTTTCTTGACCTTGGCCTGCGGCTTACCGCGCTTGTATTCCTGCATCCACAGCGCGCCGTCGCGGCAAACTTCGACACGCAGCCACTCCGAAAGCGCGTTGACCACGGAAACGCCGACGCCGTGCAAGCCGCCGGCGACTTTGTACGATTCGCCGCCGAATTTTCCGCCGGCGTGCAGCGTCGTCATCACGGTTTCCAGCGCCGATTTTTTCGTCTGCCGGTGAATTTCGACGGGAATGCCGCGGCCGTCGTCCGTTACGGAAACTTTGTTGTCGGACAAAAGTTCGACGGTGATATTCTTCGCGAATCCCGCCATCGCTTCGTCAATGGAATTGTCAACGACTTCCCAAACGAGATGGTGGAGACCGTCCGTTCCCGTGGAACCGATGTACATTCCCGGGCGCTTGCGCACCGGCTCAAGCCCCTCGAGAACGTAAATGTCTTTCGCAGTATACGAATTTCCGCCGTTCTCGTTCTTTTTGGAATTGTCCTTTTCTTCCCGATTCGGCTGATTCTTTGGAGATTTTTTGGACATAAAAATAAAAAACGTGCCGCTCCGACGGCAATGGAATTCTATCAAAAAACGGGCGCTAAATCAACGTCTTTAGCGCCAAAAAAACATTGAAAAATAAGGAGAAAATCGCCTTCCCGGCGGTTCAATGCTTAAGCCCTAATCCTTTCTTCAAAAGGTACCAATTTACGGCCGCAAGAACGACGATGAACGCGAAAAGAACCGCCAGAGAAACAGCCACGGGCGCGTCGGAAAATCCGAGAAAGCCGTATCTCAATCCGTCAACAAGGTAGAAAACGGGATTGAGATAGGAAATTTTCTGCCAAAAACCGGGGAGGGAATTCACGGAATAAAACACTCCTCCGAGATAGACCAAAGGGGTGAGAACAAACGTGGGAACGATGTTTATGCCGTCAATTGATTTTGCGTAAATCCCGTTGACGAGACCGGCGAGCGAAAAAATGAGCGCCGTCAGAACGAAAAACGAGACAACCACCAAGAGATGCGAGATTGTAAGGTGCGTGAAAAAAAGCGAGATAAGAAGAACAAGCAATCCGACGGAAACTCCTCTCACGATTCCGCCCGTAACGTATCCTGCTATCAAAATCCACGGCGGAGTCGGCGACACAAGAATTTCATCTATGCTTCTTGAAAAAAATTTGGACGTGAAAAAATTGAAGGAAGTGTTTGAGTAAGAATTCATTATAATCGCGAGCATCACGAGGCCGGGCACAACGAAGGAAACATAATTAAAGCCGCCAACGGAGCCGATGCGCGAACCGAGAAAAGAACCGAAAACAAGAAAATACAAAACGGACGTCACAACGGACGGAAGAAACGTCTGCACCCAGATGCGGAAAATGCGGACAACGTCTTTCCTGACAATCGTGTAAAAAGATGTGAAAAGCCCTTTTGTGCTCATAGTTATCAGTTATTAGTCATCAGTAATCAGGGTTGTTGTCGCTCGTCAGATGTACGAAAACTTCCTCCAATCGGCCGGTTTTGCTCCGTATGCTTTCAACCTGAAAGCTATTTTGATTGAGAACAAGAATGGCTTCGTTCAATCCTTTTCCTTCGCCGATTTCCAATTCCATCGCGGTCTCGTCCGTTTTTTTCGGCTTGTACGCCGAAAGCGATGAAAGTATTTCCTCGGTAACGGGTTTCGTGAGATTTACGACAATCGTCTCTTTTTTCAGCCGCCCGAGAATGTCTTTCATCGTCCCGGAAGCGATTATCTCGCCTTTGTTTATAATCGCCACGCGATTGCAAAGCTGTTCCGCTTCTTCAAGATAATGCGTTGTAAGAAGGATTGTCACGCCTTTTGCGGTGACGGAACGGAGATAGTCCCACATCCCGCGCCGCAATTCCACGTCCACCCCCGCGGTCGGCTCGTCAAGAATGAGAAGTTTAGGATCGTTGACGAGCGCCCTCGCTATCATCAGACGCCTTTTCATTCCGCCGGAAAGGGAAAGTCCCCTTTCGTTTATCTTGTCCGCCATTCCCAAATCATCAAAAATTTTTTTTGCGCGAGGAATGGCGACGGAGCGCGGTATACCGTAGTAGCCCGCCTGATTGACGACGATGTCGATGCATTTGTCAAAGGGGTTGAAGTTCACTTCTTGCTGAACGACGCCGATTTGCGCCTTCGCTTTTTCGTGCTCTTTGTCTATGTCAAAACCGAAAACTTTGGCGCCCCCGGCGGTTTTTATCACAAGCCCTGTGACGATGCCGATAATCGTCGTTTTGCCGGCGCCGTTCGGTCCGAGGAGCGCAAAAAAGTCGCCCTGTTCTATTTCAAGTGACACGCCTTTCAGCGCCTCCACGCCGTTGGTGTAGGTTTTTTTGAGATTTTGTATTACTAACGCACTTGTCATACCAGCGTAAAAAATCAGAGAATAATCGTCGCGCCGTCGCGGCGGACTTCCAAAATACCTCCATCAATCGGAAATTCTTTTGTCTCCTCGCCGATTCGGACAATTGCCGTGCACGGCTTCAATGTCGTAATCAGCGGCATATGCTCCGGCAAAACCGTTATCTCCCCGTCCGCGCCCCTAACCGTCAGAGAATTCGCTTCTCCGTCGAAGTAAATTTCGTCCACTTTGGCGATAATCAATCTCATAGTACTCATTCTTTTAATTTAGTATCAATCAGTATCTATTAATTTCCATCAGTATCAATTAGTTTCGTGCCGATTTGATATTTATAGATACTTGCTTCGCGATACTTATAGATACTACTCAGCCTTGACTTCATCAATCCCGCCCTTCATGTAAAAAGTGCTTTCGGATTTGTCATCGTGTTTGCCGTCCAAAATTTCGCCGAAACCGCGGATTGTTTCCTGCAGCGCGACGTATTTCCCGGGACGGCCGGTGAACGCCTCGCCGACGGCGAACGGCTGCGAGAGAAAACGCTGTATTTTTCTCGCGCGGTAAACGATGCGCTTGTCTTCGTCGGAAAGCTCTTCGATGCCGAGAATAGCGATGATGTCCTGCAAATCCTTGTAGCGCTGAAGCACCTGTTTGGTTCGGAGCGCGACGGCGTAGTGTTCCTCGCCGACGATTTCCGGTTCGAGCGCCGTCGAACTCGATTCCAGCGGGTCGATTGCCGGATAGATTCCGAGCGCAGCGAGCTGGCGGGAAAGAACAACCGTCGAATCCAGGTGCGAAAATGTTGTCGCCGGCGCCGGGTCAGTGAGGTCGTCCGCCGGCACGTAAATCGCCTGCACGGACGTTATCGAGCCCTTTTTCGTGGAAGCTATTCTTTCCTGCAATTGTCCCATTTCTTCGGCAAGCGTCGGCTGATAACCGACGGCGGAAGGCACGCGTCCGAGAAGCGAAGACACCTCCGAGCCGGCCTGCACGAAACGGAAAACGTTGTCCATAAAAAAGAGCACGTCCTTGCCCATTTTGTCGCGGAAATATTCCGCCATCGTCAATCCGGAAAGCCCGACGCGCGCCCGCGCCCCCGGCACTTCGTTCATCTGCCCGAAAACGAGAGCGGTTTTGGAAAGCACGCCCGACTCCGACATTTCGGTATAAAGGTCATTGCCTTCGCGCACGCGCTCGCCGACGCCGGCGAAAACAGAATAACCGCCGTGCTCGGTGGCGACATTTCTGATGAGCTCCTGTATCAAAACCGTTTTGCCGACGCCGGCGCCGCCGAACAAGCCGACTTTGCCGCCCTTGATGAACGGCGCCAATAAATCGATGGCTTTGATGCCCGTTTCGAAGACCTCCGCTTTCACGCGCTGTTCCTTGAACTTCGGCGCTTCGCGGTGAATCGGGTTTCTTTCGACATTTTTAATCGTTTCTTTGCCGTCAATCGGTTCGCCGATGACATTAAACAATCGCCCCAAAACTTTTTCGCCCACCGGAACGGAAACCGGCGCGCCGGTGTCAACGACCTCCGCGCCGCGCGCGAGCCCCGACGTGTCCTGCAGCGCAATCGCGCGTATTCTTCCGAGTCCGATATGCTGCGCCACCTCCAAAACTATTTTTCTCCCTTCGGCTTCGGTGAGTAGCGCATTTTTCAATTCCGGCAATCTTTCACCGCTGAAGTAAATGTCGACCACCGGCCCGATGATTTGCGTAATTTTTCCTTTTTGCATTTTTTTGTTAAAATTTATTTTCTAAATTCTGGTCGCTGGTCACTAAATTACGCCGTCATCGCTTCCATCCCGCCCGTGATTTCGCTGACCTCGCGGGTAATCGCCGCTTGCCGCGCTTTGTTGAAATTGAGCGTGAGGTCGTGTTCCATCTCCTCCGCTTTGTCGGACGCCGATTTCATCGCCACCATGCGCGCGCTGTGTTCCGACGCCTGCGATTCAAGAAGCGCGTGATAAACGAAAATTCCGGCGAGACGTTCGAGCGCGGCGCCGAGAACTTCTTCTTCCGACGGCTCAATGGTGTAAACCTGCGGACGCATTTCTTCGGCTGTAGTTGAAAAAGCGCCGCGCGCCGGAATAATGTCGGCGACGACTTTTTCCAATTCCTTGAGCGCGAGCGGAAAAATCGTTCGCAAGATCGGGCGCTGCTCGAATGTGGAACGGAAATTCTGGTAAGCGATTTTCACTTCGTCCGCCGCCCCGCTTTCAAAACGGAAAATCGCTTCGGCGACGATTTTTTGAATCAACGCGGAAGAAATTTCATCGGTGTTGGGATGAAACGCATCCACGGAAAACCCGCGGGCCGAAAAAAAGTCGTTCGCTTTTCTGCCGACGGCGATGATGGAAACGGATTTTTGCGGAGGTAAGCCGCCGGCATTGATGTCGGCAAGCGTCGCTTTCAAAACGGCGGAATTTAGAGCGCCCGCCAGACCCCGGTCGCTCGTAATTACAATGTAGAGCGCTTTTTTGACTTCGCGCTTCGCCAGCAAAGGATATTGAGAAGAAACATATGAGCCGGAAACGCGGGAGAGAATCGCCGCCGCGGCGCGGGCGTAGGCGCGTCCGGCGAGAGCGCGCAGCTGCGCTTTTCTCATTTTCGCCGCCGACACCGCCTCCATCGCTTTCGTCACCGTGCGCGTTTTCTCGACGCTCTTTATTTTGTTTTTGATTCGTTTGATTCCAGCCATGGTGGTTAAAGCGTAACTCGAATGTCGCGAATTCGCGCAAATTTACAAATACGTTTCGGACTTAAATAACAATTCGCCATATTCGCGCACATTTGTAAATTCGAGTTATGGTTCATTTCGTAAATAATCCCGGATGTGTTTCCACAAATTCGCCGAGATGCTTTTTTAGTTCTTCTTCGGTTTGAACGGCGATATCTTTTGCTCGCGCGATACTCTCGAATATTTCCGGGCGATTGGTTTCGATAAAAGTCAGCAGTTTTTCTTCGAACTCCGACACTTTCTCCACGGCGACTTTTTCGAGATAACCGTTGACGGCGGCGTAAATCGAAACCGCTTGCCGCTCGAAAGGCATCGGTTCGCCGTTTTTCTGTTTCAAAACGGCGGTCAGCCGCTGGCCAGCATCGATGCGTTTCTTCGTGTCAGGGTCGAGGTCCTGCGAAAATTGCATGAACGCTTCCAGTTCGCGGAACTGCGCCAGTTCCAGTTTTATTTTCGCGGAAACTTTTTTCATCGCCTTCGTCTGCGCCGCCGAGCCCACGCGGGAAACGGAAATTCCCGGATTGATTGCCGGACGCAGGCCTTTGTTGAAAAGCTCGGTCTCCAAAAAAATCTGTCCGTCGGTGATAGAAATGACGTTGGTCGGAATGTACCCCGAAACATCGCCTTCCTGCGTTTCGATGACTGGAAGCGCCGTCAGCGAACCGCCGCCTTTTTCCTTCGAAAGTTTGGCCGCGCGCTCGAGTAGCCGCGAGTGAAGATAGAAAACGTCGCCGGGGTAGGCCTCGCGTCCCGGCGGCCGGCGAAGAAGAAGCGAAAGCTGCCGGTAAGCGACGGCGTGCTTGGAAAGGTCGTCATAAATAATGAGCGCGTCCTTGCCTTTGTCCATAAAATATTCGCCGATGGCCGCTCCGGCAAAAGGCGCGAGGTACTGCAGCGCCGCCGGCGCAGAAGCGCCGACATCGACGATAATCGCGTATTCCAAGCTTCCTTTTTCGCGGAGCATCTGCACCAGCCGCGCCGTCTTCGATTCCTTCTGGCCGATGGCGACGTAGATGCAAACCGGGCGTGATTCCTTCGGCTCGTTTTTTTGGTTCAGAATCGTGTCGAGGGCAATCGTCGTTTTGCCGGTGTAGCGGTCGCCGATAATCAGTTCGCGCTGCCCGCGGCCGATGGGAATCATGGAGTCGATGGCTTTGATGCCGGTGTGCAAAGGAGTGTTGACGCCCTGGCGGTAGATGACGCCGTAGGCCTCGCGCTCGATGGGATTTTTCTTTTTGGTTTTAATCGGACCTTCGCCGTCGAGCGGCTCTCCGAGCGGCGAGACCACTCTTCCGAGAAGCTCCTCGCCGACGGGGATGGAAAGAATTTCCTTGGTCGGAAAAACCGGCATGCCTTCGGCGATGCGCTCGACGTCGCCGAGAATAATGGCGCGCGACGATTCTTCTTCCAAATTCAAAACGACTCCGTAAATATCGTCTCCGCTTTGGTTAACGGCTTCCTCGAGTTTTTTCCCGTGGGACGTTTCGAAACGGACCATTTCCGACATCACCGCATTCTCCAGCCCTTCGATTTCGGCGACACCGTCGCCGACGCGCGTGACAATACCGCCGCCCTGCGGCCGTTCCGAAGGAACGAATCCCTCGATTTCTTTTTTAAATTGTTCGATAAAGTTTGGCATTTTAAAAAAAGTTATCAGTCATCAGTCATTAGTTATCAGTTTTCGATAAAGTTCCAGCAGGGCGCGCGTTCGTTCCATCTCGGGCGTTACTTTTTTATGAAGTTCCGCGCGCTCGCCGGCGGCGACGATTTTTTTATACTCCGAAAAAATCTGCGGCAGAAGCTTGATGTGCCCGCGGCGCTCGAGCGTCTGGCGCAGATTTCTTACGAATTTTTTTCCTTCCGCCTCGTTTTTGGAAACAAGAACGAAAAGGGCTTTGGCGTATTGTGTGGCGACGGTCATGATTCTTTAATTCACGTTGATTTCTTACAAGGAATTTCTATAGGTTTCTATCAGTTTCAATTAGTTTCGGCATTGAAATTTATAGAAACTCGCTTCGCGAAATTGATTGATATTGATTGTGGCTGAGGATATCACCTTTTGGATTTCATAAGTTTCTCCACTCCAAGAACAATGAGTTTAGCAACCTCTTCCCTGCTCTCGGCAATCGCCTGCGCTTTGATTTCTTTCGCCTGATTCTCGGCGTCTTTCAAAAGCGATTCCGCCGCCGTTTCGCCGGCGGCAACGAGTTCTTTTTCCTTGACCACCCCTTTCTCGCGTGCGTGCATAAGCATGGCGTCGGCTTCCTTGCCGGCTTTGGCGAGTGTTTCCGCCCGCGCGGCCTCGGTCTCGGCAAGTTTCTTGTCGGCCAGCTCGGCGTTCTTGACTCCTTCCGCGATTCTTTGGCGGCGGCGTTCGAGCATATCCATCACCGGCCCGTAAACAAAATATTTAAGAGCCAAGAGAAGCAGGCCGAAATTTATCGCGTTGACAAGAAGAAGTTTCCAGTCAACGCCGAATACGTCTAATATCTTTGACATGATTTTATCCGCATCAATATCGCGAGGCATTTATGCCGAGCTAATATCGGCGAAGCCAAGTTTCTATTAATTTCGGCATGATACTTGCAGCTTCGCTGCGATACCGGGATATTTGCTCACCTGCGGCTCGCGAAATTCATCGCAATTTACGTGAACTTGATGATGAAGCCGATGACCAGAGCGAAAATCGCCAGCGCTTCGGTGAAGGCGATGCCGACGAACATCCACGGCGTGATTTTTCCCGTCGCTTCCGGATTGCGACCCATTGCTTCCAGGGCTTTCCCGGCAACGATGCCGATGCCGATGCCCGGGCCAATGACTCCCAATCCGACGACAATCGCCATCCCCAATGTTTTTGCTGATTCGATATCCATGAATTTACTGCTGATGACAAATGGCTAATCGCTTATAGCTCATTTACCAATTTTGATTTTGTCGACCTTGTCATGTTTTTTGTATTCGTGATTAGCGATATGCTCTTTGCTATCAGCCGTGACTCCCGTGCGGTTCCATCAACGAAATTTTTATGAACGCCAATGTCAATACCGCGAAAATCGCTGCCTGAATGATGCCGATAAAAACCTCGAAAGCCATCATCGGCACGGGCAAAAAAATCGGCACGAACGCGCCGATGACCATCAGAAGCACTTCTCCGGCGAAAATCGTACCGAAAAGCCGGAAGGAGAACGATACGAG
>DAIDAM010000017.1 GCA_027310625.1 bacterium
CGTCGGACCTTTGGGAATATCGATGTTGGTCTCGCCGCGAATTATTTTCCCGCTCTCTAATTCGGCATAAAGCCGCACGTTGTTAAGAGTCACCGGCACAACTTCCCCTTTGATTTTCAAAAGCTCGGATGCCTTATGGAGGGCGGTTGCAAAATTGCCGGTTATTTTTTCAAGCGCTGCCAAAAAAAGATTGCCGAAGCTGTGATCATGAAGTTCGCCTCTTTTGAAGCGGTAATTAAACAATTCGCGAAGAGTTTTTTCCGAATCCGAAAGCGCCACCAGCGCGCGGCGGATGTCGCCGCCCGGCAGACCGCCATACTGGTCGCGGAGCATGCCCGTGGAACCGCCGTCGTCGGCCATCGTGACAATCGCGCTCAAATGCAACGGATATTTTTTAAGGGCGCTGAGAACTGTAAAAGTACCCGTCCCTCCGCCGATTACAACTACTCGTTTCATTGCCTACTAGTATCGTGTAAGTGGATTTAAAAAGCAATAATTTGCGGGAATATTCCGGCGTCGCAATTTTTGAAATAGATTTCAAAACACAGTACACTTGAGTTTATGGAAATTTCAGAAAATCCGGAGGTGGCAGAAATCTCGCTGCCGCTGCCGATTTATACCTCGAAAGTGATTGCGGCGGCAACAGCAATGGGTGATGAAGAATTCGAGATTGTCGTCGGACTGGAAAAATCTAGTGTCGAGGAATTAAAAAAACACGCGCTCGACGAAAACGACCAAGAACTTCAAAAAAACACCACGGATAAAAAGCGTTTCGGAGAAAATTCTTACGAGGGCTGGTATGGGAAAAACCGGACAATTTTCGGCCTGATTCACAAAAAAACCGGCGCGCTGGCGGCTGCCGTCTGGTTTGGCCCGGAACCGCTGGCAGAAAAACTTGGCGAATGGCACACTATCGCCTATCGCTCCTACAAGCCGTTTCGCGGCAAGGGACTGATGAAAAATTTCACCAAATTCGCCATGAGAATTTATTCCGCAAAGCATCCCGGTGTTCGGTATTGGGCACGCATCGTCCCCGGCAACGAAGCAAGTAAGGCGATCGCATCTTTTCTTGGCTTCGCAGTTACTGAAAATCATTCCAACGATTCCAACGGATTTATCATTATGACGAAATAAAAAAATGCCGCGCGTAAAAATAACCGAATACCGCGCCAAAAAACTTCTCTTGGGAGAATCGTATCGCGGCATTTCCGTAAAAGCCGATGAACCGATGAAATTGCCGAAATCAGGGCGATTCGTCGCCAAAGTAGACCAAGGCGTCAAAAAGCGGATGAAAAAAGGGCTGGTTCTTCTCAACCAGAGTGTGCAAGGAATCCGCCGCGCACTATCTCGATGGAATAGAAAAGGATTTTCCCGTTTTCTAGTGGAGCCCCTGGTAAAGCACAATGAAAAAGACGAACAATACCTTTCATTGGAGCGCGTCCGTGAAGGCATACGCCTTTTGCACGCTAAGGCTGGCGGCGTAGACATAGAATCACGCCCCGAGGCGATTGTAAATTTTATCATAAAGAGCGACTCGGACATAAAAACGGCGGCGCGAAAAACGAAAATTCCAGAAAATTTTTTAAGTCGAGTTTTAGATGTTTTTGAAAAAGATTTTCTTGCTTTTCTTGAAATAAATCCTCTGGTGGTCGCCGGCGGGAAAGTTTATCCGCTGGACGCAGCGGCGCTCATTGACAACGCGGGGATATTTTTCGTTAAAGGTGACTGGAGCGAAGATGATATCGTTTCCCGGGCGCGTTCGTACCCGGCCGAGAAACATATTGATGACCTCGCCAAAACTTCCGCAGCTTCCTTCAAACTTACGGTTTTGAACCCTAATGGTTCGCTTTTTTTTCTTCTTTCCGGCGGCGGAGGCAGTATTGTCATTGCCGATGAAGCGGAATTGCGCGGTGCCGGAAAGGAAATCGGCAATTACGGCGAATATAGCGGCGGACCGACGCGCGAAGAAACTTATCTTTACGCCAAAGAAGTAATCGGTCTTCTACTCAAATCCAAAGCGAAACGGAAAGCGCTTGTCATCGCCGGCGGAGTAGCAAATTTCACGGACATCAGAGAAACATTTCTCGGCATTATCGATGCTCTCGCAGAAAGCGCCGATGTTCTTAGTAAGGCGAGAGTAAAAGTTTTCGTGCGCCGCGGAGGACCGAACGAACGCGAGGGGCTGGAACTTATGAAGGCATTCTTGAAAAAAGAAAAGTTATTGGGCGCGGTTTACGGTTCAGATGCGGTGATAACAAAGGCGGTCGACGACGCCATTAATTTCGTAAAGAGAAAATGACGATGATAGAATACGCGAGAAAAGGCGGAACGAAAATTTTGGCGCTGGGCAGTCATCGCCCGATAATCCAATCGGTTTTGGATTTCGACTTTTTATCGGGTAAATCGTCTCCCTCGATTGTCGGTTTGATTGCGGGTAATCGCAAAGCGGAAAAATATTTCTTCGGCCAAAATGAGGTTCTTATCCCCTGCTATCGCGATATAAACGAGGCACAGGCCGCTGCAAAAAAAGTCGCCTGGATGCTCAATCTTCAATCGGGACGGCGCGCCCTCGAATCCACGGTTGGATTTTTTGAGACCTTTCCGCAGGCGCTCGGCGGACACATTTTCGCCGAAAATGTGCCGGAAAAACACGCTACCGAACTTATCCGCCACTTCAGTCAGAAATATTTTATCGCCGGACCGTCGGGCGTGGGACTGCTTATTCCAAGCGCCCTCAAACTGGGAGCGATCGGCGGCGTAGATCTGCGCCAAATTTCGGCAAGCAAGCTTTCCACCCCCGGCTCGGTGGCAGTGATTTCAACTTCCGGCGGAATGACCAACGAACTCATCCGCGCCGTAGCCGACGCCGGCAAGCGGATATCGTTTGCCGCGGCCATCGGCGGAGACCGTTTTCCGATAACGTCGCTTACAGAGATGCTGGCGTTTGCACAAGCGGATAAAAATACCAAAGCGCTGGTTTACTTCGGCGAGCTCGGCGGCGTGGACGAGTGCGAAATCGTCGAGATGTTAAAATCAAAAAAGTTCACCAAGCCCATTGTAGCTTACATCGCCGGCGTCATCGACGAAGCATTCGACGAACACATGCAGTTCGGGCACGCCAAGGCGCTGGTAGCAAGTAAAGATGAAAGTGCACGCGCGAAACGCGATGCCCTCCGCTCGGCGGGCGCGATTGTCGGAGAAACGTTTCCTGAATTTTTGAAAGCCCTTGTCAAGCTTCCGGAAAAAGCTTTTAGTGATAAGGAGATAAATATAGAAAAAATTATGTCGCGCGAAAAAAGCATACTTTCCACCAGGGAAATAATCGATTTCGAACGCGCCCCTGTTTTCGTCAGGGGCAAAAAACTTCTGGCTAAAGGCGACGGTGTTTTTGTAAAAACGATTTTGGAAGCGCTTTTGGGCAGGCCGGTAAAATCAAAAATCACCAGTGCCTTCGCTGAAGCGGTTTTCACGCTTTTAGTCGACCATGGCGGGCATGTTTCCGGAGCCGTCAATACCATGATAACGGCGCGCGCCGGAAAAGATTTGGTTTCCTCGCTTGCCGCCGGTTTGCTGACCGTGGGGCCGAGATTCGGCGGGGCCGTTAATGCCGCCGCCAGGGTCTGGCTCGAGGGAGTCGCTAACAAAATCAAATCTGCCGAGCTGGTGGAATCCAAAGCCAAAGCGGGAGAATTGATTCCCGGCATTGGGCATTTGAAATATCGCGTAGGACTCCCCGACCCGCGCGTGAAAGAATTGTCGGAGTTTGCAGCGCTTCTAAAAGAGCACAGATACTATGATTTCGCACGCGAAATCGAAAAAATAACCACCAGAAAAAACGGCAAGCTGATCTTGAACATCGACGGAGCCATCGCGGCGCTTTTTCTCGACATCCTGCGCGAATGCGAAAGATTCTCCGAGAACGAACTCCGCGAACTAATCGACGCCGAATTATTCAACGCTTTCTTCGTGATTCCACGCAGCGTCGGTTTCATCGCACATTTCATTGAACAGAAAAAGAACGATGAGGGCCTTTTCCGCCTGCCCGATGAACTTCTTTTTGTTAGAAAGAAAAAAATCAAATAGTCGGCGCTATTTTCTTCTTCCAATCCACCATTTCTTCACTATCGGCAGAGTTTGAACGGAAAGCAGAAACCCTGCCGTCGGGACGAGCGCGCTGAGCAAAAAATTTTTCGCGCCGATTAAATATAAAACAAGCGCGGCGACAACGTAGGTTATCGCGGCAATCAGGAAAATTCTGAACCCGCTCGTTTCCCACGCTTTGCCCGCTTCCACGCGCGCGTTGCGTTCCTTTATCGCTTCGATTTCTTTTTCCAGTTGACGGATTTTGTCGTCCATAATTCAGAGCGAATTCAAAACAATCCCGCACTAAAATTTGCAGCGCCAACCGGATTCGAACCGGTGTTACATGGATGAGAACCATGTGTCCTAGACCATGCTAGACGATGGCGCCATACGCATAAAAATAATATCTGCAAATTTAGTGCAGGGCAAGGAACTTTGTGCTTGTCCCGCACTAAGCTCCGCTTCAGTGCGGGATCCTTGGCCACTAGTCCTGATTTTGTCTTCGGCTACGCTGAATTACAAAATCGTGGATCCTCAATTTCTGATACAAATCAGAGATTTGATTTGTAAGAAATCGGGAACGAAGGGGGCCATCACATTCAATTTACAATTTTTAACCCCCAATTTTCAAGTGATTCAAGAATTTGAGAGTTACTATGTGGAAACAGTAATTTTTAGTTACTACGTTTATACGACTAGAAACGAAGGATATCACTATGACGCGTCATAGTGGTGTTTTGGTTTTAATAGCAAGCGCGAGATTTGCAGTAAACACAAGGTCAGCAAGCAAGAGGGACAAGGAGGATAAAGTTACTATCATTATATCACAATTGTGATTATATGTTAGTGACCTATTCACTTTACATTTGTGCTGCAAGAATTAAATTTACTTAATCGCGTCGGTGACTCAAACGTTAAAATATCAATGGTATCTATTGTACAAAATTCGAACCCTTTTCAAGTTCTTCTTTGGCGAAAAAATTTGAATACGCGGAGCACATGCAATTTATTCGTTTACGGAGAGGTAAAGCGGAATGTCCGCACAATTGCCTCCACTCTCGCCGCTCTCGCTTCATCGGCTGCTTGTATTTTAGCCGCCTCCGCTCCGGAGAAATGAGAGGGACTTTCACCGCTCCAATTCGCAGTGATAACGAAACAAGTGTTGTTGCGAAGCGTTTTGTAAACATCAGTAGCGGCAAATTGCCCTGCCCCGACATCTCCGGTTTCATAGCGTAGAAATGAAATGCCGTTGAAAGACACTGCTCCACTCGATAATGGTTTACTGATTCCAGCTTCGGGATCTCCAGAAGGAGCGATAAGACAGTTAGCGACATCACTTTGCTGATTACCAACCTCAACATCTACACTGGATACATTCCCGTCTTCGTCCCTCGAACCGATTTGAAGAAGCGTCCCTCTTTGTTGGAGTTTTATGGGCAGCATCTCCTGCGAAGCAATTAATAGATTATCTGGATACTGAATACTAAACCCATATTGCGCATTGCTGTACGTTTTCATCTTTCCAGTTATACCAATGCCGTATGCGATCGCTTCGTTTTGGATTACTTCCTGCTGTGCAACGGCACTAACCGGAGTTGCAACCGACGGGTCGGTTGCAACGATAGTTTTGACGGCACTGTTAAATCTATTCCATCCTGGAGCCGGGTTACAAGGATAATCGGTAGCATCAATGCATTTTGAACGGATGGCAAGGAAATTACGAGTGCTAAGCGGAATGATTACCTTAAGTCCAAAACGGGTGCTTCCGTCAAAAATATGAAGGCCGCCCATGGTATTGTTAGAAACGTCAGCGGCCGTCGTTACAACAACGCCTCTAGCAGTGGCGTTTGCCAACACCCACGTACGCGCCGTGGCATCAAAATAATATCTATCCACATTTGAATCAGTCCGTCCAGCATCACCACTAGAAAGGATAGACATTTCTGGTGAATACACTTCATCAATAGTAAACTCTGGCGCGAGAATTGTTTTTAATATTTTTGTTTTTGCTCCGTACCAAGATTCACTATTCGCGCTATAATTGGCACCGGCATCTTTTACCTGCATCGAACTGGGGTACCAAAACGAAAAACCGAAATCCGTGTCGGTGTATTTGCTCATGCCTGGAACGGAAATTTCATTCGTTTCTCCGGTAGAGGTCGTATTCGTCGCCGGCAGTTGCGTAACTTCGAGAGAAGTCGCCGGGGCGCCGGATTTATTGAAATACCACCACCCTCCCGCTACGAGCGCGAGTGTTACGATAATACCGATCAAAACATTGCGATTCATATCTTATTTTCCATCAAAACAAAATTTGTATAACGTAACCACAAAAAATTATTTTCTTTCCGTTTCAGTTTTTTCTCCAGTTGACAGGTCAACGCACTGATCAATTATACGATCCTTTTTAACAACGCGAATGAAATCGACGTTAACAATGTCTTCGCCGGTTTTGGTTTTACCTGCAGGTTCCGGATTGCCAACTTCAACGGTTGCCTCAATAACGAGACTGCACGAATCTGAACGAGGAAATAGTCCACCAGCAATAGCGTTGTGCGGCCTGCCATTAGCTGCTACAGCGCCCGCCGGAACATTTTGAATAACGTTGCTTTCTCTAAACACAATATCCGCAGAACGTCCAAAAGGTCCAGAATTTGTATAGAAATATCCGAATCCTGTCATTTCGCTAAATCCATACGTCCCTGAAATTATTACCGTATCGCTAGTCTGACCTTGAGTAGATGACGCTCTATTAGATGTCTGCAAAATTTGCTTATTCTGCCAAGCATAATACGCCCCGCCGCCGATGACGGCGAGCCCGACTAAAATCGCTATCAAAACACCGAAACCGATAAATCCTCGTTGATGGTGCATGAATAAAACCTTAGTTTAATAATATCACAGTTTAATAATACTGCATTCTTTACGCCATTCACATCTGCTTTATCGCTTCGGCTATTTTCTCCAACTCCATGGCGTGCGAACCTTTCACAAGAATAATATCGCCTTTTTTTATCGCTTTTTCAACTTCGTCGACCGCCTCGTCGGCGGAATCGAAACTTTTGATTCTTTTTTTCGAAAACCCTTTTTTCACCGCCGCCTCCGCGATTATTTTCCCGCCCTTGCCGACCGTGAAAAGAAAATCTACGACTTGCGCGGCGATTCTGCCGACGCGCCCGTGCGCCTCCATTGAATACTCGCCGAGCTCGAGCATGTCTCCGAGAACGGCGATTTTTCTCTTTGCGGGCAAATCGCGGAGAACGTCGAGCGCGGCGTGCATAGAGAGCGGGCTGGCGTTATAGGAATCGTTTATTATCGTCGTTTGCTTCGCGCCCGCGACAAGCTCCATTCTTGATGGAGCGGGACGGTACGCCTTCAGCGACTCGGCGATTTTAATGAGGTTGATTCCGAAAATCAAACCGACCGCGGCCGCCGCGCCGGAAGCGTACGCCTGAACTTTTCCGAAAACTCCGTTTATTTCCACCGGCACAGAGCCGCCGCCGTATTCCATTCTGAAAGAAACGCCGACGGGCTTGCCGCTCTCAACTTTGTTTCTGAAACCGGTCAGCCGCAGTTCCGAGCCCTTCTGAAAACCAAAGGTGAAAATGTGCGCCCGGGTTCTTCCCTTCAAATCCATAACGGTCTCGTCGTCATGGTTCAAAATGGCGAACCCCGCCGACGGCAGCTGTTCGATCAATCTTGATTTTTCCTTCGCCAGTTCATCAGGTCCCGCAAAAAATTCCACATGCACGGGAATTTCTCCGACAGCCGTAATGACGCTGATGTTCGGCCTCGCTATCTCAAGAAGATTTTTGATGTCATCGGGCTTGTCGGAGCCGTACTCCAAGACGAGAATTTCCGGATAGTCATTATTTCTTCTTATTAAATTCATCACGCCTGTTAAAATCACTTTAATCCAAAAGAGCGATTTTCCGATTTTCTTTTCTCCCTCCGGCGTATCGCGGCTGACTATTTTCACTTCGTTCTCCGAAAAATCTCCCACAATCGCCAAAGGAAGCCCGAGTTCATTATTGAGATTGCCCTTTGAAAATCTCGTGCGCCTGCTCGGACCGATAACCGCCGCTATCGCGAGTTTGGTCGAGGTTTTTCCGACGCTGCCCGTGACGCCGATTATTCCCGGACGGTAACGGAGAATTATAAGTTGCGCCAGTTTCTTCAGCGCCCAAGCCAGAACATTTGTCAACATTGTTTTAATCGTAAAATTTACAAACGTTTGAGATTCAGGATTTATGATTTGTTTTTGATTTAGGATTTAGTGCTTAGGATTTTATAATCTGTCGGGTGGAACATTGTAATAATTTAATATGAATTGCGCCAGTTCGCGAAACGCCGGGACAACGGTCACCGCCGCCTGCAGACTGCCTTCCGGCTCGTCAAGTTTAATGAGAATTATAAAACGCGGATTCGTCGCCGGCCCGAAACCAACATAGGTGTTTATAACCCTGTCGGTATAGGTCTTTGTTTTTAAATCGGGAACGTAAGCGGTGCCCGTTTTCCCTGCTATGTAATATCCGGGTATTGCGGCAACTCCTGCTTTATCAACCGCTGAAATCATCATTTTAGTCACCGCTTCGGCAGTAGACGACGCTATGACGGCGCCGATCTCCTTCGGCGTCATTTCCTGATTGAGATACGGACGCATAAGCGTTCCGCCGTTCGCAATCGCGCTGATCGCCGAAATAAGTTCCATCGGCGTGACCGCTATTCCCTGACCGTACGAAGCGGTTGAAAAGTTTATTTGCGGAACAAATTTTGCAAAAAGCTGATTCAGATTCCCCGAAACCTCTCCCGGCAAATCAATGCCTGTTTTGTCGCGGAGACCGAATTTCACGAGATAATTTCTGAAGACCTCGTTGCCCGTTTTGCCTTCCACAAAAACCGCGCCGGTGTTGAGCGATTTTTCTATGACTGTCGTCATTGTCGTCAATCCGTGAGGACCGTAAGTTTTGAAATCGAAGTTTTCAATTCTTTTTCCGCTGATGACAAGCTGCCCTTTGTCAACGTAAGTGGTATCCGGAGTTACCTTGCCCGTATCTATGCCGGCGGACATCGTTATCACTTTCATAACCGAACCGGGCTCGTAAACTTTCTGAACGGCAGGATTTAAAAAATCGGCTACGTTTGAATCGGAATAATTATTCGGGTCAAAGGCGGGATAACCCCCCATGGCGAGTATTTTCCCCGTTGACGGCTCTTCAACAACGAACGCTCCCCCTTTCGCTTTATTTTTCTCAACGAGATTGGAGAGAATATTTTCCGCTTGTTTCTGTATGTTCGGGTCTATTGTTAGCGTTATGTCTTCGCCGTCCTTCGGCTGTATTATTTTTCCTTCCTCCGTTCCGCCGGGAACGCCGTTCAATTTTCCTTCATAAAATTTTTCCAATCCGTACTTCCCGCTCTCGCCGTTGTCCTCCGCATTCGGACCGACAAAACCCAAAATATGCGAAGCAAAAGAACCGAACGGATAAAATCTTTGCGGCTCGGAACCGATGAAAATTCCTTTTATGTTCTCGTTTTCAATTTTGGCCAAAGTTTCCCCGCTTGATTTTCTCTCCAAGAGAAGATAGGAACTTTTTTTATCGGAGAGCTTCTTTTTTGCCGTATCTGAAATGTCGGGAAATATTTCAAGCAATCTGTTGTAGGTTTCCTCAACGTCTTCTACAAGCTTAGGGGCGGCATAAACAATCGGGGAATCTTTTTCAACCGCTACGGCAAGCTTGTTCCCGTTTTTGTCCGAAAAGTAAATTGTCCCCCTCCTTGCCGCAACAACGCCCGAAGCCGCGTATTGCGACTGCGCCCTCGCAAGATAAAAACCGCCTTTTAAAACCTGAAGATTATAAAGATGAAAAAACAAATATGAATAAAATCCGGCTATCCCGAGAACCAAGAATAAAAATCGTCCTTTCATCCCCCGCATAAAAGTTATCTGTTTAATTTGGTATATTTTCTAACCGTAAATTTTGAAATATCTCGGTTTTCACGTTTTTGTTGAAATTTATGCGGAGGATTCATCTTGTCTGCAAAGTAATCAAATCTTTCGAAGTTCCGGCGGAAATTTTAAGATACTTCGGATTTTTCTCTTCCACTAAACCATTGTTTGCGGAGAGTTTTTTGAGGCTGGCGTCGCTCAAAAGCGCGAAAACTTTATCCTGCAGCTGCGCTTTTTCGCTTTCAAGTTTTTTTATCGTTTCTTCCGCCGAGTATATTTTGTAATCGAGGTTAATCGAGTAATTGTATATGAAAATAAGAAAAACCGACGCTATAAAAGATGCGGAAAACAGCGCCCATAATGCGTAATCCATGAAACTTCTTTGTTCCGGTTTAAAAAATGTCATTGGTTTGGGTTTTTATTTTTGTTAATTCTTGGCCGCTGGTTTCTCCATTTACTGGTCACTATCTAACAATCGCCGCCCTCAGCATTGCCGAGCGGCTTCTGGGGTTATTTAGCGATTCTTCCTTTGTTGGCCTGACCGGTTTGGGTGTAACAATTTCTATCTTTTTTTCTCTCGCCATTCTCTTGAAATGCTTTTTAACAATTCTGTCCTCCAGCGAATGGAAACTTATTATTGCGATTCGTCCGCCGGATTTCACAATCTTCATTATTTTTTTAAGAACGCTTTCCAGATTTTCAAGTTCGTGATTCACGTAAATTCTCAATGCCTGAAAAGTTCTCGTTGCCGGTTCAATTCGCCCGCGTTCGTAATTTCTCGGCAAAGCACTTTTGATTATTTCGTTCAGTTCTCCCGTTGTTTCAATCGGACTTTTTCTTTCTCTCGTTTTTATCGCCGCGGCGATTCTTCTTGAGAACCGCTCGCCGCTGAATTCATAAATGACGTCGGCAAGTTTTCTTTCGTCAATTTCTTTGAGAATTTCTTTGACTGGTTTTTCGGAATCGTCGTAAGTCATGAGAAGCGGTTCGTCTTTTTTGAAACTGAACCCGCGTCCCGACGATTCCAGTTGTTCCGAAGAAAATCCCAAATCAAGAAGAAGTCCGTCTGCCCTGAGGGGAATCGAAGGGTCGGCTTCTCTAACTCTTTCAAGTACTTTGGGCAGGTCGGCGTAATTCCCATGAACCAAGAAAATGCGTTTAGAAATTAGAAATTTGAAATTAGGATTTGCCGCAATTCTCTCTTCTGCCTGCTTCAGCATCAGTGCGTTCAAATCAACGCCGAGGAACATTCCGTCCGGCATAATTCTGTCGAGAATTGCGGCGGCGTGCCCTCCGCCGTCAATCGTCCCGTCAATGAAAAAATTACCTTTCTCCGGTTTTAAAAGTTCTATCGTTTCCTTCAAAAGAACCGGAATGTGCATTTTATACACCCAGCTCTCCCAATTTCTCCGCTATTTCGTCGGAAGAACCTTCCGTCTTTTTCTTGTATCGTTCCCAATTTTTTTCATCCCAGATTTCCACCCTGCTGTATAGTCCCGCTATTACCGCATCTTTCTTGAGGGCGGCATATTTCCTTAAATAATCCGGAATGAGAATTCTTCCCTGCTTGTCCAATAAAACGTCGCTCGCTCCGGCAAGCATCAATCTCACGAACGCCCGCGAGTTCGATTGTCCGAGCGGCAAAGAAATGAGTTTCCGCGCAAGCGTCTCCCATTCTTTGCTTCCGAAAACGAAAAGGCAGTTGTCCAATCCTCTCGTGATGATGGCGCCCGCCGACAATTTTTTTCTGAACTTCGCCGGGACCGCCAACCGACCTTTGGAATCCAGATTATGTTTGTATTCTCCTAAGAGCATGAATAATGAATAAAGAATTATGAATAAAGCGGGATGAACAAAAGTGAGTTGAAATTTTTTCCGAAACCCCGCAGGCGATGCGGCTTGGTGTCGCCTTAGGCGACCGCATCGCCGAGGACAAGCGAGCTCGCCGCTGGAGCGAGCGAAGCGGGTTGAGGAAAAATTTTCAACGAACCACTTTATCCCCAGAAACCCTTACTTATCCCCAAAATTATCCACAATTCCCCACTTAGAAATTAATAATAATGTACCGCCGCAATGAGTCAAAAACTCTTTCTGCGAATTTTTTCTGCGGCGAAAAACATTGATTTATCTATAAAAACAAAAACTGCGCGCGAAAGATATTAACAGATTATTCACCCCCGCTTTTTTGAAAAAAGAGCGAGGTTCGCCACATTGCAAAAACGAGATGTCCGCCATTTATAAAAAGCAAAAGGAGCCGCGCGCTTGCGCAGCTCCCTACACGTTCCTCTCTCCGGTTTTTCTTCTTTTACATCCTACACCAGAGAGTATTTTCCCATGAACTCCTGGAGATTGCGCTCCTTACCGTAGAGGTCGCGCACGACGATTTCCGCTCCGCAAAACTCTTCGGACAGCAGACGCACTAAAGGGTGCAGCAGATCGCACATCAGATATTTGTTGGCGTTTTCCTTCTTGTCCTTCTTGTTCTTGGAATTCCCGACAGGGACCCACCAGCGTGATACTCGCACCACCTTAGCGTCGTCCGATGCCGATGAGCCGAACCGCGCCTCGCATTCCCAAGAGCTGGACTTCGGATCGCTGTCCAGCAAACGAACGGTAACGAAGATGTAAGGATTCTTCGTGTACCGCACCACCGTGATGAATTCCGGCATGCTTTCCACACGGCGCGTCACGAATGCCGATTTCCAAAGCCGCACGAAACATTCGTTCGTGTCCCACACCGCCGCGACGAAATCGTACATGCTTTCCGCCGCCAGCAGCACAAACCACTTGATTACGTTTTTCATGATACTCTTTCCCTTCTTGGTCGTATGAAGCTTTCAAACCGGGCACAAAAAACATGCCCACTGCAAAAAAATTAACATAAAACGAAAAAAATGTCAATGATTTTGAAATGGAAGAAATTCGTGATAGTATTTTTATGTCGCCAAAATAATCGAAATTAAAAATGGACATAAATAAAATTTCGGCCGGAAAGAATCCGCCGCAGGAAATAAACGTTTTTGTGGAAATTCCGCAGGGCTCGTCCGTCAAATACGAACTGGACAAGGGCTCGGGCGCAATCGCGGTTGACCGCCTGCTTTACACATCAATGGTTTATCCGTTCAACTACGGATTCATTCCGAACACGCACGCCGAAGACGGCGACCCGACGGACGTTCTTGTACTCACTTCCGCCGTTCTTTTTCCGGGGACGATAATCCCCGCTCGCCCGATAGGCATGCTCGAGATGGAGGACGAATCGGGAATTGACCACAAAATAATCGCCGTGCCGACAAAAAAAATAGACCCCTACCAATCCCGCGTTGAAGATATTTCTGATTTGGACGAAGCGACGAAAAACAAAATAAAACATTTTTTCGACCACATGAAAGAACTCGAGCCCGGCAAGTGGGTGAAGACAAAAAATTTTCTGGACAAAAAACGCGCCGAAGAGATAATCAAAAAATCTCTTGCCTAATGCGAGAGATTTTTCGTTCGCGGCATAATTCTTCGGTTACTATCATTACAATCGGCAGCGAGGCAGGTGTAAAGGCGCAAAGCGATTTTATTTCTGCTGAGCGAACCGATTGAGTGATAGTAATCGCAGATTACTATCACTATATCACAATTGTGATTATTTGATAGTAAACCGACTTTGCTTACACTTCTTTCGCATATGAAATTACTTCTCTCTCGCGGCTTTGAGCGCACTCGCCCACCAAATTAACTGGTTGAGCATATTGTCGGCGCTTGCCGAAAACGGCTCCAGCGCGCCTTCTTTTAAATTTCCTTTTTCGTCAAGCAGATTCCACGGCTGGGGAATGTGAACGGCGTTTCGTATCGGCGCCATTTGCAGTTCAACCGAGATGTCGCGGAGATGCTCGACGGCTCTTGCGCCGCCGACGCTCCCGTAAGCGACGAAACCGACCGTTTTTCTGTTCCATTCGGCATAAATGGAATCAAGCGCATTTTTGAGGACGGCGGAGGTGCTGCGGTTATACTCCGGCGTAACAATCACAAAAGCGTCCGCTTCCTTGATTTTGGCTGCCCATTTTCGCGCGATCTCGCTCGGATAAGCGCCGTCTTTAACGGACGACGGCGAAGTGGGCTCGTTATAAAAAGGAAGCGGCCAATCCCGCAAATCAAGAAGTTCCGCTTCCGCGCCCTCAATTTTCTTAATTTTTTCCAATATCCAGCGCGCCGGCTTGTCTCCGAAGCGGTTTTGGCGCGTGCTCCCCAAAATGACTTTTATCTTCAGCATATGAAAAAAATTATACACGAGACCCTGAGACGATTGCAAGCCGGGAATTTCACAAAAAGCAGGAAGTCGGATTATAATGTAGAAAATGATTTCTTTCGAGAATCTTTACCAGCCCGACAAGTATAAAGTGTTTCTCGGCGAAGGAAAAAGCGTCGGTTTCTGCACGGTCTGGAACGAGCCCGAAAAAGCCCTCAGGGAATTTCCCGAATTAATCAGGCGCTCGGCGATTGTCGGGACGCTTTACAGCCGCCAGGGCGTGAACGTCATTCTCCGCAACCTCGCCCTCAATCCGCAGATAAGGAGTTTGTATCTCTGGGACAACGGCGCGCTCTCCTGCAGCCCGTTCGGCGTTTCCGGAAAAGAAGTGCTTTTGAAAATCTGGGAGCACGGCATAAACGGCAGCCGCGAAATTCCCGGGACGGATTTCAAAATGGAAAAAGAAATTGACCACAACGTCGTGAACATGATACGCGAAAACGTTTCTCTCAAAAAAATTTCCGGCGCCGATTTGAACTCAACTGTAAAAGAATTTCCGGGCGGCGATGAAAAGCCTTATATGGAGCCGGTGCGTTTCGCCGACGCCGTGCCGGAAGCGATTGACATCTTCCCGTCGGAGAAAGTCGGCTTTCTTGTTCGCGGAAGAACCGTACTTGACGCCTGGACGCGCGTCGTTGACCGCATCATGCGCTACGGCACGATAAAAGGAACGCAATACGGAACGCAACAACGCGAACTTATCGGTGTCACGTGGGTAATCGAAATCGAAGATCCCGATAATCCGAAGATGGACGTTGACTGGCCGGAAAGTTTGAAGAACACAATCGGGTTGAACAGAGACGCGATTG
The DNA here is from genome assembly GCA_027310625.1 of bacterium. Classification (GTDB taxonomy): domain Bacteria; phylum Patescibacteriota; class Minisyncoccia; order UBA6257; family 2-01-FULL-56-20; genus JACQKT01. Next base: position 15,140 of record DAIDAM010000017.1, read on the forward strand.
AACATTACCGTTCCGTTTTTCTTTCGCCCGAAAAGCCGGAGGGCGTCACTTACACTTACGGAAACCGGTTGATGCGCTATCCCGACGGCGGAAAAACGATTGACCAGATAGAAGAAGTGATTTTGAAGGAACTGAAATCTTCTCCCGACACGCGGCGCGCGACGGCGACGACGATGGTCCCGCCGCTCGACAAAAATTCCAAAGAACCGCCGTGCATCACGCAGATTCAGGTTCTGCAAAACGGCGGCAAACTGCACATGCTCGTCACCGTCCGCAGTCACGACATCTTCAAAGCGGGCATTCCGAACGCTTTCGGTTTGCGCGCACTCCAGCAAAGGATTGTAAAAGAAGCCGGCTTCGATATGGGCTACCTCCAAATTACTTCGCAGTCGGCTCACATTTACGAGTCCGACTGGGAAGACGCGAAAAAACTTGCGCGCTGCGCCATTTGGGACCGCGAGCCGAGTATGGTCTTCGACCCAATAACAAGCGCAGACCCCCGCGGGCTTTTCGTCATCAGCACGAAAGACAAAATCATCAGTGCCTATTTCAAAACGCCGAGCGGCGATGATTTGCTTGTCGTCACCGGAAAAACGGCGCGCGAAGTCGGCGTGAAAATAGCGCACCTTGAACTTATCAGCCGCCCCGACCACTTGCTCGATATCGGCTCGGAACTTCAGAAAGCGGAGATCGCCGTCTCGCAGGGAATTTCTTATACGCAGGACAGACCGCTGCCGTTTGCAACCGGTCTGCCCGCGCGGGGAAAAAATGTCAAAAAAATCGGCGACGTGTGTAATGATTGCTGATTAAGCCGCATGTTGGGGTTTAACAAATCCACGCTACTCCGCAATTCTGCATTCCTGAACAAAAGAGCAAAAGATATTTTCGAAAAAATCCATCCATATCTCCAAGAAGGCGACAGAATCATTGATATCGGCTGCGGCGGCGGGCACGTTGCAAAAATTTTTAAGAATTTTGGATACAATGTTGTTCCAATCGATATAAAAAATAAGAGCTACTTTGAAGATATCCAACCAATTATTTACGACGGAAATGAAATTCCATTTAACAACAACGAATTTGATGTTTCTTTTCTCATAAACGTTCTTCACCATACAAAAGACCCCATTGCTGTATTATCAGAAGCAAAAAGAGTATCAAAGCGGATAATCGTAATTGAGGATTTATATAAAGGTTTTTTACAAAAGTACTTCACGTTTGCGATGGATAGTATTCTCAACAGAGAATTTTTCGGACATCCTCACTCAAACAGAACCGAGGAGGAATGGAAATCAACTTTTCGAAAACTCGGTCTAGAAATTGTTGACGAGAAAAAGAATAATTTTTGGATATTTTTTACAAGCGGACTATTTTACTTACAAAAAAAGCATAGAAGTCAGCACTTTATTTCATACGCCTCGTTAACGTAGCGAAGAATTTTTCGCATATCTCCGAAATTATCATCCGAGCCGAGAACAACGCTGAAAAGTTTGCCGCAGGGCGCGTCCGTCACAAGAACCAAATTCTGCTTCGCTTTCGGCGTCTCCCCCGTTTTCCCGCCCAATATCGTGAAAGGAAGTTTTTCATCCCCAAGGAGTTTATCCGTACTTGTGACAAGCGCCAAAAAATTTCCGTCGGCATCCGAAAGACGGAATTCTTTCTGCGCAGTTATTTTCAAAATTTCCGGTTTCGTTTCCCGGACATACCTTGCAAGTTTATAAACGTCGTAAGGGGTTGAACGATTGATTGAATCGGCGCCGTTGGGGTCGGTGCCTACGGAATTGAAGAAAATCGTCTTTGAAAGACCGACTTCGGAGACCTTCTTGTTCATCAGTTCGACAAAATCGGGACTGCTTTCGCCAAACGCGCTTGCGATTTCGTTATGCGAGCCGATAAGCATCGCTTTAAGCGCGTCGGCGAATAAAATTCTTTCCCCTTCGCGGTAAATTCCGGAAGCGCCTTTCACGTTCAAAGAATTCTTGGAAACAACGATTAAGTCGTTACCGCCGTATTTTTCCGAAGCGACGAGCGCCGTCATCAGCTTGGTAATGCTCGCAATCGGCAATTGCGTTTCTTTGTTTTTTTTAAAAAGCACGCGCTCGTCTCCGTTGTCATCCACAAAAACGGAAACAAAAGAATTCGCGGAAAGTTCCGGCTCGCCAACGCCGTTTTTCGAAACGCTTACGGAAATTTTTTTGTCTCCCTGCGGATTTGAAAACCAAACGTCGTTGTGCCAGCGCCAGTCGGCGCCCGTTCCCCCGAAAACCCAGATTCTATCCCTGAAAACGAGAACGGAGTGGTCTTCTCTTCCAATCCACGGCGGGTCGGCGTCGGTCTTTCGCCAATCAACGCCGTCGTCCGAATACCAAACGTCGTTCGGTCCTCCGGTTTCCTTGTCGTTCAGCCGTCCGATAATCCACAATCTGTCTTTATAAACAACAAGAGAATGTCCCTGCCTGGAAGGCCACGGGGCGTTCGCGGTAACGAGCTCCCAATTCAAACCGTCCGACGAAACCCACTCGTCGTTGAAAGTGTTTCCCTTCAGGTCCATCCCGCCGGCGAGAAATATTTTTCCTTTGAAAACGGCTGTTGCCTGGTCCCAGCGTGTGCTCCAGGGAATCGTCGTCGCCTGCCCCGTTGCGAGATTGTCTCGCTTCGGGGTCGCTTGTTCCCAATTTACGCCATCGCTCGAATACCAAACGTCGTTTTTCGTCTCGCGCTTGTCGTAATTCACTCCGCCAAAGAGCCAGATTTTCCCGTCAAAAACTTCCGCGCTGTGTCCCTCGCGCGCCGGCCAAGGCGCTTGCGAAACAACTTTTATCCAAGAGATGCCGTCTTCGGATTGCCAAATGTCGCTCGCATACCCGGTGATTGAACTCCATCCACCGAACATAAAAAGTTTTCCGTTGAATTCAACCACTGTCATTGACCTTCTCGGAGCCCATTCCGCATTCGATTTTTCAAGTTTCCAGTTGACGCCGTCGGTCGTTGACCAAATGTCGTTAAAATGAGGCGCTTCCCAGTAGCGGACTTTGTTGTCGCCTTGGACTTTTGTGTTCCCGTCCAATCCGCCCATTGTCCACATTTTCCCCTTGAAAACGAAACTTGCCGCCGAGTCGCGCGTTTCCCAAGCGGCGGAAGATGTCGCAAGCGACCATGACAAAAGAGCCGGCTCAAATTGCTTCGCGGGCTTTTGTTCGGCTCCGCTTTCCGTTTTTAACTTCTTCGTTTCTCCGAAAAAAATCGGATAATAAAAAAATAAAAGCGCTATAAACGCAAAAAATAACGCGAGTATCGCTATTGCAAAAAATTTATATTTCATCAATCGTTCCGAAAATGCTCCGGGAACTTTTTTGTTCGGAATTAACGAGGAAGCGATAAATTTCAATCATGCCGAAAAGCAAACTCAAAACCAATGGTCCCAGAAGAAATCCTATCGGTCCAAAAAACCAGAGCCCGCCGATGACCGAGAGAAGTATGAAGAAAGGATGGATTCTTACTCCCCTTTTTATGAGCATCGGACCGAGCATATTATCAATGAGGCCGACGGCGATAACCCCCCAAACAAGAAGACCGAACCCCGCCCCGCCGGAACCGACGGCAAAAAGGTAAATAATCGCGGGAACGAGAACCAGAGACGTTCCGACGCCGGGAATCAGCGCCGCGACGGCAGCCGTGCTTCCCAAAAGCGCCGGATTCGGGACGCCGAAAATTATAAAACCGACGAAAGACGAAAAGCCCTGAACCAAAGCGACGATAAGCGAACCTTTCACAACCGAACTGACGGTGCTTTCGAGCCGCGAAATTATTTCGTAGTCGTATTTGTCGGGCAACGGACTTAACGATACAAGCTCCCGGACGAATTTCCGCCCGTCCTTCAAAAGGTAATAAAAGGCGATGACGCCGATGAAAAGATTGATTAACAAACCGACCGTCACGCGCGCGATGCCCGCAAAAACGCCGCCGATGTTCTGAACAAGCCAGTCCGTGCCGAGACGGATGTATTCGTTAAGATTCAAAGAAAAGCCCGGGAAATAGTAAGAAACGGCTTTTTCAATGGAAGAAAGGAAGCCGGCAACATTTCCCGTACCGTTCTGCAATTGCGCCGAGAATCCGGTTGCCTCCTGAAACACCGCCTTGCCGATGAAAACGAACGGTATGACTATAACGAAAACGGCGAAGGTGACGGTTGCAAGAGCGGCAAGTCCCCTTCTCCCGCCGAGCGTCGAAGCCGTCCTTTCATGAAGAGGGCTGAAAAGGAAAGCAAGAACCGCCGCAATGGAAACCGGAACGAGAAAGGGCAGGAAAATCGAAAAACTCAAAAGAATTACGGCAAGAAAAATAAATGTAAAGAAATATATCTGAAATTTTTCCATAAGCGCTTAACGCAATTCTACCTCCAAACGGGACTTCTTCAAAATCCGGTATTGCACGAAGGCGCAAGTATTTGCCCGCCACGAAATTTCAATTTTTCAATGTAAACAAAAAAGTAATGCCCGGGCGCGCGTGCGCTCGGGCATTTCTGGTCTCGTTGGCTTACTCCTTCTTTTTCTCTTCTTCCGCTTTCACCTTGAACGTGCCGCAGACCGCGGCGACGCCAATGGCGATGAAGACAACCGCCGCGGCAGCCCCCATCATTGCGCCGTCGGACACCTTCACCACGCCGAATGCATTCGCGAGGGTACCGACGAGGCCCAGGAGGGCGACGACCGCCGCCAGCCCGAGCCCACACAGAATGGGGTCAGGCACCCGTCCTTCGATCACCGGCCTCCAGTACGCCGCGCTGCGCGCGGCGCGTTCGGGGTCGAACAGCTTGAACTTGGACATCACGTTCTCCTTTCTTTTCAAATCGTCAGCCCACACCACGCAGGCCAACCTGCATAATAGCGTAGCATATTTTTTATTTTCTGTCAAGCCATAATAGACCGGTCGTTGCCGTACCGCTTTATGACGTCTAAAATCAATCAAAATGAAATTTCTGGGGGTTTTACTCTTTGTTTTGCTTTCCGCCGCCTCGTTTTACTTAACGGACAAATTCAACTTGTTCAGTGAGCCGGCGTCTGAATACAATCTCGTGAACATAAAAGACAAGCTCGCCGGCGTCTTTTTCGTAGCGAGCACAAATGAGGATGAATTGAAAAACAAGTATGCTTCCGCCAAAAACGGCGGCGTTCCGGTAAAAATACTTCTCGTGCCGGGACACGATAACGCTTCCGTCGGCACACAGTTTAAAAACGTGAAAGAGGCTGACTTGACGCTTGAACTCGCGGAGCGCCTTGCTCTTCTTCTAAACAAAGAAAGCGGGTTTCAAACTTTTGTGACGCGCGACCGCGCGGGATATTCTCCGCAGTTCAGTTCTTATTTTGAAAGCGGGAGAACTTCAATAATCGCCTTCGCCGAAACTCAACGTCTTTATATGAAATCGGCCCTTGAAAGCGGCCTTGTGTCGTCGAACACCGGCGTTCAGCACAACAACGCCTCCAAAGAAGCGGTGATAAAACTTTACGGCATAAACAAATGGGCAAACGAAAACGACGTTGATTTGGTTATCAGCATACATTTCAACGACCAGGGCGGCAGACAATACAACGAACCGGGGAGTTATTCCGGCTTCGCAATTTACGTCCCGGAGAAGCAGTTTTCAAACTCAAAAGCGAGCGCTGTCGTTGCGCGGAACATTTTTGAACGCTTGAACAATTTTTTCGCGGCGAGCGACTTGCCGCAGGAATCATCGGGAATTGTTGAGGAACAGGAATTAATCGCCGTCGGCTCCAACAATTCGCTTGACCCCGCCGGAATGCTCATTGAATACGATTACATTTATGAACCGCAGTTTCAGTACAAATCAACGCGGGAAAAAACGCTCACGGAACTCGCCTTTCAAACCTACGCCGGCATAAAAGATTTTTTTTATAATGCAACAAGCGCCGCCAGCTTTCCCGAAACGACCCTTTTGCCGCATCGGTGGAATGTTGATTTGGAAGAAGGCATGGTCGGAAACGCAGACGTGCTCTCGCTTCAGGCGGCTTTGATACAGGAAGGTTTCTATCCGCCGCGGGGATTCACAAAGAACGATTGCCCGATAACGGGCAGCTTCAAAAAATGCACGACCGAAGCCGTGAAGGAATTTCAGGGAAAAAACGGGCTGGAACCGACCGGATACGTCGGCCCGAGGACGAGAAAAATACTCAACGAGAAGTACGCGAAGCAGGAACAATAAAATTAGAATGAACCTTGAAATTTTCCGTCCGGCGGCTTAATCGGCCTTCCTTGCCGCAACGACGGCAAACATGGTGAGAACGCTCACAATCAGCGGGAACCACACCTGAGAGAACCACGGAACCGGAATCAGGAAAAGAACGTCCGGCGTTAAAAGCGACGATGGCCAGCGGACCGTTGCCCAAAGGCCGATGTAGTAAAAAATATCCCAGATTGCGAAAGTCCACAAAAATATCGCCCAGCGTTCGCGAAACGAACCAATGGCCAAAATAGCTACGCTGATAAGCGCGGTTATTGTGGCAAACTCCCGCAGAAACTCCATTGCAAACAAACTTTTGGGCAGCTCGCCGAGAATTTGCGACTGCTGGTAAATGTCCGAAGAGAATTTGACAACATCGGCAAGCGTGCCGCCGTATCCCGGAAGAAGTCCTACGGCGGCGCGAAGATAAACCACGACCGATGCTTCCACAAAGCCAAAAGCAATTCCGAAAAGCGCGGAAAAAATGAGAATTGATTTTGAAATTTTAAGCCCTTCCTTCCGCCAAAAATAATAGGCAACAAAGGGAACAATTACCAAAAGATTGACCCACCATGGCTGCGCGAAAAGCTGGAATTTGGTCATAACTTAACGGGTCTGGATAATTTATGTGCGCGGGAGAGGAGTCGAACCTCCACGCCCTTGCGGGCGCTACCACCTCAAGGTAGTGCGTCTGCCAGTTTCGCCACCCGCGCGTTGTCACAAATCTGTTTTGGATTATAACCGAGTCGCAATCCATTTTCAATTCATGAAAAATAATATATAATGACGGCAACTTTTAACATATGGACTACAAAAAAATTCTCTCCGACAAAACCAACTGGATAATTGCGGCAGTGGTTTTAGCAATAGTTATCTACGCGCTTGCCGGCAGAAAAAGCGCGCCGCAATTTGAAACGGCGAAAGCGGAAAAAAGAACGATAACCCAGGAGGTCTCGGCGACGGGCAGTGTAAAGCCCTCGGAAAGCGTGGAACTCGCTTTTGAAACAAGCGGAAGGATATCCTCAGTAAAAGCGGACGTTGGGAATGCGGTATACGCCGGACAAACTTTGGCAACGCTTGATTTCTCAGAACTCGACACGCAGCTCAACAAAGCCAGAGCCGACCTTGATTCCCAAGAGGCATCGCTCAATAAGACAAAAACAGACCTTGAAAACTATTACGGGAATGTTGTCAATGCTCTGAACAGCGCCTATACGAGCGCGAACGACGCTATAAGAATAAAAATAGACGCGCTTTTTTCGGACGACGAGAGTAATAATCCCAAGCTTACTTTTGATTCCATCAATTCGCAGGAAAAAATATTGTCCGAGAACCAAAGATTGATTATCCGCGACGTGCTAAACACGTGGCTTTCAAAAATAAATTCCGTCGGTTCTTCTCCGACCCCAAACTCTCTTGAGCAGGCCTTGTCCGACGCGAAAACAAACCTGAACGCAATCTACGGCTTTCTCAATTTGCTGATGGACACAACGATAAACGCCTTGTCTCTTTCCACCTCAACAATGAATTCTTACAAGACAAGCACAAACGACGCCCGGGCGGAGATTGATTCCGCGATTTTAAGCGTGACAACCCTCTCACAGAACATATCGTCGCAAAAAGCGCTGGTTTCATCGAAAGAAGCTGATGTGAAAAGCTACGAGGCGCAGGTTGAAAACATAACCGAGCAGATTGACAAATCTTTTCTCCGTTCCCCTATTTCGGGCACGGTTACAAAACAAGACGCAAAAGTGGGGCAAATAGCCGCCGCGAACTCGGTCATCGCCTCCGTAATTTCAACGGGTTCTTACGAAATTCAATCCTATATCCCGGAAGTGGACATCGCGAGGGTGAAAGTCGGGAATGAGGCAAAAGTGACGCTTGACGCCTACGGCAGTGACGTCGTTTTCGACGCCGCCGTGACTTCCATTGACCCCGGAGAAACCGTCATCGAAGGCGTCGCCACCTATCTCACGAAACTCAACTTCAAAAAACCTGATGAGAGAATAAAACCGGGCATGACCGCGAACATAGACATAGTGTCGGCAACTCACGAAAATGTTTTGGGAATTCCTCAGCGCGCCGTCCAAAAAAGCGAAGGAAAAGAATTTGTCCTGATTTACAAAAAAGGATTAACCGATGAATCATCGGCGGAGAAAAGAGAAATAATGACGGGCATCCGCGGTTCTGACGGCTATACGGAGATTTTAAGCGGTTTGTCCGAAGGCGAAGAAGTAATCATACCCAAGCCCAAGCAATAATTCGCGTAATCGGCTATGTCCTTCACTCCGCTTATTGAGGTAAAAAACCTGCAGAAAATATACAAGGACGGCGGCGTAGGCACAGCCGCCCTGCGGGGTCTTTCCTTCGGCATCGAAAGCGGAGAGTTTGTTTCAATCATGGGGCCGTCCGGCTCCGGCAAATCCACCCTCCTTCACATAATCGGATTTTTGGACAGGCAAACCGGGGGCGACTATCTTTTTGAAAATCGCTCCATTGACGGCTACAGCGATGAAGAGCTGGCGCGCGTGCGCAACAAAAAAATGGGGTTCGTTTTCCAAACCTTCAACATTCTGCCGCGCCTGACGGTTCTTGAAAACGTGAAACTCCCCCTTCTCTATTCCGACACAAAAGAATCTCTGTGGGATGAAAAAGCAAAACAGGCGGTGGAAGCGGTCGGGCTCGGGCACAGAATGAATCACGAATCGTCGAAGTTGTCCGGCGGCGAGAAACAGCGAGTCGCCATCGCCCGCGCTCTCGTCAACGACCCGCAGGTGATTTTCGCCGATGAGCCGACGGGAAATTTGGATTCCAAATCGGGACAAACGGTAACATCCATTCTCCAGCGCCTCAACAGCGATGAAAAGCGCACGATAATTCTGGTCACGCACGAGACCGCAGTGGCGGAACATGCCGAAAGAATAATCAGAATCGTTGACGGCAAAATAGAAAGCGACCAGCCCGTCGAAAACAAATGATGATGACAATAAGTATCCATAAATACCTATTAGTTTCCGCCAGTATCATCTTTGATATTGATAGATACTAAGATACTTGTAGATACTGAAAAATAATTTGACATCACAATGCAATGATACTCAAACATATTTTTAAAACAGCGGTAGGAGGATTATCCACGCACAAATCGCGTTCGCTTTTGACGATTCTCGGCATCGTCATCGGCGTGGCGGCGATTATGATTGTGATGTCGCTCGGCAAAGGAGCGCAGGACTTGATTCTTTCGCAGATTCAGAGCATCGGTTCAAAAACCATCGCCATCGTTCCCGGAAGACAGCCGAAGGGGCCAGCCGATATAATCTCAACGTTCACCGACTCGCTTAAAGAACGCGACATTGTGCTCCTGAAAAGAAAAGAAAATGTTCCTTATCTTGCGGAGATAATGCCGATTGTTTTCGGGACGGAAGTCGCCGCTTATGGAAACGAGACATATCGCCCGACGATTATCGGCGTCACGCCGTTTTTTGCCGAAATTTACAATATTTATCCCGCTGAGGGAGAAAATTTCACCGATGACGACGTAAAAAGCTACTCGCAGGTTGCTGTCATCGGTTCCAAAGTAAAAACCGAGCTCTTCGGCGACGAAAACGCCGTCGGGAAAAAAGTCAAAATAAAGGGGAGAAATTTCAGGGTGATAGGTGTTCTTCCCGAAAAGGGGCAGCTATCCTTTCTTAATTTTAACGACATCGTCATTATGCCTTACACCACGGCGCAAAGCTACGTTTTCGGAATAAAATATTTCAACCGTCTGGTCGCGCAGGCGGACAGCGAAGCAAACGTCCCGCAGACCGCCGCCGACATAAAAGCAACACTCAGAAATTCCCACAACATAACTGACCCTTCCAAAGACGACTTCTTTGTTGAGACGCAGGCGCAGGCGCTGGAGACGGTCGGCAACATAACGAACGTAATAAAATTATTCCTGGCGGCGGTTGCGGCAATTTCCCTCATCGTCGGCGGCATCGGAATAATGAACATCATGCTCGTGTCGGTCACGGAACGCACGAAAGAAATAGGATTGCGGAAGGCCCTCGGCGCAACCAACAAAGATATTTTGTCGCAATTTTTGTTGGAAGCCGTGATTCTCACCGGTCTCGGAGGAATAATAGGGATTATTTTCGGGACGGCAATTTCTTTCGGGGCATCGTTTGTTCTGACAAAATTTCTGAACCTTGCTTGGCTTTTCGCTTTCCCATTGAGCGCCGCTTTTCTTGGCATCGGCGTTTCCGCCGCCGTGGGGCTTTTGTTCGGAACCTATCCCGCCTATCGCGCCTCGCAATTCAGTCCGACGGAAGCGCTGCGGTACGAGTAGCGTTTATACGCTTTCAATTTCTCATATTTTCTGCTACAATTATTTCAAATGAAGCCGTTTTCAAACGCCTTGCCCGAAAATTTAAAACCGCTTTTTTGGTCCTACAATTTCGAGAATCTTGACCGCGAAAAAGACAAACGGTTGATAGTAATTCAAATAATCAATTACGGCAATTGGTCGCAGTGGAAATGGCTGGTTGATAATTACAGGCGTGAAGAAGTTAAAAGAATCATAGAATCGATTCCGGCCGCCTCTTTCCGTTTGGGCGCGTTTAAACTTATCTCATCACTTCTGACGATAAAAAAACTCTCCGATGCACCCAGAGGTTCTCGATAAAAAAGCTGCCGGTCTTTTACCAATTTTTGCAAATCTGCGCGGTTTTTATCTCGCCGGCGGCACGGCGCTGGCGTTGGAAATAGGGCATCGGTTGTCCGTTGATTTCGATTTTTTTTCAAACGACGCGATATTGCCGGCTCTGCTCCCGCAACTGGAAAAACTGGCTGGCGGCAAAAAAATTACTTTGAGCGTCAACAACGCCGATGAACTCACGGTTTTTATCGACGGGATAAAAACAACTTTTCTTCATTATCCTTTCCCCTGCCTTTTCCCTTTCCGCGAATTTGAAAAAATCAAACTGGCGGCGCCCGAAGAAATTGCCGTTATGAAGGCGTACACAATCGGTCGCCGCGGCAGTTTCCGGGATTATGCCGATTTATATTTCATTTTAAAAAACAAAATTTCTTCTTTAACGGAAATTGTCGAAAACGCCCAAAAGAAGTACGGGGAAATTTTTGACCCCCGCCTTTTTCTCGAGCAACTTGTTTATTTCAAAGACATTCAGGACACCGAACTGAAATTCTTGGGAGGAAAAGTGGATTTTGAAAAATTAGAGAAGTTTTTTCGGGAAAAAGTAGCGGAAATAAAACTTTAACCGCAATGCATTTGTCGTAAAACGCGCCTCGCGCCTCAGCCCGACGGAAGCGCTGAGGTGAGGTATGAGTAGTAGTTGACAAAAGACATTTTTCGTGCCATCTTCATATCGTTGTCAACTTAATATTAGAGGAGATGCGCGTGAACACGGAAAAGAAAGAGAGGAGAACGAAAGAAGTTGTAAGCACGCTGGAAATATTGGTGTTGGCGCCCCTTTTCGCCATGCTTATGAACAGCAATAAAGGTTTGAGGGCCAGCGAAAGGGCGGCGGATGAGATGTATGAAAAGATCCAGGCGAAGATTCAAAGGATCGTACGTGAGAATCGCGAGGCCCTCATGGAAGAACTCTCGGATGAAATTGCTCTCATCCGTCAATACGGGAGTCTGTGGGAAATACCAGGAGACAAGGATTTCCTGGTGGGATCCGGCAGGAGGATACTTGTTGCACATTGCGTTATCCGCTCTCTGAGCTGAAGGGCGTGAGGGGGCAGCCGGGAATTGAACAGCACGAAGAGCGGCTACGGTCGCTCTTTTTCTTTTGAATACAAAAACGTCTTTCGCGGTTTTTTCCTTTTACCAACAATTTTACCAACAACTTTTCAAAAGCGCGCAAAAATTATTTAGCGGAAGCTCTCGCAGGCATTTTGAGCTTGGTGTCGCCTAAGGCGACTCAAAATGCCGAGAGGCAGCGGGCGCGAGCCGCTGGAGCGAGCGAACCGCGGTTCCGCTAAATAATTTTTGCGCGCTACACCGATACCCCCAGTTTCTGCCTCGTCCGCGCCGCGGACATCTTTCTCACAAAATAAAGTTTCGCGCGATGGACTTTTTTCGGCGAACTTAAAACTTCCACTTTTGAAATTGACGGAGAATTTATCGGGAATATCTTCTCCACGCCGACCCCCGCCATCACGGAGCGGACGGTAAAAGTGGCGCCGGCTTCGTTGCCGTGCTTGCGTGAAAGGACAAGACCTTCAAAAATTGAAGTCCCTTCGGCCGGCAGAGAAGTCCCCTTTTCTTTTTTCTTGCCCTTTTTTTCTTCCGAAGAGACCTGTGTCCGCGCGCTCACGATTGAATAAACGCGGACCTTCGCTCCCGGTTTTATTTTTTCTAAAATTTTTTTGTCCATGATTCGTATCAATTACTGCGTTGTCGATCCCTGGAGCTGATTCACAAGCTTTTTAATAACTTCAATGAAGTCGTCAACGGACGTTCTGACTTTTATGTAGTATTCTCTTGCGCCGAGAGTTTTTGCCTTTTCTATGTCGCTTTCCTGCCCGAGATTACTCAAAATGACTATCGGAATGCGGCTCAACTGCGGGTCTTTGGAAATGTTGTCCATCACTTCAAACCCGGATTTTCTCGGCAAAATCAAGTCGAGAATTATGACGTCGGGCAGTTCTTTTTTAAGAAGGTCTAGGGCTTCTTGGCCGTCGAACGCCTGATTGGTGTTGAAACCCTCCTTTTTGAAGCGGTTGGCGAGGATGGTTGAAAGAAAATGTTCGTCCTCCACTATAAGAATCTTTATTGGGCTCATATGTGATATTATACAAAAATTTGCTCCTGATGCAAACCGAAGCACATAACACCTTATGTGCTCGGTTTAAGAAACTGTAACGCCCGCTTCGCGGACTAACAGCGGCTAAGAGAGCTTTTTAGTTGTCCCAATATTAGAAGTCCGTTAGTCGCCTAAGGCGACTTACGGCTTCTTATACCGAGCATATAAAAATTTTATGTGCTTGGTAAATTACGTGTCAAGTGTCAGGATACATGATACCTGACACATGGCACGTACGACTAACATTCGGCATCCGCCGAACGAAAAGCATAAAGCTTTTCTACATTTGGCAGCGAGCAGACAAATAAATGAAATTTATTTGGTCGGCGAGCGAACCAAATGAAAAAGTGTTTACACTTTTTAAAGTTTAATTGATCCACGCACAGCTTCCGCTACGCGTGCCTTGTTACGACTTCGCCCATGTCACCGAGCTTACTCTAAACCAGCACTAAACGCACCTCGCGTTTAGTGCGATACTCGCTCACTTCGTTCGCTGATATTTATAGAAACTCGCTTGCGCGATATTGACCTTACCTCCTCGCTCCTCCTCTCCTAAGAACTTAGGAGAGGAGGATGGGTGGAGTGGTTAGTATCCACAAATTTCTATTGAGTATCAGCCCGAAGGGCGAATATCGCAGCATTAAGCTGCGCTTAATGCTGGTCTTTAAGTATTCCCGGCTCCCTTGGCGTGACGGGCAGTGAGTACAGGACTCGAGAACGTATTCACCGCGACATATCTGATTCGCGATTACTAGCGATTCCGGCTTCATGAGGGCGAGTTGCAGCCCTCAATCCGAACTGAGAGGCCGTTTGATGCGTTTGGCTCCGCCTTGCGGCTTCGCTTCGCATTGTCAGCCCCATTGTAACATGAGTGTAGCCCAGGGCATCAGAGGGCCATGCGGATTTGACGTCGTCCCCTCCTTCCTCCCAGCCC
>DAIDAM010000006.1 GCA_027310625.1 bacterium
GGCCCGAGTTCCTTATGGTCTCTTTCCTTCGGATTTTCGTCAGCTTTCATTAAATGAGATTATAGCCCCTTCCTCCGTTTTTTTGAAGTTTTTATTCTTAACAAATGTTTTTGTCTGGTGTAGTATTTTTAGAATGCTCGATATAAAACTTCTTCGCGAGGAGCCGGAAAAAGTTAAAAAAGCGATAAAGCTTAAGGGCTTTTCGCCGGAACTTGTGGACAGCTTCGTTAAAATTGACGTCGCTTGGCGGAAAACGACGGCGGAGCTTGAAAATTTGCGGCGCGAACAAAAAGAACTCTCCGACGAGCACGACATTGACGCCGCCAAAGGCGTCAAAGAAAAAATAAAGATCAAGGAGAAGGAAATATCCTCGCTGGAAGGAGAACGGCTTGCCGTTTGGATGCAAATTCCGAATCTTTCGAGCGATGATACTCCCGTCGGTCCCGATGAGACGCACAACAAAGTTCTTCGCTCTTGGGACGGGTCGAGAAAATTGTCCGCTGTAGGCGGAAAGCCGAAGGACCACCTGGAACTCGGCGAGTCGCTCGGGATAATTGACGTCAAAAAAGCAGCCGAGGTCTCGGGAACAAGATTCAATTATTTGAAGGGCGAGGCGGCGCTTTTGGAATTCGCGCTCATTCAGCACGGTTTGAAAATTCTCACCGACGGAAAAGTTCTAAAAAAAATCGCCGACAAAATTAAGAAGGGATACAATCCGAAGCCGTTCGTTCCCGTCGTGCCACCGGTCTTGATAAAGCCGGACGTTTTCCAAAAAATGGCGCGGCTTGAGCCGACGGAAGAACGCTATTATATTCCAACGGACAATATGTATCTCATCGGCAGCGCGGAGCACACGCTCGGGCCGCTGCACATGGACGAGACGCTGAAGGAAAGCGATTTGCCGCTTCGCTACGTCGGTTTTTCCGCCGCTTTCCGCCGCGAAGCCGGTTCCTACGGCAAAGACGTCAGAGGAATTTTGCGCGTTCATCAGTTCGACAAACTGGAAGCGGAGTCGTTCACTCTGCCCGAAGATTCGTTGACCGAACAGGAATTCATCGTCGCCGTGCAGGAATATCTCATGCAGACGCTTGAACTTCCTTATCAGGTGATAATTTGTTCTACCGGCGACCAGGGCGGTCCCGATTTCCGGCATATCGACATTGAAGCGTGGTTGCCGGCGCAAAATAAATATCGGGAAACGCATTCCGCGGACTTAATGAACGATTACCAGTCGCGGCGGCTGGGAACGAAAGTTAAAAGGAAAAGCGGCGAGATGGAGTTTGTACACATGAACGACGCCACTATTTTTGCAATCGGGAGGACGATTATCGCGATTCTTGAAAATTATCAGACCGAAGACGGCAAAGTTGAAATCCCGAAAGTTCTTCAGGAATATGTCGGCAAGAAAATCATCGGCTAAGGGAAATTTCGTCAAGAATGGCGCAAGGACATGGATAGAAATTGACTCCGGCGCCGTCAAGCGGAATGTAAAAACTTTCAAAAAATTAATCGGACCAAAAACGAAACTTTGGTCGGTCGTGAAATCGAACGCCTACGGGCACGGCTTGCCGGTTTTCCCGAAACTCGCGGACAAGTCCGGCGTTGACGGATTTTGTGTGGATTCTCTGGTGGAGGGCTTGCGTTTGAGAAAAGAAGGAATCAAAAAGCCGATTATAGTTTTGGGGTTCACGCTTCCTTTCCGGCTGGAAGAAGCTGCGGAAAACGGCATAACCGTCACGATTTCGAACTTTGATTCGCTGAAAGCGCTGCAAAAAGCCAAAAAGAAGCCGTTTTTTCACTTGAAAGTGGACACGGGAATGCACCGGCAGGGATTTTTCATTGGAGAACTTCCAAGAGTTGTTCATTCACTAAGCTCTAAGCTCCGAGCTCCAAACCCCAAACTTACGGGCATCTACAGCCACTTTGCTTCCGCGAAAGACCCGCGGCACGCTCTTCAGTCCTCTTACACAAAGAAACAATTCAGGGATTTTATGAATGCGGTGGAATTTCTCTCGGCGCGGGGATTCAAAAATCTTACGAAGCACATTTCCGCGACCGCCGGCGCGATTGTCAATCCCGAATATCGTCTGGACGCCGTCCGCGTCGGCATCGGGCTTTACGGATTTATGCCTTCAAGAGAACTTGAAAAGGCATTTTCAAAAAAGGTGAAACTGGAACCGGTCCTTTCGTGGAGAACGATCGTCAGCGAGGTGAAAACCGCGAAGCCCGGCGGTTACGTGGGCTACGACCTGACGATGAAAGTGAAAAAGCCGGTTAACTTTGCGCTTCTTCCCGTCGGCTACTGGCACGGCCTTTCGCGGGCGCTTTCAAACAAGGGATATGTTTTGATAAAGGGGAAAAGAGCGAAAATTCTCGGCAGGGTCTCGATGGACATGTGCGTGGTCAATGTTTCAGAAATCAATTGCAAGTCCGGCGACATTGCGACGCTGATAGGCCGCGATGGAAAAAGCGAAATTTCGGCGATGGACATTGCCGAGCTTTCCGGGACGTCGCATTACGAATTTCTCGCGAGATTGAATCCGTTGATGGAGAAGGTGATAATTTAGGGGACTTGTCCCCCACATAACGCCGGGAAGGATAAACATTACAATGAAAGTTTTGAAATTCAAGGTCAATCTAATTTTCAAGGGCTGGATACAGCTCTTGTTGTGCGGGGGATGAAAGACGAAACTCCATCATTGTGGCGCGAAGCGTATTTGCGCGAAAGGCGCGGAAAACGCTGGCTTCTAATCTCGCTTTCGGCTTTGTCCGTTCTTCTGGTTCTCGGCGCTATCGGATGGACAATTTTTTATTCGCCGCTTTTCAGGATTAATGAAGTAAAAGTTGTCGGAAACGAGGTTGTTTCAACCGGCGAAATCACGGATTCTCTCAAAAAGAGCGTTCTTTCAAATTCTTTCTTCAGCCGCTATTTCGGCACGTCCAACATTCTTTTTTGGCCAGACAGTTTTCCTTCAGGTGAACTTGTTAAGTCAGCTCCGGAATTGAAATCGGTTTCAATGGAGAAGGACTATAAAAAGAGGGAAGTGAAAATAATTGTTGAAGAAAGGAAACCGTTCGGCGTCTGGTGCCTGCGAGGAGCGCAGACAGACGCGGGCAGCAAAGATAATTTTACAGGCAACAGCAGTGAAAATCCGCGTTCGTCCGCGACAAGTTGTTTTTGGTTTGATTCCGAAGGATTTATTTTCAGGAACGCCGTGGACGTTGAGGGAAGCGTTATTACGTCGGTGAGCGATTATTCGCAGAAAGATATCGGGATAGGCTCAAAAATTCTTCCCGAGAGGTTCGTTGAAAACGCTTTTTCCGTTTTCCGGGCGCTGTCTCAAAACTCCGTAGGAGTCAAGGAAATACGTCTCAACGACATTGCGCTTGAAGAAATTGAAGTCGACACTTACGAGGGACCGAAAATTTATTTCAGTCTTCGTTTTCCCCTGGTCGGTTTCTCAGAAGTGTTTTCTTCGCTTGCGAAAAATTCCACCCTTAAAAACCTCCAGTACATAGATTTCAGGGTTTACAACAGGGCATATTACAAATGATGTTCGGTTTTTTTGGGAAAAAAGAAAAATTTTTGTTGCTGGATGTTTCTAGTGAAAAAATTGGCGGGATTTTAATGTCCCTTGATGAAAAGAAAAAAATAAAGAAGGAAAAATCTTTTGTGTACAAGGACGATGGAATTTCTTCAGGTTATAAACTGCCGAAAATTTCCGGCGCAAAGGTAATAGTTTCTTCTCCTCCCGAGTCGGCTGTGAAGATTTACATCCGCCTTCAGGGGAAAAGGGAGAACTCGGGCGCGCCTTTGGACAAAATTGAACTTGAAAACATTCTTTCGCAATCTATAGGGAGAACTTTTAATCGCTGCCGCAATGAAGCCGCGGGATTTCTCGGAGTTGACGACCTTGATGTCATTCTCGTCGGGAGCGGCATTTCGGGCTTTGAGCTGGACGGTCATAAAGTCGTAAATCCGCTCGGATTTGAGGCGGAGAAAATTGAAGCGGCGATGGAAATGACTTTCACGACGAGAGAAATTTTTGAAAAGGTAAAACCGCTGAGGAAAGGTTCGGTTTTTTTCTTTACCGAAAGAAGCTATGCGGAGGCCGCGGCGATCGGAAAAATTATTTCACAGAAGGTGAACTTTCTGTCCGTCGGAGCCGGGAAGAGCTATTTTTACCACTCGGAAAAAGACAACATCGCCCTGCTTCGCACCGAAATCAAATGGTCAACGGGCGATATAATCGAGAAAATCGCCGGCAATTGGTCTTTAAAAAAGGAAACTGCCGGGAGAATTTACGAATACTATGAGGGGGAAGGATTTTCTCCGCGCCTTGAAAAATACATAGGGAAAGCTGTCTCCAAGGAGGTTAAAAACATACGTTTGCAGGCCGAAAGAATGAGAACGTCCCCGAAAATCTACGCTCGAGGCATAAATCCGAGAATAATCGGCGGAAAGCCGTTTCATAAACCGCCGGCGGCCGATTTTTTTGATAAGTCTGGTTTTACAATTGAGAGAGGAAGCTTCGGCTCGCTCGGCGAGGCGCTTTTTAAACTCGCGCCTTTCTTTGAATTTTATTATGATAGTAATAAGGGCGGCGAAATAAACAGCTGGCTGAAAAGGCGTCTTCATTGGCTGGGGTTGGCTATATAAGTCGTTGCTCATCAGCATAAATCCGTTAAATCAGCATTTATCAGCGTTTGTGCTCCGGATTAAATTTAATAACGCTGATTTATACGGATAACTGCTGATTTATGCAGATACGAAACAACATGGAAAAAATTTCAGTAAATAAGAAAGATTCCGTGCCGCGGATAGTCGAGAAAATTCTTGAAAGCGGCGAGGAAAGCATAGTTCTTGTCATTCCTTACGACGCGGAATTTGATAAAAAACTTTCCAACTTCGAGCTTATAAGAAGGGAGGCAGAGGCGGCGGGAAAGAGCATCTCTGTTGTTTCCGAAGACGAGGAAACAGAGGACTTGGCGCGAAGGGCGGGGATTATGATAACGGAGTCCCGCACCAGAAGAAAAAAAGGCGAGCCGGTCGTGTCGGATATAATCCCGGTTGGGCGCGGTGAAAGGAGGAAAGCGGAAGTTGTACCGAGTTTAAGGAAGGGGGAAGACGAGGAGGAAATTAAAACGGAAGAGTCCAAAACGTCTTTTTGGGACAAGGTTGAGGAAGAATCCGGCTCCAGAAAAAAGTTCGGCGCGGAGATTATGGAGCAGATTCCGAAGCTGAAATATGAAAGGCGCGAAGAGAAAAAAATCGGCAGGAGATTTTATTTCCGGAGCAGAATAGTAAAAATTGCGGTTTTGACTGTTGTCGGTTTTGCTTTAGTTGCCGGTTCATTTTTGGTCTTCGGAAAATTTTTTGACAAGGCGGAAGTTTCCCTCACTTTCAAAAAGAGCCAGTGGCAGAATAGCGTCAGCGTAACGGCGAGCAAAACTTTTTCGAAGATTGACGGAGTGAAGGGTTATCTGCCTGCGGAAGTTTTCAAACAGCAGAAAAACGAAGTCCGCCTTTTTCCCGCCTCGGGCGTTTCAGAGGTTTCCGAGAAGGCAACCGCCAATATCGTTATCTACAATTCCTATAGTTCGTCGAAGCAGACGCTCGTCGCGGCGACGCGTTTTTCCACCCCCGACGGAAAAATTTTCCGGCTTGACAGCCAAGTTGTCGTTCCCGGAGCGGTCGTGAAAGACGGCAAGATAACTCCCTCAAGCATTGAAGCGTCGTTGACTGCCGATAAAGCCGGAGCGGAGTACAATGCCGGCCCATTTGAAAAATTGACGATACCCTCGTTCAAGGGCACGCCGAGATACGACGGCTTTTACGCCTCCATGTCCAAAGCGGCAAGCGGCGGATTTGTGGGCACGAAAAAAGTTCCCACGGACGCCGACATTTCTTCCGCGAAAGAAAAAGCGGGCGAAAATCTGAAAAACTATTTCGCCACCGTTTTTCTCAAGGACATACCTCAGGGATTCAGAATTTTGGAGGGAGCGTCTTCTTTCAACCTAACAAAAATCTCCGTTAACAAAACCACGGACGAGGGCGGAAATTTCAGCGTTTTCAGCGAAGCGTCTTTTCAGGCAATAGGATTCAAGGATGATGATATGAAATCCCTTTTGAACTCCCTCGCGTCCAAGGATTATCCCGACATGGATTTAAACGATTTGAAAATTGATTACTCAAAAATCAAAGTCGATTTTTCCGCCGGTCAAATCACTTTCTCGGCGTCGTCGTCGGGAATCTTGAACCCGCGCTTCTCAGAGAATGACTTTAAGTCAAAAATTGCAGGAAAATCTTTGAACGAATCCCAATCAATAATATCGCCTTTGCCGTATCTTGAAAGCGCGAAGGTTTCTCTTTGGCCGTTCTGGGTAAGCGGCCTCCCGGAAAATGTGAACAAAATAAAAGTGACTTGGAACTGAAATTTTCGCCCAGCAAATATGTTTATCGTCCGCCGGTCGGTTAGGGAAGAAAGTTTGAAGTGAAAGCGTCAAATAAAAAAAGGTCGGTTTATCGTTAACGATATTCAAAAACAATGGCTCAAAATTTAGGGAAACTTGACAGAGTTCTCCGTTTCGCGCTCGCTTTCTGGTGGCTGGGACCATGGGCGCCGCAATACGGCGCTGATTGGGCGAATTTGGTCGTCGCCGTCATCGGCTGGATTGCGCTTGTTGAAAGTTTTCTCGGCTGGTGTTTCCTTCATAAGCTCTTCGGCATAGACAACAAAAATCAATAATTTGGGCCGGCGCCGACGGCGCCGCTGATGTCATCCTCAGCGCTCTTTTGCTCGGGCGAAAGGAACTTTGGGTTCCGTCGTGGAATTTTTTTTCTGTTGGTGATATGATGCGGAGGCGTATATTTTTCCGCCTGAGCGGATTTTTTAACTGATGTCCAAAAAAGCGATTATTCTGATAGGCGTTCCGGGCAGCGGCAAAGGCATGCAAGCCGACTTGCTCGCCGACAATCTCGGAGTGGTGCATGTGGATACGGGAAAAATCTTGCGCGCAATACTTTCCGACAAATCGGTCAAAAGCGACCTTGTTTTAAATCGCGAACGAAAATTAAACGACGCCGGAATTCTCAATACGCCGAGCTGGGTGCTTTCCATTCTAAAAAAGCGGGTGGGCGCTTTGGCCAAGCTGGGTTACGGGATAACTTTCAGCGGCTCTCCCCGCACTCTTTACGAAGCGGAAGGACTCGTTCCTTTTCTTGAAAAGCATTACGGCAAGAAAAACATTTATGTTTTCAATCTCAAAGTGCCGTTTTCAGAAGCCGCCAAGCGCAACGCCAAACGTCTGGTTTGCACAACCTGCAATCGTCCGCTTCTTGCCGCCTTTTATCCTTCCAAAAATCCGAAACATTGTCCGGTATGCGGCGGAATTCTTAAGCGGAGAGTGGACGACAGTCCGCAGAAGTTCAAAACGCGCACCGAACAATATGAGAAGCGGACAATGCCGATTTTGGCCTACCTCAAAAAGTGCGGCTACGCCATAATTAAAATTGACGGCCGCTCCGCGCCTTATCTGGTGTTCAAAAAAATAAGGGCCTATTTCTAAATATATCCTGCTCGCGATATGTACCAATTTTTGAAAAATCTAGGAGCAAGAACGAAGGTGTACCCTCTGCGGTACATCGAGTTTGAGGCGACAACGATTTTACAAAAATTGGCCATATCCCTTCGGGTTGCGGCAGTTTCACCCGTCTCCTTTGTTGCTCCTCCTCAATGTAGCGCAGTGGCTACACTTTCGTCGTCGCGCCTAGGATACGGTCGAAACTACCAGCAACGCGGGCTGGAGATATTTGGAAATAGGCCCTATGTTCATTTTAAAAACCGAAAAAGAAATTGAAATTATGGCGGAAGCCGGCAGGCGGCTCGCCGTCATCCTCGATTTTTTGGCGAAGAGCGCGAAGCCGGGAGTAAAACCGGCAGATTTGGATAAAACGGCGCTGAAAATGATAAAAGACGCCGGCTGCCAGCCGGCTTTTCTCGGCTACAAATCCCGCGGCTCTAAGAAAGGATACCCGGCGACGACATGCATCTCCGTCAACGAAAACGTCGTTCACGGCATACCCTCGAACATTCCAATTAAAGACGGTGACGTCGTAAAAATAGACATCGGCCTCGTGCACAAAGGTTTTTGCGTTGACCACGCCGTTACGGTCGGCATCGGAGAAATCAGGCCGATTGACGAAAAACTTATTGAGATTACGAGGAAGGCGATGGAACTCGGCACCGAAGAAGCGCGGCCGGGAAATACCCTCGGAGACATCGGTTTTGCAATCGAGCAATGCGTGAAATCGGCGGGATTTTCCATAGTTGAAAAACTCACCGGGCACGGAATCGGGCGCGAGCTCCACGAAGACCCGCACGTTTACAATTTCGGCAAACGCGGCGAAGGGGAAAAACTTGTCGCGGGAATGGTGATTGCGATAGAACCGATGGTCGCCGTCGGCAGCGGCAAGGTAATTCAAAACGGAGACGACAGCTTCACGATGGCCGACGGCTCGATGTCGGCGCATTTCGAGAACACGGTTGCGATAACGGAAAACGGTCCGCGAGTGCTAACGGAAATTTTTAACTCCTTTCTTGTATAATGGGCTTAATTGCTAAGATATCATGAAGTTATGAAAGAAAGTTTGCCCGAAAAATCAGAATATACCGAAGAAGAAGCACTTACAGAGGCCGAGCGCTTGTCTAAGATAGTTAAGGGTAGTAGGGGAACAAAAGATTATGCCGATGCCGAGCGATGGTTAAAAGAAATAAAACATGAAGTGCGGCCAATGTTTGATGAAAAAGAATTTAGAGAGACCCAAGATACACTCCACGGACTTTTTTCTTGGGATTGGGAAAGTAAGCCTGAAGATGAGCGGAGAGCTGAAATTGCGAGAGATTTACCAAAATTGCTGGGAAGGAAGGCTATTTTTATAGAAGCATATGAATACAAATATAAAAGAGGATTGCTCTATGATATTGCGCGGATGGCTCAGGGTAGAATAGAGGGCGGTGAAGATAATGACAGAGAAAAAATGAAGAAATTTGGAATGGAAGTAATATCGGAATTATCGCAGAAAATTGTAAGAGATTTACAAAAGGGTAGGTCAGATCCATGGGCTCTTAATTCAATTAACCTACTAGCTGAAAGCCCTGACGATGCACAACAAAAAACTGGAGTTGATGCGCTTGACGCATTGCAAGGCGTCATTGAAAAAGGACTCTCTGATAAAAATGATTGGCGGAAATATTTTAAATTACTTGAACTAATAAGAGAAAAGGGTACTACTGAACAACAGCAAAGAGCTACCGAAACCGCTGTTAGAGCTGCTTCAAGAATTGAGAATAAACAGATTTACGGTAAACTCATCACTTTTTTATTAAAAGATCAACCTCCCGAAATAACAGAGCGTGGATTGACGATGTTAAAATTAGAGTTGGCAAAGCATCATTTGCCAGCCGAAAATATATTAAATCTTTGGAAGAAAAGTGGGCCTCGGATTGAAGAAATTGTTGATAAAAATATATCCGCTATCGTCCAACTCGAAAGTGAGAAGCCCGGGATCTGCGAGTTTTTATATAGAGAATTTGGCGTTGCTGATTTTGGAAGATATCCTGTTGATTTACTTCTTAAACAATATGATGAAGTTAACAATTTAGAGAATCCTTATGGAGTCATCCTCTTTCCACGCAATGACTGGAATGGAGCTTTTTATCAGGACAACTTTGCATTGGGAGAGTTTTTCCAAAAGCTAGAGGGTGAATTTAGTCTTAGAGTTTTTGAATGTGATGGTAAGATAGGTCTGGCTCGTGCCCTAATAAGACTTAACAGAAAATATAATCCTCCTAATAAAAAAGGACATAAAATTTCTCTTGCAATTGTAGGCGGACACGGAACAGAGAATAGCATTCGTTTCGGAGGGAACGAAGAAAGAGACACCCTATATCTGAAAGATCTAATGGGAAAAGGCGCTAAACGAACAAGCGAATTTTTTGAAGAAAGCCCAACTATAATTCTAATTTCTTGCTCTACTGGTGTCGACAGGGGTATAGGACAGAAGTTATCGAAGGTCATGGGCGCAAAAGTCATAGCCCCACGAGTACCCACAAACATTCAAGAAATTCAGGTTGGCAGACGGCGGAAAGGAAAGTTCCGGTTTAACGCCAAATATGAAAGCGAGGAAAAAGACACAAAAAGTGTCTATGTCGCAGGAGCAGAAATGCAGAAACATAGTAATCAGTAAAAATGAAACCTTTCCTGTCGGTGATAATTCCCGCCTACAACGAGGCCGAACGTTTGCCGCTTACGCTCGTTGATATGGATAAACGTTTGAGCGGCGCGAAGTATTCGTACGAGATACTCGTCGTCAACGACGGCTCGACGGACAACACCGCGGAGATAGTTCAAAAAATAGCGCCGGCGATAAAAAATCTGAAGCTGATAGACAACAAAGAAAACCAGGGAAAGGGCGGCGTCGTCAAGCAAGGCATGCTTCTTGCAAAAGGGGAGTACCGGCTTTTCACGGACGCTGACAACTCTACGACCATTGACCATTTCGAAAAAATGCTGCCGTATTTTAAGTCATCACTTCGCGCCGGCTCACGAATGAACACTAATGAAGGCGCTTCGCGCGACACGAAAGTACACGAAAAATACGATGTCGTCATCGGTTCGCGCGCCGTGAGGGGAAGCAAACTGGAGCCGCCGCAGCCGTTTTACCGACAGCTTCTCGGAAAATTAAGCAACATCATAATTCAACTTACCAACGTTCCGGGAATCTGGGACACGCAGTGCGGATTCAAGGCATTCACCGCCGAAGCGGCGGAAAAAATTTTCAGCGTCTCGAAAGTGAACGGTTGGGGATTTGACATCGAGGCGCTCGCGCTCGCCAGACACTTCGGCTATCGCATCAAGGAAATTCCCGTCCACTGGGTGAACGACGCGAAATCGCACGTGAAATTATCCGCTTACTTGAAAACTTTCGTCGAAGACATTAAAATTCGATGGTGGATAATCAGCGGCGCATACGGCCGCAGTAACTAGACATTAGTCAATAGACATTAGGGTTTTTTACGAATAATTTTTCTGATTACTGATGTCTGATAACTGATTACTATAGCGATGGATAAATACTACCTTACAAAAGAACGCTTTGAAGAATTGAAAAAGGAACTCGAGACGCTTAAAGGACAAAAGCGTTTGGAAGTTGCCGAGCGTTTGAAGCAGGCGAAAGAATTCGGAGATTTGTCGGAAAATTCGGAATACAGCGAGGCGCGCGAGGAGCAGAGCCGCGTGGAGACGCGCATATCGGAGCTCGAAGACATTTTGAAGAAAGCGGTGATGATTAAAAACGAAAAGACGGCGACGAGCGGTGTCGTCATCGGCTCCACTGTTTCGGTGAAGAAAAACGGCCAGGTTTTCACGTATAGAATCGTCGGCTCGAACGAAGCCAAACCTGAAGAAGGAAAAATCTCCAACGAATCGCCGCTCGGCCGCGCCTTTCTTGACAGGAAAGTGGGTGAAAGCGTGACCGTCACGACTCCGGGAGGTCAAGCGGATTATCAAATAATGAAAGTTGAGTAACTTTGAAACATCGGCATAAATCCGCCGCAATCAGCATTTATCAGCGTTTCGAGGTGTGTTTATGAGTTATTACGCCGATTTATGCTGATGACTGCTGATTAATGCGGATTACGAAAATATGTTAAACGATATCATCCAAGAGCGGCTCAAAAAACTTTCGCGGCTGAAAAAAGCCGGCGTTAATCCCTATCCGTCGGAGGTAAAGGTTACGCTCTCGATTGGCGAAGCGAGAAAAAAATTTTCCGCTAAAGGCGGATCCCTGCCCGACGGCGGGCGCGGCGCCTCGGGCGGAGGGGCGCTCGAAAAATCCGGCAAAAAAATATTTTTGGCGGGACGGATTGTCGGCTGGCGCGACCAGGGGAGCGTGGTTTTTGCCGACGTCGCGGATGAAAGCGGGAAAATCCAGCTCGTTATCAAAAAAGACAATTTGAAGGATTTCCAGCTTTTCAAGGACAATCTTGACCGCGGCGATTTTGTTTCCGCCGGCGGGACGCTTTTCAGAACAAAGAAAGGCGAGGAAAGTTTGGAAGTTAAAGAATTGAAACTGCTTGTAAAGTCGCTCCGTCCTTTGCCGAGCGAATGGTACGGCCTCGAGGAAACTGAAACGCGCCTCCGCAAGCGCTACATTGACATCATTTTGAATCCGGAAACGAAAGAAATGTTCCGGAAGAAAAGCGTTTTTTGGGAAACGCTCCGCGAATTTCTCCTGAAAGAAGGATTTTTGGAATTGGAAACGCCGGCGCTGGAACTGCTTCCCGGCGGCGCGGAAGCCGAGCCGTTCAAAACGAGGCACAAGGCGCTCGACGTCGATTTTTATCTCCGCATTTCGCTGGAATTGCCGCTCAAAAAACTTTTGGTCGCCGGCTACGAAAAGGTTTTTGAAATCGGGCGCGTGTTTCGGAACGAAGGCATTGACCGCGAGCATCTGCAGGATTACACGCAGCTCGAATTTTATTGGGCTTACCGCGATTATAACGACTTAATGGAATTCGTAGAAAAAATGTACAAAGACGTCGTCAAAAAAATTATCGGCGGACTGAAGACAACTTTTCAAAGGAAAACAATCGACTGGGGAAAGAAATGGCCGAAGCTGGAATATGTTGCGGTATTTGAAAAAGCGAACAAACTTAATCCGCTTTCGGCGTCGCGAGAAGAACTTTTTTCGCTCGCAAAAAAACTTGGCCTCGAACCGGAAAAACACGCCGGCAAAGGGCGGTTAATTGATTTAATTTTCAAAAAGACCGTCAGACCGAATTTGATTCAACCGTGCTTTTTAGTGAACCCGCCGGTGGAAATCGAGCCGCTCGCGAAACGCTCCGAAAAAGACCCGCGAATCGTGGAGCGGGTGCAGGTCATCGCCTGCGGCACGGAACTCGGCAAAGGATTCTCGGAACTTAACGACCCGCTCGACCAGCGCGCGCGCTTTGAAGAGCAGATGAAACTCCGCGCGGCGGGGGACAAAGAAGCGCAATTTTTGGACGAGGAATTTTTGGAAGCGCTGGAATACGGTATGCCTCCCGCCGCCGGCTTTGGTTTGTCGGAGCGTTTGTTTGCGGTTTTGATGGACAAACCCGTTCGCGAGACGGTTATCTTTCCATTGATGAGACCCAAGTAATATCAAATAATCTCTATGATTTCACAGAGAGAAAGAAATAGAAAAAGCGATGAGGTTGAAACAAAATTCCAGCAGTGGCTTGATAAAAATGAAATACCGTATTGGTATATCCAGCAAGACGTAAAAACTTTTTCTCCTGCGCTTAGGAAATATATGACTAAAAGACCAGATTTCATGATTCTAATTCCTCACGTGGGATTTATTTTGGTTGATGCTGAATATAAAAAACCTGCGGAGAAATTTGATGCATTCCAAATAGACGAAAAAGAGACAGAAGAGTATTGCAACCTCCAAAATTATTTTAATCTGCAGGTGTGGTATGTGTTTGCTAATGAAAACGAGCATTTCAACAACTGGTATTGGATACCAGTTTCCAAGGTATTGGAGTTTTCTAAAAAAGAAAAGACAATTTTCCCGAGCTCAAAATTTGGCGGCAATTACTGCCAAGTATCTATGAAAAAATTCATTCAGGTTTCTCAATCAGATAACATTGGTCGTCTTTTTTCGGAAATTTCCAAGTTTTATTAAACATCTATGAAGAAGGTAATGGTCTTCGGCGTTTTTGACGGCATTCATCAAGGACACAAACATTTTTTGAAGGAAGCGAAAAAGCTCGGCGACAAGCTGATCGCCGTCGTCGCCTCGGATGAAGTCGTGCGAACTCTCAAAGGCAGGCCGCCCATGAAAAACGTTCACGAAAGAATCGAGCATGTTGAAAAGGAGGACGGCGTTGACGAAGTGATTGTCGGCGACGATGAGCTCGGCTCGTGGGATATCGTCAAAAAAGTCCGTCCGGATGTCGTGGCCGTGGGTTACGACCAGAAAACATTAAAAAATGACCTGGAGAACTCGCTCGGCGAGTTCGGATGGCATTTGGAAATAGAAACGATTTCCGCCCACGAACCGCACAAGTACAGGAGTTCGCTGTTGAACGGAAGGTGACGCATCAGCGAATAGCGAATTAAAAACGAATTTGCGAATTTATAAATTCGTTCATTCGCAACAGATTCGTTATTCGTTGATGACGCTATAACTTCACCGCTTTCTCGCAAACCAAATTCGGCTCGCCGTTCCGCCAGGACATTTTTCCTTTGACGGCGACGACGTTGCTTTCCTTCCAGACGTCCATCGTTTTCGAGAGCGTGTCGTTGAAAACGACGACTTCCAGCGGTTCTTTGGAAAAATCCTCAATCTTCACGAAAAGCATCGGTTGGCCGTTTTTCGTCAGTATCTTTTTTATTTCCGAAATGCACCCCGCGGTTTTCACAACTTGACCTTTTTTATCTTTGGAACACGCTTCCTCAATCGTGGAAACGTTCAGCTTTTCTAATTTTTCTTTCTGGAAATCAAGCGGGTGAGCGGAGAGATAAAATCCGAGAAGTTCTCTTTCCCAGGCGAGTTTTTCGGTGAAGGACGCCGGCTCGGTTTGCTTCGTCATCTTAAACGCGGCGCCCGCCGCTGATTCGCCGAAAAGCGTCGGACCGGTTTGCGGCGCTCCTTTTCTGACGATGGAGCTAAAACGAAGCATCTCATCCATGTTTTCAAGCGCCTGTTTCCGCTCCGTTCCGAGCGAATCAAGCGCCCCGCTTTTGATTAAACTTTCAAGCGATTTTTTGTTGAGGTCTTTGTGCTGAACGCGGTTCAAAAAATCGCTCAGATTTCTGAATGCTCCGCCCCTCGTTCTTTCGTCAATTATCGCCTGCACCACCCCGCCGCCGACGTTTTTTATCGCAAGGAGGCCGAAACGTATCCTGCTTTCCCAGGTTTCGCCGCTTGCCCCACTAAATTTGCTTGGCAAATTTTGAGGGGTGAACGAAATTTGGGAGGGTGAACTCTCCGGCGAAAAATTCGCCGAACTTTTGTTTACGTCAGGCGGCAAAACTTTTATTCCTTTTTGCTTCGCCTCGGCCGCAAGGAAAGATATGCGGTCAATGTCGTTCGTTTCGGCGTTGAAAAGCGAGGCCATGAATTCTTCGGGATAATGCGCTTTAAGATACGCCGTTTGGTAGCCGACGAGCGCGTAGCAGACGGCGTGGCTTCTGTTGAATCCGTAGCGGGCGAAGGGCTCAAACCATCTCCATATTTCCTTCGCCATTTTTCTGTCGATGCCGTTTTTAATCATTCCTTTCACCATTTTTTCCTCCTGCTCAAGAAGAAGCGATTTTATCTTTTTACCCACCGCTTTTCGCAGAATGTCCGCTTCCGAAAAACTGAAACCGGCGAGGTCGCGGGCAACTTGCATCAACTGCTCCTGATAAAGCATGATGCCGTAGGTTTTTTCCAGAATCGGTTCCAGCTTCAGATGAAGATAAGCCACTTTTTCTTTTTTGTGTTTGCGGGCGATGTAGCGGGGGACCATCCCCGTTTCAAGCGTTCCCGGGCGGTAAAGGGAAATCATAGCGACGATGTCTTCAAACTCCGTCGGTTCAAGTTCCTTCAAGTAGCGCCGCATGCCGTCGCCTTCAAGCTGGAAAACGCCCGTCGTGTCGGCGCGCTGGAGAAGTTCGAATGTCTTTTTGTCGTCCATCGGCAGTTCGGAAAGTTTTATTTCTTCGCCGCGGAGTTCTTTGACGAGGCGGATGGTTTCTTCAAGGATGGTGAGATTTTTGAGGCCGAGGAAATCTATTTTCAGGAGGCCGAGGTCTTCAATGCTGTGCATTTCGAACTGCGTGATGATGGTGGTTTTGTCCTGCGGCGCGAACTGGAGGGGAACGTGCTCCGTCAACTCGTCTTTTGAAATGACCGTTCCGCAGGCGTGAACGGAGGCGTGCCGCGCGACCCCTTCAAGGTGCATGGCGGCGTCAATCAATTTTTTCGCATCCTCGTTTTCCTCGTATATTTCCCTGAAATCGGCGACGCTTTCAAGACATTTTTTGAGCCATCCCTCCTTCATTCCCTGTGTAGGGTTGAAGGGAATGAGTTTCGCGACCTGGTCGCAGAAGCCATAGGGCAGTCCCATTGCGCGCCCCGCGTCTCTTATTGCCGCGCGCGCCGCCATTGTTCCGAAAGTTATTATCTGCGCCACTCTTTCTTCTCCGTATTTTTCACGGACATAGGCGAGCACTTCGTCCCTTCGTTTGTCGGCGAAATCAATGTCAATGTCGGGCATTTGAATTCTTTCGGGATTGAGGAATCTTTCAAATATCAATTCGTATTTCAGCGGATCAACGTCCGTTATTCCGAGGATGTAGGAAACCAAGCTTCCGGCGGCCGAGCCGCGTCCCGGGCCGACGGCGATGCCGTGCTTTTTCGCCCAGGAGACGAAATCTTCCACTATCAAAAAGTAGTCGGCAAAGCCGGTTTTCGTTATGACGCCCAGCTCGTATTCCAGCCGTTCCTTGAGTTCCTTTGACTCCGCTTTTTTCGGATATCTTTCGTTTATTTTTTCGTCGATGAGCTTTCGGAGATAATTGTTTGCCGATTCGCCGCTCGGGGTGGGAAAATTCGGCAGAAGAACTTTATTCAATTCCAGCTCAACCTTGCATTTCTCGGCGATTTTCGCGGATTCTTTCACGGCTTCGGGAATTTCTTCGAAAATTTCTTCCATTTTTTCGGGCGACGTCAGCGAAAAATCGTCCAGCTTCATCGTCATCCGCCCGTCGTCATCCAGTTTGTTCCCGGTTTGAACAGCAAGAAGTATTTCGTGGTATTGTGAGTCCTCCGGTCTCAAATAATGGCTGTCTTGCGTGGCGACGAGAGGCGTGTTCGTCTTTTCGCTCAATTCAATGAGCTTGCCCCAGACCTTTTTGTGCCATTCGGGATTGAAATTCGGGTGATGACCGATTTCGATGTAGTAATTTTCCGGGCCGAAAATTTCTTTGTATTCGCTGATTACTTTTTCCGCATCCTTGTTATTCAAAATCGCCTGCGCGAGTTCTCCCGAATAACAGGCGGACAGCGCGATTAATCCTTCGTGATATTCGCGCAGCAAATCCTTGTCAACGCGCGGGCGGTAATAAAATCCTTCGAGATGCGCTTTGGTGACGAGCTTGATGAGATTTTTCCAGCCGGCGTTGTTTTTGGCGAGGAGTATGAGGTGATAATATTTTTCATTCGGCTCGCGGCTGAATCTGTCGCGCGGCGCAACGTATGTCTCCACGCCCAATATCGGTTTTATGCCCGCCGCTTTAGCTTTTTTATAAAACTCCACCGCGCCGTAAAGCGTTCCGTGGTCGGTGAGTGCAAGCGAGTCCATCCCGAGTTCTTTCACGCGCTCGACGAGTTCGTCTATCTTTGATAGTCCGTCGAGCAGGGAATAATGACTATGAGTATGAAGATGAGTGAATTTCGGCATATCAGTACTCGTAGAGTTTACGGCAAAATTTTCGCCATATCAATTTACAGTCGGCTGTTTTTCTGCTAAATTTTTATAGCCGAATGCCACCCTAGCTCAACAGGCAGAGCAGCCGCTTTGTAAGCGGCAGGTTGTCGGTTCGATTCCGACGGGTGGCTCAATGGCAAAAGACGAACTATTTTGCATTGGACAGAAAGCCGTAATCGATAAAGGCAGCGAAGTTTTGGTTTTATTCGATATGCGAGGGCAACTCGACATGCCCGGCGGCAAAATAAAGGAGGGCGTTACAGATTTCACGGCGGAATTGAAAAGAGAAGTCGAAGAAGAGGCCAATCTCGAAATCGAGGTCGGCGAGCCGTTCTCAATCGGCTATTTCGAAGAAATGGACGGCAAAAGCAAGAATTTCGGTAAAAAAGTTTATTTGGTATTTTTCAAGTGCCGATACATTTCCGGTGAAATAAAACTAAGCGAAGAACACTCCGGTTATAAATGGGTAAACAAAAATATCTGCAAAGAATTTAGCTCGGCCGGTCGGGAAGATTATCGCCGTGCGCTTGAAAAATATTTCTCAAAAAGTTAATCTCTAGCAGTTAAGCGCCGGGATAGCTCAGT
This sequence comes from bacterium, assembly GCA_027310625.1. Lineage (GTDB taxonomy): Bacteria > Patescibacteriota > Minisyncoccia > UBA6257 > 2-01-FULL-56-20 > JACQKT01. The sequence goes on from DAIDAM010000006.1 coordinate 18,111, forward strand.
GGCAGAGCATGCGCATGGTAAGCGTAAGACCCGAGTTCGATTCTCGGTCTCGGCTCCACTAGAACTCGCTTAGCGAGCGACGCGAGTTTAGCGGTTCTTGTGCCTCGTCTCCGGCGGGAAAACTTTTGCAAAATCCGACGGCTTCGGATATACTTTTTTCGCTATGCCGGGTAGTGTCGTGCCTGAGGCAAATCCGCCTCTGGCGGAAAAATTCGACTGTTGTGCTATAGCACAACACTATGATGTATCATAGTGCTTGGATTTATCACCATCGGGCTAATCGCGAAAAGTTATAGGATAAAAATTAGTCGAATTTCTACTACATGGTATGGCCAAATCCAAATATTCCGAAAATTTAATAGGGTTGAAATGTTCCGTTTGCGGCTGCCGCAATTACTACACGCGCAAGAACAAGAAAAAAGTTGAGCGGAAAATCGAGTTGAAAAAATACTGCAAGAGATGCCGCAGACAGACGGTTCACAAGGAAACGAGGATTACCGGCAAGTAGCAAATAGCTAATCGCAAATTGCTCGGCTTGCGTTGAAATTAATTTCAATTAGCCATAAACTATGAGCGGAGCTTGGGGGTGTAGCTCAACTGGCAGAGCACTCGTCTCCAAAACGAGCGGTTGTAGGTTCAAGTCCTGCCGCCCCCGCCTGATGAGAAAAATACAACTCATTTTTTTGAACGCAGTTCCGACGCTGCTGATGATAGGGTTGATACCTTTTATTCTCAACGATTATGCCCTTCTTTTGCTTTACGTTTTGATAGCAGCCGCGGCGTTTTGGATAAAAAAAGAAAGAAACGATTTACTATTTTTCGCTTTCGGGTTTTTCGCGATGGTTTTGTCGGAATATCTTTTTGTAAGCACGGGCGTTGAGACATTTGTGCGTAACAGCTTATTTGGCGTTATGCCGGTTTGGCTCCCGGTTTTATGGGGCTATGGATTTGTAGCCATCAAAAGAGCATCGGAGATACTGAAGTCGTAAAGTACTGATTTGCAAAATTAAGTACGCCGTGTTATCTTAATCTGACTTTAAAATGCTTGTTATCAGACTCAAGCGCGTCGGCAAGAAGCACCAGCCGGGCTACAGGTTAGTTGTTTCGGAGCGCCGTTCGAAAATCGGCAGGCCTCCGGCAGAGGACTTGGGTTCTTACAATCCGTTCACGAAGCTCGCGGTTTTCAATCAGGAAAGAGTCCGTTACTGGCTCGGGGTCGGCGCAAAACCGACGCCGACGGTTCATAATCTCCTCGTTAAACTCGGGGTTATCGGCGGGCCGAAAGTTAAGATTTATATGAAAAAAGCGGAAGCGAAACCGGTTGAACCGGCGGCGTCTCCCGAAAAAGCGCCGGCTGCCGAACAGGCAGTGCAGGCCGAGAAAGCGGCGGAACAGATGGCAACATAGAAACTTTCCGTAACGCAGAAAAGAAAGGTCGAAAGAAATCAGAACGAAAGAATAAATGACGCAAAACGATCAGGAATTCCTGGAGTACGTCGTGAAATCGCTCGTTGACCACCCCGATGACGTGAAAGTTGCGAGGAAAGTTGACGAGATGGGAGTTCTTCTCTCTTTGCGGGTTAATCCTCAGGACATGGGGCAGGTTGTCGGCCGACAGGGCGCGACGGCAAAAGCCATCCGTTCGCTTTTGAGAATTGTCGGCGTGAAAAACAACGCCCGCGTCAATCTCAAAATAGAGGAACCCGAAGGTTCAACGCGCGCTCCGCGACCGATGCGAGAAGAAAACGCTTAACCGATTTGCACTCGGACCGCCCCGATGCAAGTCGGGGCGGTTTTCGATTCATATTGCATATTTGCTTAATTGTATTTACTTACTATGTTATCTTACACCGAACTTAAAAAAGGAACGATTTTTTCAATGGACGGCCAGCCCTACGAGGTTTTAGAGGCGAATTTTTTGCGCATGCAGCAGAGAAAAGCCGTTATGCAGGCAAAAATAAGAAATCTTATTTCGGGAAGAGTCGTTGATAGAAATTTTCAGCCGAGCGACCAGCTGGAAGAGGTTGAGCTCGAAAAAAAATCCGCCGTTTTCATTTATCAAAATCGCGGAGAGTTTTGGTTTCACGAAAAAGGAAATCCGAAGAACAGGTTTTCCATCCCCGCCGAAGTCGTCGGCGAAGCGGGAAATTTTTTGACGTCAAACACCGCCGTCACCGCCGTTTATTTCAGCGGAAAGCCGATAAACGTGAGCGTGCCCATAAAAATGGATTTGAAAGTCATCGAGGCGCCGCCCTCCATAAAAGGGAACACGGCGCAGGGCGGGACGAAAGTCGTCACGCTGGAGACGGGCGCGAAAATTTCCACTCCGCTTTTCATAAACACGGGAGATGTAATTCGCGTGAATACCGAAAAAGGAGAGTACGTTGAGCGCGTGGAGAAAGGTGTCTGAAAAATATTATTGTTTATTACTATGATTATATCACAATTGTGATTTAATCATAGTGGAGGAAAAGTTGCTGCAATCGCCGATTTTTATTTTATTTCAAAATCGTTTTCATTGTTGTCCGTATCCTGCAAAACTCCGTTGACCGATTTTCTTGAAAGAATTTGATTCGCTCCGGGATTGGCTGGGTAGGGAGAGATTTCCGCAAACGGGCTTGAATGTCCGGAGCCCCAAGCGACGGCGTCAATCAAATTTCCCGAATTATCAAAGAGAGCAACGCTGTTGTTATCAGAAAGATATTGGGTGCTTGAGGTATTTGCTCCGATTGTTGAAGCGAAGCCATTTTCGGAGTTGGCCCACGTGAAATATACTTGATTAGCGACTACAGAGCCGCTTGAAAACAACTTTACTGAGGACTCTGTTCCTGACACGTTTCTTTTCTTCAGCTGCCAGCCGCTGATATCCGTTGGCCCGCCGCCGGCATTAAAAATCTTGATGAAATCGTTGTCCGATTTGCCGCTGCCGCCCGTTATCTGGATTTCGGCGATGAGTATGCGGCCGCTTCCGTTATTTTCTTGGTTTTGCGTTCCGGGGTTGTTCTCATTTTCGGAAGAGGAATTTTCGTTTTGATTCTCGCTCGTCATTTGTCCGCCGGGCGCCGCAAAAATCATATTTTCTTTCACGGCAAAAGCCGCCGAATTTTCTTTTTTGGGCGTGCCTCCCTCGGACGCGCTCGTGTGCCAGCTGAAATCAACGTAACTTCTTTCCATTGTTTTCCTTGAAGATGAATCGCCGGCGGGCCATTTTGATGAGGCGTCGATTTCGTCCGACAGGTTGCACTCCGAGTCGAAAATTTTCATAACTTCTCCGCTGTTTGAGAGAGCGCCCGTGTAAATTTTATCCGCGGGGACGTTCGGAGCGGAATAATCGTCCGTTCTTTCCAAAAGATAAAGCGAGCCCTGTTTTATTTTGTCTCCGGGTCCGAAAGTTATTTTTACGTTTCTGTCTCCCGAGATAATTTGCCAGCCGTTCAAGTCGGTTTCTTCTCCGGAATTATTTTTTATTTCAATCCATTCGTCGCCGGCGCTCGTTTTGCTTCCCATCCAGTTTATTTCGCTGAAGATTATTTTGTGATTCGAATTTCCTGTTTTGGAAATGTCGCACTCGGGAATTTTTTTCTGAACCGATTCGGTTGCAGCCGGAGAAAATTTTTTATTTTCGCTTACCGTTGGAGAAGGAAGGTTTTTCACTTCTGCCGCACTTTTATTATCTTCCGGCGAAGTTTTTTCTTCTGCGGTTCCAACGGAGACCTTTTTAATTGCATTTGTATTTTTCTCTTGCGCGTTGTTCAAATCGATTTCAAAAAGAGGTTTCTTTTCGCCTGACGAAAAAATATTCCCGAAAGTTTTTGAAATTGCCGCCGTCGTTCGCGAAAAAAAGTTTTCTCCGGAGTTCTTGCCGGAAAATTTGAACGAAACAAGCGAAAGAGAAAGAAGGGTGAAAATTCCCGCGAACAAAACGAGCGCAAGCAACGACTCGCCGCTTCGTGAGTTTTTTGAAAGTTTTTTCCCCATTGCCTTGTGCGATTTTTTCCCAAAAGTGCGAAGTTTTATTCCCATACATTTTATTACCGGCGTTGTAAATTACAAAAACAGCCCGCAAGCCGAGGTTTTCAGTGTCTGCATCGAATTTTGGACAGAACCCTGCCTTTGTCTATGCGGCTTGTTCTGCCGGAGCCCGTCTTATCCGCGGATTTTTTTCACAGCCGCCATATCCCTTCTTCCGCAACCATATTATAAGGAGCGAGGCCGGAAAAATTTCCTCAAAAGCCGAAAAGTTTTTCTGCGAGCACGACGCAAACCCGCTCTTTCTCAATTTTTCCCTTTATTTTTTTCTGCCGATGTGAAGGCCGAAGGCAAGTTGCTGGGAAATTTGCCAAAAAAATTCAAAAATGTTTTTTTTCGGGTTTTTGGGGATAAGCGGACACTTGCGTGCGATTGCCTGCAGGTAGAAAATTACACGGCGAGAGTCAAAGGCGAAAATTTTTTGATGGCACCGATGAAACTAATGAAAAAAACCGAAAAAAATCCGAGCGCAACAAGCATGGCTGGTTGCGATCTTATTTCTGAGACGGAAAAGGAGAAAGCCAATGCTTCGTTTTCGGAAAACGCGCTGCGAATGATGAAAAAGCGCTATCTTGCCGAAAAGGAGGACGGAACGCAGGAAACCCCCGCGGAAATGTTTCACAGAGTCGCGCACGCGCTTTCCGAAATTGAAAGAAATTACGGACACGGCGAGCGTTTCAGAGAAAAAACGGAGAGAGATTTTTGGGAAGTTCTCTCAAAGAAGGAATACACTCCTGCCGGAAGAACTCTGACAAACGCGGGAACGGGAACCCCGCTCATCGCCAATTGCATCGTGCTTCCCGTGCTGGACTCGATGGAGAGCATTTTCCAGACCTTGAAGGATGCGGCGCTTCTTCAGCAGGCCGGCTCGGGTCTCGGTTTTGATTTTTCGCACTTGCGCCCCGCGATGTCGCTGACAAAAAAGTCGCGCGGCGTCTCCTCGGGGCCGGTTTCGTTTCTCCGCGTTTACAATCACGCTTTCGGAGTGATAAAGCAGCAGGGAAGACACGGAGCGAACATGGCGATGATGGAAGTGACGCATCCGGACATTTTGGATTTCATCGGCGCGAAAAAAGTTGAAGGCGACATCAGGAATTTCAATATTTCGGTGAAAGTCACGGATGAGTTTATGAAGAAACTTACGGAAAGTCCGGACGAAGAATGGCTCTGCGAATGGAACGGGCAGAAAATGAAACCGCGGAAAGTTCTCCGCGCGCCGAACGGTTCCGTAATCGGTTCTGAAGAAACGACGATAACGGTAAAAGAACTTTTCAACGAGCTTGTTGAGCATGCGTGGCTGAACGGCGAACCGGGAATAGTTTTTATAGACGAGGTGAACAGAACGAACCCTCTGCCGGGACTCGGTCCCATTGACTGCTCCAATCCCTGCGGCGAGCAATTTTTGCATCACTACGACAACTGCAACCTCGGCTCCGTCAATCTCGCGGAGTTCGTGACCGATTCGGCGGGCTCCGGGCAAGGGGCGAAGGTTGACTGGGCGCGCCTTCGGAAAGTGACGAAAATTTCCACGCGCCTGATGGACAACGTGATTGACCTTTTTGATTTCCCCGTGAAACAGGTGACCGACCTTGCGAGAAAGAATCGCCGCGTCGGTCTCGGCATCATGGGTTTCGCGGACATGCTCTACCAGCTCGGCGTCGCCTACAACTCTGAAGAAGGTTTCAAACTTGGAGAAAAGGCGATGAAGACCGTAACCGAATCGGCTCGGGAAATGTCTGAGGAACTGGCGAAGGAAAAGGGAGTTTTCCCGAACTGGGATTTGAGCGTTTTTGCGGGGAGAAAAGAGGCAAAACTGCGTAACGCTGCCCTTACGACCGTCGCGCCCACTGGCTCAATTTCCATGATGTTTGACGCTTCCTCAGGGGTGGAGCCGAATTTCGCGCTGTCGTTCGTCAAGCAGGACAAGGACGGGCACAAGTATCACTATTTCAACAAATACTTTGAAAAAGTGCTTGCGGACTTGAAATTGAGCGAAGAAAAAGTGAAAGAAGTGAAGGACGAGATTATAAAAACAGGAAGTATTCAAAATACTGATTTGCCGGAAGACATCAAAAAGATATTCGTCGTTGCGATGGACATTTCCGCCGAAGACCACATAAGAATGCAGGCGGCGTTTCAAAAAAATGTCGACAATTCCATTTCAAAAACAATCAACTTCCCGAACAGCGCAACTAAAGAAGACGTTTTCAACGGCTTCGTGATGGCCTGGAAAATGAAATGCAAGGCATGCACGGTTTACAGGGACGCGAGCCGCGAAGTTCAGATTTTGAATCTCGGCACAGGAGAAAATTTGAAGGCGCCGAGCGAAGTCGGAACGAGCGGAGCAAAAAGAACGGAGACGGCGCACGCGGGGCTTAAAGTTGACAAAGGGAGAATCGAAGCGAGAAGACGTCCCGAAATTTTGACCGGCAAAACATACAAGATAAAAACCGGCTACGGAAATCTTTACGTTACCGTCAATAATGACGAAAACGGCGTGCCCTTCGAGGTTTTCGCCGCCATCGGCAAGAGCGGCGGATTTTTCCAGGAGCAGAGCGAGGGAATTTGTCGTCTGATTTCCGTCGCGCTCCGCGCCGGCGTGAAGCTCGAAGAAATCATCGACAATTTGAAAGGCATTCGCGGACCGATGCCCATGCTCACCGACAAGGGAACGGTTCTTTCTCTGCCGGATGCAATCGGTCAGATTCTTGAGGAGCATGTCCGCGCGAACGGCTACCACAATCCGCTTTTGACGGAGCAAGGGAGTAATGAAAAAGTTTCTGTAAATGAAAATGAAAAAGAACCTGTGGCTGTCAGCACTTTTTCTGCGGAAGGCAGCGTTCAGAAAAAATCTCTTGCCGACTACGGACTGATGCCCGGCTGTCCCGACTGCGGCGCGAATCTCATCGTCAGCGAAGGATGTTTATCGTGCAGGAGTTGCGGATTCTCGCGTTGCCTCTAATTGCTGACAGCTAACAGCCAACTGCGAACCGCCGACTGCCGGCGGATTTTTTTACTTCCCGATTTCTTCGTTGCTTCGTTTTCAATCTCTTTCTCACCCGTTACTCTGTCTTTGGTCTCTGACTTCTATTTTCTGATTCCTGATGACTGATGACTATCATTAAGTCACAATTATTATTTCATAGTGAGCGATTTTGCCGTTTGTGTTTGACACGACGGGGAAAATATAGCATTTTTACTTTGCAGCAGATTTGCATTTACATACAGGGGTGCGGATGAGAAAACACTATTTTTGGTTCCTGATGGCGGCGATTCTCTTCGTCGGGGCGCTGATGCCCGTCTTTGTCTTCAAATACGGCGAGCGTGAGATGGTGGGTTTCGTCGTTCTCGCGGCATTCGTCGCCGCGGCGAGCGGGTTCTGCGTGATGGCGGGGTTCTACCACTGGTTCATCAACGGGAGCGGGGTGAAGCCGTATCTGAAGCCCGGAGGCGAAGAAGAAGAAATTCTGATGGGATCGTCTGTCAGCAGTCCGAACTTCCCTCAGCTGGAGAAAACCGACTAGCCGACGGCGAAGGTGTATCCTTTCAATTTCAATCGCAGGTGACCAAGCCGTACGGCCTCTCGGCTGAAAAGAACAAAGCGCAGGCGGAGCATTGCTCCGCCTGATGTTTTTTTACAATTTGCTCCGAATTGTGGACAATGTTAGAACGATAATTGAGCAACAAAATGAGTATATCTACATACCCGATTTGAGAAATTTCGCTAACTCCTAAACTTACCCTACCGCACTACTCACTATTTCTCAACGCCTCGGATTGTCTCGTATAGCTCCTGCTGGCGTTTTTGGAGCGAGGCGTCAAAGATAATGCGGTATTCAAAGTTTTTGTTTGCCTGCTGGAACTCCTTAAAACCGATTTCTTTGGCAAACACTTCATTAAACAGGTTTTCAATTTTGCCTTTGTATTCCTGCTTGTTTTTTTCGTAAGCCGCTTTTTCTTTGTTGGCTTTTACCTCAACCACTAAAAATCTGCCCTTTGTCGTTTCTACCAGAAAATCTGGGAAGTAGCGGGCAATCCGTTTGTTTTCTGGGCTGTAATACTCAAAATAAAAATCGTTATGGGTGGGGTCAGTAGCTCCGCCTGTAAAATAAACATCAACAATCGCCTCGTCTTTATCCAGCACATCCCGCAAATACTTAAACAGGTCTTTTTCGTCCGTGCTGTCAAAGTTGTATGGGTTGATGTGAAAACCAATGCGGCTTTTGCCGTGGGCTTTCTCCATCTGCTCCCGTGAGACAACGAGGATGTTTTTGCCCTGCTCAATGCTTATCTTGAAGGGATACATCTTTGCCAGCTCAATTTCTTCCTCAACCGCCTCGGTCTTTTCTTGATACTGATAAGCGTTTGCCAAAATGCCACTGATAATAAACGGCACGAGTGCCATATTTTCATTTACCTTTTTTACCAGTTCTTTGCGGGACAAGCCATTTTTCTCCAAAACTTCCTCAACATCCAAACAGGATAAGTGAGTGTAGCGATTGATAAGCTCAACAATTTCATAAAAAGTAAGATTGCCGTTTTCTTTAAGCTCCCGTGTCGCTTGTGCTCTGCGGTATCCCGCTTGCCCCTCGGTCAAAAATATCCCGCCTTCGCCCACGAGCGATTTGTAATCATCAACTTTGAAGGTTTTTACATCAATTTTGATGTTATCCAAATCCTGATTTTGAATAGCCAGTATTTCTTTGAGCAACTTCGTAACTTTGAGCTTTTTCTTTTTCTCAATTTTAAGCGTATGCTCAAAGCTCTTTGTTTCTTGTGCTGACAGCTCCTCAATCGTGGTAGCAAAGTTGTTTTTCAATTCCTTATCCAATATGCGGTAGTTCTCCTCTGACAAGAAAATTGAGCCGAGCGTTGTGTTATCGCCAATGCTCCGCAAACAACGGGTGGACGATTGAAGCACGAAAATTGCACTCTTGGGCTTTCGGTAAAGGGCACAGGCAACAAGCGAGCGGCAATTCCACCCTTCCGTGCCTTTGCCAACAAGCAAGATAAACTGCTTTTTGCTATCGGCGGTATCACAATTCAAAAACTCCTCTTTGTTTTCTTCCGCCTCGGTGTGATATTCCAGCACCTTATCCAAAGAAATATCCTGCTCCGCCAAAACCTTCTCAAGTTTTGGTCTTAACTCTTTTCGCAGGTCATCAATGTTCGCCGCATAAAAAGCAATTTTCGGCAATCGGCTTTCAACCCTATTTTCGCCGTATTCGTCCCAGAACTTCTCCACGACATCTTGGATAAACTTGCCACTTCTTACCTGTGAGTATTCAAAAAATCTTACCTGCTTCAAAATGCCTTTTTCTATGCCTTGCTTCAATCCGAAGTGATAAACGACATCGGCAATCATTTTGTTTGCCACATACGGCGTCCCCGTAAGGTTTATGACGCCCACAAGCGGAGTGTTGCCGTGCAGATAGTTGATGGTTTGCCTCGTCTTTTTCAAAGTGCCCTCAAGCGTTTTGCCGTAAGAGTGATGGGCTTCATCAACGAACACAACGAGATTTGAAAGCCCACGGATTGCGGCGAGGCGGCGGTTTTCAATTTCTTTTTTCTCCAGCTCGCCCCAATCGCCGAAAAGCCGTTTTGTCCCGTTTTCGGTTCGCCTCGTTTTCAAAATGATTTTCTGCGAGTTAGAAATGATGATATTGTAGTTGCCAATCGGCGAGAGTGGTGTTTCTGGACTTTCCAGATAGTGATACTTAACATTGAGCAAAATGTTCTGATATTCTTTCGGGACAACCCGTGTGTAATCAAAAGTTTTAACCTCTTTCAAGCTCTCAATTATGGTGGTGTCGGGAGCGAATACTAAAGCGTTTTTGGCGAAGCGTTTGTCGTCTGGATGATAAAAAGACAACACGAAATCGTAAGTTGCCATCACTGCCATTAAAATCGTTTTGCCCGCTCCCATCGTAAGGGCATACACTTGATTTGGATAATCCGAGACGCCGAACCTGTCCGCCATCAGCTCCTCAATCTTTTCTTTGTTGCCGAGCAAATCAAACGCTTCGTCTCGTGGGACGCCAAGCCCCAAGAGCATATCCTTTTCGTTGTCAAAAAGGGACTTAAAAACTTCCAGCGAGGATTTATTGCCGACAATTTCTTTGAGATAGATATAGGTTTCTAACGCCTCAACCTGCGGCTTATGCAAAAAGCCCACTCGCTTAATGTGGGTCAAAATGTTTTGCGTCTCCCGCTCAACGCCCTTATAGTTATCGCTTCGCCAATCGGCGACTTTCTGCTGGATGTGTTGTAAAAAAGGATTTTCCATACGCTATGCCGCAACCTTAAATGTCTCAAAGTATTCCTCGCCAAGCACATCAACGATTTTCACCGCAACCTTGTATTCGCCCTTTTTCGGATACTCCCAGCTATACTTTGCTTTGATGAGTTCTTTCTTTGTCGGCAAATCCATAATCTCGGCGTTGAAAAGGTTGCCGTTGTAGTCAACATCAACCGCCACGCTGTCTATGATTTGCTTAAAGTCCATCACTTTGGCTTGGTGTTCTTTTTTGAGCACTTTGCCGTTTTCAACTTCCAGCTTTCTCATCAAAATCGGCGAGTAAAACTCTTTCAGTTCAACCGATAGCTTTTTATCTTTAGCTCTTACTTCAATCTTGGCTTCGGGCTTTTTCTTGAAAATAAGATTTTTCTTGTCGGTCAAAATGTCTCTGATTTCAACCTTAACCCCCGACTTGTTTTCCTTTTTCAGAAAATCGGCAACATCCAGCTCAACGCCAGAAGCGATAATCAAAACGCCTTCCTCATACACTGGCTCACCCGTCTTTGATTTTTTCTTTACCGAGAAGGTATCAATTTTATCCTCAATGCTCTTGAGCACTTGCCGTATATCCATTTTGTTGAGCACTCGGTTTATCGGCATTACTTTCACAAAATTGTTGTCCAAAACGCCATCAAAATAGCTCCGCTTTATCGGCTCTACACCATACATCTCCATCACGATTTCTTTTGCCTCAAGTTCGTTTTTGAAAATGTCGTAATCGTTCACATTGTAGATTTTGAAACCGAAAGACATTTTGCTTTTTGCCTCTTTCATTTCTTTTTCGGACAGAAACCACGCAGAAGTATCTTTTTTACCAGAAACTTGGGCTTCAATGATTTGATTAAGCCGTTTGGTAGAGATTTGAACTGCACTTAAGTTAATGTCGCAAGCAATCCAGTGTCTGCCGAGTTTTTGAGCAACTGCTGGAGTTGTGCCTGCACCAACAAAGAAATCGGCAACCAAATCACCTTCGTTTGATGACGCTTTGATAATTCGTGTTAGCAGGTTTTCATTTTTTTGAGTTGGATAATCTTTCTTTTCGCCACTAAAACTCATAATTTGTATGCTATCCATTTTATCCAGCTCGTTGCAGTTCCAAGTATCCTCAATCGCATATCCTTCTCCTTCTGGCTTCGCCCCGTCTCGTCTGGCGTAATCTTTCGGATAGGATATGTATTCCTTGTTGAAAACGAAGTGATTTTTGTTTTTGGCATAGTAAAGAATGTTGTCGTGGTTTCTTATCCAGTTCTCCGTTGCCGTCTTATATCCAGAAACCCACCCTATCCGCCAGATGATTTCTCGTAAAAAGTTTTCCTCGCCAAAAACTTCATCCATTATCGTTTTCAGATAATGAACTTTTTGAGGGTCAAGATGAACATAAATGCTTCCGCTATCCGCAAGCAGTTCTCGCATAAGCAGGAGACGCTCATACATAAACTGCAAATACTCGTCTCGTCTCCAAATATCTGTATATTGTTTTTCTTCCAGCAAACCTTGTGGTTCACCCTCAACTTTTTCGCCCCGTAGTTTTACTTTTCTTACATACTCGGCTTCGCTGGCAAAAGGTGGGTCAATGTAAATCAAATCAATCTTGCCTCGGTATTCTTTGAGGAGATGGGCTAAAACTTGGAGATTGTCGCCCCAGAAAAGTTTATTGAAATCTTTTGAGTTTTTGTCGCCATAGACCTCTTTCTCTTGGGCTGGATAGTATTCCACTTTGTCCAAAGGTCTTTTGCCAACCCATTGGAGCATTGGTCTGCCTTTGGCTTTTTCAATATCAAAACGATAACTTTTAGCTTTCGCTACGGATTGTAATTCTAATTTTCTGCTCATAATGTGGTTGGGATTTTGTGCTCGTGGAAACAGAAAGCTCCCCACGAGCGATGACCTTGCGGCCACCCAGCAGTATTCCTACTACTGACCCAACCACGAGTGCTCAATGAGGAGCTTACTATCGTGGTTGGGAATTTGATTGCCACTACTTAAAATAAGTGTTGGGCAATTACTAAATTGTAAAAATTTTATGTCATCTTTTCTTTTGATTTAATAACTTCAAAATATCTTCCTTCCGATAACGCATTACTCTTTTGACGCCGATACGAATAGCAGACAAAATTCCTTTTTTATCCCATTGCCGTAAAGTGTTTGGGTGGCACTTCAAAATCTCACACGCTTCTTTGAGCGTAAGCAATTCTGGAATTTGTTTATTTTTTCGCTTTTTAATCATTGATTTTCTACCTCACATTTGATAACATAAGTATATCGCAGATATTTTTAATCTGCAAATGAGTATGAGTAAAAAGAATGAAAAACGAGAAATCAAGAAAGACCAGCTCCTACAAGAATGGGGCTTCCTTCGCTTTTGTAATGAAGACCCCGCTAACAGCTATGTTGGTGGCCGAATGGAGATAAACGAACCATTTTTGCGAGCGGCAGAAAAAGACAATTTAATAAAACCTCTCTTTCAAGAAAATGGGCAGGTAAGGCAAACTGATGGCACGATAAAGGATGGGGTAGTAAATTACTATAGTCCTCACCAAATCTATCTACTTACTGAACTAAAAGATAATGTATTAACCGAGAATGGATACCTTTGGGGTGGCGAAAAAGCTATTGGATGGATGTATGGTGCTGGAGAGCCAAAAAAGTTGAGAATGGTAGCGTGGGGCAAATCTTGGGTTAATTCAGAAAGTTTAGGAAAGGCATTTAGCGATGAGTGGTCAAGTGTTCTTGAGGTTTCAAAGAACTTACATAGTTTTTTAGAACTTCTACATAGTTTAGAGCCGATACCTCGGCATTATGGGGCAGAAGAAAAGCAGAGGTATTGGAGCAACGCTTCAATTCTGGAATACAATTTTGAGCCATTAAAAATTGGTGGAAAGAAGTTATTAAAAACTTATGATTTAGATGAAAAAAAATTGATTATACTCCGCCGAAATGTCGGGCAAATTGCTGAAATGACAGACCCACTTGCTCACTGGTATTACTACATCAAAAGACATCCCGAATGGAAAAAAGATTTGCTCAAAGGAGACGCTTCGCTGGCTCAAGAAATTTATCGCTTGTATGATTTGCTAACTGAAGTATGGGAAGTTGTTGCAAAAGAAAAGTCCGAGCCGATTTTTGAGTTTTTGCATAAAGATTTTGGCGCTCCGTTTTATGCTCCAAAAACTGAATACTTGCACGGAGAAGATATTAAGGCGTTGAAATATGCGATTGAACAATTCAAAAAATGGAAGCGAAAAAAGGATAATAAATCGTTCGTAAACGATGAGGCTGCAAAGAAAATGGCCGATGTTGAGAAAGAGCTGAACGAATACGAAAAGCGATACGGCGATAGAACCTATGCAGGCAATGTTAGGTGGTATCACGAAGAAGAAAAAATAAAACTTGAGGATTTGGATGAAAAGACAAAGTGGTATGTTAATAACACTCTGGCTCAAATAAAAGACGCAAAAGTAGAACACGAAATCCCTCGTGCGATAGAAAGTCGGCTGGGCGACTTAAAGCGAGAGTTACGGCAAATTTTCTGGAGCATAAGCCAGCAATTCAGCGAGAAAGAAAACACCGCTTGGCAGGAGATAAATAGCAATAATCTATGGATGAAACTTGCACGGGAAGGAAAATTTGAAGGGCTTGACCACGCTCAACAAGTCCAACTGGCAAATACAGAACGGAAAAAGATTGAGGCAGTAGCTAAAGGATGGAAAGAAAAATCAAAAGAATTTGGCCAGACCGTTTCGTGGTTTGCAGACCTTACATTTTGCAAAGTTTGCCGAGCAAAACCTGTAAGATTGCACATTGAAAACACCTCTCGCAATATGTGGCAGGTTGCCCTCTCGGTTATTTGCGATGATTGTTTTGCTAACATAAACCATAATTCTCTTACCGCCGATGATGAGTGGTGGAAAAACAACAATCAGGCCGAGTGGCGATGTGAAAGGTGCGACAAACTGCTATACAAATTCGCCTATGGGAATATGTTAAGTGCGAAGACGCTTAACAATGTCCCCGTAAAAATTGAGGTAGCTTATGGCCGAGCAACAATGAAAGCCAAATGCCCAAATCCTGAATGCGGAGCAACGAATGAGCGGTTTATTGATTGGGGCTGGTTGCCCTAATGGGTTTGTCGTCTATTGTAGTAGAGAGAGCTGATTGAGCTTTCAACGGCTTGACGGGTCGGTTCAGCTCGCCTAAAATAAAGATACAAGTCAGCTACGGGCTGACCCAAGTAGCGATAAAAAGGGCTACTAATGTATATCCAGTGCCATACTGGGTGTCCGTTAGTAGCCCGTTTTGTTTACTAACCCACTCGTATTGGTTGCTGGAAATAAGTAATCAATATGAGTATGAGTTTATACAATTCCAAATACCAAGATGACATTCTTGGAAAGGCCAAAACATCCCGTATTCCGAATATGGAGTGGCAGGATGTCGCTCAAGAACTTGATATTGCCCTCTGGCAAAAGCTGGACAAGTTTCAGGGTCGCAATAACGCCAGCGAGCGGACTTTTGCGGTAAAGGTAATGCGAAATACCATTCTTGATTTGGTTAAGTTCGCAAACCGACAAAAGAGGCAAATTGACAGTTACCATCTTTCGCTTGATGAGATAATGGAGCGAGAATACGCCGCCGAATACTAACATTTGTCGTCTATTGTAGTAGAGGTTAAAAATTTACAGGTAGCTATGGGCTACCCCCGATAGCAATAAAAAGGGCTATCAATATCACTCTGCGATTAAGGTCGTGGGGCGTTATTGATAGCCCTATTTTCATTAACGCCCAGCCGCAGAGCTGGGCATTTTTCTTATGGCTAAAACAAAGACAACCAAACAAGACGATAGATACTTCCGCATAAGCAGTTTTTATGCGGCGGCCTTCTTATTCGCAAAAGGGCTGGAGCTGGTGAATGTAGATAAAATAACTGACCCCAAACGGGCACAATTTGTCTTTCGTGATACGGCAGAACGAGAGATGTTTTTGGATAACTATAACTTCGGGAAAGAGGACGCCCCCGAAGCAATGGTGGACGCTCGCAAACTTGTTACGGCAATAAAAATGCTCAAGGACAAGCTCTACCAAGACAAGTTTTAACTATGGTTCTGGACGATGAACAAATTACAAAATTCCAAACGCTTTATAAAAGTCGCTTCGGCAAGGAAATCAGCCGAGAGGAAGCGTATGAGAAAGGTATAAAACTTATGCGGCTCGTTGAGTTGATTTACCAACCGATGACCGAGGCGGAATACCAGCAGTTGCAGGAACGCCGCCGACAAACTGGCGATTTACAAACCCAATAAAACCTAACAAATAAAAATGAGTATGGACTTACAAACAATTTCTCCAAAAGAATATCTCACCCGCAAGGGCATTGCCTTTCGTGAGAGCGGAAAAGAAATCATAACGCATTGCGTTTTCAACGGCTGTGATAAAGACAGCAGAAGCGGCGAAGCTCACTTATATTTTGACGCCGAGACGGGACAATACGAGTGCAAAAAGTGCGGCGAGAAAGGCAACATTGTAACGCTCGCCAAGCATTTTGGAGACAGCATAAACGAGATTGCCCTTAACCCAAAAACACCTGCCGCAAATCCACGAAAATCCACGAAGTTTGACGCTGAATTGGTAGAAACCTGCCATTTAGCCCTTCCACCCAACATTCGCCAGTATTTGAACGCCAGAGGCGTTTTTGACGCCGTTATAGACGCTCACAAGCTCGGCTGGGGCAAGTTCTACGGCAAGAATTGGATAACTATACCCATACCTGACATCTATGGGGCTTTTCGGTTTTTCAAATTACGCCAAGACCCGAACGCTGGCGATGAAAAAATAACTTATCCAAAAGGCGTTGAAGCCCAGATTTACGGGTGGGACACGCTAACAAAAACTAACAATCAGCTCTTTATCTGCGAGGGCGAGCTGGACAGGTTAGCTCTGCTCTCAAAAGACATTGACGCCATCACTTCAACGCACGGGGCGATGACCTTCAAACAGGAATGGAGCGAAAAGGTAGGAAAAGGTAGGAAAATCTATATCTGCTACGACAATGACGAAGCTGGCAGAAAAGGAGCAGAGAAGGTGGCAAAAATGGTGGAAATTGCTGGAAATGAGACCTACATTGTTTCGTTGCCAAAAGAGGTTGGCGAAGGCGGCGACATAACTGATTACCTCATAAAACTTAACGGCAACCCCGATGATTTATTTGGTAAATACGCAAAAGCATATCCAGAAAAAATTGACACCTCGCAGTTCAGGCCACTCTCCTCGCAGGATTTAGTTGAAATACTGGGGCTGACAATAAAACAAGATGAGGAAAATAAAATCGTAACCTTCTTATGCGAGTTATCCGCTTATACCGAAAACGCACAATTTAACATCAGCTATAACGCCCCAAGCTCCACTGGCAAAAGTTATATCCCAACCGAGATTGCCCGCTTGCTCCCAGAGGAAGATGTGTTGGAACTGGCTTATTGTAGCCCTACCGCATTTTTTCACGATGTCGGCGAGTGGAATAAAGAGATGAAAGGATATGTGGTGGATTTGTCCCGAAAGATTTTGATTTTTCTTGACCAACCACATACTCAACTTTTGGAAAGGTTGAGACCACTGCTATCCCACGACAAAAAAGAGATAAGCGTAAAGATAACTGATAAAAGCCAGAAGTTCGGATTAAAAACCAAAAATGTTTTGCTCAAGGGATACCCCGCCGTTATTTTCTGCACGGCAGGTTTGCGGATTGACGAACAGGAAGCAACACGCTTTTTGCTTTTAAGTCCAGAGGTCAATCACGAAAAAATCAGACAGGGTATTTTGGAAAGTATTAAAAAAGAGGCAGACGCCGAGAGCTATAAGGGGTGGCTTGATGAAAACCCCGAAAGGAAACTCCTTAAAGAACGGATACGGGCGATAAAACTGGAAGGTATCCGAGAGATAAAGATTGCGAACCACCAGAAAGTCATAGACCGATTTTTGACCGAGAATAAGGTGCTCAAGCCACGACACCAGCGAGACATAAAACGCCTTACCTCGCTCATCAAATCTTTTGCCCTCATCAATCTTTGGTGGCGAGAAAAGAACGGCACAACGATTGCCGCTAATGAGGATGATATTGAGCAAGCGTTTAAGATTTGGGACACCATCTCTGTAAGCCAAGAGCTGAACCTGCCGCCGTATATCTACAACCTCTACCAAGAAGTCATTTTGAAGGCGTGGGACGAAAAGAACGGCAAAAGAAGCGAGGGCTTTGAGGAAATAACAGGTAAGCTCGGATTATCACGCCAAGAAGTGCTACAAAAGCATTTTGAAGTGTATGGCAGGATGTTGGACACGAACCAGCTCCGCCAGCAGATTTTGCCAATGCTTGAGACCGCAGGGCTTATCGTGCAGGAAGCAGACCCCAGCGATAAACGCAAAATGCTCATTTACCCTACCGCACTATCCACTAAATCTCCCGAACAGAGAAATGGTGAGAGCGGGGGTGGGGTAAAAACCGATGAGGAAAACAATAGTGAAATGAGCGGTGGGGTAACTCCAGATTTAGGAGTTTTCTGACGCCATAAAAAAGAGGTCGTATGCCTGATAAACAGGCAAATAACAGGCAATAACAAAACTATGAGCGAAGTATCACAAAAACAACTTGAGGCAAATCGCCAAAACGCAAAGCTCGGCGGCGTAAAGACCGAGGAAGGCAAAGCGGTAAGCAAATACAACGCCCTAAAGCACGGGCTGTTGAGCAAAGAGGTTTTGCTTGAGGGCGAGGACGAGAAAATGCTTGTTGAGGTCGGCAAGAAGCTACGGGCGGAGTTAGAGCCGCAAACGGAGCTTGAGCTGGTGCTGGTGGATAGGATAACCGCAAATGTGTGGCGGTTGAGGCGGGTAATGCAGATTGAGCGGGAAATGATGGATGACGACATAAACGATACACTTTTCGCTTTGAGCGACAGCAAAAAGACGCTCGGCGGAGCAGTAAGCCACGATTTCGCCAATGCTGACACCTATGGCAAGCTCACCCGCTATGAAGCGAGCATTGAACGGGGTATTTACAAAGCCCTGCACGAATTACAGCGTATCCAAGCCGCACGAATGGGAGAAAAACCGCCCGCACCGATAGCGGTTGATGTAGATGTGTCAAAGGATTAAGAACGCAACGGCAATGAGATTTGGTCAAATAAATTACCAATTTACGCCAAGATTAAAAATGGGTTCGTTTCGCAAAATTATCGGAAAATATCGGATTTAATCAAAACTGGAATTAAAACGAAAAAGTCCTTTATTTACCGATAAAAATTGTGTCTAAACTCAAAAAATAAACCCAACAATCCTTAATGATTTCGGCGGATTTTTGAGAAAAAAGTATGGCAAAACAAGAGGCAGAATGGAGTAATAGATTGAGCGTCCGCTTTCTGAAAAAGCACGGCTATCTTGAGGGCGGCTGGCGATACGGCGGGATTAAATGGACTTACGGAATGAGCGGCAATGAAAGCAGTATCGGCTTCAATGTGAATATAGGCGGAGACGAGGGCGATTACATCAAGTTGCAATATACGCACACGAACAGAGGAACAGATGAAAAAGAAAGTATGGATTTCAGAGTTGAACTGACTACCACCCCCTGCAATTATGGCGGCAAGCGTTACTGGTTTATTTGTCCGCTCTCCAAAAATGGACGATACTGCGGCAGGCGAGTTGGCGTGCTTTTCAGCATAGGCAAGTGGTTCGGTTGCAGGCATTGTGGAGAGATTGCTTATGCCGCCCAAATGCGAGGCGGAAAATATAGGGGCAGTTCTGTTTGTTTGCCAGACATTGAACGGGCGGAGCAAGAGGTTAAGCGGTATTATTACAATGGCAAGCCAACCAGAAAATACAGACGGCTCATACGATTAAATGAGAAGTTTAACCAGAGTTTTATGCTGATGGCGGCAGGGCTGGATAAACGATTTGCCCGCTTTGCTGACTTTAAGAAAAAGTGATATGATACAAGTGTTGCCCAGTTGCCCACAATCCCGAAGTTTTTTATTGCTTTGTTGCCCTAAAGGGGCGGCTATGCCAATAAAGCAATCCTTCGGGAAAGCGGAATTGGGCAACCATAGCCGTCCCTTTAAGTTTTTATGAAGCAAGAGCAAAACAAAATTAAATACTTTATCTATGCCAGAAAGTCGTCCGAGAGCGAAGATAGACAGGTGCAATCTATTGACGACCAAACAAATCGGCTGAAAAAACTTGCGGCAGATTTAAGTTTGGATATTAAAAAAATCTATACCGAAGCGAAGTCGGCAAAGAAGCCAAACAATCGCCCCATCTTTGACGAGATGATACAACGAATTGAAAACGGCGAAGCGGGCGGGATTTTGTGCTGGCAGATAAATCGCCTCTCCCGTAATCCGATTGATAGCGGTAAGTTAAGCTGGCTTTTACAGCGAGGAGTGCTCAAATCAATCCAGACGATAGACCGCCAATATCTCCCAGAGGACAATGTGCTTTTATTCAGCGTTGAAAGCGGCGTTGCCAATCAATACATTTTAGATTTAAGCAAAAACACCAAGAGGGGTATGCTTTCAAAGCTGGAGAAGGGCTGGCAAACAGGAGTAGCACCGCTCGGCTATCTCAACGACAAAGAAAATAAAATCATCATCAAAGACCCAGAGCGTTTTAATCTTGTCCGCAAGATGTGGGATTTAATGCTTACTGGCAACTATACCCCGCCAAAGATTTTGGATATGGCGAATAAAGAATGGGGCTTTAAGACAAGAAAGTTTAAGAGGATGGGCGGCAACGAATTATCACGAAGCGGTATTTACAAGATTTTTACCAGCTTGTTTTACGCAGGAATTATAGAAAATGCAGGAGTTCAGTATGAGGGGCAACACGAGCGAATGATTACGCTTGAGGAGTATGACCGAGTGCAAATGCTTCTTGGTAGAAAGGGTAAGCCAAGACCAAAACACCACGAGTTTGCTTTTACTGGCTCAATGCGATGTGGCGTATGCAACTGCCTTTACACCGCCGAGACAAAGCAGAAGCTCCTCAAATCTGGCGAGATACGAAATCACACTTATTATCACTGCACGAGAAAAACCACCAAGATTAAGTGCAACCAGCGAAAAAATATCCCAGTGGACGATTTGGAAGTGATGATTGAAAAAGAAATTGAAAAATACACCATCCTGCCAGAGTTCTTGCAGTGGGCATTGGAAGGTTTGAATAAAAAGAACGATACCGAAATTGAGGATAGGACAAAAGTTTATGAAATGCGGCATAAAAATCTGGTGGAAACTCAAAAAGAGCTGGATGAGCTTACAAAAATGAGATACCGCCAACTCATTGATGATGAAACCTTTATCAAAGAAAAAAATATACTCCAAAGCAAAATCGCCCAAATGAAAGAAAATCTGCGGGAGACGGAGACACGAGCCGAGAAGTGGCTGGAGCTTACCGAAAAAACTTTTGCATTTGCTACTTATGCACGAGCCGCTTTCCTGCGAGCTAACAAAATGGGCAAAGCAGGGTTAGAACTGAAGAAGGAGATTTTGCTGGCTCTTGGAAAAGTGCCGATAATTAAAGACCTAAAGCTCTTTATTGAACCGAATGAGTGGTTTGCGGAGATAGAAAATAGCTATCCTGCCCTTGAGCAGAAATACTTAAGGTTAGAACCGACAAAAATGCCGATAAATAAAGCAAAAACAGAAGCTCTCGCTTCTGTTCGTGCACACTGGCTCCGCAGGCAGGACTCGAACCTGCAACCTTGTCCTTACATTTGTCCCAGAGTTTCCTTTGGGGATGGACTATATCATCACCCTCTGCAGGGGCGAGGCGCTTCCCGTGGCACAAAAATTTTTGTGTGCTCGGTACTCCTTTTCAGGATAGTCTCTACACCTTCTCCGCTTTTATGCCGGAGCTTGGCTCGGGGTTGCCCTCCGCTTGCGCGGTCGGGGTTCTCCGATTTCACCTCGTGTTTCAACCCGAATTACTTCGGGAAGCTGCGTTTAGTTCCACAGGGACCCGCTCTACCGTTGAGCTACTGCGGAATAGAAAAATTTTACCAATTAATCGGGAAAAATCAAACGCCCTACCCGCCCCGGGCGTGGTTTTGAAAATCCGAACAGGGAAAAGTAGGATATGGAGACCGTTTTTGAAAAAGACATGAAACCCAAAAGAAAAGTCAGCGCTAATTTAGGTCGCACTCAGTATTTTCAAAGGGAGCGATTATATAAAGAGATTAGAAAACGTCTTGGTCCAGTCAGGCGTTGCCCTTTCTATAACGGTAAAAAATATCCTCAATTTGATAATAAAAGTCACAATGTTTTAAATCCGAAATTTCTAAACCCAGCCGTTCCTATTGAAGAGTTTGATTTTGCAAAAAAATCAAACGACAAATGGGGTCTCCAAGCTTACTGCAGAGTTTGCTACAAAGCTTATAGAGATGCTCGAATAGGAAAAGCTCGTGAGACTTGGATTCGAAAGAGCGGTGCTCCCATGACAGATGACAAAATCAGGAGCTGGTATCGCAAAAACGTAGGTCCGACAATGGCATGTTCGGTATGTAAACGCGAACTAGACCCTAAAAATTTTGCCATTTCCAGAAGCATGGAAAAGGGACTCCATAATGAATGTTTTGATTGTCAGGCAGCACGAGGAGGTTCTGTACGAGAACAGGAGTGGCTCTCGGACGGAGATTGGTCATCTTGGACAAAGACCGTGTTGAAAATGAGAAAAATGAAGAAAGTGAGGTGTGCGGGTTGGTCTCGTTCTGTGACAATGGGTTGGTGCCTTAAGTTTGGTAACGGTAAAAATATGCACGCTGACCACTATATTCCACTGCGGGCTGGCGGAATACATGATGTAAAAAATTTCCAGCCGCCCTGCGATAGTTGTAATAGTAAGAAAAGCGATCAAATCGATCAGAAAACACCAATAAGTAAAATTATCAAACTCGTAGGCAATCCGTATAAAAATGTTATTAAATCGAAAGATTCAGTTTCCACGATTGAACGGAAATTGAAAGCCGCATTGCTCAAACGCATAGCTAACCTTGTTGACTCCAGTAAATACCTTGAGGCAATTCGTGCAAAAAAGAAAGAAGTTAATGGACAGTGGGATATAAACCGTGTCTATAAAAAAGGTGTTGAATGGCTAGACAGAAACCTTTCTTAGACGTCCATGGCTGATCTTTTCTGCCATAGGGTTAATATCAATTAAAGTAGATTTCCTATTCAGAAGCGAAGCGGCAACTCCCGTAGTTCCACTACCAGCTACTGGATCTAAAATCCAATCTCCTTCACCCGAAGAAAGTTGTACTAATCTTTTCAAAAGTTCCAAAGGTTTTTGGGTTGGATATAATCTCTCATCCTTCGTAGTTCTTGTGATATAAGAGATATCATCCCATAGGTTTGAGAGAGGTTTGCCCTTACATTCGTGTTTATATAATTTCTTGTAAAGCATGGCTTTATTGTCACCATTCTTTGGTTTTGCGAAATGAATTCTATTTAATTTCATTAATTTTTCCAATTGATTTTTTGATATTTTCCAACCGTAGGGAGCTTCATAAACAATTCCATTTCTCTCTATTTTATAGAAATGACCCCTCCGTGTTTTATCGTGTTTAATAGAGCCTAGGGCATAAAAACCAACCTCGTCTTTATTTTTGTACGAATTCTCAAAATAGTACTGATCAAGCGGAACGTATAAAACATTGAATTTTGAACCATTGTCACTAGCTTTGTAGATAATATCAACCACAGAGCCGAGTTTGTTTTTAACCGTGTTCTTTCCGTGAGCTTTTTTCCAAAATATAGGTTCTACTTTTTTAAAATGTTTTGATAAAACCTTTTGCGGGATAAAAGAGAGTTCCGCGCTTATATGGAAGAACAAGGAGCCGTTTTTATTAAGTTTTTCTTTGCAAAGGTATATTAAGCGGTCAAGCCATTGCTCGTATTGTCCGTCTTCCCATGTATCTTTAAAAATGTGGTCACTATCGTCAGCGGCGTATTTGTAATTTCTGTTTGAGTTAAAGGGAGGATCAAGATAGATTGTTGCATACTTGCGCTCAAGTTGTTGTAAAATCTGTAAATTGTCGCCTAAATAAAACTCGCACCCCTTTATAATCCATTCCGGCTTGGATGGTTTCTTTCTTTCTTGAGATTTTTTTATAGGCGCCTCTATGGTGTCTGTTGTTGAGAAATAATCACTTTTAATAACGTCTAGTACGATTCCTTTTATTTCAATCTTTCTGTCATTGTTTCTTATAATTATCGGTTCGAAATTCTTATTCGCCGGCTGTAAACGAATTTGACCGCGCTCCTTATAAAATTTTTTCAGAGTTGCTTCGTAATTGTCAATTAAAGCCACTACTTTTTGCCCGTTTTCAGCTGTTTCTTGATGACGCACCAAAACGATATCGCCATCATTTATATTTTCCTCGATCATGCTGTTGCCTATGACGCGGAGCGCATAAATTTCGGACGATGGCGGTATCTTATTTTTAGGGACCGCTATGGTTTCGCTTGGTACGTCGAATAAAGTTATAGGTGAGCCGGCGGCGATTGTACCGAGCAGAGGAATTTTAACCATTGGCGCCGAATCGAGAATTTCTATCCCGCGGCGCTGATTTTTGTTTAATCGTACAAAGCCGCCCTCTTCAAGTTTTCGCAGGTGTTCGTGAATAGTTCCGACCGCGCGTTTGAGCCCTTTAGATATTTCCGGAATGGAAGGGGAGTATCCTCGTTTTTTTGAGTACGACTTTACGAAGTCAAAAATTTCTTTCTGTTTTTTTGTGAGCATAACTTCATTATAACATCCGACCCGAAAGAAACCCGAAAGTTATGCACAGTTTGTTAAACTGGCAATTTGAAAGTTGTGAAAGATTAAGATAAAATTGAAAGCACTTCAATGGATAGGAAACAACTTGTACAACAGATTGAAGCATTGCGGAAGTCGCGGGTAATTGCGTACCTAACAAGCGATAGGCAGGGACCCTTTAATGCTCGAATTGCGACCGATGTTATACCACTTGTAAGTAAGCAACTTCAAACTATAGGCAAAGTCCAAAATATCGACTTGTTTCTATATAGTGCTGGTGGAGATACTATGGTTCCATGGCGTTTGGTTTCTATGATTCGTGAACATTGTGATAAGTTCTCGGTGCTTGTGCCATATAAAGCACACAGCTCCGCGACAATGATCGCTTTAGGCGCAGACGAGGTCGTAATGAGTAATTTGTCAGAACTCTCGCCAATTGATCCATCAACGGCTAATATTTTTAATCCGCAAGATCCGCAGAATCCTCAAAATAAAATCGCGATTTCTGTTGAGGATGTGATGGCATATTTCGATTTGGCGAAAAATAAATTCGGAATCAAAAATGACGGAGAGCTGACTAAGATTTTCAATAAATTTGTTGAGTCTAGTCCACAAATTCATCCATTAGCGCTAGGTAATGTTAACAGAATCCATAATCTTATTCGGATTTTAGCCAGGCGGTTATTGAGGAGTCATAAGACGCCACTTAAGGACGACGAAGTTGACAAAATCGTGGATTTTTTCACAGAGAAACTATATTCTCATCAATACTTCATTGGTAGGAGAGAGGCGAAAGAAGACTTAAGTCTAAAGACAATTGTTGAAGCACAAGATTTACTTGTAAAAGCTATGACTGGTTTGTATGAGGAATATAATAAAGAATTAGAATTCGGGAAAATTTGGAATCCCGAGAACGAGCTTGGCCCGAATGCGGTTCAAAACAGGAAAAATTATAGAATTGCTTATATAGAAAGTTTGCAACTTTCAAATTATTACGACATTTCTGTTGAATACAGGAAGCAACAGACAAATATAGTTCAACAAACGCCTCAAGGGCCAATTCAAATTCCTCAAGAACAAGTTGTTTTCAGAATCATTGGGCAGGGATGGAAATGAATTTGCTAAAAATTAATTTTTTATTAAAGTTTATAACATGACTAATAACAGGATAATAATCATCGGCACAGAAAAAACAATTCAGCCTTCGTCATCTTGGTGGGGAGCAGAGGATAGCAGCGTTTTCGTAGTATCTGCATATGGATATAGCTCTCGAGTCGCGGGCAAGTATAAAGCAGAATACTTTGTTGAATCATGCAGTGTTGTTAACTCCCGAAGCGGCTGTGTAAACGAGTTTAATCCTTTTAAAAATTCGGTTGATTTTGAACAAGATTTTCTATACGAAGATATTTGTAGATTTAGATTTGCTGAGAGTTCTGTAGATAAAGTTCATAATTCTTTTCTCGGTTCTGGTTTCCATTTAGAAGGAAGTGAGTTCGCGGTTGCATTTACTGCATACGTTTCGGAGCAAATGGGGTACAGCCCATGGGTTGTAATCCAACCGGATGAGAGTAATCTCATAGAATTCTGCAAAAGCAGAGGATGGACATTCACGGTTCTGGGTGACGCAAAATGTGGAATTTCTAGAAGCGTGCAGAAAATTATAAATGATATAGTATCCACCAAAACTAACGCAAAAATTTACCAAATTTCTAGCAGAGATTATTTTTCTTGAACCCTCTACTCTCAAAAATCAAACTGACAGGTTTTTATCTCTAACCCAATCTGGCTGCCGTCGGGATTAGTGTATCCTTTGCTGTTTACCCGAAATGTTGCTTCCCGGTCGGTAGTGCCGCGCTCCGCGCGGCACTAAGAATTATCGTCCGGGCTCCGAAGTATCCGCCCCCAGCGGGACTACGGGCTAAAATTTTCGCGGAGAAAGGTCCCACCTCCGCTAAAGCATCTAACAGGTGGGGATTTCCCGTCAGAGGCGGGCAGGCGTTCAGTATATAGAGCCGGGACTGGTAATTTATCGTTTGACAACCTATAACGCTAAATTATAATGAAATTATAATCTGACTATGACTCAAAAAGTTTTGAAAGTCGGTTCGTCTGCTGCCGTCACCATTCCCAAAAAATCTTTGGAGGAACTGAACTTGCGTCCCGGAGACAGAGTTATTGTCGAGGTTGATAAAAAAACCCGCTCCGTCTCTATTCGTCCTTCAAAAGGGACATCAAGCCGCGAGCGGCGAATTGCCGAGCTCACCTATAACTTTATTGAGCGTTACCGCAGCGATTTAGAAGCACTGGCGAAAAAGTAAGCTCGTGAAGTACCTATCGGCGACAGAAATTCTCCAGATTCATTCTATGCTCGTTGATGAGACGGGAGGTATCCATGGCATACGTGACCGGCGCGCCATTTTAAGCCTGGAAAACGCACCGAAACAAAATGTTTTCTGGAAAGAACTTTATCCCAATGTCTTTGAAAAAGCTGCCGTGTATGCAAGAGACATCATTATGAATCACCCATTCGTTGACGGAAACAAGCGGACTGGCATGACTGTCGCTTCTGTGTTTCTTGAAGACAACGGCTACAATATTGAAACAAAGAGGGGAGAAATAGAGAAATTCGCCTTAAAAATAATCAGAGGAAAACTTGAGATAAAAGCAATCGCCGCCTGGTTCGAAAATAACTCGCGGAAAACAAAGAGTAAAGCTTAGTGGTAAAGCTAATGCCGGGAGAGTCATCAAAAATAGAAGTACCCATGAAAAAACTTTTGCCCGTCGTAATCACTCTTCTTGTCGTCGCGTTTGCGGCAGACAGAATGTATATCCGCGGCGGGAAGGTTGCCGAAAATGTTTCCGTGCCGGCTGAATGGAAGTCGTTTACTAATGCCGCTGGCGTGAGTTTCCGTTATCCGGAGACGCTCGGCACGAAATACATTGATGTCCAAAAGTGGCCGCCGGAGGTTGAAATTAAAATCGCGCAGATTTTCTGCGCCGAACCGTTGCGGGAAATAAACGGCAATAAATATTGCGTCGGGAGTGAAAGCGAAGGCGCGGCGGGCAGTATATATACGACCTACACGTACAACGCGATGAAAAACAATCGGTTGGTTACGTTGCGCTTTATACTTCGCTACGTTCAATGCGGAAACTACGGCGAGCCGCAAAAATCGGAATGCGAACGGGAACGGGCCGATTTCAATCTCGACAATCTCGTTGACCGCGTAGCGCAAACCGTCGCGTTTTCATCCGCCGGCTCCGGCAACGGAGCGAGCGGTATCAAAGGAACAGTTCTTCTTGGTCCGATTTGTCCCGTGGAGAGAATTCCGCCCGACCCGAAGTGCGCCCCCAAACCGTACGCGGCAAAACTCGTTTTGACCACCGCCGACCAATCCCGCGCGATAATCGAATTTGATTCCGACGCGGACGGGAAGTTCGGCGTGCAAATTTCTCCCGGCGAATACGCCATCCGTTCCGCGGCCGCCTCGAATATCCGGCCTTATTGTTCCTCGCGGGAAACCGTAAAAGTTTCCGCCGGACAATTTATCGAGACGACGGTTTATTGCGACACCGGCATACGCTAAAATATACGGAACCGCCGTGGAAATTCATCGCCGCAATTTGACGAAAGATTTCTTATTCATCGCTCTCAGCGTCCTTTTTGCCGTTCTGATTGTAAAAACGGGAGCGCTTCAATTTATTTTCGAGTCCACGCAGGAGATGAAATTCATCGGTAGCTTCGTCGCGGGAATGTTTTTCACCTCCGCATTCAGCACGGCGCCGGCGGTAGTCGCGCTCGGGCAGATTGCGCAGTCCGGTTCGGTTTTTTGGACGGCGGTTCTCGGCGCCGTCGGCGCCCTCATCGGCGATTTTCTTCTTTTTCGTTTCGTGGAGGATAGATTGGCGGAGGATTTCGGCGAGCTGATAAAAGAAGCGAAGGCGGAAAGATTTGTGCACATTTTCCACCTGCGGCTTTTCAGGCGGCTTGTTCCCTTCGTCGGCGCGCTCATTATCGCTTCTCCGCTTCCTGACGAGCTCGGCATCGCGATGATGGGGCTCTCGAAAATGAAAACGTCGCTTTTCGTGCCCGTTTCTTTCCTTATGAACTTTCTCGGAATTTTGTTGATAGGTCTTGTCGCAAAGGCGTTCTCCTGATTTTTCCACGGAATCCGTTTTTGATGTGCTAAAATAAAAACATGCGCGGCGTTCGCCGGGCAGTTTGCGGGGACGATTAAAAGGGCGAATCGTTTAATCTATTTTATGATGAATCTCGGAGGATACGAGCAAATGATGGAATGGGGTGGCGGCTGGTTCGGAAGTATTTTCTTCCTCGCCTGGATTGTCTGGCTGGTCGTGGGGATTCTGCTCGCCGTATGGCTCTGGCAGAAAATCACCAAAGAATAAATTATTTCCTCCTCCTGAAAAAATTTCTCGCCCTGCCGAGCTGGGCATCTATTTTTGACGTTGTTTTCTGGTGCGCTTTTTCCTGCCCCTCTTTTCTTTTTTGTTCCCATTCCTCCATTTTTTTAAGGAGCATCTCGCGATGCTTCCCTTTTTCTCCCAATCTACTTTTCATATCCAAAGCTGCCTTGGGAAGCTCCAATCTTTCTCTAATCTCCGCAAGACGCTTGACTACCTCGTCAACGCTTATGTCTTCGTTTTCAATTTGATTTGTTTCCTCCGCGATTTCTTCCAAAAATTTGTAAATCCGCCTGTAATCAATTTCCCTGATTTCTCCGCCGTCCAGCGCCTCGTTCGTCGCCGTTTCCGCTTTATCCAG
>DAIDAM010000019.1 GCA_027310625.1 bacterium
GTTATAGTGAGCGTCATCTCCATCGCCGTAGCGTCAGTCACCATTTTTGTTCTTATTTACGTGAATGCACTTAACAAGCGCAGGCAAATAGGAATTCTCCGCGCCATCGGCATTAAAAGAGTGATTATCATCTCTTCATACGTATTCCAGGCCCTGTTCTACGTCGCCGCCAGCCTTATAGTCGGTTCCATTCTGACTTTTGCGGTTCTTTATCCCCTGTTCTTGCGTTATCCCATTGACGTTGAATTCGGCGCCATCAGCCTGTATTTCACCGCTGGATGGGTCATTTTCGGAATTGCAAGCTTGGTGGCAGCCGGTTTCTTGTCCGGCTACCTGCCGTCGCGTATCGTCGCCCGAAAAGATATTCTTACGGCCATTTGGGGATAAATTTTGATATACATTATGAATATCATTAAGACAAAAAGCTTTGAGTTAGCAATATATGCAAAAGGCGATCAGAATTCGCCCAAACTTGCTCTTGTGTTGCCCGGCAGATTAGATACGAAAGATTATGTGCACAACACAAGTTTAGCGGATTACTTGGCTAGCCGAGCATTTTTTGCGTTATCGTTCGACCCGCCGGGCATCTGGGAAAGTCCCGGCGATATTTCGCTCTACACCACTACTAATTATCTGAAGGCCGTTGATGAACTGATAGAGTATTTTGGAAAGAGACCGACCTTGCTTGCCGGACACAGCAGGGGCGGAACCATCGCTATGCTTGCCGGACCAAAAAATCTTAATGTAACGCACCTCGTAGCAATTTTTTCATACTACGGCGCGCCGAGCGATCCGGAAGAAGAAAGGATTATTGATGGAAAAGTAATAAGCTTTAGGGATTTGCCGCCGGGCAACACGAAAACGAAAAACCAAAAAGAGTTTCGTTTGCCGCTCAATTATTTTGAGGACGGCAAGCAATATAACGCATTGTCTGGTTTGAAGAATTGCCCCAAACCAAAATTGTTTTTCTACGGAACTGAAGATGATATGACTGAGGCAAAAGACGTGAAGAAAGCATTTGACGAATCAGCAAAACCCAAAATGATTCATGCAATAAACTCCGTTCATAATTATCGTTATCACCCCGAAGCGGTCGAAGAAGTTAATAAAGTAATCGGATTATTTTTAGATAAGTATCCTGTTTAACCATGGTCAAAGTAGAAAATCTTAAAAAAACGTATCCCGGGAAGGTCCCCACGCCGGCGCTCCGAGGCGTTTCATTTGAAATTAAGGAAGGAGAATTTGTGGCGATTATGGGCCGGAGCGGCTCGGGTAAGTCAACACTGCTTCATCAACTCGGCCTTATTGACACGCCGACGGAGGGGAGAATATTAATCGGCGACGCGGACGTCGGCGGACTCAACGACTCGGAGAAAACGAAATTCCGATTGGAAAAACTCGGCTATATTTTTCAAGAGTACGCCCTGATAACGGAATTGACGGCGAGAGAAAACGTTTGGGTCCCGGCCTTGGCCTACGGCAAAGACCCGAAACATTGCTGGGAGCACGCGGCAAAACTTTTGGATTTGGTGGGACTCGGCGAGCGCCTTGACCATTATCCGAATGAAATTTCCGGCGGCGAACAGCAGAGAGTCGCGGTGGCGCGTTCTCTTGTCAACTCTCCTAAAGTCCTCTTTGCCGACGAACCGACCGCCAACCTCGATTCCGCGTCG
Source organism: bacterium (assembly GCA_027310625.1). Classification (GTDB taxonomy): domain Bacteria; phylum Patescibacteriota; class Minisyncoccia; order UBA6257; family 2-01-FULL-56-20; genus JACQKT01. Next base: position 1,674 of record DAIDAM010000019.1, read on the forward strand.
GCAAAAACCGTTCTCGAACTTTTCAGGAAACTGAACAAAGAATTGAAACAAACAATCGTGATGGTGACTCACGAACCGGACGACAGGCAATATGTTGACCGGATTATCTGGCTGTCGGACGGTTTGATTGAGAAAATTGAAAAGGTCGAACGAATCAAGCATAAATAATTAATCGAACGTGAACACTTACGAAAAAATGCTTTTGACGAGCTTGGGATTGTTGAGTGTTTCGACAAAAGAAATCCAAAAAGCGTTTAAGGCCGCCGCCGGGAAGAAGTCGTCAAAGAAAGAATTGGAGAAAATTCTCAACGCCCTTATGAAAGAAGGGCAGTCAAAACGAAAAGAGGCGGAGAAAAAGGCGCGCGAATTGATTAAAAAGGTTCTCAAAGAACTCGATATTCCCACAAGGAGCGAGTTGAAAACGCTGGAAAGAAAACTTTCGCAGCGCGCCCACCGGCAGGCAGGTCGCGCGAAGAAATGATGGTTCAATGTCATTGTTCGGCATAAAAAACAAAATAAGCGATCTCGGGCGCTTGCGGAAAATTCTTGCGGTCATTTTCGAGGCCGGCGGCGGAATTTTGGTTGAAAAAGTCCGCCTGAAATATCTGGTGCCGTGGTCATGTCGCCTGCATTGTTTTTTCTTTCCTCGTTCGCCTAAAAATTGTCTCGTTCGGATGAGCGCCGGAAAAGAGATTGTTTCCGCCGACGTTCTCCGCGAAGTTCTGGAAAAATTGGGGCCGACGTTCGTCAAATTGGGGCAGGTGTTGAGCATGCGCGCCGATTTGGTAGGCGAAGATATCTCCAATGAACTCTCAAAATTGCAAAGCGACGTAACGCCGTTCTCCTACGAAGACGCCCGCCGCATCATCAAAGAAGAACTGAAACAGGAACCCGAAAAAATTTTCAAGTCCATCGAAAAGAAACCGATTGCCGCGGCGTCTCTCGCCCAAGTGCACCGGGCGTACCTGAAAGACGGCACCGAAGTGGCGGTGAAAGTGCAGAGACCCGATATCAGAAAAATCATCGAGCAGGACATTCACATTCTTTTTTACCTGGCGCGCATCGCCGAGCGTTTTGTGCCGGAATTGCGTCCCTATCAACCCCTCCGCGTTGTAAAGGAGTTTGCCGACTGGACGCTTCGCGAACTTGATTTCAAAGCCGAAGGCAACAACGCCGAGCGCTTCCGCTTTGCGTTCAAGGACAACGAACACGTAAAAATTCCTCTCATTTATTGGGATTACACGACTCCGCGCATTCTCACGATGGAATTCGTGCACGGAGTGAGAGCCAATGATTTAGAAGGCATTAAAAAACTCAAAGTAAATTCCCGACAACTCGCGCTGTACGGCGTCGGCGCTTCGTTTCAGCAATTTTTCATAGACGGATTTTTTCACGCCGACCCGCATCCGGGCAACTTCTTCGCCCTGAAAGGCGGCATCCTGTGCTTCCACGATTTCGGCATGGTCGGTTATCTCACGGCGGAACAGCGAAAAGAGTTGGTGAGCTGCTTCGTCGCTTTCGTGGACAAGGATATTGATAACTTTTTCAAACATTTTATGCACCTTGCAATCACTTCCGACGAAAGCGATATCGCCGGCTTTCAAAAAGACGTCGCCGGCATTTTGAGCGAATTTTTCTTTTCGCCGAACCAAAAAAGCATCGCCTGGATATTTTTCCGCGTTATAAACAAAGGCGCGGAACATAACGTCTCGTTTCCCGCCGACTTCGCGCTCTTCGGCAAAGCGATAATCACAACCGAGGGCATGGGGCTTAAACTTTATCCGGAGTTCGATTTCAATAAAGAGCTTCGGCCGTTTGTCGATAAAGCCCTCAGATTTTATTTGGACCCGCGGCGGGCGATTAAAACCCTGAAGACGGATATCTTCGACTACTTGGAATTTTTGAAAACGCTCCCCGAACGGACGCAAATCCTTTTGCAGAAACTTGAGAAAGGAGATATGAGCGTAAAATTCGACGCCACGGAGCTCTTGGAGTTCAAAAAAGAACTTGACCGGCAGAATGACTTACGCATTTTGGGAATTGTGCTGGCCGCGGTTTTACTGGTGACAAGCGGATTCTTTTATCTTGAGGGGGCGAGAACGATTTGGGGGATAAAGTTGAGCACCGTCGGCGTCGCTGCGTCAGCAATACTGTTTGTTTGGTTTATCGCAAAGTTAAGAAAAAGGCCGAGATAATCTTTTTTTATAAATACTTATGAATTACAATCACAATATGAATGGAAAATCGGACCGCAAGCAAAATTGCACGTGCGGCAAAGAATGTTTGCGTTGCGCCGCGGAGAAGTTGACCGTCACCTGTGGCTGCGACATGGAAGCGAAACATTATGAATACGCGCTTGACGAAAAACTGAAGCACAAAGAGCACGGTTTAACTTCGCCTGTCCCGAGCGAAGTCGAAGGACTCACCGCGGGCGAGGGCAGCGAGAAAACAATTTACACCTGTCCGATGCATCCGGAAGTGCGCCAGTCGGAGCCCGGCCGATGCCCCGGATGCGGCATGGAGCTTATTCCGGAACGCCGCGGCAAGGAAACGGCAAAAGAACACGCCGCGCACGATATTTCAAAAGTCAGCCACAAAGACCACGAGGCGGCGATGACCGACCCGCGAATGGCGAAACAAATGGAGGCCGATTTGCGCCGGAGATTTTTGATTTCGTTTATTTTGCTTATCCCGATTTTCCTTTACTCGCCGGTTACCACCGAGTATTTCAAGCTGGAGCTTCCGTCGCCGATTCCGGTTAATCTTCTTTTGTTTATTCTCACCACTCCGGTGGTATTTTGGACCGGTTCGATTTTCATTACCGGTACCTACTGGTCGCTCAAAGCCCGCCAGCTCAACATGGCCGTGCTGGTCGCGACCGGCGTTCTAGCCGCGTATCTTTTCAGCGTACTCTTGACGTTTGCCCAGCCGGACTCGCGAACTTTCTACGAAGCCGCCGCGGCATTGGTTACCTTCGTTTTGTTCGGCCACTGGATGGAAATGCGTTCGCGCCGAGGCACTTCAGAGGCATTGAGGGCGCTTTTCGATCTTGTTCCGCCGCAGGCAGCGGTGATTCGCGACCCCGAAGGAAAGCCTGCGGCTTCCTACGGGGCAGGCGGCAAGGAAATTACCATTCCCAGCGCCGAAGTTGTGAAGGGCGACATTGTAGTAATTCGTCCCGGCAATAAAATTCCCGTTGACGGAGAAGTCATCGAGGGAGAAACGTACATTGACGAGGCGCTTGTAACCGGCGAATCCCTGCCCGTTCACAAAAAAGTCGGCGGGCAAGTTGTCGGCGGTTCTATCAACCAGCGCGGTTCCATCAAATTCAGAGCGACGAAGGTCGGCGGAGAAACAGTGCTCGCGCAAATAATCAAGATGGTGGAAACGGCGCAGAATTCCAAGGCGCCTGGACAAAGAATCGCCGACAAAGCGGCAGGCGTGCTCGTTATTGTCGCCATCAGCTCGGGGCTGGCCGCTTTCTTCGGCTGGTACTTTATCGCCGGCATCGGCATTATCGGCGCGCTTACCTTTGCCGTTTCAACGGTGGTCATCGCTTGTCCGGACGCGTTGGGACTCGCCACGCCGACCGCCGTTGCCGTCGGCACCGGTCTTGGCGCCAAACACAACATTCTCATTAAAGACGCGACGACGCTTGAAAAGACCTCCAAAATCAACGCGATGATTTTGGATAAAACCGGAACGCTTACCAAAGGCGAGCCGGCGGTAACGGATGTTATCTCGTTCATCCCGTTAGAAATAGCATCGAAACTCTCTCAGCTTAATACCGCGTCCCGAGACAATTCATCTAGCAAATCTACCGTTGCCTCAAAAGAATTTCTAACGGGATTCATTGAAACGAAAAATCAAAATGTGCAAGCCGAGATTCTTCAAATCGCCGCCTCCATCGAAAAACACTCCGAACATCCGCTGGCCAAGACCATCGTTGATAAAGCCGCGAAGGATAAAGTCGAATTATTGAATGTTTCCAAATTCGAGGCGGTCGCGGGACACGGCGTAAAGGGTTTCATTGTCGGTCTTGCCGCGGGTCTCGGCAAAAAGTCCTCCCATCCGCTCGATACGGCAATTCAAAAAGAAGCGGAGGCCATGAAAACAGACAAGCCGGATGTCGCGGAATTCAAAGTTGAGCCCGGTTTCGGATTGCAGGGCAAAGTGGACGGTGAAGGCCGCCTCTCACGAGGCGAGCCTCCCGCCAGGGGCGGGGGATATTTGGTGCTTTTGGGAAACCAGCGGCTCATGGAGGAGTATAAGGTGCCGGTGAATTACGAGGCGCGGCAGAAATTGGAACAGCTGCAAGGCGAAGGAAAAACGGCGATGCTCCTCGCGCTCGATAAGGAAGTTATCGGAGCGATTGCCGTTGCCGACACGGCTCGGGAAAATTCCAAACGGGCAGTCGTGGAACTCAGAAAAAGCGGCATTGAGATTATCATGATTACCGGCGACAACGAGCGCACCGCCGAAGCGATTGCAAAACAACTCGGCATTGACCGCGTGTTCGCCGACGTTCTGCCGGCTGACAAAGCCAAGTGGGTTAAAAAACTTCAGGATGAAGGAAAATTCGTGGCCATGGTCGGGGACGGAATCAACGACGCGCCGGCGCTGGCGCAGGCGGATATCGGCATCGCCATCGGCGCGGGCACTGATGTCGCCATCGAGACCGGCAACATCGTCCTTATGAAATCGGACCCCTACGACATCGTGGCGGCGATTCGCCTGAGCAAAGCCACGGTCGTCAAAATGAAACAGAATCTTTTCTGGGCCGCGATTTACAACGTGCTTTCCATTCCTGTCGCCGCTGGAGTTTTCTACAATTCACTCGGCTGGTCATTGCGTCCGGAAATTTCCGCGCTTTTGATGTCCGCTTCGTCAATAATAGTCGCCACCAATGCGGTGTTGCTGAAGCGGGTAGAGCCCCGCCTGCGCTTATAACTCCCGCCTCCAACGCTTCTGCAGGCAAGCCGGCGGGAGCGGGCCAGATTGAAAATATAAACAAGCTATGGTAGGGTAAAATCATCATGCGGTTGGGAATCATTACAATCATAGTTGTTGGCAGCCTGCTCGCCGTCGGGCTGGTCGGCGTTATGGAAATAAATATGACCGGCTCCAACGGACAATATTCCTGCCCCATTTCCTCGTTGCCGGGCAACAACTGCGCTCCCTCAAACAGTCCTTTTGTCGAGGCCTTTCATCACATTTCGGGATTGCAAAGTATCGTTCAAGGGGCGGTCAACGCCGACACCATTTCCCTTGAGATTTTGACTCTGCTTATCTCGGCATTTTCAATTTTGGGAATATTTTTCTTGAAAGCGCCGTCGCTCCAAACTTCCTATCAGGGATATCGGAGAGCCGCCGATTTCCGCTCGCCCAAACAACAGCTTCTGCGCTGGCTTGCCTTGCGCGAGATGAGAGACCCAAATGCACCGCAAGGGGTGCATGATTATTCCTGATTCATCCCGTTAGAAGTCGCGCTCGCGCCAAGGGCGCGAGTCCGGAGGACCGCGGCACGGCTACTTCTAACGGGATTCGTTCAGGGATATTTAGGGATTTTGCCTTAAATCCCATGCACCCGCCGAATAATCTTGGCGGGTGTTTTAGTTAACGGTTCTACAAACTCACCGTAAAAAGAACAAATATTAACAAACATTATGGAATTATTGTTAGGCGCATCAATCATAGCGGCATTCATCGCCGGAGTGGCAGCGCTCTTCGCGCCGTGCTGCATCACGGTGCTTTTGCCGGCGTACTTCGCGTCCATCTTTCGGGAACGATACAAAGTATTCCTGATGACTTTCGTATTCTTCCTGGGGATACTCGCCGTGTTCCTGCCGATAGGTCTAGGAGCCGCAGCGCTCGGTCAGTTCTTCAGCCAATACCACAACGCTATTTTCGGAATCGGCGGCGCGTTCCTGGTCGCGTTGGGGCTCATTCTTCTCACGGGCAAACATTTTTCGTTGCCGTTCCGTGTCAATCCGTCGTTGAAAAAACACAACGCCTTCTCGGTTTTTGTTCTCGGAGCGTTTTCAGGTGTCGCTACCGTTTGCTGCGCGCCGGTGTTGGCCGGCGTTCTCGCTCTCGCGGCGCTTCCCGGCTCGGTCGTCTGGGGCGGAATTTACACCTTGAGTTATGTCTTCGGGATGGTTGCTCCGTTGTTCTTTCTGTCTCTCGTTATGGATAAAACCGGCGTCACCCAGAAACTCAGCAACACATTTCAGAGACGCGTTGAGTATTCCGTCGGAAGCAAAAAATTCAACATCGCCGTTTCCGAAGCGATTTCCGGCGCCGTATTCCTCGTCATGGGAGCGCTGATTCTTTACCTTGCTCTGACAAACCGGCTTTTCGTTCATTCCGAATATCAGCTGAACATCAACATCTTCCTCGCCAAAACTCTGAATTCGGCAAGCAGTTTCGTAAAGGTCGTGCCCGAATACGTTTGGGCGATTCTCTTGGTCGGAGCAGTCGCCTTCATCGTAAAAATGGCAGTGAATCAGTTCCGGCGCGAAGCCGGAGTCCCGTCCTCCGCCGCTCCAGTCGAAGCGGACGAAGCGTCGGGATTAGAAAAATCTTCCTCCAGTAAAACGGAGGACAAAGAACAACATGAATCCCGTTAGAAAGCATCAATCATTCTATAACGGGATAACAAATAACAAACAATAAGCTAAACCGAAATCAATTCAAGATTGTATAAAGTTGGCTTCTAACGGGATGAAAAATAATACAAAAACAACAGCATTAATCGTGGCCGTGGTTCTAATCGTAGGCGCGTTGTTTTACTTCGGCGGCCGGAATCAAACGAATACCTCCACTCCGACCACCGCGGTTGATTCGATGCATCCTTACGCCGGTCAAAACGCTTCGCTTACGTCTTTGGACAACATTATGAATAAACAGACGCCGTCGTTCTCTTTCGCCGATCGCAACGGCAACGTTTATTCGTCCGACAATCTGCGCGGCAAAAACGTCATTCTCTTTTTCAGCGAGGGGTTGATGTGCTATCCGGCATGCTGGAATCAAATGGTTGCCTTTGCAAAAGACGATCGATTCAAAGCATCCGACACCGTGGTTTTGACGGTGCTGGTTGACGCAAAAGAAGATTGGCAAAAAGCGATTGATAAGATGCCGGAGCTGGCTCAAGCGACGGTGGTATTCGACGAAGGAGCGGCGATTTCGAAAAAGTTCAACATGCTCGGAATGCCGTCTTCCATGCACCCCGGCTCGCTGCCCGGACATACGTTTGTGCTGATAGACAAACAGGGGATAGTCAGATATGCCTTTGATGACCAGCAAATGGGCATTCGCAACGATCAATTGGTTGCCGAAGTCGCAAAACTGAAATGAACCCAATGGAAGAAAAAACGCGAAACGAATCATTCGAGGACGCTTCGTCGGCCGAACAGCCCAAACCTAAAAGAGATTATCTGCTGCCGGCAAGCATTCTTGTCTCGGCAATAATAATCGCCGGCGCGTGGATATATACCGCCGGGCTTGAAAACACACCCCGGCGACAGACGACTTCGGTGTCTTCTTCGCAAAATACGCGAGGTTCGGAGTTGGAGGAGAAAGTGGTTCCGTCGGATGGAGTTGTTTTGCCGGCAACGTGGGGCGATCTCGGGGCGAAACTCGCGAGCGCGGGTGCGATTGACGCCGGCCAATTCCAAACGCTCTACGAACAAAGAGGCATATTCACCGACGAATACAAAAATCTGCTTTTGGGCCGGAACGACGGCAAACTGAAAATAACTCAGGATAACGCCGGTTATCTTCTGAATCTGTTCTGGGCTCTCGGCCTCGCGGAAAAAAATCCGATACTCGAATCGGGCGAGATGACCGACCCGAGATACGGAGCTACTCAAAATTTCGCCGCAACGGGCGGATGGACAATCGCCAAGGGAGGCGCGATGGAACATTACAGCCGTCATACGTTCTTTGTGCTGACGCCCGAACAGCAGGCGCTCGTGGACAAGATATCGCAGGGCATTTACAGACCGTGTTGCGGCAATTCAACGCATTTCCCGGACTGCAATCACGGTATGGCGATGCTCGGGCTTTTGGAACTTATGGCGTCGCAAGGAGCGAGCGAGAGCGAGATGTGGAAAGCCGCTTTGGCTGCCAATTCCTATTGGTTCCCGGATGTCTATCTCACCATCGCGACTTACATGAAAAGCAGGGGAATTGACTGGAAAAACGTGAATCCGCAAGAAGTGCTCGGAGCCGACTATTCCAGCGCGCAGGGATTTGCGAGAATTTCGGCACAAGTCGGCCAGCCGCAACAGCGCGGCGGAAGCGGTTGCGGCATTGATGTCGGACAGCCGGTTCAGCCGCAGCAGCAACAAGGCGGCTGCGGCATTTAGTTGAAATTAAAATAAAAAGTGCCGGCGGCTGTGATTAGCGGCGGAATTCCTCCTCCTCGCCCTCTCCTCCCGCCGTACCCTCGCTTTGGCGGCGAAAAATTTTTGCGGCGTTAAGTTTTTGCGATTTTTGGTTTTTTCTCAACCCCAATCTTGTATTTCTGGAACTTCTCTTTGTAAGCCGAAAAAAGCTCCTCTGCCAAACCTAATATGGATTTTGTGTGCTTTTCCATCACAGTTGCCTTCCTTTGCCTTCGTGTCCTGTAACCAGTAGTTCGTGAGGTGCTGTCGCTAATATTTATATCCATCTCATGAATAATCTGGTTTCGTGCAATAAAAGCATCTTTAAGTGTATTGGCTTTTTTGTCAGTAAAAATTTTCTTGGTGTCTATCCCGGACGCCTCGGATACCCTTTTTAGTTCACTAACGGATTGAAGGCTGTCGCCCGTCATGTTTTTAATATATTCATTCAAAAACACGTTCCGAGGCGTCTGATCTATCAGGGCAAGCGCGACTGTATTCAAAATTTCTTTCTCATCCTTTTTAATCCCTCGTTTGACATACTCCTTAAACTTACCCTGTACGTCTTTGTCTACATCGAGTAGTTGGGGGAGTTTATTCTTGACGAGTTGCTTAACAAAAACATCGAGACCGGCACACGCAAAAACAAGCACAGCTCTGTACAAATCTTGCTGCTCATGCGTTGATGGGCCACCCTTTACGCCACTTCTACCCGCCCTGTAGAGGGCGTTGAAACTATTTACAGATTCGGCAGTTTTTGTGAGAATGTTGTATTCATCATAAAAAATACTGTTTTCCTTTTCAGCAGAAAGCGATATTTTATAAAATGATTTCACGCTCTTATTTACAAATTTTGGTTTAGATGTTTGAGGCATATTCAAATTTATTCTCCGGATACATTATCGCTTCCCGCGGGATAAGCTGTGGCTATGCTGTTTGAGAAAAAACTGTCGCAATGAAGCAGCATGGATTCAATAAAGCGGCCATGATAAACCGCGTAAACTAGCGAGGTTATGTTTGTGTTTTTTGGCCTCAAAATATAAAACGCTAGTTTTCCGTCCTCTATTTTAGGTCGTAGCCAAGCTTTATTTTTCCATTGCTTGGGGGTATGAGTGAAGTCATCGTCCTTATCATACGACCATGTTGCGATTCTCCCTTCTTTAATCGCTTTTTTGAACTCATCAAGGAGTTTCTGTGGATTGTTTGTGTCAAAATATAACGCCATACTTGTTAAATTATCACTGTCGCTTTTTCGTATAACATTGGCAACGCATCCTGTCGCATTCGGAATTTTGTGCCGTGATTGTGGCCGGTGCGTGCGTCAAAATCCACAAGGATTTTTCCTTCTTCCAACGCTTTCAAAAATCCTTCGAAACTAAATTTTTGTAACATCATTATCTTGATGTAGTGATAGTATTCTTTCTTGCGCTCGGTCTTAACTTCGGCTTGAACGTAAAATGTATTGAGAAGCTTTGTTCCTGCTTTATGTTTCAAATCGTCAAAGCCCCAGTAGGGTTGCGGATTAAGTTCGCCAAGCCCTACGCGCTTTCTGACGGAGTCAAGCCATTTCTTATGGCGAACATCTACGCTCCCGGCGTCAAATGAAATTAAGATTTTGTGCTCTTTCCGGTCAATCGCGACCATAAAACCGCGATCGCTTCGTGATTGGCCGTGTATTGTCTGGCGGAAGCTCATTTCTCCTTTGGGGTATTTATTGCCGTCTTCTTGATGCGCCCAGCCGTAAAGCGGGAGTAAAACTTGCGGCACAAACCGGACGGCGCGCGGCGAGGGTTCAACATGAAAAAGTGTTGTTAGTGAGGTTGTGTTTTCTCTCTGCGTTTTCAATTCCCATTCGGCGGCGTTTGGTATCGGCAGATTGTTTTCTTTAATACCCAGTAAATCCTCAAGTGTATTTCCAATGCCGCCCGCATTGCCTCGCCGCGCATTTGGAATCCAGCCCATTTCTGAAATCTTTTTGAGCTTGGCTATAAGTTGCAGCTTCGTATAAATTTTCGGTTTCTTCGCCATAGTTACCAAAGTTTAGATTGTGCTTGGTGCTTTTTAATTCTGCTCTCGGCCATATTGCAGTACTCCGGCGATATATCAATACCGATGTAATCGCGTTTGAAATTGATAGCCGAAATAGCCGTTGTGCCGGAACCCATAAATGGGTCCAAAACCACTTTTGCGTTTGTTGAGGAAACAATCCGGTCAATCAGATTTACCGGAAAGGCGGCCGGATGGTCATTATTCATTTCTTGCGTAAATTCCCAAATATCGCCGTGCGCGTTTGCTTTTGGCGCGAGCTTAAATTTTGGTTTAGCAATGATATAAATTACTTCGTAGGTTGGAAGAAAATAGCCGGGGTTAAAATTGAGACCGCCTTTCCTGCGCCAAATAATTATTTGGCGAACCGGAAAGCCACCTACGATGTCTTGGCGATCTTGAAGTAGTCCGGCTTGAACGCGCCATTTGTGGTTATAGAAAATTGCCCCATTTTCCGGGATGACTCGTAGCATTTCTGAAAGACAATCTCTCTGCCATTTCATATATTCCTCGTGCGGCATACAATCATCATAATGCGAATACCCCTTTTGCAATCCGGCATTAGCCCATTTCCCGCCCCGCCCATCTTTTAAGCCATTGCCCGTAGAGTTCTTGATATTGTAGGGCGGCGAAGTAATAACTAAATCTACCGCCCCATCGGGGATTTTTTTCATCATATCAAGGACATCGCCGCAAATTATTTTATTGATAAAATCCTTTGGGAATTTCATGGTTATTTTAAGTTAAGAAAGTCATCAATTAAAACGCCTAACGCTTTGGCGATCCCGACGGTATTAGATAAATTATCCCACGAAAACAAAAAATTCTCATGTCTTGTCCCAATGGCTGCCGGGCTTGGAATCTCACGCGCAAAAAGCTCAACTAGGTGAACTCGCTTTTTGCTTTTTGAAACCCAGCGGTTTCAAGACTTCCGCTATGGGAAAACTTCCGTTTTCCCAACCCCTTTCACGTTCGAATCCAAGCCACGAGATGAAAACAACATATCACAAAATATCACAAAGATATGCTGTTTTCATTTTGCTGCCGGGCTAGGAGTCGAACCTAGATTGCGTGGTTCAGAGCCACGATGCCTACCTTTAGCAGACCCGGCAATGTTTAATAAAAGCAACCTGCCTGCCGGCAGGCAGAAAAAATATACTCCAAAACTCCGGAGTTTTCAAACTTTATTTATTCAATCCTGCAACACATCGGGATTGATTTTTATCATCTCGTCGCCGCTTTCAAGCGGCGTTTCTCTGCTGTCGGCGTTTTTTAAATCACTGCGCAGACGCGGGAGAATTCGCCGGTCTCAATTGAATTGACTGCGCCGTGATGCTGCCGTCGGAATTCTGCGTTCCGCCGACCACAACGTCGGCGCCCGCGGAAACGTCGTTAATCGAGCCGGAAACGGGTTTGACGACGGAAGTGGAGCTCGAATAGAAAACGATGCGCGAGCTGCCGTCGCGCCCCTGAACGGTGATGCTTTGCGCGTCCTTCGACAAAACCTGGCCGCTTACGAATCCGCCGCCTTGCTGACCGCCGAAGCGGTTCCCTTGCGCGCGGGACTGTTGCGAGGGTTGATGCGAATCGGCGCCGGACTGCCCGCCGTATTTCGTTCCTCCGTAAAAACCCAGTCCGCCGGCGACTATTATTGCAACGGCCAGCGGCGCTACTAATTTTTTTTCCAATTTCATTTTGATTCTCTTACGAAATTACTAAATTTTACGAAAGTACGAAAGGTTACAATTCAACTTTTTCGTAATTTCGTATTTTCGTAAGGACTGCTTTTCGACCTTGTTTTTTATTCATAACGCAAAGCTTCAACCCCGAAGCAATCCCTCGCAAGCTCGGGATGCTACGGGGCAAGTGGGATTTAACATTTTCATTCATAACGCAGTGCCTCAATAGGGTTTAAACCGGCAGCTCTTCGCGCAGGGTAATATCCGAAAATTATTCCAATCGCCGCGGAAACGCCGAAAGCCAGCACAATCGAGAAAATTGTTACTTGCGTTGCCAAGCCGGCAAATTGGGAAACCAAAAGCGAAACAATCCAACCGAGAAAAATTCCCATCAGACCGCCGAGAAACGTCAGCGCCACTGCTTCATACAAAAACTGGAGGCTGATGTCTTTTCTTTTCGCTCCGATCGCCTTGCGAAGCCCGATTTCGCGGGTGCGCTCCGTTACCGTCGTCAACATCATATTCATAATGCCGATACCGCCGACGATAAGCGAGATGCCGGCGATGGAAGCAAGAAGAATAGTCATGGTGTTCGTCACCGCGGAGGCGGTTTGCACGATGTCCTGCTGATTGAGAACCTGAAAGTCGGCGAGCTGAGGATTGGGTATGTTGTGTTGCTGGAGCAGAAGGTCTGTGATTTGCTGTTGAATGGTTGTCATTGACTGCGGGTCGTAGGCCTCAACGCTGATTGCAGTCACATAGGTGTCGCCCGCAAGAAACCTCTGGGCGGCCGAAATGGGCACGAAAACCACGTCGTCCTGGTTGGCGAATCCCGTGCCGCCCTTGGACTTGGCGATGCCGACAATTTTGAAATCGACTTTGTTGATGCGGATGGTTTGGCCGATGGGGTTCGAGTCCGCGCCAAAAAGGTCGTCTCTTGTCGTCGGTCCGAGCACGGCAACTTTGGACAAACTGCGCACATTTTGGTCAGAGATGAACGAACCCGTATCTATTTGAACGTTTCTTACTTCGGGATAAGCGGCGACTGTGCCGACCACCTGCGTGTTCGTATTTTTGCCCTTGGCTACAATTTGATAGCGGCGCGAGATTTCGGGAGCCACCGCTTTGGCGAGCGTGATTTCTTTTTGTATGGCATCGGCGTCTTCCTGTTTCAGCGTTGTTGCCGAACCGCGGCCGGCGCTTACCTGCTGACCTACGCCTCTTTGGAAGCTCGGCATAACCAAAATCAAATTCGAACCGATGGATTGAATGCGCGACTGAATTGACCCTGATGCGCCTTGCCCGATGGAAATCATGGCGACTACCGATCCGATGCCGATGACGATGCCGAGAATCGTGAGTCCGGAGCGCGCTTTGTTGGCGGAAAGCGCAGTGTACGTTTCCTGAAGAATGTCTTTAGTGAGCATGCCCCGTAGGAAATCAAATATTTTCCGTCAACAACCGGAAAGACCTTTGGACACTTAGAAATATATTCATGTTCGCGCAATTCTGTTTCATTCCGAAAATATTTGTATATTTTCTCATGGTTTCCTACGGGGCATGGTCTGCGATGCGCCGGCTTTTCACTCTGCCGTCGTCAATCACGTCGCCGTCGCGGATATGGATAATGCGCTCGGCGTGTTCCGCGACATATTGTTCGTGGGTAATCAAAACAATCGTGCGTCCGTGTTCGGCATGGAGCCGCTGGAAAGTGTCGAGGACGATTTCGCCGGTTTTTGTATCGAGATTGCCGGTGGGCTCGTCGGCAAGGACGAGCGTCGGATCATTCACCAGAGCCCTGGCAATGGCGACTCTCTGCATCATTCCTCCGGAAAGCTGGTTGGAATGGTGATTCCAAAATCCTTCGGGGAAAGCCGATGCGCGCAGCGCCTGTTTTGCTTTTTCTTCCCGTTCCGTTTCCGATTCGCCGGCATAGATCAGGGGAAGCATGACGTTTCTCAAAACGGCTGTTCTCGGCAAGAGATTGAATGCCTGAAACACAAAGCCGATTTTTTGCATGCGGATGTCCGCGAGCTCGTCGTCGGATAACTTCGAAACGTCTTTCCCGTCGAGAAAATATTGTCCGCTGGTCGGCGTATCGAGACAGCCGATGATGTGCATGAGCGTTGACTTGCCGGAGCCGGAAGGCCCCGTAATGGCAACGAACTCGCCGTCTTTGATCAGGAAAGAGACGCTTTTTAACGCCTGCGTTTCCACATCATCGCCGCTTTTGTATGTTTTGCCGATATTTTTGCACTCGATCATTGTTTAGTGAGGCGCTTCTGCGCCGCCGCTACCGCCACCGCCGACGCGCAATACGCCTCCGCCTCCGCCGCCGGTGGTAATGCCCGGAATTCTTATACCGCTCGATTGCTGTGATTGATTTTGCGAGGCGGTTTGCGTTACGGTTTGCGTCACAACTTCGTCGCCTTCTTTAAGTCCGTTTGTGATTTCGGTAACTGTGTCGTTCGAAAGACCTGTTTGCACGATTACCTGCCGCGGCGTAACTTCGCCCGCCGCTGTTGACGATGAATTTGTTTTGACGTCGACAACTTGCACATAATAATTATTTCCGCTCGACTTGACGGCGGAATTCGGCACGAGCAGAACATCGCTCTTGACATCGGTGACAATCGAAGCCGAAACGCTCATTCCCAGTTTCACGCGCTCGTCGCCGGTCTCAAAAGCGATTTTTACGTTGTAGGTGACCACGCCCTGAGTCACCGTTCCAAGCGTGTCAATTTGGGCGACCTCGCCGGCGACCGAAAAGTCGGGGATGGCGTCGAACGTCAGCGTCGCTTTTTGTTTCTCTTTTACTTTTGAAACGTCAACCTCGTTCAGCGGTATTTCCGCGATTTTTTGCGAGCTGATCAGCGTCGCGAGGGAAGCGCCCGCGGAAGCCGGATCTCCGGTTTGCACGTTAAGTTTTGCGAGCACGGAATTGAACGGCGCGCGGATGTAGTAGTTCGAGAGGTTTTCTTTCGCGTCCTGAAGCGCGTTTTCCCTTTGAGTGACGGAAAGTTCCTGGGATTTTATGTTCAGCGGAGCGTTCTGGATGGAGTTATTTATGGAGATGAGATTGGAAAGATCGGAGTTTGTTTGCCCGATGTATGTTTTGAGCGAAGCTTGGTAAGTTGAAATCTGCGTCGGGAGTTTTTGGGAATAAGTTGAGGAGTAGTCGGATAGAAAATCAAGAACGTTCTGTTCGCTTTTGAGCGCCTGTGCGAGCGATTTCTCCGTTTCTATCGACTGCGAGAGCAGTTTGTCAATCGTCGATTTGTCCACGTATCTCGAAGTGTTTTTGTAGAGGAGAAAAGTGTCGTCGTAATTTTTTCTCGCTTCCAAGTAGTCGCTCAGCGCCGAATCAACGAGGAGCGATATTTTTTTCTGTTCAACGTCGTAGTACTGGCTCACGAAATTTTTATAGAAATCGCTGTTCAACTGCGCTTTCGGATTGAGGGTGTCGCCCGATATGACCTCCTTCGCGAAAGTGATTGTGGTCGGCGCGTTCAGAAAGGCGTTGGAAACGTATGCAAAAGCGTCATCGTAGAGCTTGTCAAGATTCGCGGACGAAAGCTTCAGCTGTTCAAGGCCTAATTTCGCGGATTCGAGGTTTGACTCCGCGTCGCGGACCGCTTTTTGCGCATCGGTTGAATCGAGTTGCGCTATCAGCGCCCCCGCCGCCATTCTTTGCCCTTCTTTTGCTCTGATGTAAACGACGTTTCCCGACGCTTTGGGTTTAAGTTCAAACTGGGTTGATGCCGAAACCTGCCCGCTGCCCGAAACGGAAATAACAATTGTTCCTTTTTGGGCCTGCACGGACACGTAGCGCGCCGCGGAAGTCGTTCCAAAAAACGATTTGTAGCTGTAATATCCGGCGCCGAGGACGGCAACCGCCGCTATTCCGGCGACGACTTTATGTTTCAGCGCGAATCCGATTGCTTTTTTAATCATTTGCGAAGTTAAAACCACTCGCGAAAGTTTTCCTCTCGTTGCGGCTGGGGTGGAGGAAACATCATCGCGCCCGACGACGCGCTTTTATCGAATTTCGGCGGAGCGGGCATGACGCGGATGATTTTCGCCTCTATTTGTCCCTGCTCGTTCGGCTGACCGATGACGACTACGTAATCGTCAATCTTGAGATCGGACGGCTTGATTTCGTCCCGAAAGCGAAGAATTTTCGTTCCGCCGCTCACAACAACAACTTTTTCCGCATTATCCTGCCCGCTTACGAAAAAATTATTCCCTTCGATTTTTACGATTTGCCCGAATGCGCCGTGAGGATTGATGAAATCCCTGTTTTCGTCTTCACCGGAGAAAGACACGAACCCGCCGCGCGGTCCGCCGAAATTGCGGTGATAATTTTCTCCCCAGCTGTAGGAAAACATCGCTTTTTTGTAGCCCACGGCGACGCCGACCCAAAATGCAAGAAGAAGAACGATCAATCCCGCAACCGTCCACGTTATCACTTTGAAAGTTTTCGACTCGAAAAACTCTTTGAAATTCATGTCAGTTGGTCTCAGTTGGCCGCTTTCAGCGATTTTGAAAGCGACAGGACGGCGTCGCCGTGCTTCGCCAAATATTTCAGAGAATAAAGAACCGAAAGGATTCCCGCGAGGAATAAAACCAAAGGAATCACGGGCATTGATTCAAGGAAAAAGAGGATAAGGTTATCCCAACTCGCAAGAGTTGTCAGGGGGTCTGTTAGGAGGAAAGGAAGAATGTCCATAACCCCCGATTCTTTGAGCGGTCTGCCCAGCCCGAGCGTCGTCGCGGAAAAAATCGCCAGCGTCAAGGAAAAAATCGCCGCGGCGTAAAAAGTTTTTCTTCTTTCCGCTCTGAGATTCTTTTCCAGTTTTATGCGGCTTACCACCCTTCCGAATAGATAGGACGGGGGAGTTATCGGTTTTGCGCCGCCGAAATCGTCTTGTTCCTGCCCCATTGATAAAGGTACGACGGAGCGGGGACGTTTGGTGCGAACGCTGGTTATTTTTCCTTCTTGATAATGTCCTTCAGAACTTTCAGCGCGCGAAAATACCTGCTTTTCACCGTGTCCAGAGGTTTTTTCAATCTTTCGGAGATTTCTCTGAATGTCAGGTCTTCGCCGACGCGCATGGAGACGACTTCGCGGTAATTTTCCGGGAGTTGTTCCACGATGTTCCTGATTTTATCCGATAAGAGATTTTTTTCCGCGACGGCGGCCGCAGACGGCGCGGTGTCAATCAGAGATTCCGAAAAACTTTCCTCCTCGCCGTTCTTTTCAAAAGACGAAAATTTGACCTCTTCTTTCTTTTTAAGCCAGTCAAGGGCCGTGTTTTTCGCGATGACAAAAAGCCATGACCGGAAACTTCTCGTCGCGTCGAATTTATTCATATTCCTCCACGCTTTTACAAACGCTTCCTGCGCGATGTCCGCCGCTTTGTCTTTGTCGCCGCAGTATTTTCTTGCAAGACCGTAGACCAGGGGAAGACAGCGTTCAACGAGTTCCTCGAATGCCGAGTCGTCGCCGGAAATGTATTTTGCTACAAGCTCTTCGTCGGAAAAGTTTTTCATGCTTAAGTTTAAGATTAAGCGTTTTCTGCGCCGTTTTCAACCCGGCGGACTTGCTTGGACTTTTCTCGGCGGCGGCGTAGAATGACGGGGAATATGGCGCAGCAGGTGGTTATAAAAAGAAGCCCGATTGTTCTCATTAAAACGTTTGCCCTCATCGAACTTGCGGCGTTTGTGGCCTACTACCTTCTTGCAACGCTCGGAAATTTCAAATATCAGCTTTACACGCAACTTTTTCTCTTGCCAAGTTTGCTTTCCTATCAAACGCTTAAAATTCTTGTTCTCTCCGGCGCGCAATTT
>DAIDAM010000020.1 GCA_027310625.1 bacterium
TTGGTGCCCTCGAGAGGAATCGAACCTCTATTTCGAGATCCGCAATCTCGCGCCCTATCCGTTGGACGACGAGGGCCTTGCTTCAGAACCCGTCTCACAAGCACCTTTTTTTGCCCTTGTCCTTTTTGATGCGATTACAGCTTCGTCATTCCTCCTCGCCGGATTCTACCAATACAGCTTCATTGTCGTTCCTTGCCTCGTCGGCACCAGAAGGAGATTCTTGACAAAAAGCGCTTGTGAGACGGATTCTCGTTAGAATATATTCACCAACATCATTAATCAAGTGCGGTGGTATGTGCCGGACGGACTTGCAGAACCTGGGATTGAAACCCGCTCTCTCCGGAGAATATTCTCCGCCGATTTACGAACTGGCAGGGTTCGTTTCGCCTGTTTTCTTTCCCCCCTACTGCCCGGATCCCGGCATCGGGGCAGCCGAGCGAATTTGAATGCTATTGGCCGTTATGCTTCCATCGGAATTCGAGGTGCCCGCGATGATCACTTGCTGCCCGATCGCGATATCAGACGAGGACGCTTCCACCGATTTCGCTACCGGTGTGGATGTCGAGTAGAAAACAATGTTCGACCCACCGTTTCTCAAGATGACGGTGATGCTGTTACCGTCAACGGCGCTCACCTCTCCCGCAACTGTGGATCCGTTCTGTCCGCCCATCCGCGCGAATTGCCGGCTTCCGTTCTGCCCGAAATTCTCCGCTGTTCTTGAAATCCCCGACGATCTCCCGATAAGAAAGCCGCCGATAAAACCAACGACAATGCAGGCTACGCCGACAATGATGGCTACTTTATTTTTTTGCATGAATTTTTCTACGAATTACGAATTTCTTGCGAAGAGGGAAAAACTCTCACTGTCGTCATTTTCGTATCATCATACTGTTTCGCATTCCGTAGCTCATCTACGACCTTTCCTTATTCATACCGCAGGGCTTCGATCGGGTTCAGCCGAGAAGCGCGCCGCGCAGGATAGTAACCAAAGAGAATTCCTATGGCCGCCGAAACGCCGAAAGCAAGGAGGATGGAAAACAGGGAAATTTGCGTAGTGATACCGGCGGCGAGCGTCAGCGCCAATGTCAAGAGCCATCCCAGCACAATTCCGAGGGCGCCCCCCGAGAACGTTATGGCAACAGCCTCCATTAAGAACTGCGCAATAACGTCTTTCCGCTGCGCGCCGACGGCTTTCCGCAAGCCGATTTCTCTCGTCCGCTCCGTCACCGTCGTGAGCATCATATTCATGATGCCGATGCCGCCCACAAGGAGCGATATGCCGGCAATCGACGCGAGGAGTGCGGTAAAGGTGCTCGTCACCGTCGAAGCGGTAGCGACGATATCCGCTTGGTTGTAAACGCTGAAATCCGCAAGAGCGGGATTGGAAATCCTGTGTTTCTGCAGAAGCAGATTCGTGATCCCGGCCTGAACGGCGTCCATCGACGCCGCATCAGCCGCCTCGACGCTGATCTGCGAGATGTACCGATCGCCGGCCAAATACTGCTGGGCCGTCGTGAGCGGGACATAAACAACGTCGTCCGGATTATTGAAACCGCTCCCTCCTTTTGCGACCGTGACGCCGATGACGCGGAAATCAACTTGATTGATCTTGATCGCCTTTCCGACGGGGTCGGTGCCGGTCGCGAACAAATCGCTCTCCGCCGTGGGTCCCAGGACGGCAACGCGCTCGCGCGACGCAAGCTGATTCGCATTCAAAAACGATCCTTCCTGCAAGAAAACGCTGCGGACACCCGCATAATCCGGCGTTGTCCCGATAACTTGCGTATTGGTGTTCGTGCCCGGCGCCGTGATTTGTTCCCGAAGCGCGAGCTGGGGAGCAACCGCAGCGACCGAAGGAACCTGCGAGGCAATGGCAGCCGCGTCATCTTGCGTCAATGTTCGGGCGCTTCCGCGTCCGCTCGAAACTTGCATGCCGATGCCGTGCTGCGCCCCCGGAACAATATACAAGAGATTCGATCCGGCCGATTGAATACTGGCCTGGATGCTTGCTTGAGTTCCCTGGCCGATCGCAATCATGGCGATGACCGACCCGATGCCAATCACAATGCCGAGCATCGTGAGAAATGTCCGCACCTTGTTGGCGGTCAGCGCCCAATACGTTTCTTCCAAGAGATCAATTGCTTTCATCGCTGATAATACCGCCGTCTTTGATGTGGATGATCCTCTTTGCATGCATGGCGACATCCGGCTCATGAGTTATGAGGACGATCGTCCTTCCCTCGTTGTTCAACCGCTTGAAGGTGTCAAGAACTATTTCTCCCGTTTTGGTGTCCAAGTTTCCCGTCGGTTCGTCCGCCAAAAGAATGGATGGATTATTGACGAGCGCTCGCGCGATTGCTACGCGCTGCATCTGCCCCCCGGAAAGTTGATTGGAATAGTAATGCAAATGGTCCTCGTCGAGTCCGGCGGAGACAACGGCTTTCTCGGCGATGGTGAACCGTTTTTCTTTCGGCACGCCGGCATACGTAAGGGGAAGGGCGACATTGCGGATAACCGTTGCGCGCGGAAGGAGATTGAACGCCTGAAAAACAAAACCGATTTTTTCTTTTCTGATATCGGCAAGTTCTTCCTCCGAAAAAGAGGAAACGTCTTTGCCGTCCAAAAAATATTGACCTGACGTCGGCGTGTCGAGGCACCCCAGAATATGCATCAAGGTTGACTTCCCCGATCCAGAAGGTCCCATAATAGCAACATACTCGCCGTCTTTTATCCTGAAGGAAATGCCCTTCAGGGCGTACGTCGATATGTCGCCATTCGAATAAATCTTAGTGATGCTTTTGAGTTCTATCATCTGGGTAGAGGAATTAGCCCCCGAAGCCTCTCAATACCCCCCCTCCCCCGCCGCCGAACCGTATTCCCCCGGCGTTCCCGGACATCTGCGAGCCGATGCTCCCGGTGGAACCGATCACCTGCGTTACGATGACATCGCCTTCCTTGAGCCCATTCGTGATTTCGGTATTAACATCGTCGGCAATACCGATCTGCACCACAACATTCACTGGGAGGGCCGAGGATGTATAAAGCGAGGTGTTTGTCGTCGAAGGCGCCAAGGTATTTTTATCAAGTTTCTGGACGATGCTGGCGTTCCCCTGCGTTTTGACGGCCGACGTCGGAATCATCAAAACATTCTGGTGGACTGCCGTCACGACGTTTGCCGTCACACTCATGCCGGATTTAATCCTCGGATCCTGCGAATCGAACGTTATCTTCACATTGTAGTTCACGACGCCTTGGGTAACGGTTCCCACATTGTCGATTTCCGCGACTCGGCCGGCAACCGAAAGATCCGGCAAGGCATCGAATGTCACGGTCGCCTTGTCGCCGATTTTCATAGTTGCAACATCGGTTTCGTTCAAAGAGATTTCGGCGATTTTTTGTTTAGCGACGATTGTCCCGATTTCGGTGGAACCAGTGGTCCCCGCGACGGTGGAACCGGTTATGAGATCGCCGGCCTGTATGTTGAGAATCGCGACTTCGCCGGCGAAAGGGGCGCGGATGATATTGTTTTCATAATTGGTTTCGGCCGATTGCAGCTGTGCCTCCGCATTTAAAACCTGCGCCTCCGCCGACTTTACATCGGCATTGGTCGGCGGGGATTGAAGCTGGGCGAGCGAATTTTCGGCAGTCGCGAGGGAGTTTCGGCTGCTTTGAATTTGTTGAATGTCGGACGTAAGAGATGAAATGCTGCCCTGAACGCTCGAGAGCGCCCCGCTCACGTTCGATTTATACGAGTTGATGTTTGCGGCGGTAAACGATGGGCTGGAAATGGCGTTGACGAGCGAATCCTCCGCGCTGTTGAGAAAGTTCTCGACAACCGAAAGGTGGGCGAGCGACTGTTGGGCCTCGGCAGCCAAACTGCTCGTGGACGGGCTAGAATGCAATCCTTGAAGCTCCGCCTGCCAATTCGCAAGTTCATTGTTCACGCTGACCCTGCCGTTCTGCGCATTGATCCCCGATTGCACGTCGTTTGTGGAATAGAGAAGCGTCGGAGAAAAAGTATTGGGATTGCTGAACAAGAGATCGGTGGCGCCGCGGACGGTATTGAAAACGCTCGTGAAAATCGAATTCAAGTTATTATCCAAATTTTGGTACGCGTTGTTCAGCGCGTCCTGGGCACCCTTGACGGAAAGTTGGCTAGCCTTGATTTGGAACGCCGTCGGCCCCCCGAGAAGCTTTTCGTAATTCGCCTGAGCGCTCGCGAGCGACGCTTTGGCTTGAGCGACGGACGAGGAGGCGGGCGATTCATCGAGAACGGCGATCGTTTGTCCGGCTTTGACGTAATCGCCCTGTGCCACGTCGACGGAAACAACTTTCCCGGAAGCGAGCGGCGTAATGTTTACCTGGCTCCGACCGGAAACTTGACCGGTGCCGCTCACGTACGAAACGATGGTCCCGCGGGCGGCGGTTGCAACGGCGTAGTTCGTGACGGTTCCTTTCTTGAAAAATATAAGATAGCTCCCCACGAGGACTGCGGCGATAATGATGATGAAAACCCGCTTCTTTTTGAGGAATGTGAGCATTTTTTTGATTTATTGACTGGCACCCGTGGCCGAAAGTGGAGGCAACGAAGACGGCAGGGGGAATGTCCTCACAAATCGCGCGACAATCTCGCCGCTCCCGTTCGGATCACCAATGACCACTATCGGATCTCCAACCTTGATATCCGAAACGCCGATCGTGGACATTCTCGATCGTATAATCGTGCTCGTCGTCACCAGAATCGTTTTTTCGATATTGTTGCTGCTTTTCATGACGAATATATTTCCATTGGCGCTCAGGACAATCCCCGCATTTCCGAAAGGATTAATTCGATCATCCCGGGAAAACTCCGCAAAAAAATCTTTTTTCGGTTCGCCGAAGAGGCGGCCATAGTTTTTAGCCCATACACCCTCGAATTCAGCCCGGTGGGCGCCTAAAACCATTCCCAACCGAAAAACAAGGAGAAGAAGAATGATCTCCACAAGACCTGCAACCGCGGCTATAAACCACTTCGATTTATGAATATTGTGCATACCGTAGGACAGCTTCGAGTTATCCCTTCCCTCGATAGACCTCTCATTTTTTTTAATTTCATCGATATTTTTTCCACGTTCTCGATCATTTTTCATCGGATACCTTCGGGATATCCGCTCGCAGTTGTATTACAAGACACGATGCGATGCGTATCTTCTGAGTTTGCCGACTGTGTCGACATTTTTCGCGACGCCCCGCACAACAACGACGAACGCAAGAACAGCGCCGAGGAAATAAACGGCCTGCATGACGGGGAAGGAGCCGGCGACCGAATAGAAGTAGTCGCCGAAGTTCGCCGATACCGCTTGGATATCCGAGAATGCGAGCGAAAGCATTTCAAGCGTCCCGCTTTGACGCAGAATAGCAACGGCGTTCGCGGCGGCCACCCCGATCGCCCCCCCCGCCGCAAGAGAAACAATTGAATAGACAGCCAGCCTCCGTTTTGCGGCCTTCAATTTATACTTTTCAATCACCACAACAATCCGATCGGGAATCCCCGCCGGTGTTTTAAACTCGAGATTGGCCAGCACTTTTCCGATTTCGCCCATGAAATTCACGATTCCTTGTATATACGGGGGGGCATATTATTTCGGTGCATACCAATCCCGCAGCAGCTCCTTGAGGGATAAAAGGGCGCGGCGATGCCTGCTCCGTATCGTATTTTCGGATGTTTTTTCGACTTCCGCTATTTCCCTGAAATTAAGTCCATCTTCGTAATACAGCATCATGACGGTTTTGTAGCGAGGGGGCAGCGTTTCGAGGAACTCGCCGATTTTTTCTTTCAATTCTCTCCGCTCAAAAACACCCTCCGGCAACTCCCCCGTATCGGGGACATCGAAGCTCGCGCCCTCTCCTCTCTCCAACTCGGAGAACTTGATGCTCTTTTTTTTCCTCAAAAAATCAATGACGGTATTCCGCGCTATTTGAAAGAGCCAGACCTTAAACGTCTTCGCTTGATCAAACTTCCCGAGGTTCTTCCACACTTTAATAAAAATCTCCTGCGTCAGGTCTTCCGAGAGCTTCTCGTCGCCGATGTACTGCCTGACGAAATGGAAAACATAGTCGGCGTATCTTTTCACCAAAACGTCGAAAAGGCGGTCCTCCCCCTCTAAATACCATTTCACCAAATTTTCATCCGAGTTCATGCCACACCTCCTATACAAAGGAAACTCGACTTTGAGCAAAACGTGGAAATCTCTTTACTGTTTTGATTTTATTCACGACGTAGTCTGCAGAAAAGGTGCGGAATTCATACAACGAAGCGGAGAGAGATACCCGAAGGAACGATGCGGTTGGATTTTCCTTCTTTTATGCCGAGTTCACCGAACTCACCGTCGTACTTTTTGAGATTCGGGAAAAAACCTTCAACCGACTGAAAAAAAGACCGGGGCGAGTAACCGGCCGCATAGCCGCTCAGAACCAGAAACGATCCGGCTCGTTGAGAAAGAAGGGCGGCGGCGTTCTTGAGAAGAGGCTGTATGCTTTCCCCTATCCTCCATAGTTCCCCTTCCGGGCCTCGGCCGAAAGCCGGCGGATCGAGAACAATCCCTTCGTAGGAATTGCCGCGCCGGATTTCCCGCGCCGTGAATTTTAAAACGTCGTCCAAAAGGTAGCGGATCGATCCCTCGGGGACTCCCGACAAAGCGGCGTTTTCCTTCGCCCACATGTTCGCTTGTTGCGAAGCGTCGATGTGCGTGACTTTCGCACCGGCAAGCGCGGCAACGATGCTCGCAATTCCCGTATACCCGAACAGATTGAGGACGCGCGGACTTTTCAATTGACGGGTATGGTTGTCAAGCCACCCCCAATTGAGGGATTGCTCCGGGAATATACCGGTATGCTTGAACGACGTAAGCCGCGCGATAAAACGAACACCGTTCCACGACATCTTCCACGACTCGGGGACACTCTTGTTTCGCCACGAACCCCTGCCGCCCTCCCACGAAAATTCGGCCATCGCTTTTTTCCATTCTTCCGGATGGAGTTGCTTCCAGATCGCCTGCGTCTCGGGGCGGACGATAAAAAATCGTCCGTATCGTTCCAATTTTTTATTGTCGCCGGAATCCAAAAGTTCATAATCACTCCACGATTCCGCCGTGAGATTTTTCTCTTTCATTGCCGCTGAAGGACGTGGGGATGTTTCAAGCTCCACGCATAGAGCGCCACGGCGGCGGATACCGAAGCATTCAGCGACTCGCATCCGTTATCCATCGGTATGCGGAGTTTCACATCGCAAAGCCCCAGCGTTTTCTCCCGTATCCCCTTCCCCTCATTCCCGACGACGAAGAGCGATGGTTTCTCAAATTTTTCCCCTGGGAGATTCTGACTGCCACCCGCGGCGAGGCCGTAAACGATAAATCCCATTTTCTTCAAATCACTCAAAGCATAATTCACGTTGCCGATGCCGACGATCGGGACGGAAAAAACCATGCCGGCTGAAACCTTTACGACAGCCGCCGTTATCGGCGCCTGATGGTGGGACGGAAGGAGAACGCCGGAGGCGCCGAATGCCGCGGCCGATCGGATGATTGCACCGACGTTTTGCGGGTCGGTCAATTCATCGAGAAGGACAAGCATCGTATCCGCATCCGGCACGAAATCCTTTTTGAAATCGTCAAAGGGCACAAGAAGCGAGGAGGGGTCAAGGATGGCCACAACGCCCTGATGCGACGTCTCTCTTCCCACCATACGGGAAACTTCCTTTGCTTTCAGCAAAGAAGGC
This sequence comes from bacterium, assembly GCA_027310625.1. GTDB lineage: Bacteria > Patescibacteriota > Minisyncoccia > UBA6257 > 2-01-FULL-56-20 > JACQKT01. The sequence goes on from DAIDAM010000020.1 coordinate 7,757, forward strand.
GAAATACGATGCTTTTCAAGTAAACCCTGAAGCGCTTCTTTTGCCTCGGATGATAAAAAAACTTTTCGCACGGCACGTGGCGCGTTCGCAAGCGCCTCCTCGAGCACATGCCTTCCATAGATATACATTTTATTTTCCCGACCACGATGTCGCATGCCCTATAATACAACCGCGAACTCTGTATGTTGCTTAGTCATAGACCTTTTTGTTATTTTCCCGAATCCAACGTACTCAAACCTCCGATTTTGAGCGCCCGAAACGCTATGCGAAGTTGTCTTACAGGGCATGGAACTATTGTATCATCATTCCGGATGTTATAATAAAGGTAACTCAGGGGGTATGACAACAAAAACCATCACGTCTCCCTATAGACTCTCCGATACCGATCTCTTGTCGACGGAAAGCGAACGAAAGTATATTCTGAGGGTCCGCGATTCCCCGAAGGAGGAACAATCGCGGGAGAAACTTGAACGATATGGTGCCGATGCTCTTTCAGCGGCGGAGCTTCTTGCAGTAGTGCTTGAAACCGGCATCCCTCCCGAGAGCGCACTCGTTTTGGCAAAACGCCTGCTCAAAGAATACGGCGAGAAAACACTTACCAATGAAAAAAACCCGAAACGAATACAAGAAATCTTGGGGATTCCGGCGGCAAAGGCATGCCAGATTGTCGCCTGCTTCGAGTTGGGGAAGAGATTTTTCAAGCTGGGCGGCAACGGCAAACCGCTGTATGTCCGCACCGCCAAGCAGGTTTATGAATACCTCAAAGACATGGGGAGCCTGCAAAAGGAGGAGTTGCGAGGATTGTACTTGAACACCCGTTATCACCTTGTCCATGACGAAGTGATATCCGTCGGGAGCCTCACGGGAAACATTATTCATCCCCGGGAAGTGTTTCTTCCCGCAATGGAACACTCCGCCTCGGCCGTCATCCTCGTCCACAATCATCCGTCGGGAGTCGTAACACCAAGCGAGGCGGATGTCGCCATAACGCGGCAGATTGTTGAAGCGGGGAAACTCATGGGCATCGAAGTGCTTGATCATATCATCGTGACGAGGAAGACGTTCATGAGTATCCTGCCGAAATGATGATCCCGAGCGTTTGAGCCCCGCCGCCCTGCTTGTTCAGAGCATAAGCCAGCAAAAAAGTTTTCTTTTCCTTTTAGAAGAAAAAATCAGGCGCGCGCAAAAGAAAAGCAGAGAAAACTTTTTTGCTGGCTCGGGGCTCCGGGGCTTCCCACGCTCGGGTGCCGCGGAATTTCCCCCACACCCCCCTTCCGCCGCGCCCTCGCTTCGGCTGGCTCTTTTTTCAGCGGATTTGGAGTGCGTGCCAATTTCATTGGCGCGCCGCCTGTTCACATTTTAACATTTATTAAATTTCCTGACTCGTATCGTCGTAATCCTCGTCTAAAAATAATTGTAGCGATTATTGTTGTTAAAATCCAAAAGCCGAGCAAAATTAAGAAAAACTCAAGATTAAATTTTTGGATAAGTTGAACAGGAAGTGTGGCGATGAAAAAGGCTGGAATAATCGTCAGCATAATTATTTTTAGCGCACCATAGAACGCAGTTTGAGGATAAAGAGTAAAACCTAAAAGCGCGTGGAACATTTGCTCGGCGGCTTCCTCAAAATTTCCAACATAAAAAGTTATTGATTGAGTTATGATAATAAAATTCAAAAATATCAAAGCCGTAAGAACACCAATCACCGCAAATAATCCGATTTTTTCCAAAGATATATCGCCAGAAAAGAAAAAGATTATGAGGCCAAAAAGCAAATCACCAATTGCCGAAATATCAGTTTTACTAACAGAAGCATGCCAAAGCACATTTTTGGGAAATGACAAATAATAATCAAGTTCGCCTCGTGCAATAGTTTTTGAAAACTCAAAAGCTCCTCTTGCAAAAATCATTACTATCGCAAAATTTACCGTAGTTAGTGCAAATAACATTGCGGTATCTTGAAACTGCCAACCATTGATAGAGGGAAATTTTTGGAAAAAGATAAGCCAGATAGCGACAAGGGCAATATCATTTACAAGCATTCCAAAAACTTGCACGAGGAAACTGACGCGATATTCCATCGCGGACAAAATACTCGATTTTGTCATTTCCCAAGTTAGGGAAATGTATTTAGCCACCGTTGACAGAGACATGTTTAATTCCCTTATTAAATAAATAATATGCGACCACGCCAAAGAATAGAATCCAAATAAGCTGTGTTGCAAAATATTGCAAAAACAAACTTAAATCAAAGTGCACAATAAGTCGTGCCGCTCCATAATACATTTGGCTAAATGGTAAAAGTTCCGCGATTTTCTGCAGATAATCTGGAAATAATGCAATTGGCAAAATAAGACCGCCAAATACTAGTTGTCCTTTAGAATAAATCCAAGTGAAAGCAGAAGTATCTTCAACCCAAAATGCAGTTAGGCCAATAATCAAAGATACAAAAAAATCAAGAATATAACCAAAAAGGAGAAGTACGGCTCCGAACACTAAAGCTTTCCAACCAAATCCTATTGGTCCGACCAAAACAATGGCCGCAAGTGATCCAATAAAAAGATTTATAAACAAATTCGGTATGCTTCTACCAATAAACCCTGAAAAATGAAAAAGAATATACGAATATGGGCGATTGACGGAATATGCCAATGTACCACTTTTCACTTCTTCATCAATGAGTTTTGATAATTGAGGTCTTGTTGCTGTTTGAAAACTTTGTGTCATCATCAAGCTCCAAACGACCATAGCGACAGTTAAGCCGCCGATTTCAGATACACCAGAAATTGAATAACTGACTTTGTAGAGTTGGGTAAAAATCCAAATACGAATAACTACAATCGCGCTTCTGCTTATCAAATTCACTAAATAAGCCGAGCTGTTAAAATAATTTACTTTTGCTATTTCAAAATACTTAAGGAATTTATACCCGAACAAACCACTTCCATTTTGTAATGTTTTTACTTCACTCATACTTTTTGTTCGCGATAAATACCAGCAATGATTTCTTCCATTGGTGTATCAAAAATATTGATGTCTTTAATGGCAAAATTATCCATTGCGTAAGTCAAAAGTTTGTCAATCGAATTTTTTGCTGTGTCTAGTTCAACTTTCAAGCTATATTTTGTCCTACTGATAATTTTGCCACCTTCAAAATCAAAATTTTTTATTGGTTCTTCGGTAACAAGTTCAATTACTTTAGATTTAATGAAGTTCTTTTTCAATTTTTCCGTAGTGTCGTCAAAAATTATTTTTCCATAGTTAATGACAACCGTTCTTTTTGCTAGGGTTTCAATATCACCAGCATCGTGAGATGTAAGAAAAATTGTTACTTTTTCTTTCTCGTTAAGATACTTGATTACTTCGCGGATGTGCTGTTTAGCGACAACATCCAGGCCAATTGTCGGTTCATCAAGAAAAATAATTTTTGGCTTATGTAATAACGAAGCGACGATCTCGCACCTCATTCTTTGTCCTAATGACAATTTACGAACAGGAGTTTTTAGTAAATCTTGAATTTCAAATTGTTCAACTAAAAAATCTAGCCGTTCTTTATAATCTTTCGGTTTGAGTTCGTATATGCGAGCAAAAAGATTGTATGTATCAATTGGGGGTAAGTGATACCAGAGTTGCGGTTTTTGCCCAAAGACCGAGCCAATATGATACGCCAATTTTTGGCGATCTTCACTTGGATTAAAACCCAAAACTTTCATTTTTCCACTTGTCGGAAATAGGATACCCGTAAGCATTTTTATGGTGGTAGATTTTCCTGCTCCATTTGGCCCAATAAAAGCAAGCAATTCGCCTTCTTCAACCGTAAAGGAAATGTCATCAACGGCTTTAATGTGTTTGTATTTTGGACTAAAAGCAGAGGAGAGGCCACCAATAAATCCAGCAGATTTTTGCTTGATTTGAAATTCCTTATTTAAATTTTTTACTTCAATAACGGTTTTATTCATATTTTGCTATTGGATTAAATCATCAACGCCGACTTCAAGCGCTTTGGCGATTTTGGTCAGCGTTTCTATTGTCGGGTTTTGATTGACGCCGTTTTCAATCTTAACAATGGTATTGAGCGACAAATCAGCAAGGCGAGCAATCTTTTCAAGAGACAGACCCTTTTTTGCTCGTAGCTTCTTTAAGTTTTCCGCAATCTTATTGTTTGACATATCTTTTCTAATTGTATAACATTATAGTATATAGAATATAATATAAATGTTTCTTTCTTGATACTATAATGATAACTAATTTTTCAAAAATTGTAAATGAATCTTTAGGGAGTTCTTTATCGTTGCCCGCGCACGGGAGGGTTGGGGTAAGGGCAACCTCAACTCTGGCGGCGTATTTTGCCTTGCAAAATACGCACTCCAAATCCGCTGAAAAAAGAGCCAGCCAAAGCGAGGGCGCGGCGGAAGGGGGGTGTGGGGGGAATTCCGCCGCGCCCGAGCGTTGGAGCCCCGCCGCTCCGCCCGAAAACTTGCAGGGCGGAACCGAGCAGAAAAATTTTCTCTTCCTTTTAAAAGAAAAAAATGGTCGCGCGCAAAATCAAAAAATGAGGAGAAAATTTTTCTGCGAGGTTGCCGTCGGAGCGTTAGCGGAGGCGGGCGGCGGGGCGAATCAGTTGCCGTTTCGTTCCCGCCTTCGCTTGAGAGCTTCGGTCGGGCAGGCAAAAAAGGTTCGCGCAAAGTGTAAAATATCACCGCCAATAGAAACTTCGCGATTTGAAAGGGTTGCTCCGCGCGGCCGCGAGGCGGCCGCGCTCCGCAAAATAGTTTGCCGCTTCGCGGCAAACTGGCTGGCTGGGCAAAAATCAAAGACGGCGGATTTGTTACGAACCCGAGGGTTCGTTCCGATTTTTTGAACAAATGTTTTGATTTCGTGGTAATTTTCCGATTTGCTCAAAAAATCGGCTTGTTTCGTATCTAAAATCCATTCCCGCAGGGGTTCGACCCAATTTTTTCTCCCGTTTTCAAAATCTTTCTTCTTTTGTTCCAAAACGGCAGAAACGAGTAAAACTTCATCCTTCTTTTTGAGATAAGTTGCCTTTGGTATATCACCATCCAAATAAGCGGAAACCAACTTTTCCATTTTTGCTTCTGCCGTTTTGATATTTTCGGAAAGATTTTGAAATTCGCTTTGCGACGCAGAAGTTTCCTCGCGTTCCCATTTTTTCATTTCGTTTAACATCCAATTTGTCATTTCGTCGCAAAGCGAAATTGTTTGAAGCCGTGATTTGATTTTCCGCGCCAATTCCGCTTCTTGGATATACGGTTGCGAACAGCGGCCGCGCTTTTTAGAACAGCGATAATAGCGATATTTTGTGCCCCAGCGATTAACCGCCCATTGCGCGGAAATCATAGAGCCACACTCGGCGCAACGAAATAGTCCGGTGAACGGAAAATCATGTTTGGCGCGGCGGCGCGGCCGCTCTTTCGTTTTCAATATTTTCTCTACGGCTTCAAACAATGCGGGAGAAATAATTGGTTCAAAGTTTCCATCAAACCATTCTCCTTTGTGTTTCAAAAATCCGAGATATGCTTTGTTGGTTAAAAGTCGTTTGATGGAAACTTTGGCAAGTGGCGTTCGGTTTTTGGAAACAACGCCGAGATCCGCCAAAAATTGCGCGAGAGAAACGAAAGAATGGCCGCCTTTCGCGTATTCCTCAAACGCAAATTTCACAATCCGCGCTTCAGTCGAGTGCGGTTCAATGTTTCGTTTAAGCGGATTGTTTTGATAACCGAAAGGCGCAAGACCGAGCCATTCCTTTCTTCGCAGTTTTTGGCGGATTCCTCGCTTGATATTTTCAGCCAAATTGTCCGAGTAATATTTACTTTGTCCGAACGCCACTTGCAACATAAAGAGCCCCTGCGGGGTTGGTTCAAACCAAAATGTCGAAAAGCGCAAAGACAAAATCTTGTGAGTATCTACGGCGTAAATGATGCGGCCGCCGTCTATGGAATTGCGAGCCAAACGGTCAGGGTGCCACGCCAATATTCCCACGCCGTCGGATTTTTCCACTTTGGCCATCATTTCGCCAAATATTTCTCTGCCCGGCGTCTTTGCGCTTTTCGCCTCTTGAAATTCCTCAAGAATTTCAAAATTTTCTCTACGCGCAAATTCGCGTAATTCAAAGAGTTGCGCCTCAATGCTCATAACTTGGCGGTCGTCATCTTCCGTTGATTTCCTAGCGTAGAGAAAATATTTTGGTTTGATATTCATATAGTTTTTAGATACGAAACAAACAAATCCGCCGTCTTTGATTTTTGCCCAGCCAGCCAGTTTGCCGCTTCGCGGCAAACCATTTTGCGGAGTGCGGCCGCCTCGCGGCCGCGCGGAGCAACCCTTTCAAATAGCGAAGTTTCTATTGGCGGTGATATTTTACACTTTGCGCGAACCTTTTTTGCCTGCCCGACCGAAGCTGACAAGCGAAGGCGGGAACGAAACGGCAACTGATTCGCCCCGCCGCCGCTCGCTGACGCTCGCCAGCCAGCAAAAAAGTTTTCTCTGCTTTTCTTTTGCGCGCGCCGGATTTTTT
>DAIDAM010000001.1 GCA_027310625.1 bacterium
AACGATCTCAACAAAGCGCTTGCCGAATACATCCCTTACTACAACGGGAAACGGCTGCATTCTGGCCTAGGTTTGCGTACGCCGCTACAGGCATTATCAACAAAGTGTTTCCAAGGTATTGATTAGAAGACGATCCTCACATAAATTCTTATGTAAGGGACTAGGCAAACCCCCTCACCATAACGGCAACTTTCATGAGAATCTGCGCCCGCCGGTAGGCGGGCGCAATTGCCGTTATGGTGTGGGGACAAGCCCCACCTTTCTTTTCACTTCGGCGATTTTTTTGTTCGCTTTTTCAGCTGCTTGCTCTGAGCCGCGCCTAAGGATTTCTCCAAGTTCGTCGGGTTTTTTCATAAGTTGTACCTTTCTTTTTCTGAAATCGGCGAAGTAGTCCAAGACAATTCCTGCGAGCGATTTTTTGAATTCCGCGTATCCTTTGCCTGCGAACTTCTTTTCGATTTTTGAAATTGGCTCGCCGGTGAGCGAGGAGTAAATTTCGAGAAGATTGCTGACCCCGGGTTTTTTCGCGCGGCCTTGTTTAACTTCCGAATCAGAGTCGGTTGTGGCGCGAGATATTTTTCTTTTGATTTCTTCCGATTCGTCGTCAATGAATAAACATCCGTCCGGCTGGGATTTGGACATTTTTTTATTGGGGTCGGTCAGCGACATCACCCGCGGCGTTGGCGTGAGCAATGCTTTCGGCTCAACGAAAGTTTTCCCGAAATGTCGGTTAAACTTCCTTGCGAGTGTTCTCGTGAACTCTAAATGTTGGAGTTGGTCGTCGCCGACAGGAACGAACTGCGCGTCGTACATTATGATATCAGCGGCCATCAGAACGGGGTAGTCGAAAAGGCCGACGTTAGCAAAACCGTATTCTAAAATATCTTTTACTTCCTCAATTTTTTCTTTCGTCTTTCCACTCATTTTTTCTTCTAATTCACTAAAAGCATGTGAAAACCTTTTCCCGGTGGAAGCAGCTAACTCCTTTGCGCTTTTCCCCAAGACGTTTGTTGTGTAGTTCACCAAAACTTCTCGAGCCATTCTTTTTTTATCTTTAAATTGAGTCATCATGCCCAATTTCCCCATCGGCGTAATCGTATTCAAAATCCACGCCAATTCCGCATGTGCAGAAATCCGTGACTGCTGGAAGATTGTTGACTTTTTGTCAACAATACCGGTTGCAAGCATGTCGGCGGCAAGGTTAAGTACGTTTTTCTCTAAATCTTTCGGGTTGGGATTTTCGGTGAGCGCGTGCAAGTCGGCGATGAAAAAATAGCACTGGTATTTACCGGAGTTCTGCAGTTCGACGAAGTTTTTAAGCGCGCCGAGGTAATTGCCGATGTGCAGTCGGCCCGTGGGCTGAATTCCGGAAACGAGAATCGGAAGTTCGAAGTTCGAAGTTCGAGTTGTTCGAAGTACTTTTTTATTCATTTTCCCCCAAAGATTTTTTCAACGCAGTGAGTTTGAAAAATAATGTATCTATTTTAGATTCGAGTTTCTTTAACTCCTCGTTAGTTGCGAATTTAAGGTTTACTGCTATGTCAATAGCTGCTTTTGTTTCAACCAACGAGCCGATAGCTGTTACAATAAATCTTACGAAATCTTTCTTACTCCTGCCAGTTGCTCCCTCCGCGATGTTTAAAGCAATGGAAACTGCAGCGCGTCTGATTTGTGATGACAGCCCGAATAGTTCCGACTTCGGAAATTTTTCGGTAGTCTCATAGATCTCAACGACAAGTTCCCTCGCTAGCTTATAAACTTCGAGTTTTTCGAAATTGTATTCCATTTTAATTCGAACCTCGAACCTCGAACATTTTGAACCGCTAGATTTCAATTATAACAGGCAGAATCATCGGGCGTCTTTTTGTTTTATTGTAGATGTACTGACCGATTTGGTCGCGGATGAGGGTTTTTATGTAATCCGCTTCCACTTCCTGGTAACCCGGGATGCGGGCGATTATTCCGCGCAGTTTCTTTCTTATTTCTTCCAGAATTTCTTTGTTTTCTTTGAGATAGATGAATCCGCGCGAAATTATGTCCGGGCTTTTGACGAGCCGTCCGTTGTGGCGCTGAACCGTGAGAATCATTACAATCATTCCTTCCTGCGCGAGGTTCAAGCGATCGCGCAAGACCACTTCTTCCACGTCGCCGACGCCGAGGCCGTCAACCATCACATAGGAAGCGGGGACGATTTCGTTCGTTATTGTGAATTTGTCCTTCGTTATGGAAGCAACTTGTCCGTTATCAAGCATTATCACGCGGTCCTTTTCTATTCCCGTCTCTTTCGCGAGTTTGATTACCGCTTTTCTCTTGTAAAAATAGCTGTGAATCGGGACAACGAACTTTGGTTTGACCATTCTCAAAACAAGTTTTATGTCGTCTCCTTTGGCGTGGCCGCTGGAGTGGATGTCAAGAAGTTTTGAGTTGTACACCTCGTCCACTTGCCGCGCGATGTTGTCCTGCAGCGCCTGAATACTCCTCTCGTTTCCGGGGACCACCGAAGAAGAGAAAATAATCGTGTCCGTCGGCTTGAACTTCACAATTCTGTGTTCGCCGTTGACCATCCTCATCAGACCGGCGGTCGGCTCACCCTGCGAACCGGTCGTGAGTATAACTATTTTTTCGTCTTTGTATTTGTTTATCTCCTCAAGCGGAACCATGTTCTGGCTTTTTTCTTTGAGGTAGCCGAGGTTTTTGGCGATGTTGATGTTGGAAACCATGGAGCGGCCGTTGAGCGCGACTTTGCGTCCCAGTTTGTCGGCGATTTTTATTATTTCAAGGAGACGGTCAACGAGCGATGCAAAGGAAGCGATAATCACCCGCCCCTTGGAATTTTTTATCAGCGCCTCTATTTCCGATTCAACGACGCGCTCGGAAAGAGTGAATCCGGGAAACTCGGCATTGGTGGCGTCCACGAATGCGGTATGAATATCTCTCTTGCCGAGTTTTTCAAATGTTTCCAAATCCTCCGGTTTGCCTTCCTTGTCGGTTTCCAAGCGGAAATCGCCGAAGCTCACCATGTTGCCGGCGGGGGTTTTCAGAATAAATCCGAGCGATTCCGGAATCGTGTGTCCGACCTCAAAAAATTCCGCTTCGAAATTTTCGGAAATTTTCACTTTGCTGCCGTTTGTTACGGTTTCAAATTTCAGCTTCGGCGCGTTGGTGAATTCTTCGTGGCGCTTCTCAACTATCGCTTTTGTGAACCGCGAAGCGTAGATTATCGGGTTGCCGAATTTTTCAATGAGGTAATGTATCGCGGCGATATGGTCGTAGTGGCCGTGCGTCAGAATTATGCCGCGCACGTTCTCCTTTTTCGACTGAATATAGGAAGCGTTGGGAATTATGTAGTCGATGCCCGGCGTTTCTTCTTCGGGGAACTGAATGCCCGCGTCAATAATGACGATTTCGTTTTTATATTCGAAGAATGAGCAGTTTCTGCCGATTTCTTCCATTCCGCCGAGCGCCGCGAACCTGACGGCATTCTTTTCTTCCGCCTGCGGCGGGGCATGTCGGACCGCCGTATATGCGCGAGCGGCAGGTCTTATCTCCGTTTTCTTGGGATAGCGGGAAATCCCGGGCGTGCGCTCGGGTTTTCTAAGCGTTTTTGTTTGTTTAATCATTGTTTTTGAATCAACGAATAGCGAATCTCTTGCGAATATAAGAATTCGTAAATTCGTTTTTTTATTCGTTATTCGCTGATGCTCTTATGTCGGAGGGGAGATTTGTCCGCCTCCATAAATTTTTGTTGGCGCCTGCCTGCCGGCAGGCAGGGATCAGCCACAGCTTTTTGTTTTGAAAAAGCGGAGGCGGAAACTCCTTTGTGGGCAGAGAGGGACTTGAACCCTCAAGCCTTGCGGCATACGGCCCTGAACCCCGCACTAAATTTGCACTTCGCGCAAGCAATTTAACCATTCATTGCTGGTGCGGAGAGGGAGATTTGAACTCCCATGGGATTGCTCCCACAAGCTCCTGGGGCTTGCGCGTCTGCCGATTCCGCCACCTCCGCAAATTTCGATATGTTTTCGCGTGTAGCGCCATAATATTATTGAAAAATGAATAATGGTGCAAATTTTAGTGACGGGGTGAACCGTACGTGTTTGCCATTTCACCACCTGCCCGTTTCTTTACTTCCGCATCAGCGCCTTAAGCTTATCAATTGACTTTGTTTTGGTCGGATTGAATTTGTTCAGTTTCGCGAGGAAATACGACGTCCAATCGGCGAGAATCAATGCCCTCCAGGTTTTTTCAAGCCCCGTTTTTCCCGAAAGTTTTATTCTGAAAATTTTCACTCCTTCTTTTTTCAATAGTTGTTCCGTAATCCCGAATCTCTTTTCGGTTCTCGGGTTGGATGCGTCTCCCAAAAAAATCGCCGCTGTTTTGAATTTCCCGTTCTCGAATCCCGCGATTTCGTTATGATTCATTTCCGGCAAGACATTATTGAACGCCGGGTTTTTCGCGGTTTCGTTGAGCTTTACCTTCCAAATATATCCCAAATGTTTGCGGTTCTCGTCCGTGTAAATGGAAATAACTCTATTTTTGATAAACAACGCAAGTTTTTTCCCTTCCTTTCTGAAAGCGTTTGGTTTCAGTTTATCCGAATAATTTCCCGCTTTCAGATTCAATCCGGCGGCTTTGAGTATTTTCGTTAATCCGTAGAACATGATACCAACGGATTGCCTTGGAGTCAAGCTGCCGGCCGGGAAGCGTACAAGCGGAACATTTTTTCTTTCGCTGATTTTTTTCAATTCTCCGCCCGTTGTTACGGCAGCCACTAAATTTTTTTTGCTCCCGATTACTTTTTTAAATCCCGACAGAGTTTCTTCCGTATTTCCGGAAAAGGAAGCGAAAATGTAAAGAGGCCTTTTCATGCGAAACTCGGAGACATCCGGCAGTCCGTAGTCCTTCCAAAGAATGACGGGCATATCGAGGCCGATTTCTTTTTTTACTCTTTTCAAGACCTCTCCGGCAAGTCCGGAACCGCCCATGCCGGCAATCACAATTACGTCGGGGCGCGCGCCGGAAAGTTTTTGCAAATTTGAAGCCCTCAAATTTTTTTCCGAGAGCTGGCGGTTGAATTCAGTTATGTTTTTTTCAAAATAGTTCATGAAATATAAGAGATTAGTTACTAGACATTAGACATCAGAAATTCGTCGTAATTTTCGGAAAGGTGTCTGATAGCTGATTACTGATGTCTGATTTCTATTTTAACGACCTTGCCGTCCTTATGTACCATTCGCTTACGTTATCAAATCTGTCTTCTTCTTCGTCTATGAGTTTGCCCTGCACTCCCTGCAGGTCTTTTCTTGAAACGTAGACGTAGTATGGAGAGTAGAGAAACACCGCCGGATAATCTCCTGATATTATACTTTCAAGGTTCCGTATATCGGAAGAGATTTTTTCTTCGGCCGTTGTTTTGTTGATTTCCGATATAAGGCTGTCGGCCTGCCTGTTGTTGTAAAGAGAAAGATTCATTCCCGGGTAAAAGCGCTGCGACGAATACCAGAAAGAAAAAATGTTTTGGGGCGGAGCGGGCATATTCCCGAAAAGGAGCGCCTGATAGTCCCTGTTCATTATGATATCTCCGGAAATTTTTTCCTGCGGGAGCGTTATCATATCAACTCCGACGCCTATTGCAGACCAATCCGATTTCAATTTTTCCGCAGTCGCAATCAGAAACGGTATGTCAGGGACGGTCAGTTTCAGCCGAAGGTCAGTAAGCGAACCGTTTATGTTTTTTTGTCTTATGGAGGACGACGACAATATCCATCCGTCGTTTTCGAGAACCCGATTCGGGTCTTCTTCCTGATTATTGGGCGTCTCTCCGGTTTGTAAAAGAGAACTTGAGAAAGGCCCGAAACGAACTTCTCCGTTGCCGCCGAGCGCTTCCTTAACAATTCCTTCGCGATTCACGGCCAAACTCAAAGCTTTACGCACGTTTTTGTACTGAAGCGGAATACTTTGGCTTTGGTTGAAGAAAACCGCGTAATAGCTCGGCATAAAGAAATTGGTCGCTTCATACGGCCTTTTTATTTCCTTTACTTCTCCGGAGCTCATTGAAAAGCCGTCTATTTGCCCGGCGTTGAAAGCGTTAATCATTTCACCGGAGTTGGAGAAAAATTTTACGGCGAAGTAAGTTATAAGCGGACGGTCTTTGAAATAAAATTTGTTTGCTTTGAAGCGGTATTCCGTGATGAACCCGTCATCCCTTATTTCATAGGAATCAAAGACATAAGGCCCGCTTCCCACCGGCTCCAGGTTATAGCGCGCGAGCCGCCAGTTATTGATGGGCGTTTCGGCATACAAATGTTTCGGAACCAAATACAGATTTTCTATGTTTTTTCGGAAAAGAGCATAAGGGTTACCGAGCGTTATCCGGAATTCAAGTTCGCTGACCCTCTCTACGCCGACGCCCTGCCATTTTTGAAAGAGTTCCGAATTTGAATCCGGGTCTTGTATTTTTTGAATCGTGAAAATTGCGTCATCGCTCGTTATTTTTTCTCCGTCCGACCAAAGTATGTTTTCCTTAAGGCGTACGTTCCAAACCATGCCGCTTTTGTCCGCGTTTATTTTGTCAGCCAGGCTGCCGAGGTTCGAAAATATCAGCCTGACCAGGTCCTTGTCCGCTTTTGATGAGGCAATGATGGGGTTGATGTGCGACGGTTGTCCGAGTATCCCTTCAACATAGTTTCCTCCGCGCGCGGGAACGACTATCGTTCTTTCCTTTACGAAAAAGCCCGCGAGCGAGACGGAACTGCCTATTGCGGTTATTAACGCCGACAAAAAAATTATTCGTTCGGTTTTTGAAAAAGCCGAAAAGATTTTTTGGAATATGATATTCACTTTCTGTTTCTTCGGGAGAAGTTAAATTATATGAGAAGCTGTGCGATTGAAAGGCCCAGGAAGATTATCGCAAGAGCTATCGTTGCCGCGAAGATCGTTTTTTCCATTCCTCGTCTCGTTTGATAAAACGCTCCTCCTTCTCCTCCGCCGAAAATTCCGGACAGCCCCGCGGAACGTTCCTGAAGGAGAATAAGCACTATGATTATCACTGAAATTATTACTTGGCTTACTGCAAGGATGATTCTCATGTGTTTTTATTTCTTCGTTGCGAGATGAAAAACGAAGTTCACAAGCCCGATTATTATGGACGAATAAATAAGCGCTCCGGTGTTTTCAATGGTAAGGTTATTTGAAAGAGTGTCAAGAATATAAAGTATTATCGCGTTCACCAGAATCAAGCCGAGACCGAGAGTAATGACGATTACTGGCCCGAGAATGAGTTTCAGAATCGGCTTGAGGAAAAAGTTAAGCGCCGTTAAAACTGCGGCAAGAATGAAAAGATTCTGCAAATCCGTTTCCAAATTGAATCCCTGAACCAGATAGGCGGCGACAACCAGCGCAAGGGCGTTGACAACGACGGCAACCACTATTTTCGCGGCGAATTTCATTCGTTTAATTTTACCATTTATCCCGGAAATTCATAAAGGACTTTTTTCTGCGCTGTCGGTGAAAAGCGATTGCAAAATCGTGCGTTCTTGATATCACCGCGGGGACTGTTTTTTTGATTTCCGATGACGCCCCGCTCAGTTTCAGCGGACTTACGCCAATTCCATAAATTTTTTCCTCCGGTTTTGCGAAAGAAATTATCTCTATATTCCCGGCTTCCGGATAGTTCTTCGCCGCTTTTTTTGCGGCGTTGAATTGCCCCGCCCCACCGTCTACGACGATCAAATCGGGATACGGCCATTCGGGATGCTTCAATCTTCTTGAGACCGCTTCAAAAATCGCCGCCGGGTCATCGCCGGATTTCGCCGTTCTTATTATGAATTTTCTCCAAAAATTTTTCCGCGGCAGAAGTTTTTCATCTTTGAATATCCACGCCGTCATTGCCGCAACCGTTTCTTTGCCCGACAAATGGGAGATGTCATAGCCTTCAATTAAAATGCGATTCAAACCTGCGAATACATCCGAATTCTCCGAATGTTTTTTTGTGTTCGGAATATTCGGATGAAATTCGAATTGTTCGGATTGCAATTCAAGAAATTCGCGATGGGCGAGTATTTTTTCGAGCACAGCTCTGTCTTCCGGCTTCAGATTTCCCGAGAAGTTCTTCAGTGGATTGCCGAGCAGGAAATTTTTTATTATCTCTACGTTTTTTCTATATTTTTTTGTTTCTTCCGGCGCTGCCTTTCTGTTTTTTTCATCTAACTTCGCGTTTACGCTTCGCTGGACAATGCAACAGAAGCCAAAACAGTTTCCTATTTGAGCATTAAGGCAAATTCGGAAATGCGGCTTTCTACAGGTGCAGTAGGGAAAACGTCGCCGAAGCATTTTCAAAACCAATTTTAATGCGCGGCCTTCTGTGAAAGGACCAATCAATTGAAAATCCGAAATTTGAAATTCTAAATCCGAAACATTTTTATGGACAACGAAGATGCGCGGGAATTTTTCTTTACCCTGAGCCGAGTCGAGGGGTTTGGTGAACGCGGCGTAGAAATAAGTCGCGTCATCGCGCCATAAAACGTTGTAGGCGGGATTGTACTTTTTTATGAGTTTTGCTTCTTCTATAAGCGCTTCTATTTCGGAGCGGAGCACAACGGTTTTTATATCGGTCGCGTTTTCCATCAGCCGCTCGTTTTTGAAGCTGTTTGGTTTTAAATACGATTTCAGGCGGTTTCTCAAATTGGACGCTTTTCCTATGTAAATCGGCTTTTTCTTTTCTTTGAAAATGTAAATCCCCGGCGCCCGCGGCGCTTTTTTAATCTTCCCTTCGATTTTTTTTGAAAAACTCACAGGCGTTTTATACTCCGCTTTGAAAAAGCGGGCAAATTATTCCGCCATTACCAATTCCCAGTGTCTGATTACTGATGTTTGATATCTATATCAAACCTTGAAGCAAACTTTGCCCGTTCATTTCAACCGGCTTCGGCATATTCATTATTTCAAGTATTGTCGGCGCGATGTCGGAAAGCACTCCCGTCGTTTCGGTGGACAAATTTCTCCAATTAACGAATTTTCTGTTCCTGAATTCTTCGCCGACGAGATAGATGGGAACCGGACTCGGGTCGTGTTGCGTTTCAAATTCTCCCGTTCTTGGGTTTATCATCTCCTCAAGATTTCCGTGGTCGGAGGTTATTATCGTCGCCGCATTCGCGTCCGTAGCCGCCTTTATTATCCTTCCCATCTCGTCATTCATCACCTTTACCGTTTTGAGTCCCGCCTCGAAATTTCCTGTGTGTCCTATCGTGTCCGGATTCGCGTAATTTATAAGTATGAAATCAAACGAACCGTTTGCAATCGCTTCCAGCGCCCTGTCGGTTACCGACGCCGCCATCATTTCCGGATGCTCGTCTATGCGGGGCGTGGAGAGAGAAGGAATGAGAACGCGATATTCATTTCTGTACGCCGGTTCGCGGTGGCCGTTGAAAAAGTACGTGACGTGGGCGTATTTGTATGTTTCGGCGAGCCGGAGCTGGATTTTTCCGGCGTCGGCAAGCACTTTCCCGAGAGGATTTTCAACCGTGTCGGGAGGAAAAGCGACGGGCGCGGAAAATTTTTCCTCGTAGCGCGTCATTGTGGCTATGAAAAGATTCTTAAAGTTCCTCACCGGGAATTTGTCGAAGTTTTTGTTTGTGAATGCCTCCGCAATCTGACGTATTGAATCTTCGCGGAAGTTGAAAAATATCACGGAGTCGTTTTCCTGCACGGCTTTGTCGGGCATCACGCGCAGCGGGGGAAGAAATTCTTCGCTTAAACCCTGCGAATAATTGTCCTTGAGCGCTTTTTCAATGTCCGTTTTTATTTCTCCTCCCGTTCCGGTTATGCAGTCGTACGCCCGGCGGGTGACTTCCCAGTTTTGGTTTCTGTCCATTCCGTAAAATCTTCCCGAAAGAGTCGCCAATTTATCTCTCGGCACGCCTTCCAGGAAACTGCCGGCAGTTCTCGGCGGGCTGTCCTTGCCGTCCGTAAAAAGGTGGAGCTTAACGTTATCTATTTTTTCCTCTCCAGCCATTTTTACAAGCGCCTGCAGATGTTCGAGAGAAGCGTGGACGTTCGCTTTTGTAAGAAGGCCGATTAAATTCACGCCGGAATTGTTTTTTCTCGCGTGCGCGAAAGTGTTTTTGAGTACGTCATTTCTGAAAAAGCTTCCGTCGCGTATGGAAAGCGTTATCCGCGGATAATATTGATAAACAACCTTTCCGGCGCCTATCGTGAGATGTCCGACCTCGCTGTTGCCGACTTCGCCCCAAGGAAGCCCGACCGATATTCCCGACGCCTGCAAACTTCCTGCCGGAAAATTTTCCTCCAGCCACCGAAAGTTCTCCGGCTTCACCATATAAATCGGGTTTGATTCGTCGTTTCTTCCTATTCCCCAGCCGTCAAGAATTACAAGGACAACGGTTTTTTTCATTCCTCACATAAATTGGAATTGCTCACAATATGCAGTCATTAGTGCCGAATATTGCGCTTTGACCTTGGTTTTTTAGCCATGATTATTAATTTTATGCGAGGGGTTCGCTACCTTACTATTCTAGGCGATTTGCGCGATTATTTGAAAGATTGGGGATTGACCTTCTCCACATCGGTTGTTATCATTAACACACTTAAAGAGTCATCGGAAAACAAATGGGAAAATTAAATAAACAAAATTATGGGAAACTCATTTCTTCTCCTGATAGGAGGGGCGGTTTTCGGTTTGTTGGTAGGGTATTTTGTAAGACAGTTTCTCGCTTCAAAACAGGCGGCCTCCACTGAAAAAAGAACCAAGCAGGCGCTTGAAGAAGCTGAATCGCGCGCGGGCAAAATAATTCTGAACGCGGAAGAAAAAGCCGCCTCAGTTTTGGCTGAAGCGAAAGAGGATGAGAAAAAGCGTCAGGCGGAAATACGCGAAATAGAAAAGCGTCTTCTTCAGCGCGAG
This sequence comes from bacterium, assembly GCA_027310625.1. GTDB lineage: Bacteria > Patescibacteriota > Minisyncoccia > UBA6257 > 2-01-FULL-56-20 > JACQKT01. The sequence continues at coordinate 10,919 of DAIDAM010000001.1, forward strand.
GAAACACTTGATAAAAAACTCAATTCTTTGGGCGAAGAGGAGAATATACTCAGAAGAAAAGAGGAAGCGGCTAAGGAACGCGAAAAAGAAATAGACGAGCTGAGGAACAAAATTGAAAAAGAACTTGAAAAAATCGGCGGATTGTCGAAAGAGGAGGCGAAAGAATTTTTACTCCGCGAAATAAAAGACAGAAGCAGGCAGGAAATTATTGAGTCGCTTCAGAAGCTTGAACGCGAACGGCGCGAGGAAATTGAAAAAAGGGCGGTGGACATAATGACGACCGCGCTTCAGCGCTACGCGCGCTCGCACGTTTCCGAGCTGACGACGACGCTTTTTCCTCTGGGCGACGAGGAATTGAAGGGCAAAATAATCGGCCGCGAGGGGCGGAATATACGCGCGCTTGAAAGGGCAACGGGCGTGGAGTTCGTCATTGACGAGACGCCGGACAGCGTCGTTATCTCGTCTTTCGACCCCTTTCGCCGCGAAGTGGCGCGACTCGCGCTTGCAAAACTGGTGAAAGACGGCCGCATCCAGCCGGCAAAAATAGAGGAAAAAGTTGAGGAAGCCAAAGAAGAACTGCAAAAAAGAGTTCTTGAGATAGGCGAGGAGGCGGCGGCGGAAGTCGGCGTTTACGACCTGCCGAAGGAGGTTTTGCAGCTTTTGGGACGACTTCATTTCCGCACCAGCTTCGGCCAGAACGTTCTCACCCATTCCATAGAAATGGCGCACCTTGCCTCCATGATAGCGGCGGATTTGGAACTTGACGTGCAGATAGCGAAGAAAGGAGCACTGCTCCACGATATCGGAAAAGCCATTGACCACGAGGTTGAAGGAACGCACGTTGACATCGGCAGAAAAATTCTCAAGAAGTACGAGATTGATGAGAAAGTTATTCAAGCAATGCAGTCACACCATGAGGAATACCCTTACGCCATTCCGGAAGCGTTTATCGTTACCGCGGTTGACGCTCTTTCGGCGGCAAGGCCGGGCGCGAGGCGGGGCACTCTTGAGAATTACATCAAACGCCTTTCCGATTTGGAAAAAATAGCCGGCGAGTTTCCGGGAGTCAAAAACGCTTACGCCATTTCCGCCGGACGCGAACTGAGAGTTTTTGTCGTCCCGGAGAAAATCGACGATTTCGGGGCGCTGGAGCTGGCGCGCCAGATTGCAAACAGAATCCAATCCGAGTTAAAATATCCGGGCGAAATAAAAGTCAACGTCATACGCGAGATGAGAGCGGTGGAATACGCCAAATAAATTACACAACTATCAGCATAAATCAGCAGTCATCCGCATAAATCAGCGTCAATATGATGTTCTGTTGATAACGCTGATGAATGCTGATTTAACGGATTTATGCGGACAAACAAATCATGCTCTTAAAACTCTCCAAATTTTTCCTTTACGTTTCGGTTTTCAGCGTTCTTGTAGTAATGACGAGCGCGTTCTTTCCCTTCATCGGCGGCAAAGATTATTTCTTCAGAACGTCCATTCAGCTTGCGCTCGTTTTCTTGATTCTTTGGTGGGGTTTTGAGGCGAAGACGGGCGAGTTTTGGTCAAGATGCAGGGAGATGTTCAGAAGGCCGCTTTTCGTGGCGGTTTCTCTTTTTGTTTTGATGTTCATGCTCGCGACGCTTTTTGCGGTCAACCAGCGCGCCGCCTTTTGGTCTAATTACGAGCGCGGCGAAGGCGGGTTCCAGATGCTCCATTACTACGCTTTCTTTTTCATGCTTGTTTTTCTCTTCCGGGACCGTAAGGATTGGGAAAGGATGCTTTGGGTTTCCGTTGCGGCCGGTGTAGGAATGATTCTCTACGGAGTTGGCGCAGCGGTTTTTGTCGTCAATCCCGAGAGCGGAGCATTTTACAATCCGTTTAGCTTTGTCGGCCCCTACGTGGAAAACGGAAAACTGACCGCCGGAACTTTTCTCGGGAGAATTTTCAGCAAAGTCCGTTTTCAGGGTTCTCTTGGGAATCCCGCCTACGTCGCGCCCTACCTTATGTTTTCCATTTTTTATCTTTTGTGGCTTTGGATATCGGACAAGGCGAAAACGTTTTCAAAAAATCTTTTGTACGGTTTGATAGCGTTTTTCTTCGTCGTTTTCTTTTTCCTTTCGGGAACGAGAGGGGCGTTTATAGGGCTAGTCGCCGCGACTTTCGCCTTTCTTTTCGCGCTTGCCGTCGGTTATCCGCGTTTTAGAAAATGGATGATCGCTACGATTGCGGGATTCACCGTCGTGCTGGGAATCCTTTTTTACTACAACAACAGCAGCTTCGTTAAAAGTTTGCCGATGAGCCGCCTTTTCAACATAGATTTTTCGGAAAGAACGCTTCAAACGCGGCTTTGGACATGGAACTCGGCGTGGCAGGGATTCAAAGAAAGACCGGTTCTCGGATGGGGTCCCGAAAATTTCTCCGCGGTGTTTGATAAATATTTTGACCCCCGTCATTTCATCCCCGGCAAGCAGTCCGAGACGTGGTTTGACTACGCCCACAGCGTGATTTTCGATTACCTCGCCGAGACGGGAATTTTGGGGCTCTTGAGTTTTCTCGGAATTTTCGCCGTCTTTTTTTGGGAGCTCGGGAAAAGGTGGAATGCTGAAAGCCGCGTTATTAACGCGCTCATAGCTTCGATTGTCGTGAGCTACCTCGTTCAGGGACTCGCCCTTTTCAACGTTCTGCCGATGTACATAAATATATTCTTGTTTGCTGCCTTTGCCTGCTACCTGTTTTATTACAACAAGAAAGAATCGCCGGCAAGCGCGTGAGTTTTTAAAATCATGAACAAATCCGCAAGACAAATAATCGCCGTCTCGCTTTCAATCGCGGTACTCATCGTCGCTTACTTCGGTTCTTATCTTCCGATGGTGAAATCCTTAACTTTCATAAGCACGATGCGGCAGTCCGGGGGCGTGAGAACCGTTCAGGATTTGGAGCAGCTTTTCTCCGTCCCGCTTGATTATCCTTCGCCGATCGGTCAGGAGGAGTTGGTGAGGAATCTCGCAAGCACGATTGCCGGCACGCTCGGGAACATTTCCGACCCGGCGGTGATTAAAGAGCTTGTCAGATACGTTGAGAGCTATTACAAGCCGATAATAGACAGAGGAAAGGGGATGAGTTTCGGGCAGAATCTTTACCTTCTCGGCCTGATAAACGAGACGGCTTATCTCAAGACGAACGACAAAAAATATTTGGATGCGGCGAGTGCGTACTTCAAAAAAGCGTACGAGCTCGGGCCGAAACGTCCTCAGTCGCTTTACGGACTCCTTGATGTTTATAAGGCGGAAGGGAACATTGAAGCGTTCAAAAAAATCGCCGACCAGCTTTTGAGTCAATGGCCCAATGATGAAAGAAGCAAAGCTATTATCAGTGCAGTTTTGAATCCCGTTCCCGCAGCCGCAAAAAAATAACTTTATGGGCGAAGACGTAAAAAAAAAGAAGGTTGCTTTGATAACCGGCGTGACCGGGCAGGACGGCTCGTATCTCGCCGAATTTCTTTTGGACAAAGGTTACGAAGTCCACGGCGTGGTCCGCCGCGCTTCCACGTTTAACACTGGGCGGATAGACCATATTTTTCAGGACCCGCACGAAAAAAATCTTCGTTTCGTTTTGCACTTCGGCGATTTGGCGGACGCGAATACCATCCGCAAGCTGATTTACAAAGTCCAGCCGGATGAAATTTACAATCTCGGCGCGCAGTCGCACGTACGGGTGAGTTTTGATATTCCGGAGTACACGGCGAACATCACCGGCGTGGGAACTCTCCGCGTGCTGGAGGCGATAAAGGACTACGAGGAGCACACTGGAAAGAAAGTGAAATTTTATCAGGCGAGCTCGAGCGAGATGTTCGGCTCCGCTCCGCCGCCGCAGAACGAGAAAACCCCGCTCCAGCCGCGCAGTCCTTACGGCGTCGCCAAAGTTTTCAGCTTTTACACCGTCAAAAATTACCGCGAGGCGTACGGAATTTTCGGGGTGAACGGAATTCTTTTCAATCACGAATCCCCGCGTCGCGGAGAAACTTTTGTGACGAGGAAAATAGCCCGCGGCATCGCGAGGATTCTCGCCGGCTTGGACAAAAAAATCTATCTCGGTAATCTGGAGGCGCGCCGCGACTGGGGTTATGCGCCGGAATACGTGGAAGCGATGTGGTTGATGCTCCAACAGCCGGAGCCGGACGATTACGTCATCGGAACGGGCGAGAGCCATTCCGTGAGGGAATTTTTGGACGCCGCTTTCCGCTACGCCGGAATAGAAAAGTGGGAGGACTACGTCGGCGTCGACCCGAGGTATTTCAGGCCGACGGAAGTTGATAATCTCGTCGCCGATATATCCAAAACCAAAAAAATTCTCGGCTGGGAGCCGAAAACGAAATTCAACGAGATTGTGAAAATAATGATGGACGCGGAGATGAAACACCACGGAGTAGGTCCTCGCAAGTAGATTAAAGCCCCTCCTGTCTCCAAGGGAATGATAAAGCTCATAAAATCCATCTACCGCGAGCGGGAGATGAAAAAAGCCCTCTCCCGCTTCGTCGCGAAAACAAAGCGCTTGAGTTTCGGAAAGGAGTGTCAGGATTTCGAAAAAAAATTCGCCGAATATCAGGAAAGAAAAAGATGCCTCTTTTTCAATAGCGGCAGTTCGGCGAATCTCGCGCTTGTTCAGGCGCTTTTGAATCTCGGCAAATTGAAAAAGGGCGACAAAGTCGGTTTCTCGGCGGTGACTTGGTCGACGAACGTGATGCCGCTTATCCAGCTCGGTTTGAAGCCAGTGGCGGTGGACGTTGAACTTGAAACGCTGAACGTTTCTTCGGAAACGTTTCGCGAAACGCTGAAAAAGCACAAACTCTCGGCATTTTTCGTTACCAACGTTCTCGGTTTTTGCGGCGATATCGCCGAAATCGCGGAACTCTGCCGCGAGAAAGACATAGCTCTTCTTGAAGACAACTGCGAGGCGCTCGGTTCCGTATATGAGGGAAAAAAACTCGGCAATTTCGGTCTTGCGAGCACTTTTTCTTTTTATATCGGGCATCATATGTCTACCATCGAAGGCGGCGCCGTTTGCACGGACGACAAAAAACTCGCCGAAATGCTCGCTATCGTGAGAGCGCACGGCTGGGACAGGAATCTTCAACCCGACGAACAAAAGAAAAGACGCAGCCGTTTCAAAAATTCTGATTTTTATTCTCAATATACTTTCTACGACCTCGGCTACAATCTGAGGCCGACGGAAGTCCAGGGATTTCTCGGCAAAATGCAGATGAAGCTTCTTCCGGAAATAATCAAAAAGAGGGAGAAAAATTTTCAAAAGATGGCCAAAGCCATCCATAACCGCTATGATTTATATTATCCGCTCCGCTTCGAACACATGGATTTGGTTTCCAATTTTGCCGTTCCGGTTGTCTGCCGCTCGAAAAAAATAAAGGAAAAATTGATTCAAAAGTGCAAGGGCGTGATTGAAATCAGGCCGATTGTCGGCGGCAACATGTTGAAGCAGCCGTTTTACCGGAAATATTCTGACGACAAAACTTCTCTTCCGAGTGCCGACCTGATTCACGAGAACGGGCTTTACTTCGGCAACAACCCCGAGCTCACCGAAAACGAAATCAAAAAAATAATCGGAGTTTTTACCTCGATATAAATATGGACCTCAAAGAAAAAAAAATACTTTTGACCGGCGGCGCGGGATTTCTCGGCGGCGCGGTCTTTAAAAAACTTGTCGAACGCGGCGTAGCAGAATCTGATATCTTTATCCCGCGAATAGAAACCCACGACTTACGCGACAGAAAAGTTTGTGACGAATTAACCAAAAGCGTTGATGTCGTTATTCATATCGCCGGCACGGTCGGCGGCATCGGCTTCAACAAAGAACATCCGGCGGAAGCGTTTTACGACAACGCGGCGATGGCGGTGAACCTGATTGATTCTTCCTATCGCGCCGGCGTGAAAAAGTTCGTCGGCATCGGCACGGTCTGCGAATACCCCAAGTTTTCTCCCGTGCCCTTCAAAGAGGACGACCTTTGGAACGGCTACCCCGAGGAAACGAACGCGCCTTACGGGCTCGCCAAAAAAATGATGCTCGTTCAATCACAGGCCTATCGCGAGCAATACGGATTTAATGCCGTTCACCTTTTGATGATTAACCTCTACGGTCCGGGCGACAGCTTTGACGAGAAAAATTCGCACGTCATCGCCGCCTTGATAAAAAAATTTTGCGACGCCGTCCGCGAAAACAAGCCGCACGTCGAGGTTTGGGGAACGGGCAGTGCCTCGCGCGATTTCCTTTACGTTGGCGACGCTGCGGAGGCGATAGTCCTCGCGACGGAAAAGTACGACAAGCCGGAGCCGGCGAACGTCGGTTCGGGGCGGGAGATTTTCATCAAGGATTTGGCGGAAACAATAAAACGTTTGACCGGATTCACCGGCGAACTGCGCTGGGATTCTTCCAAGCCCGACGGTCAGCCGCGCCGCTCGCTCGATGTTTCCCGCGCCGAGAAAGAATTCGGCTTCAAGGCGAAAACGGATTTCGAGGTGGGCCTTAAAAACACTATTGATTGGTACAATGAAAACTGGAAGAAAATATCCGGTCATAATTAAGTCCCGCACCTTAATTACTTCGAGTCGGTTCCAAAGTGTGGTTATTCAATTTTTGTTATGCGCTTATCCGGGGCTTTAAGAAAGAGAGCATTTAAGGTGCGGGATAAAAAAATACCGGAAAAAGTTTACAGGGAAATCCGCCGGCAGATGCCGATTGTTTGTATTGACGTCGTCATAACCGACGGCAAAAAATTTCTTCTCGGAAAAAGAAAAAATCAGCCGGAGAAAGGCAAGTGGTGGATTCCCGGCGGGCGCATTTTGAAAAATGAATCTCTTCAGGATGCGGCGAAAAGGGTTTTGAGGCAGGAGACGGGACTGAAGGCGAAATCAATGAAATTTCTCGGCTTTGACGAGCTTCTTCACTCACCCGGCTATTTTACGGGAATGACGGCGCACAACATCGCTTTTGTGTTTGAAGCGAAAATCGGCGCGAACGCCAAAGTGAAACTCGACAGCCAAAACTCCAAAGCGCGATGGTTCTCAAAAATAAATCCTTCGTGGCATCCTTACGCGAAAAAGTTTTTGAAAAAAGCGGGGTTCAAGTAATTCTGGTATTCGAATGGGTGCATTCGGACCGCGCCCGACTTGCCTGAGGGCAACTCAGGCGGGCGGGTTGCCGCAGCCGCAGGCGGAGGCGCGCTATTCGGATGCATAAAACTCCTTTATTTTGGAAACAACGTAATCCTGGTCTTTTTTGCCGAGAAGAGTCGCTGACGGCAATGAAATCCCCCGCACGGACAAATCCTCGGCATTTTTGAAATTTCCTTTTTGAAGGTACGGTTTCAATTTGTGCATCGGCACGAACACTTTTTTTGTTTCAACCCCGTTTTTCAGGAGAAATTCCGACAAAGCATCCCTCTTTTTTGTCAAGATTGTAAAAAGCCAGTTGGACGTTCCAACGTTTTTCGGAACTTGGAAGAATTCAATTCCCTTTAATTTCAGCGATTTTTCGTAGTTTTTTGACACCCTGTTTCTCTTTTCGATCAATTCGAGCATGCGCTCAAGCTGTGCCAGTCCGAGTGCTGCTTCGAGCCCCGACATTCTCATGTTCCAGGAAACCAGTTCGTGGATGTATGGTTTTTTTGGGTTTATATCATATTGCTTCAGACGGTTGGCAATTTCGGCCAGCTTTTTTTCATTTGTTATTATCATTCCTCCTTCTCCCGAAGTCATCGTTTTGCTTGCATAAAACGAAAAACAGCTGATTTTGCCGAATGTTCCGCAAAGCTTCCCGTTCATCTTCGCGCCGTGCGCCTCGGCGACGTCTTCGATTACGGGCAAGCTATGTTTCTTGGCCGTCCCCATTATTTCCTCCATTTCGCACGGTATTCCATAAAGGTGGGCTATCAGTATCGCTTTCGTCCGCTTGGTTATTTTGCCGGCTATTTTTGCCGGGTCGATATTCGGATTGTTCTTTTTGCAATCGACAAAAACTGGTTTCGCCCCGCAGTTGGTCACTGCCGCAGCGGTAGCGAACATCGTAAATGTCGGAACGATAACCTCGTCGCCTTCTTTTATACCAAGTGCCTTCAAAGCGAGAAACAGCGCCGAGCCGCCGGAATTTGTCGACACGGCGTATTTGACGCCGAATTTTTGGGCGAAAGTTTTTTCGAACTTTTTCACCCAGCTTGCGCCGGAGGATATTTCGCGGTTTTTTACGGCTCGTGTAACGTAATTTATCTCAAGCGCGCTTATGTCGGGCTCGCAAAGCGGTATTCTTTTCATAATATCGACATAGTAACACGAGTCCTTTATTTATGGAAAACAGGACGTTATAATTTGAAGCTCATGAATAAAAACAAAATCGGCGTTAAGGGTTTTTTAACTTCCGTTTATCTTTTTCTCAAAAAACGCGTTTTCGGCGGGCGGGGACTTTCCAAATTCCGGCTTCTGAAAGATTTAAATTTCGCCATCGAAGATTTTTTGAGGGGTAAAACTCCGAAATACGTATTTTGGAAGGGAAACAAAATTTACTTAGACCCCTTCGGTTCGCTTGTTTCCACTTTCGGAGGAATGAGACCACTTGAAACCAAACTCATCGAGTCATTTTTGTCCAACGGAAGCGTATTCGCGGACGTCGGCGCATCCATCGGATGGTTTACGCTGTTGGCATCGAAGAAAGTGGGTGGTTCGGGAAAAGTTTATGCTTTCGAACCCGACCCGAGAAATCTTGGACTGCTTCGAAAAAATTTGAAAGTAAACAATGCCGGCAATGTCGTTGTCGTTCCTAAAGCCGTTTCCAACAAAACCGGTAAAATACCTTTTTTTGCGCGCGGCATGGGACAGTGGGGAAGAAGTTCTTTTTTCGACCCGGGCAGTGACCCGGAAAGATTGGCGCTTCCTTACATAAAAGGCGGAGACACCACCGGATTTTCCGAGAAAATAGAAGTTGAAACCTTGAGATTGGACGACTATTTTAAGGACAAAAATGTTGATGTGATAAAAATCGAAGTTAACGGAGCCGAGGCGCTTGCTCAAGCCGGTATGCTTGATTTGCTGAAGAAAAACAAAAACGTAAAAATATTTTCCAAGTTCAGCCCGATACTCATCGCCGCAACGGGCTCCGACCCGCGCGGTTATCTGGAAAATTTCGCGAAGCTCAGATTTCAAATATTCGAAATAGACGAAGACGAGGAAAAATTGCTGCCCGCGAGCGTCGACGGACTAATGAAAAAATACAGCGTTGAGAAAGGAAACGGCGGAGATATCGTCATAGCGAGAAAGCCGTTGACTTTTCAGTGATTTTTGTGAACTATTTAAATCAAATGGAGTCTTTAATATCCAGAATTCTCTATAAACTTTATTCTTTGGAGCAGAGATTTTTGGGAGGGTGGGCGCTGTGGCGTTCTCCATCCATGCGGAGAGCAAAGGAATTTCTTTTTGCACGAGTGAGACCGGAGGTCATGCGTGTCGAAGTGTGCCGTTTCTGCCAATCAAAAAATCTGCGCCCGTTTCTTGACCTTGGAAATCAGCCTCCTTCAGACGCCTTTTTGAAAAAAGAAGAACTTAATAAAGAGGAGCTCCGGTTTCCGCTTGATGTTTTTTTGTGCGTCGACTGCGGTCAGGCGCAGCTCGGATCAGTAGTTCCATCGGACTATCTCTATTGCAAGAATTACCCGTACGAGTCTTCGACCACAAAAACCGGGCGCGAGCATTTTTATGGCATGGCTAAAGATATTTGCGAGCGGTTCAGTTTGAGCAAGAACGATTTGGTAATCGACATGGGCAGCAACGTCGGCATCCTCCTCGGCGGTTTCAAGACACAAGGGGTGCGCGTGTTGGGCGTTGACCCGGCACGGATTATGGCCGAGATTGCCAATACCAGCGGCATCGAGACGATTGTGGACACATTCTCTGCTTCTTTGGCGAGGATAATTCTGAAGAAATACGGGAAAGCGTCGGCTATTACCGGAACCAACGTGTTCGCGCACATACGTAATGTCGATGATACTGTTGAGGGCGTAAAGAATCTTCTGACAGACAAAGGGATTCTCGTCATCGAAGCCCCTCATTTTTTGGAGCTGGTGAAGCGCGTCGAATACGATACCGTGTATCACGAGCACCTCAGTTATTTATCCATAAAACCACTTGTCCGTTTTTTCAGAAAGCACGGGATGGAGCTTTTCGACGTCGAGAAAATTAAAATCCACGGCGGTTCCATACGCTTCTATGTTTCCCGCGCGGGTGCTTATCCGATAGCCCCGAGAGTTCCGGCTATAGTAAAAGAAGAAGAGGCGGAAGGGATTTATTCTCTCGGGAGGCTGCATCGGTTTCGGACGGCGGTTGAAGAGCAGAAACGGCTGCTTATTGAGATGCTGAGGGGCATCAAGTCCCAGGGGAAACGGATTGTAGGCGTAAGCGCCCCGGCCAAAGGAAACACCCTTTTGAATTATTGCGGCATTACGACTGAATACCTCGATTACATTACGGAAAAAGCCCAGATGAAGGTTGGTCTTTTCACTCCCGGCACCCATATACCGGTGTACGGAGACGATAAACTGCTTCAGGACCAGCCCGATTACGCTTTGATTCTGGCTTGGAATTTTGCAGACGAAATAATGAGCAATCTGTCGGAATTCAAAAAGAGAGGAGGAAAATTCATTATTCCCATACCGAAACCGAAAATAGTTTGAAAATGGAAAGAACAAAAATTTTGCACTTGCAGCCCATTTTTGCCGACGAAAGAGGCGAGATTTGGGACATACTCGAGAGCCTCGGCATAAAGCACATCGGCATGATAAGCTCGAAAAAAGGAGCCAAACGCGCCAATCATTATCACGAGAAGTCCACTCAATACACTTTCATCATCAACGGCAAAGCGGAATGGTACACCAAAGATTTGGACGCGCCCGGCGCACCGGTGGAAAAAACAATTTTGAACCCGGGCGATTTGACCATTGTTGCTCCCAGAGTTGCCCATGCGCTGATTGCTTTGGAGGATACTTTATTTTTGGATTTCACGGATATTTCGCGGGAAGACGAGGGATACGAACAAGATACCAAGAGGGTGCAGATAGTTTAATGAGTTTATTTTTCTAAATACTTCTTTTGGCCCTGCTTTTCAAGTTGGATTTTTAATTTAGTGAAAATAAAAAAAGGGGGACAGCGGTGCTGTCCCTTCGGATACTTTTCGGCATTACGCTGGTTCAATCGAACGGATAGGGAATGATTCCTTCCCCCTGGAGCTGTAGACGGAGCGTTTCGACGAATTGGCGGTACGCTCCGGCGCGCTCTTCGGCGAGCTTCTTGCCGAGGCGCGTACGCACGCAGACCGGCTTCGACGGGTCAACCCACTCGAGAGAGCAGGCGATGTCGTAAAGCGCTGATCTCGGATTCCGGTAGTTCGCCTCCGGATCCGACAGCCAGTTCTTGTAGTCCACGGCCGGGAGGTCGTGGTGCAACTGGCCGGAACGGATGATGTTATCGAGCCCGAGATTGACCACCCGGTCGGCGTCCATCAAGGCGATGAGCACCTGTGAGTCGTCGGGCGAGTTCTTGCCGTCGTGGCCAAGAACGGCGTCGACGATCATTCCAATTTCTTGTTTTTCGGTAACGGAGCCCCGCGTGCCATTCCAGCTTTTTTCCGTTGCGAGTTGGCTCCGCACAATTTCAGCAACCTTGTTCTTTGGCATCTCCCGTCGCCCGACGCCGAACTTCTTCTGCAAAATGCGGTCGGCGTTGTGACAGAGGCCCGCCGCGCCTGCAAGCATCGCGATCGCTTCGTGGTATTCGTCCAGCGCGATCTGGTAGGCGATTTCGCCCACGCGCGCTGCGTGAACAAAGTCGTGATGCCCCACGAGATTCACTTCCTCGTGGTCCCTGCGTACCGCTTGAAACAGATTCGGGAGAAGCTCCCAAATTCTCATCTCGGCCATAAAGGCCTCCTTTCGTTGTCGGTTATACTGTGGTTTTTAGTTTTGACGGCCGAACTGGATTAAATCCCAGCCCGACATGCCGCACACATATTACATCAAACGCTGATAATAGTCAATTTCGGCGTTATGGTTCAATAGCTTGGAAACACCCATCATCGTTTAGACTATGAAAATGGCATATTCAAAAAATCCCTACCTGCCGCGCGTGCGTCGAGACGCAGCGGACCTGGTACGAAGAGGGTGGGGCGTTAGAAGGGTGGCGA
>DAIDAM010000003.1 GCA_027310625.1 bacterium
AACGATCTCAACAAAGCGCTTGCCGAATACATCCCTTACTACAACGGGAAACGGCTGCATTCTGGCCTAGGTTTGCGTACGCCGCTACAGGCATTATCAACAAAGTGTTTCCAAGGTATTGATTAGAAGACGATCCTCACAGACCACAAAAGAGTAAGGTAAAAATGGAGAGGGCCGTCCCCGTTGTAGGACGGCCCTGTTCGGCCCGACAGTTTCGTTTATTGCCCATGGAGATTCAAGGTCGGTCGGGCCTTACTCTCTTCAGCTTTCTATAATCCTCCTTTCTACGCCCAAGGAGGCGCTGAAGTTATTATATTGCTAACTCATCTCCCGACAACCAACTTATCAACAGCCGTCGCGCGGATTTGATTCAAAACCTGAAAATTCGCTATCCTTTATTCATTATTCATAATTCGTTATCCTATTCATTATTCATAACTTTGATGGCCACCATTGACGACTTCAAAAAACTGGATATAAGAATCGGAAAAGTTGTCTCTGCGGAAAAAATTGAGGGGAGTGATAAATTACTGAAGCTGATTTTCGATTTTGGAACAGATGGTTCGACGGGGCTCACCACAAGCAGACAAATTATCGCGGGCATCGCCGAATTTTATCCCGATTTTGAGTCGCTCGTCGGCAAAGAAATGCCGGTCATCGTTAATCTTGAACCGAGGATACTTCGCGGACACGAAAGTCAGGGAATGATTCTCGCCGCGAGCGACGGAGAGCGAGCGGTGATTTTGATGCCGGAGAAAGAAGTGCCGCCGGGGAGCATGGTGAGATAGGCGGAATAAACTGCTTTTCGGAACCACGGTCAGTTTGCTCCGGCGGCAAACTGCCGCTGCATCTCGCTGCGGCGGGTCGCCCCAGGCGACACCAAGCCCGCCGCAGCTCCGATAGCTTCCTCAAAACAGTTTATTCCACTTGATTAAATGGATAGAATTATCTAAAATATTCCCCAATGCGGAAAAATCCCGGGGTTATTTTATTTTTGATAATCCTTGTCGCCGTTGTTGCGGCTTTTTTCGTTTACCCGAAAAACTTCGGGGTGAAGTTCATGCCCTGGCGGCTGGGGCTTGACCTTACGGGCGGCAGCCACCTTGTCTATAATGTTGACCTTTCGGAAGTCAAATCCGGCGAACGCGACTTAGTGCTTAACGGCCTCCGCGACGTCATTGAACGAAGAGTGAATTTTTTCGGCGTCAGTGAGCCGCAGGTTTATCTCGCCCAATCGGCAAACAACTACCAAATCGTCGTTGAACTCGCCGGCATCAAAGATGTCAGCCAGGCGATTCAGGAAATCGGCGCCACACCCCTTCTTGATTTCCGCGAGGTGGAAATCAACGGCTCGAGCACGGAATTTATAAGAACAAATCTCACGGGACGCTACATCACCGGCGCGCAGCTTACTTTTAACCCGAACACGCAGGCGCCGCAGGTTTCCATTTCTTTCAACGACGAAGGGGGAAAGATATTCGAAATGATGACGGCAAAGAACGTCGGCAAGCCGCTGGCGATTTTCCTCGACAGCGCGCTGATTGAAATGCCGACCGTCCAGGAAAAAATCTCCGGCGGCCAGGCGCTGATTACCGGAAAATTCACTCTGGATGAAGCGAAAAAACTCGTAGAGCGCTTCAATGCCGGCGCTCTGCCGGCGCCGATAACGCTCGTCAGCCAGCAAACCGTCAGCCCGTCGCTCGGCGCGGATTCGCTGAAAAAGGGAATAATCGCGGGAATTATCGGGACGTTTCTTGTGATGGTTTTCATGATTGCCTATTATCGTTTCTTCGGAATTTTCGCCGTCATCGCGCTTCTCATATACATTTTCCTCACTCTCGGAATTTTCAAAATAATACCGATAACGCTGACTCTCGCCGGACTTGCCGGATTCATTTTGACCATCGGCATGGCGGTGGACGCGAACATCCTGATTTTCGAGCGCACGAAAGAAGAAATGAAAAAAGGGTTTTCAAGGACGACGGCGATTGAAGAGGGTTTCAAGCGCGCCTGGCCGTCAATTCGCGATTCCAACACAAGCACGATAATCACCGCGATAATTCTTTACTTCTTCACATCCAGTTTCGTCAAAGGATTTGCGCTCGCGCTTTTGATAGGAGTTCTTGTAAGCATGTTCAGCGCGATTACGACGACAAGATTGCTCTTGAAAGTGTTTGTGAAAGATGAGAAACAAAGAGTATCAACAAATATCAACTAATATCAATCAGTATCATAAGATATTTGTAGATACTGATGGATATTAATAGATACTGACCCGCAAAACATGCTCAATATCATTAACAACAAAAATATTTTTCTGACCATATCGCTGATTGTCGTGGGTGCGGCGGTGGTTGCAATGACCGCTTTCGGATTCCGGCAGGGGATTGATTTCGCCGGCGGCACGCTTTGGCAATTTGTCATAACAAAGGACTCGCCGTCAGCCGATAGTTTGGAAAACTTTTTTAAAATAAATCTGAATGGAGCAGATACAATCGTCACCTATGATTCTTCCAGCAGAACTTTCCTTGCGCGTCTTCCGGAAATATCGGAAGAAAATCATCAGAAACTTCTCTCGGCTCTCAAAGAAAAATATCCTTCGCTCGAAGAATCGGGATTTCAGTCCATCGGGCCGTCAATCGGCAGCGAGCTTAGGAAAAAATCAATCACGGCGATGATAATCGTTCTCATCGGCATCTCGTTCTATGTCGCCTTCGCTTTCAGAAAAGTTTTCCAACCGGTGAGTTCGTGGACTTACGGGTTGATAACCCTCGTTACCCTCTTTCACGACGTCGCCGTGCCCGCCGGCCTGCTCGCTTTTCTCGGGCGATACGCAAACGTGGAAATAGACGGGAACTTCGTCGTTGCCCTTCTTGTCGTCATGGGCTTCTCGGTTCACGACACAATAGTCGTTTTTGACAGAATCAGGGAGAATCTTTTGCTTGACCGCGGCAGGACGGCATTTACGGAAATTGTAAACCGGAGCGTAAATCAAACAATGGCGCGCTCAATCAACACTTCGCTCACTTTGATACTGGTTTTGCTCGCGATTTACTTTGCGGGCCCGCCGACGCTCCAATATTTCATCCTTACGCTTCTCGTCGGGGTATCAACGGGGATATACTCGTCAATTTTTATCGCCAGCCCCCTTCTTGTGACATGGCACATGTGGAGAAAGCAATGATTTGACGCCTCACGCCATAACGGCAATTGCGCCCGCCTACCGGCGGGCGCAGATTCTCATGAAAGTTGCCGTTTGGTGTGGGGGTTGACTACCATACCTCCTTGATTTACAATAATTCCCATCAATATGGCTACGGTAGACAAGGTTTTAAACTGGCTTTGGTCGCACTTGGACGAACGCCAGAGAAAAGTTATTGAAGGACGCTTCGGGGTGGGTGAAAACGACGAGTCCATGACGCTCGCCGAGCTCGGAGAGAAATACGGCATTACGAGGGAAAGAGTACGCCAAATAGAATCCGGCGCCCTTTCGATTTTGAGAGAAAAAGCAAAAGCGCACGATGATTTCTCCGAATTCGTCGAGAACGGGAAAAGGATTCTTAAAAATTCGGGCGGAGTGATTCTGAGAGAAAGATTTTTGGACGGGCACAGAAAAGTTTTCAGCGACATCGGCGGCAGCCACGTTGACCTCCTTGTGGAAATGCACGGCGGCTTCAATTTTCATCACGAAGACGACGAGTTTCATCCTTTTTACTTTTACGACAAGGAAAGCTTGAATAACGCCCGCGGCTTCATAAATGATTGGGAAAAACTTTTGAAATCGGAGAGGGAAGAAATTCTCCTTTCGCCGAAGTATCATATCCACTTCAAAGCTTTCGTAAGGAAGTCGGGGGTCAATCCCAATCACGCGGAAAATTACGTTTTGATTTCGAAGAAATTTCACACGAACAGCTACGGCGACTCCGGACTCGCGGAATGGCCGGAAATAAAACCGGTTACCGTCCGCGATTACATTTATCTCATTCTGAAAAAGGAAGAAAAGCCGATGCATTTCATTGACATAGCGGAACTGATAAACGAGAAGAACGCTGCGAAACGAGCCGTCGGAGCCACCGTCCACAACGAACTCATAAAAGACAGGCGTTTCGTTCTTGTGGGGAGGGGAATTTACGGGCTCGCCGAAAACGGCTATCGTCCGGGAACGGCAAAAGAAGTGATACAAAGGATTTTGGATGAAAACGGGCCGATGCGAACGAGAGAAATAATCTCCGCGGTGCAAAAGGAAAGATTTTTCAAGCCCAACACGGTTTTGGTGAATCTTCAGAACAAAAAATACTTCTCGCGTCAGCCCGACGGAACTTATCTTATTCGCTCAAAATAGGCCCTTTCTTGCGCGCCTTCAAAGAATGCGGGAGAATTAGGGGAATATAGCACATGCTTTCGGAATTCCTCGGAGTAATTTGGCAGATAATCTACACAGGCGGCACGGGAGTTTTGAATTTCCTCGCGATAAGCTGGTGGCTTTGGACGTTTATAATACTTCTCGGGCTCACTTATTCGGCATGGTTCACGTGGAGAAAATTCATCTACAAGGAAAAAACCGATTTCATACTGCTGGAAATTAAAATCCCCCGCGAGCTGAAAGAAAATCCGAGGGCAATGGAGCAGGTTTTTACCGCGGTGCATTCTTTGCGAAACGTCTACAGCACATGGCTGGAGAAATGGTGGGACGGGGAAATAACGCGCTGGTATTCTTTTGAAATAGTAAGTTTCGGCGGCGAAACGCATTTTTACGTCCGCCTTTACAAAAAACAAAAGTCCCTGATGGAAGCGGCGTTTCTTTCTTATTATCCGGATATCGAGCTGGTGGAAGTTGACGATTATATTGACCGTCTGCCGAAAAACGTATCGGAGATGTACGAGCAGGGATACGACATTTGGGGGAGCGAGATTGCGCTGACCAGAGAAGCGGCTTATCCGATTAAAACGTACGTTGATTTCGAGTCGTCTCCCGACGAAGAAAAACAGTACGATACAATGTCGAGTTATCTTGAGTTTTTCTCAAGTTTAAAGAAGGAGGAGATAATAGCTTTTCAAATACTGGTGGCGCCAGCCGACCCCGACTGGTGGGAAAAATGGAAGGGACTTTTGGACAAACTCAACCAAAGAGCGGAAGACAAACAAAAATCGGCAACCGCCACTTCCTTCCCGAGCGATTACGCAATCGGGCCGCTGCCGAGGTTTGAAATAGTGAAGCCGACAAAAGACGAGCTGAAATTGCTGAAAACCGCTTTCAGAACTCCGGGGGAAACCGCCATCCTTGAAAAAGTCGCCAACAATTTGTCCAAGTTGGCTTTCGACACGACTATCCGCTTTATCTATTTGGCGCCGAGGTCGATATATTACGATACCATACCGAGGCGAGGAGTGAAGGGAATTTTAGCCCACTTCGCCTCCCTCGACTTGAACTCCCTGGATTACAAAATAAAAACCGACGTCGGTTCTGCGAGAGTGCTTCTCTTCAAGCCGCCGTACATCTTCCCAAAAAAAAGAGCGGAAAAAAGAAAAGCAAGAATTCTTTATAACTACATTCACAGAGAAATCCCGGAAGAAAATTTCGTCGGCGAAGTAATAACGTCGAGTTTATTCAGCTGGAGTTTTTCATCGAAGCGTTTTGAAATGAACACGGAGTGCCTGGCGACGATTTTCCATCCGCCGACGTACCTTTCGCTGACGGCGCCCCATATCGAGCGTGTAGAAAGCAAAAAGGGAGGGCCGCCCGCCGGACTGGCGATTTTCGGCGGCGAAGAAAACGTCGAAAAATTAAAATGACAGTATCTGCCAGTATCCATCAGTATCTACAAGTATCAACCAACATCCACAAACATCTCGCCGATACCGATTGATACTCATCGATACTTATTGATGTTGTCTGAATTCGAAGAGTAAAAACATGGACCAACAAACAATCGTTTATCTTTACGAACTTTTCAAAACGATTTTCACCGCCGCCAATGTTTTCTTGCTGGTATTTTTTGTTTTCTTGGTGATAAAGTCCGTAAAATACAGACCTAATTTCAAAATTGCAGAGGAAGAAAAAAAGGAGATAGTTTACACTCTGGGAAATGTTGTCATCCGCGAACGCTGGCAGTCCATCGTCAATAGGAGCAGAATAAATTCTCCCGAAGCGATGAAACTCGCGGTGATTGACGCCGACAACCTTGTTGACGAACTTTTGAAAAGAATGGGTCTGGAAGGGGAGCACATGGCCGACCGCCTGGAAAATCTCACAACCGAGGACTTCAGAAGCCTCGATCGCATATGGGACGCCCATCGGCTGAGAAACAGATTGGTTCACGAATCGGGATTCGTTGTTTCACGCGAGGAAGCATGGAAAGCGATTGAGGATTACGCTTCGTTCCTTAAAGAAATAAGGGTGATTGAGGAATAACTAATAACTGATGACTGATAACTGATGACTTAAATTTATGCCAAAAGCCGGCAAAATTCAGATAATAAAATACGCCCCGCCTCCGCCGGAACTGCCAGTTTACGGAAGAGTGAAAACAAGGGACGTTTCTTTCGTCGGAAGGACAAACTACGTCGCCGCTCTTGAAGAAAAAAGATTTATTTTCGGGATAAAACGCATAGACCGCAGGCGCCACCTTTACATAATAGGAAAAACCGGCGTGGGCAAATCGAAGATGCTCGAACTGCTCATGCGGCAGGACATCGCCTACGGATACGGCGCGTGCTTCATCGACCCTCACGGCGACGTTATTGATTCGCTCCTGGATTTCGTTCCGGAAGAAAGAATGGACGACGTGGTTATCATCGACCCCTCGGACGCGAAACACCCGGTATCTTTCAATCCGCTCGCAAACGTAATAGCCGATTTCAAGCACCAGTTGGCGCAGGACCTGATTGAAGTGATGCAAAAACAGTTCGGAGCGAACTGGACTCCGCGACTGGAGCACGTTTTTCGCTTCAGCGTTCTTGCGCTTCTCGATTATCCGCACGCGACCATGCGCGGAATGATTTCGCTTTTGACGGACAGGAATTACCGACAAAAAGTTATCGAATACATAGAAGACGACATGGTGCGGCGTTTCTGGGCTATTGAGTTCGCCGATTGGAGCGAAAAGTTCGACACCGACGCCATCATTCCGCTTGTCAACAAACTCGGGCAATTCCTTTCCAACCCGTTGCTCCGCAACATTTTCGGTCAAAAGGAAAACAAAATTGATTTGGACCGCTTCATGAAAGAGAAAAAAATAATTTTCATCAATCTTTCCAAGGGACGGCTGGGAGAAGAAAACTCAAGCTTTTTCGGCTCTATGTTTCTGACAAAAATAAAGCAGGCAGGGATGGCGAGGGCAAGAATGAGGCCCGAAGAACGGGAGGACTTTTATTTGTACGTGGATGAGTTTCATAATGTCGTGACGGACACTTTTGAAAACCTTCTTACCGAATCGAGAAAATACGGCCTCTGCATAACCATCGCGCATCAGTACTTCGGCCAGCTGACGTCAAGGGTGCAATCGGCGGCGCTGGGAAACTCCGGAAACATAATTGTTTTCCGCGTCGGCGGTGAGGACGCGGTGAAACTCAAGCCGGAAATGTCGCCCGTATTTGATACGAAAGATATGATAAATCTCGGCACGCAGGAATTTTACATAAAGGAAACGATAGACGGCGAAACCTATGACCCGTTTTCCGCAGAAACGCTGAAAGTAATGCCCGCGCCGCATCCGTCTTACCGGGAACGAATCATTGAGCAGTCGCGCGCGAAGTATTCCATCACCGCCGACGCGGCGAAAAAACTTATAAAAGAGGAGGAGTCGTCAATACTCCGGCATTCCCGCGAAAAAGCGATTATAGAGGGTTCAACAAGCGCGGCGGAAAAAGAACCGGAACCATTAATTTAGAATCCAGTATCTAGTATTTAGAATTTGGAACACAAGCAGAGTAGAGGTTATAAATTCCTTCCTTTCAAAAAATCCCTTAAGGGGGTGGGCGATACGGCGAAGTGCGTCAGAAAACCGAAAATTCCTCCGAGAATTGATGATAAAAGAATGTTATTGTATGTTCTTATGAAGAGATAGTGGAAAAGCGCGGAGAAAGCGAGGAATGTAAGAATTAAAACGAGAAGCCCCGAAATAATCGGTGGAGCGACTTTCTTGCCGCCGATAAAAAGAACGAAAACCACAAAAGCGCTGATGAGCGCGAGCGTCAAACTGAACCCCTGGTAAATATCGTTTCTCGGAAAACCGACTTTAAGGAAAACGCTCACCTGATAAACGAGAATTATGAGAAAAAGCATCACGCCCGCCCAATAGCCGGCGTTCATCGCCAAGCGGTGCTTTTTTTCCTCCGCCTTGTCAGCCATCGCTCTTATGAGCCAGATGCAAACCAAAAGAACGATGGGCACGGCGAGCCACACGATAAAATAAAAAACCAACTCCAAAGCGCTAGCCATTTTTGCAACTTTATAATACAATAAGGGATATTAAATTTCAACAATGAAGATAGAACTCTCAAAAATCGTCAAACCTTCATCGGCTCCGGTGTTTTTGGTTGATGACGCAAGAAAAATAAAGGAGCACAAACTTTTTAAATTTCTCGGCGCGGAAGACAAAGATTACATCGTAAGGCTCTTTGAAGAAAACGGGGACGAAGAGTTTCTGCGTTTTATTGTCCTGCCGTCGGGCAAAAAGGCCTTAATCGGCTTTCTCAAAAACAAGAAAACTTCTTTGAGAAAAATGATAATCGCGATGCGCCGCGTAATTTCCCTTGCACACCGCGAAAAAATAAAAGAAATCGCAGTCAATCTCGGAGATTTTTTGACCGCCGGCTCAAAAAGCGAAGAAATTGCCGAACTTCTCGGAACGCAACTGGAACTGGCCAATTTTGAGTTTACCGGATATAAAACGGCGCCGAAAGAAGGATGGAATTTTGTCGAACGCGTTTTTGTAATCGGTAAGGAAAGCTCACCCTCCAAAATTTCAAAAAGAAATTTAGGAGGGCAAGCCCTCAAAAAAGCGCTCGCCGACGGGAAAATAATCGGCGAAGAAATAAACAAAGCAAGAGCGCTATCGAATACGCCCGGCGGGGATATGACCCCACAACGACTTGCTGAGGCGGCAAGTCGTGAGGGGCGCAGCGCCGGCTTTCGCGTGAAGATTCTCAAAGAAGACCAAATCAAAAAACTCGGTATGGGCGGCGTGCTCGGGGTCGCCAAGGGCTCAGCAGAACGGCCGCGGTTCATTATTATGGAATATTTCAAAGGAAAGAAAGGCGAAAAACCGGTCGTTCTCGTCGGCAAGGGCGTGACTTTCGACACGGGCGGGTTGAACCTTAAGCCCGACAATTATATCTACGAGATGCATATGGATATGTCCGGCGGCGCGGCGGTGATTCACGCCATCGCGGCGCTGGCGCGCTTGAAGGTAAAGAAAAATATCGTCGGCTTGGTTCCGGCGGTTGAAAATATGCCTTCCGGTTCGAGCTATCATCCGGGAGATTTGCTGAAAACGCTCGGCGGAAAAACAATCGAGGTTCTGAATACCGATGCCGAAGGGCGAGTGATTCTCGCGGACGCGCTTGAGTACGCAAAAAAATACAAGCCGCAACTCGTCATTGACGTCGCGACTTTGACGGGCGCGGCGATTGCGGCTTTGGGTCAGCGTGCGTCGGCGATTTTTTCTACCGACAAAAAAACAGAAAAAGAAATGATTGACGCCGGAGAAAAAACAGGGGATTACGTTTGGCCGCTGCCGCTTTGGGAAGAATACGAAGAGGAAATAAAAGGAACATTCGGCGATTTCGCGAATGTCGGCAAAACGCGCTACGGCGGCGCGATAACCGGCGCGGTGTTTCTCTGGCAATTCGTTAAAAACCAAGCTCCAAGTTCTAATCTCCAAGATTTTCCTTGGGTTCATCTCGACATCGCGCCGCGGATGACGACAATCGAAAGCGACTCGCTCGCCAAAGGCGCCGCCGGCGCGTCCATCGCGCTTTTAGTAAAGTTTTTACGAGAAGCAAATAGATAGGATAGATTAGGATAATTTGTAAATTCTTATTTTGTCTATACCCTCATTCGCGCGAATGGTAGAATAAGAAAAGAGGTAAGGCAATCCAATGATATAATTGCAATTGCAAACCATGAAAGAACTCGAACGAAATTTGAAAGCATTAGCCAATCGCAGGCGGCTGGCCATTTTGAAGTATCTCAAAGAAAATCGCGAAGCGTCGGTAGGCGATATTGCGGCAGAAATAAATCTTTCGCTAAAAGCAACTTCAAAACATTTGGGAGTTCTCGCAGCGGCGGATATTGTGGAAAAAGACCAAAGAAGCTCGCAAGTATTTTATCGGCTTGCTTCTCCCGTAAAATCGGCGGCAAGGCATATTGTGTTACTTCTTTAACTTTAGTGTTTTAACATCTTGATTCCACCATTCGCGCGAATGGTGGAATGTGGAAAACAAATGGAAAACAAAAAACTTTTGAAACAATCATCAAAAGTAAAATGAATTCCGAAACGAGAAATTGTCAAAACTGCAAGCAGAATTTCGTCATTGATTCCGATGATTTTGCTTTCTATGAAAAAATGAAAGTTCCGCCGCCGACGTTCTGCCCGGAATGCAGAATGATAAGGCGATTCGTCTGGCGCAACGAGCGGCATCTTTTCCGGAGAAAAGACGATGCGACCGGAATGGTTCGACCCGGTTCACCACCACAGGAAATTTTCTCGAGTTTTCCGCCGCAGGTAACTGTAAAGGTTTATAACCATGATTACTGGTGGAGCGACAACTGGGACCCGTCGGACTACGGACGCGATTACGACTTTTCCCGTCCGTTTTTTGAACAATTCAGAGAACTGTTTTACAGCGTCCCGTTGCCCGCAAGGAGCGTTTTCGACACAACCAATTCTGAATATTGCGACAACGCTTCTTATGTAAAAAATTCGTATCTTTCTTTCAATGTCGGATACTTGGAAAACTCCGCTTACTGCGTTACAACCTTCTACAGCAAAGATAATTTAGACCTCTACGAAGCAAGACACGCCGAGCTATCTTATGAAAATTACATGTCGGACGAGGCGTATCGCGTCTTTTTTTCCGTTAATATTGAGGATTCAACCGACATCTGGTTTTCGCGAAATCTTATGGGGTGCAATAACTGCTTCGGATGCGTGAATCTGCGCAACAAGTCCTATTACATTTTCAACAAACCGTACTCCAAAGAGGATTACTTCGCCTACATAAAACAATTTGACCTCGGCTCTTACAAAACAAAAGAAGAATTGTTGAATCGCGCCCGCAAATTCTGGATGCAGTTTCCGATGCGCTTCACGCTCGCGATAAACGTCGTTAATTCCACAGGCGAACACATTGAGCACTCGCGGAACCTGAAAAGGTGCTATTCCATCCACAAAGGAGAAAATATGGCTTACTGTCAAATTTTTGAACCGCCGGGGGCCGATTCGTACGATTGCACGGTTTTTGGCTGGGGCGCATCGCGGAGTTATGAATCCCTTGTCTGCGGCGAAGAGTGCTATGATTTAAAGTTTTGCATTGAGTGCTGGCCGAGTTTAACCAATCTTGAATATTCCGCCCATTGTCATTCCTCCAATAATCTCTTCGGCTGTATTGGTTTGAAGAAAAAAGAATACTGCATTTTGAACAAGCAATACTCGAAAGAAGAGTATTTCAAACTCCGCGAAAAAATAATACAACATATGAACGAAATGCCCTACATAGGCAAAATCCGAAATCAGAAATCCGAAATCCGAAACATTGAATACAAATACGGGGAATTTTTTCCGGCGGAGCTTTCTCCGTTCGCTTACAACGAAACACTTGCAAACGACTTCTTCCCGCTGACGAAAGAAGAAGCGGAGGCAAAAGGATTTCTCTGGCGCGAACAGGAACGGAGGGAATACGAAACGACGATAAACGCTTTGGATTTGCCGGACAACATCAAAGACGTTCAGGATTCCATTCTCAAGGAAATCATAAAATGCGGCGACTGCGGACGGGCGTACAGAATAATTGAGATGGAGCTTCAGTTTTACCGCCGCATCCCGCTTCCGCTGCCGCGAAAATGTCCGGAGTGCAGATTCAAAGACAGATTCAAATTTGTAAACCCGCCGAAGTTGTGGAAAGGGAAATGTCAGTGCGCGGGAGAAACCAGTGACCAGCGACCAGAGACCAGTTACAGAAACGCTGTAAAGCATTTTCACGGAGCGGAACATTGCCCGAATGAATTTGAAACATCTTACCAACCCAACAGGCCGGAAATTGTTTACTGCGAAAGCTGTTATAACAGCGAGGTTGCTTGAGTGGAAATTATGTCCCTCATTCGCGCGAATGGTAGAATAAACAAAACAACAAAATCATAGGCGCTATGACTAGTCATAGCGGTATAAAATGAACAACGAAACCAAAACCTGTCAAAATTGCAAAAACCAGTTTGCCGTCGAGCCAGATGATTTTGATTTCTACGCCAAAATCAAAGTCCCGCCGCCGACGTTCTGCCCGCCGTGCCGACTGCAGAGGCGGCTGGCGTTTTTCAATATTTTCAATCTCTATAAACGGCCGTGCGATTTATGCAAGAAAGATTTCATTTCGATGTATCGAGCCGACACGCCGTACACTATTTACTGCCCGAAATGCTGGTGGAGCGACGATTGGGATACTTTTGAATACGGCAGAGAATACGATTTTTCGCGGCCGTTTTTCGAGCAATACAACGAACTACTGCATCGAGTTCCGCTCATCGGCGCTTCGATAGATATTCCGACAATGGAAACATCGCCGTACACGAACCATGCCGGCCATCTCAAGAATTCTTACCTTTTGTTCCACGTCGATTATGTCGAAGATTCCGCTTACGGATTTAACACATTCAACAATAAATCATTATTTGACTGTACCAATTTAATTCTATCCGAATTATCTTATGACATAATTCACGCCTACAAGATATCGCGCTCCGCCGGCTCGCAGGATTTGCTCGAATCCATCAATTGTTTCTTTATGAAGGATTCGGAAAATTGCCAAGATTGTTTTGCGTCCGCGAATTTACGGAATAAAAAACACTACATTTTCAATGAGCCGTATTCCAAAGAGGACTATTTTGACGAAATCAAGAAATGGAATTTAGGTTCTTATAAAATTTATCAAGAAGTTAAAAAACGGGCGGAAGAGCACTGGAAAAAATTTCCGCCAGACCCGATTTATCAAAAATTTGCCATTAATTCAACGGGGAACAGGATATATGAGTCGAAAAACTGCAAGGAATGTTTTGAGGTCTCTTATGCCGAGGACTGCAAATGGGCGATGATGATGTACATTCGGACAATTAAGGATTGTTACGACGTCGTCAGTTGGGGAAATAATATGTCGCGTTCGTACGAGTGCTGCAATGTCGGCGAGGATGTTTCCGAAGCGCGGTTCTGCAGCGAATCCGGACTGGGATTGATGGACGCAGAATATTGCAAACTCTCGACGGGCAACCATCATTTCGGCTGCGTATCCGTAAAGAAAGGCGATTACGTAATTCTAAACAAAAAATATTCAGAGGATGAGTACCGGAAATTGCGCGAAAAAATTATCGCGCAAATGAACGAGTTGCCCTACGTTTCAAGGGCGACCAGCAACCGGGGACCAGAGACAAGGGAGATAATTTACAAATACGGGGAATTTTTCCCGGCGGAAATCAGCCCCTTTGCCTACAACGAAACGATTGCAAATAATTTCTTTCCCTTGGAAAAAGAAAAGGTCTTGGCGAACAGCTGGCGATGGAACGAACCGGAAACGCACGCCTACTCAATTACAAAACACGCCCAAGATTTGCCCGACCACATAAAAGACGCCGGTGACGATATTTTGAAAGAGGTAATCGCCTGCGCGAAATGCGGACGGGGATTCAGAATCATACGAATGGAACTCGATTTTCTGCGGCGGATGAATTTGCCTTTGCCGCGCGAGTGTCCGTTTTGCCGCATCGGCGAGAAATTCAATTACTGGGTCAAAGAATCGCGGCTGGTGAAACGAACCTGCGACAAATGCGGCGCGGAATTCGACAGCCCGCACACGAAAGAGAACTATCCGAAAATTCTTTGCAAAAAACACTGGCTGGAAGAAGTGGTGTAAAGATGGTATAGTTTTGCGAAATGGCTCCGTTTTTCAAAACCGACAAGCAGAAAGACGTCGTTTATTTCGCGCGCACCGATTTCCGCAATCAGAATCGGCTTTTCGGCATTAAAAGAAAAGACCGCCGCCAGCACACGTACGTCGTCGGCAAAACCGGCACCGGTAAAACCGCGCTCCTCAACAATTTAATTGTTCAAGACATCGCAAACGGCGAAGGCGTCTGCGTCATTGACCCGCACGGCGAGCTCGTCGAGGGATTGCTCGACAAAATTCCGGCCGAGCGGATAAACGACATCATCTATTTCAATCCCGCCGACCCCGACCACCACATCGGTTTCAACATTCTGGAATTGCCCGACCCGAAATACAAACATCTGGTCGCTTCCGGTTTGATGGGAATTTTCACCAAAATCTGGTCGAATGTCTGGTCGGCAAGAATGGAATACATTTTGAATAACGCCGTTTTGGCGCTTCTCGAAAATCCCGGCTCGACTTTGCTCGGCATCAACCGCATTCTTGTCGACAAGGACTACCGACAGCAAATCATTTCCAACGTCAAAGACCCGGTGATCAAGGCGTTTTGGGTCAACGAATACGAACAGTGGCGCGACCAGTTCCGGAACGAAGCCATCGCCCCGATTCAAAACAAAGTCGGCCAGTTCCTTTCGACGGCGATGATTCGAAACATCGTCGGGCAGGAAAAAAGCACGATAAACATTTTCGATTTGATGAACGAGAAAAAAATACTTCTCGTGAATGTCTCCAAGGGAAGAATAGGGGAGGACAATTCGGCGCTTCTGGGCGCGATGCTCATCACCAAAATTCAGCTTTCGGCGATGGAACGCGTCAGGATTCCCGAAGACGAGCGTCCGGATTTTTATCTTTACGTCGACGAGTTCCAGAATTTCGCCACCGATTCTTTTGCCGGCATTTTGTCCGAAGCAAGAAAATATCGCCTGAATCTCATCGTCGCGCATCAGTACATCGGACAATTGGTCACCGATGTTTCCACAAAAGTCCGCGACGCGGTCTTCGGGAACGTTGGGACAATGATTCTTTTCAGAATAGGCGCGGCGGACGCGGAATTTCTGGAAACGGAATTTGAACCGGAATTCGCCATTCAGGACATGGTCAATCTGCCGAACTACCGCATTTACCTGAAATTGATGGTTGACGGCATCACCTGCCGTCCGTTTTCCGCGCAAACTTTGCCGCCGTTCAATCTCGAATCATCGGAGGAAATAAAAGATAAAATCATCGCCGTTTCGAGGAAACTTCATTCAAAGCCGAGCGTGGAAGTGGAAAAGGCGATCAATCGCTGGAGCGGAATGATGGGCGAAACTGCGGCACAGCTGCCCGGAGCCAAAATGTTTCCGGCTGTTTGCTCGAACTGCGGTAAAAACACCATGGTGCCTTTCGAGCCGGCGAAGGGCAGACCGGTTTACTGCGACGATTGTTTTGAAAAGATACAATCGGGAAAACTCGCTCCCGTCGGCGGCGCAGGAAGACAGGGAAAACCATCGGAAGAATTCTCGCGCGACCTTGCGGAACTCGGAATAGAATTCGAATTCAGAAAACCGCCGGCGAGACGTTTGGAAGAAGTGCCCTCGGCGATTCCCGTTGAAAGAAAAGGAATTTCGCTCGCGGAATTGAAGCCGCAGGAGGAGAAAGAGAGAAAAGAAAAGACGAAGCAGGCGGGCGAAAAACCGAAAGTGGATATAAACGAACTCCGCGAAGCGATAAAAGAATCGCTTAAGAAAGCAGAGGGTTAAAAGTTATCAGACAACAGTAATCAGACATCAGAAGTAATTTTTAATTCTCTGATTTCTGATGACTAATGATTAATCTCTTAACTATGCATTTTGATATTATTACTATCTTCCCGAAGATTTTCAATTCTTTTTTAAAGGAGTCGCTTATTAAGCGCGCCATCAAAAAGAAAATCATCGAGGTAAAAATAACGAACCTCAGGAATTTTTCCGACGACAGAAAGCACAGGAAAATTGACGACCGTCCCTACGGCGGGGGACCGGGAATGGTCTTACAAATTGGACCTATCTATCGCGCAGTCCAATTTGTAATTTCAAAGTTCTCCGCCAAAGGCGGATCCGCCTCCGGAGGAAAAGTTCAAAGTTCAAAAACTCGGACAATTCTTTTTTCAACGCGCGGCAGAAAATTTGACGCAAAAACGGCGAAGCGGCTTTCAAAATACGGTTCGCTTATTCTGATTTGCGGACGCTACGAGGGCGTTGACGAAAGGGTTGCGAAATACATCGCCGACGAAGAAATCTCCATCGGCGATTACGTTTTGAACGGCGGAGAAGTGGCGGCAATGGCGCTTATGGAAGCGGTAAGCAGATTTTTGCCGGGATTTCTCGGCAAAACGGAATCGCTTGAAGAAATAAAGGGTCATTACGCCACTTACACCCGTCCTGCCGAATTCGTCCCCGACGTTTCTTCAAGAAAAAAATTTTTTCCGAGAACGCCGAGGAAGTGGAGCGTTCCGAGCGTTCTTATGTCGGGACACCATGAAAAAATAAACAAATTGAGAAAATCGCGGTAGAGCAAAATGCCGATTTACGATGTAGCTTTTTACGGAGCGCTGTCGTTTATTGCAGGGGCGCTTGCCGCCGGATTGAATTTATCGGCCGCAAAAGCGGTTTTCTTTTTTGCAATCCTCGCCCTTATTCTCGCCTACGTAAAAATCTGGGGAAAATTTCCGGCTTTTTTCTTCATTTTTTTCTTTGTCTTCGGAACGTTTTATTACAATTTTTTCTTTGCCATCAAAGAATCAAGCCAAAAAATAACTTTTGAAAAAACCGTAGAATTTTCCGGAATGATAACAAGCGAGCCGCAACTCAACGAAAAATTCCAGAAAGCGACCATTGAACTTAATCCGCCATTTTCAGGGGAAATAAGCGTTCTTGCGCCGCTTTATCCTCAAATAAACTACGGCGACGTAATTGAAGCAAAAGGAGAAATAAGGCCATCCGTTTCAAAAAACCAAAGCCCCGTCTCATTTTTCCCTGAATTAAAAATCATGGAAAGTCATCGCGGCTTCTGGCTGAAAGAAAAACTTCTTAACATCAAAAAGGGGATGATATCGCAGTTTAGAAATCTCCTGCCGGGCGATCCCGCGGCGCTTTTAAGCGGCATGACGCTCGGCTGGCGCGGCGATTTCACGGAAAAATTCAAGAAAGAAATGTCCTTGAGCGGCACGACGCACATCGTCGCGCTTTCGGGATACAACATAACCATTCTTGTCATCGCCGTCGCCGCCGTTTTCGGCAACTGGCTCTCGCGGAGAATGACGTTTTTCCTCACCTCTTTCATAATTCTTCTCTTTATTTTTATGGTCGGCGCCGAAGAATCTGTGGTGCGCGCCGCAATAATGGGCTTCATTGCCCTCATTGCAAAGGAATCGGGCAGAAGATTCAGTTTCAGGAACGCGATTGCGCTCACGGCGGCGGCAATGATTCTTTTCCGTCCCGATGTTTTATTCGATATCGGATTCATTCTCTCCTTTCTGAGCTTAATCGGGATAATCTATATCGCCCCGGAGCTGAAAGAGATTTTCAGAATCGGCGAATCGGGAAGTTTTATGTCATGGAAAGAAAACGCGATAACGACATTGTCGGCGCAGATGATGGTCGCGCCCGTTCTCATAAACGTTTTCGGAAATTTTTCGCTGACGAGCATCGCCGCGAACGTTCTCATTCTTGAATTCGTCCCGTTGACGATGCTTTTGGGTTTTGTGATCGCCGTTTTCGGATGGATTTTCTATTACGCCGGTTTCATTTTTTCGGTTTTCGGGAATATTCTTCTCCGCTACGAAATCGGGGTCATAAAATTTTTCGCGTTCTGGAGTATGCCCGTTTTTTCGGGAACACGCTCGCTGATTTTTTCTTTTTTTTATTACATTGCATTGCTCGTTTTTCTTCTCTACAGAAAGGAAATTAAATCCCGCGAATTGATATAATCAAAAAATGTCCGGCAACAAGGGCAAAAACAAACCGGGGAATATTATTATTTCCTTCTTTATATTATCAATTGTCGTTGATTTCTTTGTCTGGTATCGCGTAATTTTCGGAGGTTACGAATCGAAACCGAAAGCGTATTTCCTCGACGTCGGGCAGGGGGACGCCGAGCTCGTAATTTTTCCGGGAAACACAAAGATTCTCACCGATGCCGGGCCCGACTCAAAAATCGTTGGCGAACTTGAGAAAATTCAGGAACTTGCCGGCAAATACATCGATTTGGCCGTAATAACCCATCCTCAGCTGGATCATTTCAACGGCTTTCTCGGTCTCCTTGATAGATATAATTTCGGCGCATTTATTTACAACGGGCGCTCCGACTCTCAAGAAGGATGGAGTGAGTTAATCGCAAAAATAAAAGAAAAGAAGATACCGCTGATAGCGCTGAAAGCGGGCGATGTGATAAAAAACGGCGAGAATAGAATAAATTTCCTCTCTCCCGACGAGAATCTCCTCGGGAGCGCGGAGTTGAACGACACGGGACTTGTCCAGTTGACGGATATTTCCGGCTTAAAAATGCTTCTTGCGGCGGACATAGGAGGGGAAATAGAAAAATATCTCGCCGAAAATTTTGATTTGAAAGCGGATGTTTTGAAAGTGGCGCATCACGGCTCAAAATTCTCTTCGTCGGAGGAATTCCTAAAAGCCGTCGGTTCCCGAGTTGCGATAATTGAAGTCGGGGAAAACAACAAATACGGCCATCCTGCCTCCTCAACCCTTGAAAAACTTTCTGATTTTTCGCCGGCAATCCTGAGAACGGACGTCAACGGGCAGATTATGGCGCTCTTGGACAACGAAAAACTCAAAATTTTCGCAGAAAAGGAATAAAATCTGTATAATTACAACGAATAATGACCGTAATTATAAAAAACGTACGGCCGCTCGCAGCCGCGCGGCAACTTCCGCAGCAGGTTGACGTCCTCATAAGCGGCGACAAAATCTCCGCCTTCGGAAGTTTTCCCTCAAAAGGGGCGGATGAAACGATAGACGGACAGGGAGCGTATTTAAGCCCCGGATTTGTAGACGTAAATACGGACTCCGACCACTACCTCACTCTTTTTGACGACCCGGCGCAGGAAGATTTTTTGATGCAGGGCGTCACGACAATCATCGGCGGACAGTGCGGTTCGTCGCTTGCGCCCCTCATCTACGGCGGACTTGAATCCGTAAGGAAGTGGGCGGACATAAGCAAAGTAAACGTCGGCTGGCATTCTCTTGCAGAATTTGTTTCGGTTCTTGAAAAAAAACGCATCGGCGTCAATTTCGGCACGCTTGTGGGTCATTCCACGATAAGAAGAGCTCTCGTCGGCGAATCGCAAAGGGCGCTTACGAAAAACGAACTGTCGATTTTTCTGGAAGTGCTCAAAAAATCCCTTCACGAGGGCGGCTTCGGTTTTTCAACCGGCCTCGGATATATTCACAGCAGAAACACCCCCTACCAGGAAATAAAGTCCTTTCTTAAAATAGTAAAAAACTACGACGGCGTATACGCCACGCATTTAAGAAAGAGCGGCGACGGCCTCGCCGAATCAATAGAGGAAACGCTTAAGGTTCACAACGAGACCGGCGTTAAAACCGTTATCAGCCACTTCCTGCCGCATTTCGGCGAAGAGGAAGAATACGAAAAAGCGCTTGAAGAATTCGCGAAACTGCCGGGGACGAGCGATTTTAACTTTGACGTTTATCCTTTCAATCACACAATAGTTCCTCTTTACACGCTTTTGCCGGAATGGGCGCAAAGGGACAATCTTGAAACAATGAACAAACTTTTGCAGGATGAGTGGCAGCGTTCAAAAATACTGAAAGAGATTCCCAAACTTGAACCAGATAGCATCGTCGTTTCGAAAGCGCCCAAAAACGAAGCGGTTGTCGGGCATTCGTTGGGGGAACTCTCGTCAATTTACGGAATGAAGAATCCGAAAGACGCGCTGATGCGGCTGATGATGACGACGAATCTCAAAGCCGTCGTTTTTTACAAAAATATAAACGAAAGGCTGATTAAAACGGCGCTTTCTCATCCGCGCTCTCTTATTGCGTCCAATGCCGCAAGCTCAGCCGACAAAAGCGATGAAAAATCGCTTAAATCCGAGCGCGCTTTGTCAACTTTCAAGAAATTCATTTCTCTTGCGGCAAACGAAAATCTTATGCCTCTTGAAAAAGCGGTGAGAAAAATAACTTCCATTCCCGCGGAAAAGTTCAATTTGCGGGGCAGAGGAGAACTAAAAGAAGGTAATTTCGCCGATTTGGTCGTTTTCGGCGCCGGGGAAGGAAAAGATACGGAAATAAAAGCGGTGGTCGCAAACGGCAAAGTGGCCGTAAAAGACGGCATCCTTAAAAACGGCGAAGCCGGAAAAATTCTGCGGCATGAAATATAAAATCTGAAGCATGAAGCCCGAAATCCCAAACAACAAGTGAATTTTGTTTAAAATTTAAAATTTGAGATTTCGGATTTAGCAACATGTTTTTTAAAAGAAGCTACAAACCAGATTACCTCCTGATGAGCGTTTTATTCATTCTCACCGTCCTCGGGATGGTCATTCTTGCAAGCGCTTCCTCAGAGCTCGGCAAATCCAAATTCAACGACAGTTATTATTATCTGAAACACCAGATTATTTTCGGGCTGTCGTTCGGAATCATCGGTTTCATCGCGGCATATTTCATTCCTTATAAAAACTGGAGATATTTTTCATTCGCTCTTTTAATTTTGAGCATCATTTTCCTTTCGCTTGTTTTCACCAAACTCGGGATTTCGTCCGGCGGCGCATCGCGATGGGTTAAAATCGGTCCCGTCTCCTTCCAACCCGCCGAAATAATCAAACTTACTTTCATCGTTTATCTCGCGGCATGGCTCAGTAATCCGAAAATGGACAGGATAAAAGATTTTTGGGTGGGTTTCATCCCCTTTATCCTTGTATCCGGCTTTATCGCAACTATGTTGATTCTCCAGCCGGCAACAAGCGTTGTTATGATACTTTTGGGCACGGCTTTGGTCATGTACTTGGTAAGCGGCGCGCGTCTTTTGCACATCGCCATCGCCATTGCAGCCGGAGCGGCCGTTATCGCCGTTGCGATACTCGCCACCCCCTACCGACTCCAAAGAATAATGACTTTTATAAATCCGCAAAAAGATACGACAACTTATTCTTATCAGATAAATCAATCCCTTAACGCCATAGGTTCGGGGGGAATTTTCGGGGTCGGCTATGGACGCTCGGTGACAAAAGGCGGATTTCTTCCAGGGCCCGCCGACGACTCCATCTTCGCGGTCGCGGCGGAAGAACTGGGTTTTGCGGGAGCGGGCACGATAGTGGCCCTTTTCGCCATTTTCGTTTTCCGTCTCTTTTGGCTGGCGAAGAATCTCCGCGACAAATTCGGCCAGCTGATTCTGGTCGGCTTTGGTTCTCTGGTTGCTTTCCAATCGCTGATAAACATGGCGGCTTTGTCGGGGCTTATGCCGCTCACGGGAATCCCGCTTCCGTTCATAAGTTACGGCGGAACCGCCCTCGCGGTCTTTTTGACTCTCGGGGGCATATCGGCAAACATATCGAAATATGTCTGAAAAATTGAATAATGAATTACGAATTATGAATAAAGCGGAGATAAACTAAAACCATGAAAACAATAAGAATTGCACTCACGGGAGGAGGAAGCGGGGGACACATATATCCCCTGGTCGCCGTGGCGGAAAAGCTGGAGCTCATCGCTATCGAACAGAAACTCTACATGGAGATAACGTATTTCGGTCCCGTTGACGTCTATAAACCCGTTCTTGAAGACGCCGGGATAAAAACAAGCAAAATCGTTTCGGGAAAAATCCGGAGATACGGTTCTTTTTCAAACATAACCGACATACCGAAGTTTCTAATAGGGTTTTTGCAGGCGCTCGCGAAATTATTATTTTTCATGCCCGACGTTCTTTTTTCAAAAGGCGGCAGCGGGGCGTTCCCCGTCGTCCTTGCGGCGTGGTTTTACAGAATCCCCGTGGTGATTCACGAATCCGACGCGCAGCCGGGGCTCAACAATCTTTTTTCGGCGCGCTTTGCAAAAAGAATAGCGGTAAGTTTTGAAAAAGCCCTGAATTATTTTGAGCCGAAAAAGACGGCATTGACGGGAACCCCGATAAGAAAATCAATGACGGACAACAGACAGGACGCGGGACTTGTCAAAGAAGAACTTGGATTCAATTCCGACAAGCCGCTTGTCCTTTTTCTCGGCGGCTCACAGGGCTCCGAGAGAATAAACAAACTCCTGCTTTCCGTATTGAAGGATTTGACGAAAGAAGCGCAAATTCTTCATCAAACCGGGTTCGCGAATTTTTCGGCGGTTGAAGAAAGCGTCAAATCTTCCGCGTTGGAACTCATGCAAAAAACTCAGGAGGGGATAAAATATCTTCCCGTTCCCTATCTTGACCCGAAGGAAATGAAAATGGCGATGACGGCGGCGGATTTGATAGTTTCAAGAGGAGGAAGCAACACAATTTTTGAAATAGCGGCTTTTTCGAAGCCGTCCGTTATAATTCCGCTCCCGGAATCGGCGAACGACCATCAGCGCATAAATGCTTACGAGTTTGAAAAAATCGGGGCAACAATAGTCATAGAGGAAACGAATCTTTTCCCGAATCTGTTTCTCAACCAAATATCAAATCTGTTCAAGAATAAGGAACTTCTTAAAAAGATGGGTGATGCCGCCGGCGGATTTTTCAAGCCGGACGCATCCAAAATAATTGCGGAAGAAATAATGAAACTCGCAAAGTGAAACGCGATACAAATATACAAATGCATGCGAATGATACGAATAATGCTGATTCGTATTCATTTGTATCATTAGAACAATTCGTAATATTTCGTATATTGGCATCATAGTTTACTGGATTACCGTTGGAAAATATGTCAAAATTCGCCCCATGTCCCGTAGGAAACTATGCGGAAATACCTGTGCATTTCCGCATAAAAATCCTAAGGGAGACTCTCTTCTATTCACGCCAACCGATTTAAGAAATAAAAAGGTATGGGTCGCCGAAAATATTTAATTTCCTACGGGATATGACAGCCACTCAAAAAAGAGGGGTACGTGTTCGTTTTGCTCCGTCGCCGACGGGGTTTCTGCACGTCGGCTCCGTAAGAACCGCACTCTTCAACTGGATTTTTGCAAAACAGAATAGCGGAAAATTTATTCTCAGAATCGAAGATACTGATAAGGAACGCTCAAAACCGGAATATGAAAAAAACATTCTTGAAAGTTTGAAATGGCTGGGTCTTGACTGGGATGAAGGACCCTCGCCCAATGGCGCGCAGAATAACGCAGACGATACGCAGAATAACGCAGAAAAAAGTCAGCGTGAGTCAGCGTCAAGTCGGCGCAAGTCAGCGTATATTGGAGATTATGGTCCTTATCGTCAGTCGGAAAGGATAAAAATTTACAGAAATTACATTGAACGTTTGATTGGCGAAGGAAGGGCTTATCGCTGCTTTTGCTCCAAAGAACAGCTTGAATCAGACCGGCAAACGATGCTTGCCGAAGGTTTGCCTCCGAAATACGGCGGGCGATGCAGAAACATAAAAAAAGAAGACGGCGAAAAGAGAATGAAAAACGGCGAAGCGTGCGTCATACGTTTCGTCGTTCCCGAAACGGATGTAGAATTCAACGATTTGGTCAGAGGGAATGTGAAATTCAGCGGCGAACTGATGGGGGACATGATAATCGCCAAAAGCGAGGATGAGCCGCTTTATAACTTCGCCGCAACGATAGACGACGAACTGATGGAAATAACCCACGTCATAAGGGCGGAAGAACACCTTTCAAACACGCCGAAACAAATATTTCTTCAGCAGGCGCTGAATTTCAGAGAGATTAAATACGCCCACATCCCTCTCATACTCAATCCCGACAGAAGCAAAATGTCCAAACGCTATCTTGAATCGTCGGTAAACGATTACCGCTCGGGAGGTTATCTGCCGGAAGCAATGCTGAATTTTCTTTCGCTTCTCGGATGGCATCCGAAAGAAGAAAAAGAAATTCTCGGCATTGACGAAATAATAAAAGAATTTGACATCAAGCGCGTGCAAAAAGCCGGAGCCGTTTTCAATATTGAAAAGCTGAACTGGATAAATTCCCAATACATAAAGAAGAAAACGAATACAGAGTTGGCGGCGCTTTTGAGAATTTTTCTTGAAAATAAAAATATTGACGCGGAAGATGAATTTGTCGCAAAGGTCGCCGGCGCCGAGAAAGAGCGCGTAAAGACCATTGCCGAATTAGCCGAAGCCGCCGAGTTTTTTTTCAAACTTCCCGATTACGGTCCGGAGCTTTTGACATGGAAAAATAGAACAGCCGCCGAGACGAAAAATGCAATAAATGAATCGCTTAAGATGTTGGATGAGATACCGGAAGAAAAATTCGCGAGGGAAGAAATCGGGAACGCGCTGCAGCAATTGATAGAAAAAACGGGCAGGGGAGAGGTTCTGTGGCCAATCAGAGCCGCACTTTCAGGGCAAAAAGCTTCGCCGGACCCCCTTGAAATAATGGGGATTTTAGGCAAAAAGGAAACGGAAAGGCGATTAAAAATCGCGATGAAAAAATTATAAAATTCATCGTCGGAATTAAAATGAGAATATACATATCGGTACTCCTCGTAATTTTCTTCTTTGGAAATTTTCTTTCGGTTGTTTTCGGACAGGAAGCAACATCAACTTCTCCGCAAACCGAGCTGCAATCAAAAATACAGGAAAGAACACGGCAACTGGAGGAAATAAACGGTAAGCTTAAGGAAGCTGAAAAAAATCTCTCGGAAACGCAAAACCAGCGCCAAACTCTTCAAAATCAGGTAAAAATTTATCAAAACACGATAAACCAGCTTAACCTCAACATTAATAACGACAACGTCTCAATTCAGAAATTAAGTTTAGAAGTGGAATCTCTCAACTACGATTTAAGAGACATACAGGAATCAATAGACAATAAAAAAATCGCAATAAATAAACTCCTCGTCGAGATTCAAAAAAACGACTACGAAAATTCCAATTTGCTGGCGGTTTTTCTCAAAAGCAAAACTCTTGCCGACGGCGTAATGGAAGCGCAGTCACTTGTGAATATAAGAAGTCAGCTCGATGACGATATCCAGAATCTTTCAACTCTCAGCGAACAATACACCTCCAAAATACAGGATAAAAACGGAAAAATCTCGGAAACGGAAATTCGTAAAAACAATCTTTCCGCAAGAAAATCAATAGTGGCTGGTCAAAAAGAAGAACAACAGACGCTCCTGACGCAAACAAGAGAGCGGGAGAGTGTCTACCAGAAACAACTCTCCGATATATACGCGCTGCAGGAAAAAGTCGCCGCCGAAATAGAAGAGATGGATAGGCAGCTGCGGCAGAATATTGATCCTTCTCTTTTACCGCCGACAGACCCGAATACTTTCCTGAACCCCGTTCCCGCCGCCTATTTAACGCAGGGGTACGGAAGCACAAGTTTTGCCTTAAGAAATTACCGCGGAAAATGGCACAACGGGATAGATTTGGGCGCCCCTCTCGGCACCGAAATTTTCGCCGCCGCTGACGGCGTTGTGATCAATGTTGGAAATCAGGACAAATTTTGCCCCAAAGCCGGCTACGGAAAATTCGTGGTCATCAAGCACAATAACGGTCTGACAACGCTGTACGCGCACATGTCACTCTACGTTGTCTCCATCGGAGACAAAGTATCCCGCGGCCAGCTGATCGGATACGTCGGAAGAACGGGGTATGCGACGGGACCCCATACGCACCTCACCGTTTTCGCGAGCCAAACGCTGACACCCGCAAGAAGCGGCTACCCGGAAGGCGCAAAACCGTCAAGCTGCGGGCCTACGCCGGTGGGCGGCGACCTGAACCCGTTGCTCTATGTTTCCGTCAGAAAATAACTTCCGACGATTCGATGCAAATTTTCAGCACGCTTAAAAAAATAGTAAGAAATTTTCTGCCGGATTCTCTCATCAGCTTTTATCATTTTGTTTTGGCATATTTGAGCGCTTTAATTTACGGTTTTCCGTCGCACCAGCTTTGCGTAATCGGCGTGACGGGCACAAAAGGCAAAACAACCGTAACCGAACTGCTTACCGCGATTCTTGAATCGTCCGGGAAAAAAGTGGCGCTGGCGAACGGTCTCCGCTTCAAAATCGGAGACAATGAAACTCCCAACCTTTTCAAAATGACGATGCCCGGGCGGGGAAGGCTTCAAAAATTTCTGTCTGAGGCACGAAAATCGGGATGCAGCTATGCGGTACTTGAAGTCACTTCGGAAGGCATCCGTCAGCATAGAAACGCATTTATCCGGTTTGCAATCGCCTCGTTAACGAATGTGCAAAAAGAACATTTGGAATCGCACGGTTCTTTTGATGCCTACCGCGCGGAAAAGGGCAAATTTTTCCGAGAAGTAGGGGATACCCATGTCATTAACGCCGAAGACCCGAACGCGGAATATTTCGGAAGATTCCCGGCAAAGAAAAAAATATTTTATTCACTGAAAGATGCCGAGAGATTAAAACTCAAGCCGCGCATTTGGGGCGAATTCAATATCATGAACGCGGTTTGCGCCGCGACGATTGCCGAAACGCTCGGCATCCCCGTTGAAAAAATACGGAAGGCAGTTTCCGATTTCAGAGGAACGCCGGGAAGGATGGAATCAATGCAGCGCGAACCTTTCACGGTGATAGTGGATTACGCCCATACGCCCGATTCTTTAGAATCCGTTTATCGGGCAATCCGGGACAACATTAAACCCGCTCATATGGTGTGCCTGCTCGGCGCCGCAGGAAATCGCGACAAGTGGAAAAGACCGGTTATGGGCGGCATTGCCGCGCAATATTGCGATTTGATTTTCCTTGCAGACGAAGACCCGTACGACGAAAACCCGGCCGAGATATTAAATGAAATAAAGTCGGGGATACCGAACGCCAAAATAAAACAAACAAATGTGGTGCCGGACAGAAAAAAGGCGATCGGAGAAGCGATTAAATCGGCGGGGGCGGGCGATGCCGTAATCATTACCGGCAAAGGAGCGGAACAATACATGATTGTCGGTTCAAAAAAAATCCCTTGGGACGACCGCGAGGTGGTTCGCCAGGAATTAAGAAAAATGGTAAAATCGCATTGATAAAAATGAAAAAAATCCTTGTTATTTTTACAACCGTTGTTTTGCTGATACCGACGTTATCGTTGGCGGAAATTTCACTCCAAACGCCGCAGAGCACATTGAATCTTCAAAGCTTGCCGTCGCCGTTCAGTGAATTCATCGGGAACCTTCGAGACATAAACAATTCTTTCAATACTCAAATAAGCAAATACTTCAGCATCTCGCCGATTCAGGCGCCGATAAGTTTTGAACAAATAAGCAAACTAAGTCCCAATCAATGGATCCAAAACATTCAAAACATGTTCCAAAATACGCCGCTGTCTGGTTTATATTCCATAGTAGTTAAAATTATCCAGACGGTGGGAAACATAGTTCTTTGGATTCTTGAAACGGCGATAGATCTCATAAAAGGCGGGTTGTCCATGTTGCGTTGATTGCGCTGATAGTCAAAGTAGATTTTATGATATTTGCTGGGCAAATGTTATAAAATTCACGTCAACCTTGTTACGTCAGATATCAGAATATCTGACGTAAAAGGTATATTGGGCGACATATCTTATGGCGAAGAAACAAAAAGAAAACCAATATCCCCTAGCAGATGTGCCATTCCTCTCAATAAGCCCGAAATCCGTTCATTTTATCGGCGTTCTGGGCATCGGCATAAGCTCCCTTGCCCAGTGGTTTATGGCCCGCCCTGAGCGCGGTCGAAGGGCTCAAAAATGGGCTGTTTCGGGGTCGGATACGGCAATTGGTCCTACCTATCAAATGCTCAAAAAAGCCGGTTTAAAAGCAAAAATTGGGCATAAAAGAGGCAATATTCCAGCAAAATGCGGTCTTGTTATATATAGCCGGGCGATAAAAAAGAATAACCCCGAACTTAAAGAAGCAAAAAGAATGGACATACCCGCGCTCTCCTATCCGCAGGCCGTCGGGAAGCTGACAAAGTTCTACAAAACGATTTGCATTTCCGGCATGCACGGAAAGAGCACTACAACGGCGCTGACTGCGTTTCTTTTAATTAATGCGGGGTTGGATCCGACGGTAATCATCGGCACGCGCCTGAAGGAATTCGGATACAGAAATTTCCGCAATGGAAAAAACGAATTTCTTGTTTTAGAGGCGGACGAATACAAAGACGCTTTTTTGAACTACTCCCCTGCTTTTGCGATAGTCACCAATATAGACAAAGAACATCTGGACTATTTCAAAAACATAAACGAAATAAAAAATTCTTTTCTGAATTTTTTCCGCCGCGTAAAAAAAGGCGGAATAATTATATTAAACCGCGACGATGCAATGCTTTATTCCCTCAAACGAAAAATAGATAAATTAAGCAAAATCAGAAACATAAAAACAAAATGGTATTCACTGCGAGACAAA
Organism: bacterium; assembly: GCA_027310625.1. GTDB lineage: Bacteria > Patescibacteriota > Minisyncoccia > UBA6257 > 2-01-FULL-56-20 > JACQKT01. The sequence goes on from DAIDAM010000003.1 coordinate 28,647, forward strand.
GAAGCGGCGGAAGTAAAAAAGTATATAAAGTTGCCGGGAATGCATAATGTATCAAATGCTCTAGCGGTATATTGTTTGTCAAAGTTTCTCGGAATAAGCGGAAAAACCTTCTTAAAAACCATCTCCGAATACGCCGGTTCGTGGAGAAGAATGGAATACCGCGGCAAGTATCAAGTATCAAGTATCAGTTTATGACGATTACGCTCATCATCCGACGGAGATAAAAGCGACGCTTGCCGCGTTCAGGGAAAAGTTTCCTAAAAGCGAGATTGTCTGCGTTTTCCAGCCGCATCAGGCGGAGCGGCTCAAGCTTTTATTCAAAGAATTTCGTAACGCCTTTGACGGCGCTGATAAAACAATAATTATGCCGATTTACAAAGTCGCCGGCCGCGAATCGTCGGTTAACTCCGAATATGACGCCGCGGCGCTCGTAAAATCAATCCAAAAAATGAAACCGCCGCGGAAAGTTTTTTATCTGAAAGACCCGAAAAACTTGAAAAAGGCGCTAAAAATTCTCTTGTCCGATTACTCGCTCCCCTGCCCCCTTCCGCGTAAGTCGGCGTTAAGTCAGCGTGAGTCTGCGTCAGGTCCGCGTCAGTCCGCGGTCGTGATAATGATGGGCGCCGGCGACATTGTAAATTACACGGATTCACTCATTAAAAAAGACAGGGCCAGCAAGCGCTAGCCCTTTATCCCCGACGCCCCGTTCAGAATGGCCGCGACAGATGCGGATGGACGGAAGATTCGTACGACTCGTGGATTGAATCCCAACAGCTTCCGCAGAAGAGAAGCCCTTCTGGATAGTGCGGGGAAGGCGTCCCACGATCGCAGACATCGTAGTAGTTGCCGCTTCCGCACCCCGCACACCTGCCCTGCTTGGATAGCTTCTTCATTCGCCCTATTTCTTCTTTTGAAGGTTCATAACCCCCGAACGTCATAGAACCACCTCCTTTCACGCCCGAGTTAATACAAAAAATATCACAGGAAATATTTTCTTGCAACACGATTGTAAATTACCTGACTTTGCTGATAAAATGACACAGCAGTAATCAGCAATTAGACATCAGTAATCAGTTGTCGGCAGTCGGTTCCTAATGTCTAATGACTAATGTCAATTGTCTATCTTACTTATATGTCCGAATACTATTCAACGCCCGAAAGTTTCAAGGAAGCCAACGGATATATTATTGAGGGCATTTGGTATCCGCGAGTAACAAAAATCGTTTCCATCAAGGCGAAGCCCGCTCTTTACCGCTTTTACGCCGAGCAGGAAAGCTTTGAAGCGAGCAGAAAAATAACGGAGCAATCGGCGGCCGAGGGAACGCTCGTCCACGAAGCGGCGGAGGCGATTCTCCTCGGACAAGCTCCGGAAATTGACGAGTCAATAAAGCCGGCCATAAAGGCGTTCCAAAAATTTCTGGAAGAGAAAAATATTCAGACCTCTCCGGAATACGTCGAGCGGCAAATTTTTCATCCCGGACACAGATACGCCGGAACAATAGACGTAATGGCGCTGATTGACGGAAAATTCGGCGTCCTCGACATAAAAACTTCACAGGGAATTTATCGCGATTACAATTTGCAAACGGCGGCGTATATGGGCGCGCTCAAAGACCAGTTTCAGCATTTGCAGACAAGATGGATTTTGAGAATTGATCAGATTCAAACCTGTCTCCGATGCGGCGCCACAAGGAGAACAAAAGGCGGACGCGAAAAGATAAGTTTGTGGAACAAAAACGGCGCGATGAACAAAGAAAAGATGAAAAAATGCGAACACGAGTGGTCAGAGGTTCGGGGAGAAATAGAATTCAAAGAATTCCCCTACTGGGAAAGCGATTTCGAAGCGTTCTTGGGGGCGAAAAAATTGTGGGAATGGGAAAATGAGAATTGGTTGCGGAAAATAGGATATTTAACTTAAATCGGCGAAAATGTTTGACCTTCTTTATTTGGTAACCTATAGAACGGGAGAAATTATCGCCTCAGTGGCGGCAGTTTTCGTCGCTTTTTCGCAACCGAGCGTCGAAATAATAAATCCCTCGCCGATTTTGGTTCTGCCCGTTCCGACTTCAACCGAGTTAATTGAAACTGCAGTGTCAACAACAACATCAACGGCTTTAGCTGCCGCCGTTGCTCCACTGTCTTCCCCAAAGCCGGCCCCAACCGCAAGCGTTCCTAAACCAAAGCAATCCTTTGCCCCCAAACCGGCAACAGTTCAGTCAATTCTTGAAGGAACAACGTTTTCTCTCGGCAAACGCTCCGACGGAACCTACTGGGTTTCTTTGCGTACAGATATTGGAAACGGCTCGGGATTTGACTGGGGTTTCAGCGACTCATCGATAGGAGGAAGCGGGTCCGTTCCGCAAATGAAAACGTCTTTTTTATGCGACCCGCAATGGATTTCACCGCCGTCCAATTCACCGGACCAAAACCCGATTTTTGATGTAAACACATCTTACAGCTGCAACATCTCGCTCACTGACGCCATGCTGCGAATCGCCGAGAAAAAAATAACTTTCAAAACCGAGAACGGCCGATTAGTTGTTAAGTCGTCCAATTTAGGCACCACCCTAAGAAGCGGCACCGACAATAATGGTTTTGTCTTTGACAACCAAAGCGACTCGCCGATAAACGTCAATGGAATTGTCGTAGACGTTTCTTTCAGGTCGCTTAATACTTCATCCCCTATTGCGCTTCGTTTTTACAGCCCCGACAACGAGTCGCTTATCTCCGATTTCCAAATTCAAAATAGCCCGCCAGACCCACTCAAGTTAAATTTCAAAACAACCCAGGGGATAGTTGTTTCGTTTCCTTTCACGTTTACGGTCAAGCCGCGGAGTCAACGCATGCTGCCGGTGCAGATTCTCGGCGTACAGCCGCTGAACGAGGTAGGAATAAACCCTGAAATAGACATTGTGTTGAGACAGGTAAATTACGACAACCAGGGAATAAAAATTTCCTTGGTGTCGCCCGCAATATCGTGGAGCTGCATTCCTTACGATGCCCTTACTTCCGGAGGAAACCTACCGAACGAAAGCAACTGTCAGTAGTCACTAGTCCGTCGCCTGTCGCCCGATTTACGATTTTAATTCGCACTTCTCTATTACTATCGGCGCGTGATTAAACTCGCGGTTAGCAAGATATCCCAGGGCGAAATTTATCGTCGCCACCAAGAAAATCACCACGGCGAAAATGATTTCCTTCTTGTAAAAAATAACCCAGTCGCGCAGTTTTTCCATATTTCTGATTGTTTATGGCTAGTAGCTAACAGCTAATGGCTAAAGACCAATTACTATCATTATATCACAATTGTGACATAATAATAAGTAATAAACTTTTTAATTAAATTTCGTTTTTTATGATTACGAATGGAAAAGTTTTTTACACTCGTCTCGCATAAAGTCTTTGACGATTTCAATTTTTCCCGGCGATTTCTTTACAATTTCCTTTGAAGATATTTTTATCGTGCGCCAACTATATCTCTGATTGCCGTGATTTTTGCCATGGTCGTTCATGTCAGAAACCCTGCTGCCATAAACGATACCATTCAATTTCGCCCATACCGCGGCAGAAGAGCACATCGGGCAAGGTTCGTGAGTAGTATACAACACACAATCACTCATATGCCTCCGTTTAAGAACTTTACTAGCTTGCAGAATCGCCAATGTTTCTGCGTGGCCGATTGGATTTTCATCCCTAATGCTGCGATTGCTCGCCGATGAAATTATCCTGTTTCCTCTCGCCATCACGGCGCCGATTGCGTAATCGCCCATCCGCTTCGCGGCTTTAGCCTCGCGAATCGCTCTTTCCATAAACTTTTTCTGCGGTTTCAGCATAGTTATCAGTTATTAGTTATTGGTTATTGGTCATCAAAATTTTAAGTACTTCTCCCATTTTTCATAAAGTTCTTTCGTCGCGTTTAAATCGCCGGCGTTATAGCGCGCTATTTCGGCGTATTTTTTTTCTTTGAAAAGTTTTCCGACATCGTCGCCGGTTATGCCGCCTGCCTTCGGGCTTGTTATGCCGAAAGCCCTCGTCCAAAGGTGGAGATTGCCTTTTCTCCGCACCGCGCCGTAAAAAGAAAGCTGGTCCAAAAGGTCAACATGGACGGCGTCGAAATTCTGCTGCGAAAAATATCTTCCGCGCATCAAATCTTTTGCGGGCCTGATGCTGTGCACCGCGGAACGGACCATCAAAAAAGGAATATCGAACGCCCTGCCGTTGAAAGTTATGAAGTAATTGTAATTCTTCGCGATATCCCAGAAATTCCGGAGCATCTCCTTTTCGGAACATTTTTTAAACGAAAAATTGTTTTCTCTGAAATCGCCGGCGTCGCTCTCCGGCGCCTGAAAATAAACCGCTCCTTCGTTTTTTTCACATTCAAGAACTCCTATCGCAACAACTTCCGCCGTAAGCGGCGAAAAGCCGAGACGATTTTTCAACTCGCTCAACGCTTCATCATAATCGGCATTGCTCTCCGATTCTTTCCTTATCCAGCGCGTGAGATTTTCCCTTGTCGCCTCATCAAGAGAATCAAAATCTTCCCCAACTGTTTCTATGTCCAAAACGAGTTTCTTAAAGGTTGACATTCGTCTGAATTATATACTATAATCTTTTTTCATAAGTATCCATTAGTATCAACAAATATCGATGAGTATCATCTTTGATATTCGTAGATACTCGCTTCGCGATATTGATGGAAATTATCTCAAACTATGGCTCACACAAAAAGTGGTGGTTCAACTAAATTAGGAAGGGACTCGGAAGCAAAACGCCTTGGCGTGAAAGTCCAGGACGGCATGCCGGTACTTGCCGGACAAATAATAATACGCCAGCGCGGCACCAAATATTTTCCGGGAACAAACGTTTTGAGAGGCGCGGACGACACGCTTTACGCCGCGCGCAATGGAAAAGTGAAATTCTACGAAAAGAATAAAACGAGATTTGACGCTTCGCGCCGAAAATCTACTTTTGTGAGCGTGGTGTAATGGTATAGTATTTACTTTTCGGGGCGTAGTATAACTTTCAGTTCCGCAACTATCCCCTTCTTCAGACGGACTTCAATCTTGTGTTCGCCGAGTTCCTTGAGCGGCTTATCAAGCTTTATTTCCACTCTTTCGGCGCGCACAAGCCCGGCGCCCCTTAAACCTTTGAGTATCATTTCTTTCGTAACCGAACCGAAAACTTCTCCTGATTTTCCGGTTTTTATATCAAATTCCAGATAACGCTCTTTAAGATTTCTTGCGATTTCTTCAAGGCGTTTTTTTAATTCCCTGTTTTCCTTATCCGCTTCCGCTTTTTCTTTCTCCAGTTCCTTTAAGGAGCTTGGCGTAGCCGGTTTTGCAAGTTTGTTCGGAAAAAGAAAATTTCTCGCGTAGCCGTCAGCAACATTCTTGACTTCATCTTTTTTGCCGAGATTGCGGACGTCTTCAAGTAAAATTACCTGCATAATTTTGTTTGAAAATCCTAAATTCTAAATCTGAAATCCGAAACAAATTCTAAACACTAAATTCCAAATTGCAAACGTTTGGGATTTGGAATTTGTGATTTGTTTAGGATTTAGTGCTTCGAATTTCGGATTTGATAACTTCCAGTGCCTTGTCCAGCTGGGGGTCGCGTTTGTTTTTAACGTCGTCTTCCGTCATTTTAACCTCGAAATCGGGTGTCAAGCCGCCGTTTTCAAGCGACTTTCCGCTCGGCAAAACCCAGCGCGCTATCGTAAGCTTTACAGTAGAGCCCTCCGACAGCGGTATAACCTGCTGAACCGTTCCCTTGCCGAAACTTTTTTCGCCAACCAGTTTCACTCTCCTGTTGTCGCGGAGCGCTCCGGCGATGATTTCAGAGGCCGAGGCGGAACCGCCGTTTATCAGGACAACAACCGGAACATCGGAAAGCGCTTCGTTGCCGACAGCGCGGAAATCTTTCTTGCCTTCCTCTTTTGACTCTTCACTCACTATCAAAGCTCCTCTCTTCAAAAACCATCCGCCCAAATCAACGGCGACTTCAAGATATCCGCCGGGGTTGTTGCGAAGATCCAAAATTACTCCTTTCGCGCCTTCGGAAGCAAGTTTGTAAACAGCATTGTAGAAAAGATAACCGGTGTTCGCGTTGAAACTGTAGAGCTGAATGTACGCCACATTTCCGTCTTTCATTGAAAAATCGAGGGTCGGCACCGTTATCGTGTCGCGGATTATTTCAAAGTCCTTCGATTTCTCCCAGCCCTCGCGGATTATTGAAAGCGTCACCTTCGTTCCTTGCGGACCGCGTATCAGTCGCACCGCCTCATCAACCGACATTCCTTCCGTTGAGGTTGAATTTATCGCAAGTATGATGTCGCCCGCCGTTATCCCGGCCCTCATCGCGGGGGTGTCCTTAAGCGGAGCGACTACGACGATGTTGTTTTTCTTTGAACCGATTTCGGCTCCTATGCCGCCGAAGCTTCCCTGAACGTCCTCCTGGAATTTTTTGTTGTCTTTCGGGGAGAGGAAAACGGAATAAGGGTCTTTCAGCGATTGAACAAGACCGCTTATTGCTCCGTAGACCTTGTCCTGGGGCGATATTTTGTCGGCTCCGATGTAGCTTTTATTTATCACGTCCCACGTCTGCCAGAAAGTGCCGAAATTCACGGAGGACGGTTGTCCCGCGGACGTATTGCTGACTTCGGTAACGGTTATGTTTTGCGGGTACATTTTCCCCAAACTGAAACCGGCGGCAAAACCGCTTCCCAAAAGAGCGGCTCCGGCAATAACCCCCAATCCCCACCAGATCGCTTTGTCCCTTAAAAATTTCTTCATTGCTCTCTATTCAAACGCAAGAACTTAATTGTACACTGCGTGAAAAACTATTGCAAAAAATCCCAGTTCCCCATTTTGAAATATTCCGCACCGCTTCGTTTCAGAACTGATTCAAATAAATCAATGCTTTCCGGCTCGAACCGCACTTCAAAAGGCGACTCCGTTTTTTTGCGCGGTTGCGCCACCGGAAAGCGGGCGATTGTAACATGACCGTTGAATTTCCTGGATTCCTGCGCGAATTTTATCCCTTTCTCCGCCATCGCTTTCTCCAAAAATTCTTTAATTTCCAAGAGAATTTGCGATGTTTTTTCGCTTGTCGTCAGCCAAATCATCCGCGGGGTTCTTCCGGGAGGGCCGAGCTCGAACCTGTCAAAAACTATTTCCGGCGGTTTGAAATTCTCCGCCGTTTCGCGGACGGCGTCAGTTATTTTCGGAATTTCGCCGTCATCCTGCGCGCCCAAAAAAGAAAGGGTTATGTGCAAGTTTTTTCCTGCAATAAAGCGAGCGTGGTCACCGAAGTTAATCTTTACAATTTCACTTTCTACTTTTTTCTTAATCCAATCCGGTAAATCCACGCCCACGAACAATCTTTTCTTCATTTCTAAATGATATTATTTACGGCCGAAAAATTGAAATTTATCGCTAAAAATCATAGAGTTTACGGATGGGGCTTAAGGAAAATTACCTTAAAGAACTCAAAAAAAGGGCTGCGGAATCGAGAGTTTATAAAAAATATCAGCTCTTCGGACTTGAAATCGCTTCGCTTCTCGGAGACGAAAAACACAAATCGCTTTACATAAAACTTGCGAAAGAAAACAACCCGGAAAAACTCTTGGGTATAGCCAAAAAAATCTCTGAAAACAAGAATGTAAAAAACAAAGGAGCGTATTTTATGACAATTGTTAAGACATCAGTCATCAGACACAAGACACCAGGGAGAAAATGAGCAAAATAAAATCTTTTCAGGAATTGAAAGTTTGGCAGGACGCGCACAAATTTACGATTCTCATTTATAAAATAACAGAGAAGTTTCCCGCCAGCGAACAATTTGGACTAACCCTACAATTAAGACGCTCGGCGTCGTCAATCGGCGCGAACATTGCCGAAGGATTTGGAAGATATCACTACAGAGAGAAAGTAAAGTTTTATCTAAACGCGAGAGGTTCAGCAGTTGAATCAGAAAATCATATTTTGCTTGCGAGAGATTTAAAATACACAACAACAATCGAATACGAAGCACTGCATGAGTTAATAAAAGAAATATTGAGAGAATTGAACGGCTTAATAAATTCAACCGGTAAAACTCGTAACGATTGATGTTTTATACTTCTGATTACTGATGTCTAGTTACTGATTACTGATCATCATGGATAAAATAGTCACAATAGAAAATAAAAAGGACGAAAAATTTCTTCGCGAGAAAACGAAGAATTTTGACTTCGAAAAATTCAACAGAAAAGAAATAAATTCGCTGGTGGAAGGGATGAGGAAAGCGATGAAAACGGCGAACGGCATAGGATTGAGCGCAAACCAAATCGGATTGGACATGCGCGTTTTCGTCGCCCAGATACAAAAAACCGACAGAATAGGCAAGGCGCGGCATCTTTCGGCGGGAGAACAGAAATTTTACGCAATTTTCAATCCCGAAATAATAAAATCATCCGGAGAAAAAACGAAATCAGAGGAAGGATGTTTGAGCATTCCCGGCTTTTATGGCGAAGTTGAAAGACCGGAGAAAATAACACTTGTCGGCATGGATAAAAACGGAAGGAAAATAAAAATAAACGCCTGGGGACTGCTCGCAAGAGTGTTCCAGCACGAAATGGACCACCTGAACGGCAAGCTGTTTATAGATAGGGCGAAAAAAGTTTATCATGTCCCGACTTCCGAGCGGTTAAAAGAGTATCAAGAATCAAGAAATATGAAGCATGAATGAAAATTCCAAAAAAATAAAAAATTTTACAGACCTGATTGCTTGGCAGGAAGCCCAAAAATTGATCCTGAGAATATACAAAATAACCAAAAATTTTCCGAGAGAAGAGCGATATTCTTTAACAGACCAAATAAGAAGAGCAGCAATTTCTGTTACGTCAAATATAGCTGAAGGATTCTCACGTAATTCCTACAAAGAAAAAATTTATTTCTATTCCATAGCGCAAGGTTCTTTAACAGAATTGCAGAATCAACTAATTCTCAGCAAAGATCTTGGATACCTCTCTAATAGTGATTTTGATGAAATTTTTGCGCACTCTGTTTCAACGCATAAGCTTATAAATGGATTAATAAAAGGAGCAAGAAAGATTTCTCTTGCATGATTCTTGATTCATGATTCTTAATTCTCGATTTGTTTTCTTCGGCACGCCGGAATTTGCCGCAACAATCCTTGAAAAGCTGATAAGTTCCGGATTTGTTCCGGAGGCGGTTGTCTGCAACCCCGACCGCCCCGTCGGCAGGAAGAAGGTTATCACTCCCCCGCCGGTGAAACTGCTAATTATGAAGCAGGAAGCAAGAATCAAGAAGCAAGTTAAAATTTTTCAGCCAGAAAAATTAGATAAACAATTTCTTGATTCATTATTCTTGATTCATGATTCTTTTGATTTTTTTGTCGTTGCCGCCTATTCCCAAATTCTCCCTAAAGAAATAATCGAAATACCGCGGCTCGGAACAATCGGCGTCCATCCTTCGCTTCTGCCGAAATACCGCGGCGCCTCCCCCATCCAAGGCGCGATACTGAACGGAGAAAAGGAAACAGGCGTAACGCTTTATTTGATGGACGAGAAAACGGACCATGGGAAAATAGTATCAAGTATCAGGTATCAAGTATCAGGGAATGAGAATTACAAAACATTGGAAAAAGAACTTGCGGAACTCGCGGGAAATCTGCTTGTGGAAACGTTGCCGAAATTCATCAAAGGAGAAATAAAACCCGTGCCGCAGGACGAATCAAAGGCGACCTACACGAAAAAATTCACGACTGAAGACGCGTTCATTGATGAAAAAACTCTGGAAGAAGCGCTAAACGGAGAAAATGAAGAAACGGCTGAAAAAATCTATCGCAAAATTCTGGCTCTCAATCCCGAGCCGGGAACATGGACGTATGCGCGAGCACTGGAACATTCCAACGTTCTTGAGAATGTTGGAATGTCGTCTTCCGGCAAACGGATTAAGATTTTGGAGGCAAAAATTGAAAACGGAAAACTTGTTCTGAAAAAAATCCAGATTGAAGGAGAAAAACCCAAAGCCGTTTAGCCGCGTCCCGATTCTTCCTCAACTTCCCAAACCTCTTTGCCGATATAGCGGCTGACCGCGTCCAGGTCCTTCATAAGTTTTTCTTCGCGGAGTTTTTCCTCCACGGAAATTTCTTTGCTCAATTTCACCTTGCGGATGACATTAAGTTCCGCTTCTATGTCGCGCTTCAAAATGGAAAACCCGCGGCGAACTGACTCTTCCGCTTCCTTAAGCATCGCATTGAGCCGGCGTTTCTTAACGTTGTAGTGATAAGCATGATAGACGGTGTAGGCGAGCAAACCGAGGAATGCAACAATGAATATGATGAAGAGAACGAGGTAAAGGTTCTCGAAACTCAAGCGCTTGCCGCCTATTTGTATCGCCGTCTTCGCGACCGAAAGGTCCACTCGCGGGCTCGGCGGACTCACGCTGTCGCCATTCTGCAGCTGTGTCCAGGCGATATACTTGCCGGCGTCAAAGAATTTGGGGAAGGAGAAAAACCACGAACCGTCTTTGTCGGTCGTCGCCGTCTCCCCTATTGTGCTGCCGGTCTCCAGATTCTGAAGATAAATGAGAACTTTCGCCTGCGGAATTCCGGCGTTGCCGCCGATGTAAAGAATCTCGTCGTTCGAAATCGCCTGCGGGAAGAGAGTGACCACGGGCGGCTGCAGCGGAACGTTGTCTGTCGCCTGTGATTGCGATTGCGCGGCTTTCGCGGGAATGCCGGCGAACATCGAAAGCGAAAAGACGATTGCGAAGATGAGCGCTATCGCCAAATGTCTCCCGCCATATCCTTTGAATCTTTCCCTCATTTTTTTCAATTCTTCCAGTCCCGGAAGAATCGAGGGATGCTTCAGGCCGCCGTGCGCGAGGTGCTCTTCGATTTCGCGGTGCCGTTCCCAAAGCAGTTTCGCGAAATAGAAAAGTCCGATGAGAATTACGGCGCCGAGCGGCAGGGCGTAAATCCAGGGAATGACGTATTCTCCTATGCCGATTCCTTCCAAATAAATAAATTCGAAGAATAGTTTTGTGATTGTCAGGTTTTGTTCCGTCTGATAATAGTTTCCCGCTTTGTCGTAGGCTTTGACGATGACTTTATAGCGTCCTTCGTCCAAATTGCGCGAATAAGGAGGCGCGGCCTCTATGAAAAACGGATTATTTCCCTGCGACGCGAGAGCGAGCTGTTTGTCGAGAGACGTGATGTTAAGTTCGTAATGGTCGATTCCGGAGGCGGCGTCGGTGGTTGCAAAATCGATAATCGGCCTGCGGTTGGAAGTTTGCCTGCTCGGCGAAATGTTTACTTTGAAAGACGCCGGCGGCGTGTTGTCCACATTTATGATGTAATCCGTTATTCCACCCCAGCTGCCGCTTCTCAGCGTTTTGATATGAAAATAGTAAACGCCGTCTGCTAAATTGTTGTACACTGCTCTCGTCTTAATACCTTCGGGAACATCGTCCACATCCGTAACAGGATTCTGGTCGAGAATGTAACTGTAACCCTCGATATCCGGCGGGGAAGTCCATTCTAAAGAAACGGTTTTGGTGTTGTACCATTTTTCCTGGTCGGGGTTGGTTCTCGACGTGACTATCGGGCCAGCGGGCGGCGGCAGCGTGAGATAATAAACGCCGTCGGTCATTTGACCGAGAACGTTCGTGCCGCGGCCGTCGTTCAAAAGCACGCGCGAACTGTCGGAAAATTTCAAAACCGCCGTCCCGATGCTCTTTACGCGGAAAGTGACAGTTGAAATCAGTCCACCGTCGGTATTCAGCCCCGGCGCCGGTATCGCGCCCTGAAAATTAAGCGTGCCGTTCAGATTATCGTAAGACGGTTGGTTGACCCAGACCTGTATGGAAGACCTGCCCGCCGTAGGCGAAGCAACCTGCAGTTTATCCGGCGGAAAAGTGAGATTGGCTTCGACGGCGTTGACCGACTGCCCTCCCGTATCCACGTAAATGGAAACGGAAAAAGTGCTCCCGCTCGTGAAACTTCCGCTCGCCGGTGAAACGTAAAGCGAAGCGGCGGCATTCGCTCCTGACGGCGAAATAAAAAAACCGACGAAAAGGGCGCTTACCAAAACAACGGAAAAACGACAGGTTTTTGTCTGTTTATCCATCACAATTATTATAACATTCTTGTTTTCGCGTTTTTATTTTGTTTTATAAAACCTTCCAAAAAAGAAAATAAACGAAAAAACAATAAGCACAACCAGCAAGGTTATCCCCGGCCCCCGGATAAACGCTTTCCAGTCATAGGCAGCCACGAGAGCGACATTGCCTTTATTGTCGGAAGCTGAAATTTCAACTGCCCAGACATTTTTCCCGACGGCGGCAGGATTGGTTATCTCCTGCCAATCCGTCCACAAAAACCAATTTTTCAGACGACCGCGAATTTCCTTGACGCCCGAGCCGGCGTCTTTGACGAGGAAACCGACTAGTTTTTGTTCCGGATTCAACGGGTCGGCGCTTAGAGAAAGCTCCTTTATTTCTGGCGGGGTTTTGTCGGTGACGCCCGATTCGCTTGCAAGATACTCTGAAGTTGACTTGGTAAGAACAATTGGCGCGGGTTCGACGATTGGAGTATACTCCGTCCCCTTTCCGTCATTTACATAAACAAGCGGGTTTATAAACGAAAGCTCAATTTTCCCTTCTTTAAGAACTTGGAATCGCGCGATGATTATCTCTCCGCCGCCGCCGCTGAACGGCGTTATGCTTACTCCGGCAAGCGCTATCGCCCCGCTTTCCGAAAAAGCAGGTCTTGTCTGCCATACGCTTATAATGGAACGGCTGTCATCAAAGGAAACAATCTTAATCTTGTCCGCGGGAAAAGAAATGCCCAAAGAATACCCGTTCAACGGAGAATCGGAGTCAATCAATGCCTTGACGGAAATTTCGGAACCGACGGCGGCAGACTCGGGAGCCGAAAAATAAACTTTTGTTGAAGAAGCGTCGGCGAAATGTGAAGAAACAAAGAAAGTCAGTGCGGATATAAGGATGATTAAATTTGTTTTTTTCATTTTTTCTAATTTCCAGATTCTAGTTTCCAGATTCTATTTTCACGATGCTATAGACCGGTAATATCTCTCGCCCGTCCAATAAAACATCATCACGGAAATGTCGGCGAAATCGACTCTGCTGTTTCCGTCAAAATCATATCGCGCAAACTCCGCTCCCCGCTCGCCATAAAAATAAATAAGTATTGAGAGGTCTATAAGATTAATTTTTCCGTCGCGATTCAGGTCAATCCTTGTGAAATCTTCCAGCGATGGTACGCGCGGGCCGAAGGGAGGCAAAAAGAACCCCGTTCCACCTCCCCCGCCTTGCTGAACGCCGCCACCATTATTGTTATTTTGCTGCTGTTGTTGCTGCTGGGAGCCGAAGAGCGCGAAGGAACTAAAATTGGCGGTAGAGAAAGTAACCGTTTTATTTGTAGTGTCGACTGTTGCCCCTGAAATTAATTGCCAAGAAGCATCACCGCTGCCCCACTTATAAGGGGCAAGGGTGCTTTGATCTATTCCGATAACATCGGAGTCGATATAAGTTGAAACAATAGTTGCCGTTTGCAGAAGAGTTGAAACTGTCTCGCCGTCTGGGTTCACAAAAATGAAATCATAGGTTTTTCCTATAAAGTTTTTACCCGAGGGGGCCGGTTTGGTTGACGAAAAGAAACCGTTGGTATACGAAAACGCCTGCATCTGCAAGTCTTGAGTGTAAAAACCTGCCGGCAGAGTTATTTTAGCGGAGTCACCGCCGTTGGTTAGGGTGTAAGCACCACCAGTTGAAGCAGTAAAAGTTGGCTGTGCAGTTACCTCCGCACTGGTAGTGCAATTTGTTGTATTGAAAGTGCAAGAAGCGGAACAACTCAAAGTTCCGCTACTAAAGCCGAGGTCGGTGCAACTTTTTACTCTCAAATCACTGCCATCGCACATTTCGCCGCCCTCCGCAGTATTATTTCCGCAAACCGAAATCTTGATTGTCGTATTTACCGTGGCATCTGGTGCGGCAAAACTAAATTTATGAAAAATAAAAAACGCGCCTCCAAAAACGAGTATGAAAAAGAAAAAATAAATAATTGATTGATTGCTTTTCATTCATCTCTAAAATATTCACCCCATTAGAAACGATGATTTTTTGATAGGGTCATTTTCTCGCTATTTGAAATTTAAACCTTTTGGAAATATACCAAAGCAAGGCCGCGACAAAAATCACCGCCAAAACAATGGTATCCCATGGGTGATAGCGCGAGTATAAACTGATAAAGCGGTAATAGATTCCTTGGAAAAAATTGGCTGGCGCAATTGTGAACCAAAGCTGAGTGGCAGCGGCAATGCCGATCGAAGTTTCGCCGGCAACAGATTTTTTCATCGGCTGGGCTTCCAAAAGCGCATAATAATTCCCCGGCGTTACTTTGGTCGGAAGAGTAAGTGTTACTTTGACGGTCTGGACCTTACCTGGTTCAAGAGAAAATGTTTGAGGCGTAAAAGTGAACCATTCTTCTGCCGGTCTAAGTCCCATATCGCTTCTCGTTTCCTGTTTTTCAAAGTATTGAACCGAAACTTGGTAATTAGCCGTCTCATCGCCGGTGTTTAAAACCGGAACCGCCGGTAAATCATAAATACCGCCGGCTCTAAGCTGTTCATCTGTATAGATTTTGCCAGCACCAACTCCAACCCCGATTCTGGCAAATACCGCAGCTGGCAGAATTAAAATCAGCGCAGATAATATTAAAAATTTTAACGCAGATTTAAAACTCATAAATTATGATCGCAAAAACTTCCCATAGCCACATCCCGCTAGAAATGAAGCGCACAAAATTTTAATTTAACTTCGGCGTCAATTTCTAACGGGATTTTAAAAGGCAATAGCTGTGAGAGTAACATTGGGGCTCTGCTGTGTGAACACGGTTGAAGGATTCGGCGTTGTGATCTGCAAGTTCAAGGTCGAGGTTCCCGCCGCCGCTATATTAGTCGCCAGGTCCTGATCCGAAGTGGTTAACGCCGTGCCACCAGAAAAAGTGGAACAAGTACCATTCTTGAACTGATGCACATATTGATCGCTTGCCGTCGTAGCTCCCAATGCCCAGTTGGCGGTGGCCACCCCCTTGATCCTGAAAGTTTCCGCCACATTGCCATCATTAGTAACGGTTTGAGCATCGTTTAGTTCTGAAGTGCATGTGCTCTTGCTGGTATTAGAGCCGAGTGTTCCATACGCGACCGCACCATCAGCAACGGAAAGCGAAATACTCTGCACCGTAACCGTGGCCGTAACTGTTGCCGAAGAACCAGCCAAAGCCACTGAATAAGCGACGAGTATCCCAGCTAGCCCGATTATTCCAGTAGAAACAACGAACGGTTTTGTAATTTTTCTTGACATATCTTTGTTAATTTAAATTTATACCAAACTTATAATTCGACCATTTAATAAACACAAAAAGCGCCGCTAAAACAGCGCCTTAAGTGTCTACGATTATAAGTAAAGAAGTAAAATCGCGGAGCGATTTTACTCTCTCTCTCTCTCTCTCTCTCTCTCTCTTGGTTTTGACTCCGAGGTTTGATAAAATAAAATAAGTGTCCTTATCATAGCCATATATAAACTACGAGTTTATTATACCACATATCAACTTGAAATGTAACCAATACAATTCCATTATATCACTAATCAGCTTGATAATCTACAATTTTACGGTTGTACGGCGGTAATCGTCACATCCACTGACTGTTGAGTGTAAACCGTGGAAGGATTCGGGGTGTTAATTTGAAGATTCAGCGTGGCTGTCCCGCTCGGCGCAATACCAGTCGCAAATGACTGATCGGAAGTCGTCAGGGCAGTACCCCCAGAAAAAGTGGAACAAGTACCATTCAAAAATTTCTGCACATACTGGTTGCTTCCCGCTGTCGCCCCCAGCGTCCAGTTGGCGGAATTCTGACCACGGATATTGAAATTCTCGTTTACATTTCCATTATTAGTAACCGTTTGAGCATCATTTAATTCAGTAGAACAAGTGCTTTTGGTGGTGTTCGCCGGGATCGTCCCATAAGTGACCACTCCATCGGAAACGGTGACAGAAATAGTCGGCGTCAATGTGGTGAAAGTGTTGCAAGTCGTAGAATCTGTGAAAGTATTACTGCCATCAGGGTCTTTGACTGACGCCTTCCACCAGTATTGGGTGTTGTAGGAGAGTGCATCAGCTGACTGTAAAGTAAAACTGCCTTGAGTGCCGGAGTTATAGCATGATGTTGGATTATTGGTGCAGGTCGCGTCAGTTCCGCCCCAACCGGTAGAATTAGTTGATTGGTCATGAGCATTTCCTACAACCGTCGTGCATGCGCTGTTCGAATAAATTGTGACTTTATAGCTCAAATGGTCTGGGTCGGGATCGGTCGCGGTCATTAAAAAAGTTGGGGTTACCGAAACGCCAGTCGCGCTATTTGCCGGCGAATCCTGCGAAGGCGCGTTGGGCGCGACATTAGTGTTTTTTTTCGCGTAAACCACATTGAAATAGAGCGGCATGTTGTCCGTACCGGTATTGAAAGTGGCAGTAAGGGTATGGGTATGCGTCGAACCGGCGGCCGCGGTGCCACTTGTTGAGCTGCCCTTTGTTTTGGCGCTGGCTGCGCCGGACGCGCCGCTGGTTTCGTTGGCATGATCATGGGTTGTGGCGCCCTGTGAAGTGCCATTATAACTCGTGAAGTCGCGAATAAATTGCTGATAAAAGGGGCCTCCACTTGCCGATTTTATTGTCCATGCCGAACCCGGATCGCCGTCGAACATGGCAATCATTCCATTGGGCAAAGATGCAGTATTAGAATTCGCCTTGGCGATGATTACTTGAATATAAGGCGGGAGAGCTGTCATGCTTGCGGTTTGCGTAGCAGCGGGGGCAGTATGGGTATGCGTAGTTGCGGCACCTGCATTAGCTGTACCAGAGCAAGTATTGAGCGTACCGTTTGCAGTTCCAAGAGAACTCCAAGTAAGCGAATGGGTATGCGTGTCTGATCCTCCCGTGCCGACCGTGGAGTTAACTTCAATCATTTTATTGTTGATGGTGCCCGATTGATCAGTCCATCCTGAAGGAGCAGCTGCGTCAAAAATCGCGATTGCGCCGGCCGGAATGGAAACAGGAATGCCGGCGTCAAATTGAATGAGTTTATAACTTTGATAAGCCGGCAAATTGTTCGCCGACCCAACCGTGACGGAAAGCGAAGCGTGTGTGTGATTGTAGGAAGAACAAGAGTTGGTAGAAGCCGCAGTCGTTCCTGCTGATGGCGCGCTGTTTGTGACACTTGCTACCGTTGGCGTATGCGTGGAATTTCCTCCAGTCGTGCCGAAATTCGCCACCGCCTCTCCGCGCGGGAACTTTCCGTCATAAGTTGTTACGATACTCCAGCCGGTCGGAGCAGACGCACCATCCCAAAAAAGAAGCATGCGCACTGTGGCGGCTTTTGCATCTTTTGCCCCCGGGGGCACGGGTGGATTATTCCAAATTCGCGGCCAGCCGGAAAAAATCCAACCTGCTATTAAAACTATAATTAAAAATTTTTTTATATAACGAGACATACTTAAGGCGTACCCAATACATTGGGATTTGTAATATCAAAAAGTGTTTCGGAAATAAAATTGGAGCTATTTTTGCAGGATTCGTAACTCACTCCCGCACCGGAGCCAATACAAGCATCGAAATCATAGCCGTATTCTACAAAGCTATAATGGCCCGGCGGTAAATTGGTAAGAGGGGTGCCATTATTGCCGAAACACTGCGGAGTGCATAAAGAAAATTCTCCGACAGTCCGCATGGAATTGATATCTTGATCAAAATATTTAATCGCAGCACAGAGGTTATTGGCGGCATCCAGATTATTACTAATGGCAATCGGATGGTCGGGTTTATCTAAATTATAGATAAAGCCGTTATGATTATTAAAATCAAAATCGCTGAAAGCTATTGCGCAAGCATTATCTGCCGCTGGAGTGGCAATATTTATCGCCCGCGCCTCTCTAATTTCTGGCGGTATTCGTAGATTTTGCCAAATCTGCGGCCGGCCGGAAAAAATCCAAGCAAAAATAATAAGAAATATAATTCCTGTCCGTAAATATTTAATGTGCGCATTCATCTGCTATTAATCTATATTATAACAAGTGGAACGGCGTGCAATACTTAATTGCTTCTTGACTGCTTTACTTTACCCCGTTAGAAATCGGACGAATAACGAATTCAGGCGGAGTTATGCAACTATGTCTGATTTCTAACGGGGTTTATATTCAATCAAAATTTCCTGCTTATCTTTTAAAACATGATTTTCGTAGTCGGCATTCGGCTAACTGTCAACAGACGTTACAGTTTTGCGACTGTCATCGGTTTGATAATCCAAAATTTGGTTTTTGAAAAACAGCTTGCCTCAGACGCTGAAAAAATCTGCAAGCATTAGGGGGATTTACCGAAAAATTCTCGCTTTCACTCCCTAGCCGGGAGTTTGGACGCTCAAACAAACGCCGGACAAGCGCCGGAGAGTCAAACTGCTTGAGGCAAAAATTGAAAACGGAAAATTAATTCTCCGAAAAATTCAGACGGAGGGAGAAAAACCGAAACGCCTTTACGGTGTTTGAGTCAGCGCTTGAAGCCGTCTTTTTCTATTTTGTTTATTTCTCGCCGTAATTCTTTGCCAAATTCGGCGGCATCGCGCTCAACCGCATCTCTCAATCTCTTGAACCGCAGACCAATTAAGTACAAAGTGAATAAAACCTCGATTATCGTGAGCGGCAAAATCCACCAACTGGTGAAAAATATCAGCAACCGGTAAAGAAGCGACGCCGGCTCGGTTTTGGGCACAACGCTGAACTGAATCACCGAATCGCGGAAATTTCCCGCGAAATCGTAGGCGCGAACGGCCAGAATTCTTGAATACTTCGTAGATTGTTCGGGTAAAACGTAATCTCCGTCTTCGTTTTTCAAAATTTCGGGATTA
Organism: bacterium; assembly: GCA_027310625.1. Taxonomy (GTDB): domain Bacteria; phylum Patescibacteriota; class Minisyncoccia; order UBA6257; family 2-01-FULL-56-20; genus JACQKT01. The sequence goes on from DAIDAM010000003.1 coordinate 47,626, forward strand.
AACCATTCCCCTTCCCCGATTTTCGCTTTCTCGTAGGCAACGCCGGATACTCTGTCGCTTGCTTTCCAGCCGAAAACCGGACGATTGCTTGAAATATCTTTGTCAACGCGCGTTATGTCAAATGACTCCGGCGGCGTCCTGTCCAAAAGAAAATGTTTTACTGTAATCGGCCCCCAATAACCCCTTTCGTTAAAGGCGACGGAAAAATAACGGTCGCCGTCAACAAGCGGCCTCAGGTCATACGCGGCTTCCGACACTCTTCCTTTGCTGACTTTCGGAAATTCGTAATTGAGATTTTCCGAAAAAACATAATTCACGCCTTCCACTGCCGGAGGAATTTCCCAGCTGAATTTTATCGAATCCAAACTGTAGTACCTGCATTCAATTACATTCACGGGCGGTTCCGAATAAATCACCGGAGCCGGGATGTAAGGAACTGTTGATGTTGTGCGATAGAGCGTAAACTCGTTCGGCAGAAGTATGCAGGAACCGGTCCACTTGCAAACAATCGGCGTGCTTCTCACCCACAAAAGAGAAAAAATTATCGCGGCGGTGACGGCGATTATCAAAACAATCACGCCGACGTTGCCTTTGGCATTCATCCCGTTAGAGACAGGAAGCGTTTCATTCTATTTTTCAGATAGCGCTTGCCCATGCCTGATTTAAGGTATCTTTCTCTCGACCTTGCGTCGGCGACGTTTTTAGAAAATTCTCCATAGATGAGTTCAAATGGACCCCTGCCCCTAGTCCAGCCGGCAACACCATCATTGTGCTCATTGAAGCGCTTCCGTAAGTTATCAGTGAAGCCTGTATACCACACACCGTCCCTCTTGCTGCGCAAGACATAGACATAGTAGAATTTATTGTCTCTAACGGGATTCACTTCCGCTAGATTATACCAGCGGCAGCCGAATATCAAAAAATGGGGGTTCGTCTAATGGTAGGACACATCCCTTTGAAGGATGGTATTGGGGTTCGAGTCCCTGACCCCCAGCAAATAAAAAATCATGCGAACTTACGGAAAAATGAGAAAACACAGGCCGTATGAATTAAAGGAATACGATCCTGAATGGAAAGAAAAATTCCTTGAATACGCCGGACGATTGAAACCGATTTTGGGCGACAACCTTCTTGAGATAGAACACATGGGAAGCACTGCTATTGAAGGAATGGTTGCAAAACCGCAAATCGATATACTCGCAATTGTAAAAGATTTAGATAAAATTAAAGATATTTATGACCGTTTCATCTCCGAAGGATTTACTCCTCGCGGGAGAGAGTATGTCGGAATCGGGGATGAATATGTGACTCTCGACGCTCCAAACGGGAAAAGACTCGCAAGCATCCATATTTTTCAAAAAGGCCACCCCCGAATTGCGGAGGACAGATTATTCAGAAAATACTTGTCTACGCATGAATCGGATAAACAGCTGTATATAAAAACCAAAAAAGAACTTTATGCCAAACACCGTGATAATTATGAAGGATACGACACGGGCAAAAATAATGTAATCAAGGCAATCAAATTACGCGCTCAACAGTGGGCCGACGAAATTGATGGAAGTTCAATTCCAAGCCCATAGCCGCAAATTATGCCCCACGCTTTTAAAACAGATTTGGTCGTTTCTCTTGCGAGCGGAATTTTTATCGGCGGCGCGCTATTTGGCGTCTTTCCCGAATCGTCCGGAAAGATCGGGATGACGGCGGCCGCATTGTGGCTGGCGGGCGGACTCGTCGGCTGGTGGATAGCAAAAGTTTCTCTGCAGAAATTAAAAAAGCCGGCGATGCCGATTCTCACCGCAATCACAATCTGGATTCATTCCGTTTTGGAAGGAGTTGTTACGGGTCTTGCTTTCGGCGTATCGCAAATATTCGGCGTTTTCGTATTCGTCGCAATAACGCTTCACGTCCTACCGGAATTTTTCGCGGCAACGGTGCTTATGAAAGGAACGGGTTCGACAACGAAAGGTTCGATTGCGACCTCTCTTGCGGGGTTTGGTCTTCTTTACGCAAGCTTTGCGGCGACGTATTTGCTGCTGCCCGACTTCGGAGCAGTACTGCCCGCGGCGCTTGCCGTGTCCGGCGGCGCGTTCATCTTCATCGGCCTTGCGAGTTTCTGGAAAAGAAAATCGTTTTGGAATTTTGTTTCGCTCCTGGTCGGCGCGCTGGCCGTTTTCCTGCAAACAAACCTGCAGTAAGAAAAATACTGAAACTAATTTCATCGATAATCGCAAACCAGTAAACGAGAGTTTCCGAAAACACAAAAGCCCCGCAAAGGGGCTTTTGTGTTTTCGGCGTTTTCAGTTTTCAGAAACTTACAGCGAATTCAAATCGGTATCAACAGGTCCGAAGTCCGGCTCCTGAACGTTTATGCTGTTCAGATTGCTGTTGATGGAAGCGGTGTTGTCGCTCGTTGACAAAGCTCCCGCCGGCGCGCCGGTTGTCGGAGCGGAAGCGGGCTGATTCGACCACCACCAAACACCGAGAATAATAATGACGACAACTGCGATTAAAATGTAGGTTGATTTGTTCATGGGCTAAAATTTACTGGTTTGTAGATGTGGTAGTTGATGTTGCCGTGGAGGTTGGCTGCTTCAATTCGTCAACGCCGCGAATCTGACCCAAGGTTACCGCGGCGTTTCTCACTGCTTCGCGCGCCGCTTTTACGGCATCGCCAACTTTTTTCAAGTCCCCTTGCAACGCTTTGCGAGCTTCGCCTACAACGTTTTTGAGAGTCGCATCGGTCGTGACATTAAGCGTGTAAACTTTACTCACCTGCGCCGTTACGGCCGCACGCGCGGCGTCAATCGCCGTCTGCGCTTTTGTAATCGCCGTCCTCACAGAAGCGACGTCAAGGCCGCTGGTCTGCGCCTTGTCCGCGCGCGAAACAATCCTTTTCAGAACGTCGCTGATTTGGTCAAGAACATTAGAATAGTGAGTTGTCATTCTGGCGTTGAGATCGGTCAAACTCTTATCAATCCGCTCAACTGCCGCTTTCTTTCTTTCGTCTTTTATATTCTGAAGTTTCGTCTTCAGTTCCTCGCGGCTTGACTGTATCGCTGTTTTCAAATTCTCGCGCATAGATTCGACTTTCTGCTTGAAAGCTTCCCGCTCTTTCTGTATTTGTTCCTGAGTCGCCTGACGCATAACCTGAACCTGCTGTTTCGCCGCCGACCTTATATCCTGAACCCGCGTTGAGGTCGTAGAAGTCGTCTGCGCCGACGCGCTAAAAACGAGCGCTGACGAAAAAACGACCGTTAAAAATGTTTTAAGCATGGGGTAATTATAGCAAACCCGCCAGTGGCGCAAGCATCCCCTGTGGATAAAATGTTTAACAGGGAACTCTTTTGATATAATGATGATGTCCGAAGATAAAGACGAAATGACCAATAAAAATCTTACTTTGATAATAGTGGCTCTTTTGGCAATTGCCGCGGTTTTTTTGGCCTTTAAAACAAATTACAGAAACGAGGTGAGCAAATTTTCTGAAACCGCAGGTCTGGGCGGGCCGCTTTATGCGGTGATAGTCACTTACACAAACGACGGATTTTCTCCAAAAACCGTTGAAATACAGAACGGCGTTTCGGTTATTTTCAAAAACCAATCCTCCAAGAATCTCTGGGTTGCTTCCGGTCCGCACCCGACACATAACGCCTACCCGGAAATCGACGGCTGCATCGGGAGCACGTTTGATTCCTGCGCCAATATCCCGCCGAACGTCTCGTGGTCGTTCACCTTCAAAAATTCCGGTTCCTGGAAATACCATGATAATCTGAATCCCTCGCAAACAGGAACGGTAATCGTCAAGTAAAAATGCCTACAATCCACGGACACACAATCGAGGGCGACCCAACGGCGCTTCATTACCTTGCGAATCTCGACTACGGAGAAATAGAAACCCTCGTCAATCAGGCAAAGTACGGAGGGAAAGCGAAGTTCAAATACGACTACAAGCATTACGAAATTGCCTACACTTCATCCGGAACTTACGTCGTCACGAGAGTGGAAACGGATTCGGGGTTGTTCTGAAAAAAAGAGCGGCTGTCCGCCTAGGGCGGACAGCCGTTTTTGTTTCGACACAGCGCGCCGGGCGCGGCGTGTCAGTGTACCGTCAGAACCTCATCCCCGGAATGAATCCCGTCGCCGGACCGTAGCTGCGGTCCGGTTCCGAAACTTTCCTCATGAGACACCGCCTCCTCCTCACAGAATAATCCAAGAAGGAATTGAGACAGGGGATCTTGGGAGAACCATTACCGTTAAAGTCCGCGTTGCCGGAGCAATCAATGCCGAGCTCGCCTGACTCTCCCGTCAGCCGCCCCGGATGCGTAACAAGGGCGGCAGCGGAGAGATAAAAATCAAGGCCGAATTCGTTTTTCTCGAGATTTCTTCTTGTTTTTTCCACGCATACTCCTGCGTAAAACCGGCCGAGCTGTCCCGGAATCAGCCAGAAATCGCCTCTGTAAAGTCGCCTCATCACCCTCAGCGCCTGAACCGTTCTCTCTTCCCTTTCAAGTTCATCGAGAGGAACGTGTTTCGTATCGATGCCGAGGTAGTAGAGCATGAACGCCGTCGCCTCGGCGAGCGACTTTCCGACCCTCCTGTCGTCCGGAATGACGAAGAAGTCGTCGATGCCGTTCGGCGTGTTCCACGGCAAGCGACTAATAACTTCCTCTCCGTCAAGGTACGGCAGTATTTTTTTGAGAATTGAAACCTGCGCGTCCACTGGAACGCGGACATACGTCCGCGGATAGCCGAGCGGACGCAACGAAGGAATTATCTCTTGCACAAAACCTCCTTATTCATTGTTACAAGTTGCACATTGGCCCGAAGGCCATCCGAAAACGAAACGAGCTCTTTATCCAAGAGCTCGTTTTTGATGTCGTATGTTTCTTGTAGTGAGTTTTATCGAATCATTACAACAGCAAAAATGAACTCTCGGACGAGTTTCTAAAGAAGAAAAATCCAAAAAAGCGGCGTTTCGAGTTCATTTTGTTTATAGGAAAAATGTTAAAGCCGGCAAGAAAAAATGTCAACCCCCACACCAAACGGCAATGTATTTAATTTTTGCGCTGCGCCTGCCTGCTGGCGGCAGGCATAGTTGCCGTTTGGTGTGGGGGTAAACGAAAAACGCCCGCCTAAGGCGGACGTTTTTCAAGAAACCAGCGAATTTACTGGGTCAAAGAAATTGCGGTTCCGAGTTCTGCTGATGGCGCGCTGACGGTTACGCGTCCGGTGCTGGATGAAACCGAAACGTTATAGCCGCTGTCGTAGTCGGAAGTGCTCGTCCAGTGCGCTCCCGTCGCCGACGGGTCGAAGGGCATATTCGGAAGATAGGTGGGAACAACGCAACCCGCTATGTCGTATCCCCCGGTGTTCGCCATTTTTGTAGCCGTTTGAGGCAAAGCCCCCGCGGCGCAAGTGAAGATGCCTTTGTTGTCGGCCATGTTTTGTCCGATGGCGTTAAGTATTGCAAGAACGTTGGACTGTCTTTGCGTATTCCTTGCCTGAGCAAACTGCCTTGCGGGGTTCAACGCAACTATTACTACCGCCGCCAAGATAGCTATGATGCCGATCACAACGAGAAGTTCTATCAAAGTGAAACCTTTCCTTGATTGAAACATAATTTGAAAACCTGTAATTTCTCGACCTTTCTGATTTGTTTGATTATACCAAAAAGGAGAATTAATTTATCCACACCCCCACACCAAACAGCAATTGCGCTTCGCGCAGATTCAATTTTGCAAAAGTTGCCGTTTGGTGTGGGGGTCAGAAATTAGGCAATTCTTCCCGTCTCACAACGGAAAGAGTTGAAGAATTCACGGTAACCTTGAGATTTGTAAATGAGGAATTGAACTGCGCCTGTGTTGAAATCACTTTTTCTGCGGTTCCGCTCGCAACAATTGAAATTATTCTGCACGTATCGCTTGCAATGGAAATCGTTTCATTGCCGGAGTAAGAACTGTTCTGTGATAACTTCAAGAGCGCTTCTTCCACGCACGCCCTTGCAAGCAGTGAGCTCTTTTCCTTGTAAGAGGTGGTGGAAATATTAACGCGCGAAAGAAAAGAACCCGTGCTGATTACAAAAATTATCACGAGAACCATCGCGCCGATGAAAATGGCGGAAGTCAGAGCGATGTATCCCCCACACAACTTGCTTATGCGGGGGACAAGCCCTTCTTTGTTTTTAGAAAAGCTCATCTCAGATAAATTGTATTTTCAATGGTTGTGGAAGCCCTTACAACTGCCTCGGATGTGGAAGCAACCACAGATAAAGTTATCCGGACTGCTTCAGGCGCAGTTCCGGAAGCAACAAGATGAGAAAAAACGATTTCCGTCACGTTTACGTTCCCGTTTGTAAGCGGAGCGGCAGTTCCGCCACCGCGACCCAAACGGACAGAGCCGGACGAAACGTCAAAAGTAAGAGGATTTTGCGAAAAATTGTATCTACTAAGGGTTAGAACGGAAGACGTCGCTCCTGCGGCCGGCGAGGAAACGCTTTCCGCGGAATTCAAAGCCCAAACGATTTTTCTCATCAAAAAGTCGGCTTCCGTTTCAACCTCGCGACGTGTTCTGTTTTGCGATTCCAGCGAAACAATTTGATAAAAAATTATCACCGCAAAGCTGATGACTATCGCAAAAAGACCGGAATAAACCAGGGTTTCTACAAGAGTGAATCCTCCGCATAACTTGCTTACGTGGGGGACAAGTCCCCTTTGCAGTTTCTTTCTCATTTTTACTGGCTTGAAGTTATGATTCTGAAGGCATCGTTCGACCTGACTGAAACGTAGACGAAGTTGTCCTCGTAATCTATCCCGGTGCCTACGTTGGGGAAATTGTACGAACTCCAGAGCGAAGGCGCGGAGGAAGTGGAGATATTCCATGCCTGGAACTCTTTATTCGTGTCCGATGTGGCAAGAAACGCAAGGTAATCTGTAACGTAAATCCCGTTAACCGATACGTTTCCCAAATTCGCAATGCCGAGCTGCGTCGGCGAGGAAGAATTGGAAACGTCGATAATGATGAAATCGCTCGTTCCACCGGCTCTCCCGAGATAAGCTTTCGCGCCGGAAATGTAAATACTTTTCCCGTCGTCATTCCCCGAAGCGTTGAAACTGCCGAGTTGCGCTATATGCGCGGGGTCGCTAACGTCGAGAATTAGAAGTTCCTTGGAATCGTCGGAGGTGGCGAGGTAAGCGGTCGTGCCGGAAACGAAAATGTCGTTCACGTCCGCTCCCACTTCGTAACTTCCGAACTCCGAGGGCGCCGCGGGATTAGAAACGTCGACGACATGAAACTCCGGTCCGCTCGCCGCTTTCGTGCCGATGTAGATTTTATTGTTGTAGAAAAACAGGCTTTGTCCCATTGCTCCTGAGCCGGAAACGCCTGGGAGTTTGAAAGACGCGAGAACGTAGGGCGCGGCGGGATTGTTCATATCTATCACCTGCAGCTGGGCGTTAGTGTCGGAATTGGCGACGTAGGCGTAATTTTGGACGGCATCGACAGCATTAAGTCCCGGACCGGTGTCAATTTTGGAAACGAGGTAGGGATTCCGGCCGTCGGTGGCGTTGATGATGAAAAAGTCGGGCTTGGTGCGATCCGACGCGGTGGCCGACATATAAATTATTTTGTTGATGACGTCTAAGCCGGTGGCGGACTCACCCGGCCCCAGGTCTATCGAGCCGAATGTGGTCGGATTTTTCCAATCGCCTGTCACTCCCCCGCCACTGGTGTCTCCGCCGGTTGCCTGATTAACCTGCCAATTGGTGACAATTGTCGTCAGTTCAATTTTTTGGATGCGCAAGGGGTCGGTGCTCCAGCTCACTCGGCTCGTAATTTTTTTCTTGTTCGCGTCAACGTTTTCAACAATTATTTCTTTTAGAAATTCTCCTTGTGTGCTTGAACTTGAAACAAGTCCGCCGAAGTCGTTTTTCGCAAAAGCGATGGAATTCTCAATTGATTGCCTCGCCAAGTTAACGGCTCGGTTTGATTCCTGTGTATCCGCCAAAAGCGATTGACTGCTCGAAATTACCACTGCTATCGCCGACAAACTTATCGCGATAACGGCAAAGGCGATAAGAATTTCAAGCGTTGACTGCCCGGCTGCTCTAGAGACCAGAGACCAGAAAGTAGAAACCGGGGGACGGAAACTAGAGACTAGAAACCGGAGACCAGAGAAAGAGAATAGGTTTGTTATTTTTGCGTTGTCCATATTTTTATTTCTTGCCCGGTTGCCGGTCACTGGTTACTGGTCGCTCTTTTCACCAATCAATCCTACCCTCGGAATTAACGAACACATTTAGCGTTTTCACGCCGTTGGAAATTGAAACCGTGCCGGAGACGTTGGAGTTACCATCAAGTTGCGAAAAAACAATCTCCGGTGCACCGCTGATATTCATTCCGCCCGTTCTTGGAAAAAACTCGTCGTAAACGGGATTTCTCGAGGCGTATAAGCTGCCCTGAAAAATGACGTAATTCCCCGCTGAGCCGAAGTAAATGCCGTGAGCGGACTGGTTCACGTTGTTCTGCGCGCTGTTGCGGGCTTTTTTCAAAATATAGACAACTGTATCGCGCTCCGCGCTTATTACCTTTTGCCTGTAAAAATCAACGCTTACGAGCAAACCGAGCGAAAAAATCACAACCATTATGAAAGCGGATATGGAAATTTCCCACAGAGTGAATCCCCCGCATAAATCATACTTTGTGCGGGGGAGCCCCTCACATAACTTGCTTATGCGGGGGGTATCGTCAGCGAATACTTGAGGTAACTTCATAAATCGGCGTTATTATGGAGAGAGCAACAAAACCGACGATTAACCCCATGAAAACAAGGAGTGCCGGCTCAAGCAACTCAGTTAACCTTGAAACCATCAACTGCACTTCTTCGGCGTAGTAGTCGGAAAGATAAAAAAGATTTTCCTCCAAATTGCCCGTGTTCTCCCCTATTTCAATCAAACTCAAAAGTATGTAAGGGAAAAACTTTTTGTTCTTGTTCAAAATGTTCACGAATTGCTCTCCTTTTCTTATATCGTCCGCCGTCTGAAGAAGTATCCTCCTGTAAACGAGATTGTTCAGCGTATAAGCCGTTATACTAACGGCTTCAACTATTTTTACGCCGCTTTTAAGAAGGACGGCCATCGTCCTCGTGAAATTGGACATCGCCATTCCCACTGTGAGCGACGAAACAATCGGCGTATAAAAGAGAAGCATATTTGAAACGTACTTCACCGGCTGGAAGCGAAGAGCGATTCTCAAAACAACGATGACCAAAACGAGCGCAACAATTAAAGTCCACCAGTAATTGAGGAGGAAATTGAAAACAACTATGAGAATTTTTGTCGTAATCGGAAGTTCTATCCTTAAGCTTGAAAATATCGGGAGGACCTTCGGGAAAACGGAGAAAGTAAGAAGAGCCGTTATGCCTATCGTTGCCGTAAAAATCACGATGGGATAAATCATCGCCGAACGGATTTTGTTTTTAAGTTCCTTCGCTTTTTTCATTTCGTCCGCAAGATAAAGAAGATTCTGAAAAAGCGTCCCGCTTTGCTCGCCGACGTGGACGATGCTTATGAAAAAATCGCTGAAAACGTTTCTGTGTTTTTCCATTCCCTGCGCGAGAAATTGTCCGCCTTCCACGCTTGAAATGATGTCCCCTATTGCCCGCTTCAGCGCGCCGGATTGCGTTTGTTTTTCAACTATTTTCAGCGATTCCAAAAGGGGCATCCCCGACTTTATCGTCAGAGAAAGGTGACGCGCGAAATTTATCTTTTCCTGTTCGGAGACGTGCGAAAAAACGCGCTTCCACCAAGGAAATTTTCCCTTTTTATTCATGAATTATCCTCAAAATTTCCTGTACGGTCGTTATTCCCATCCTCGCTTTTTCAATGCCGTCCTGAAGCATTGTTGTCATGCCGTTTTTGATTGCGGCTTCCTTTATCTGTTTTGCGTTTGCCCGCGACATAATGAGCTCTCTTATTTCGTCGTTTATCTCGAGAACTTCGCGGATGCCGATTCTCCCCTCGTAACCCGTGCCTCCGCATTTGTCGCAGCCCTCGCCGGCGTAAAAAGTTTTCATGTCGCCGACGTCGGGGATTATTTCCTTCAAACTCGCCAGTTCTTCTTTCTTTATGTCGCGTTCTTTCTTGCAATTTTTGCAAATCATTCTCACGAGACGCTGTCCCATCGCGATGTTCACAGTTGAGGCGACAAGGAACGGCGGAACACCCATATCAATGAGGCGCGGGAAAGTGGTGGCGGCGTCGTTTGTGTGCAGCGTTGAAAGAACAAGGTGTCCGGTGAGCGCGGCGTTGACGGCGATGTCGGCCGTTTCCTCATCGCGGATTTCTCCGACCATAATGACGTTCGGGTCCTGGCGGAGAATGGAGCGGAGACCGTTCGCGAATGTGAGACCAACTTTCGCGTCCACTTGTATCTGCGTGGTTCCTGCAAGCGAATATTCAATCGGGTCTTCTATCGTGATGATGGAAATCTCCGGCTTGTTGAGATTTTTAAGAATGGTGTAGAGGGTCGTTGTCTTTCCGGAACCGGTCGGACCGTTGGCAAGAATCATTCCGTAGGGCTTTTTGATGGAGCGTTTTACTCTTTCAAGGTCGTTTTTGGAAAAGCCGAGGTCTTCAAGATTGAAGGCGCGCGTCTCCGCAAGAATTCTCAAAATGGCGTTCTCGCCGTGGTATGTCGGCATGATGGAAACTCTTATGTCCACGTCGCCGAAGCCCTCAATGTTAACCCTGAATCTTCCATCCTGCGGCAGAAGGTGTTCGTCCGTGCGGAGACCGGCAAGAACCTTGATTCTCGTAATCACTTCCTGATGCAAATCTTTGGAAAGCCCTTTATCAAGGATATCGCGGAGCATTCCGTCTATCCTGAAACGCAGGCGCACCGCGTCGACTTCCGGCTCTATATGAATATCGGAAGAGCGCGAGCTGTAGGCGTATTCTATGAAAAGGTCAACTATTTCAACTATGGAAACTTCGTCCGCTTTGACGCTCAATTTTTTCTCGATCAGCGGCTTGAGGGTTTTTATGTCGCGCATTTTGAAAAGTTGTCAGTTGCTAGTTGTCAGTTACTGGTTACTAGTTACTAGTTCTTCAGATACCTTCTGACGGCGAGGAAGCTCGAAAGTCCGCCGATTATTACCGCGAAGAGAATTTGATAAAGCGTGAGGCGGAAAATATTGGAAACGAAATATCCAAAAACGTTCAGTTGCGGAACGAAAGAATTCAAATACGGCGAAGCGGAATAAACGATGGGCGCCGAAATTATTACGCTCACGACCGCGGCAAGCACTCCGTTTATAATTCCCTCCACGACGTAAGGTCCGCGCACGAGACCGTTGGAAGCTCCGACCGCGCGCATTATCCCTATCTCTTCGCGGTTGGAGTAAATGGCGAGGCGAATGGTGTTGAAAACGACAAGCCCCGCAATAACCGCCATTGCGATTGTGACAACCAGCCCGCCGCGGCTTATGCTTTGGATAATCGCGTTAAGCCGGTCTATCGCCGTCTGATTTTCGGTGTAAGTAACGCTGTCCACATACTGCTTGAGGTCGGGGGAATCAAAATAGGAAGCGATTGTCTTGTACTGGTCCGGCTGTTTTGCCTTGATGTTCAAAGACGCCTCAAGCGGATTTATGTTAAGTTCGTTTATCGCCTGACTGATTGTTTCATCGCCGGCGTGTTTGCTTTTGAAAATCTCAAGCGCCTGGTCTTTGGAAACATATTCGGCGCTTTTGACTTCCGCCATTTTTTCAAGAGTGCTTTTAATGTTTAATATCTCGTCTTCGGGAGCGTCGGTTTTGAAGTAAACGCTGATGTCGATTTTTTCCTGAATGGAAGCGACTGCTTTGGCGGTGACGTATCCGAAAAGCATCAGCCCCATGGAAACCAAAAGTGCGAGCGTCATCACGACAACCGTCGTCGCCGACAGCCATCCGTTTCTCCGGAAACTCGTCATCCCGTACTGAATTATTCTTGAAATGACCGTGAACATGCCAATTTTACCCGCGAGGGCAAGTTTTTATCTGCATTTATTCAATACTACACGCAGCCCGAGTGGTTGTAAAATTGAGCACCCCGCACCATTTGTGGCACGGTGCATGCACATTCTTTGTCTGTAGCCGATAGGCGGCTTCGCCTTTATTGTGTAATATATTGACGTTCATACTTGCAAATGGTGCGGGGTTAAGATTTTGTAGAAAAAATCTAAACAAGGATGTACTTTCCTTTCTCCTCGTCTCTTATCATCCTCCCTTTGTCCAGCGTGACAACCCTTTTCTCCAGGTCATTGACGATGTCTTTCTCGTGAGTCGCAAGAATCAAAGTCGTGCCGAGGTCATTGATTTTTTTCAAAAGCCCGATGATTTCCGCGCTATGAAACGGGTCGAGGTTCCCCGTCGGCTCGTCGGCGATTATCACTTCGGGGCGGTTCGCCATCGCGCGCGCTATCGCGACTCTCTGTTTCTCTCCGCCAGAAAGTTCGTGCGGAAAATTCTTCATCTTGTCGCTCAACCCAACCATCTCAAGAACCTGCGGGGCGATTTCTTTTATCTCGCTCTGCGGGCGGCTGGCGGCTTCCATCGCGAAGGCGACGTTTTCAAAAGAGTTTTTGTTCGGCAAAAGGCGGAAATCCTGAAAAACGACTCCGATGTGTCTCCTGAAAAGCGGCAGCTCATCGTCCGCAAGCTTATTCACTTCGTACTGACCGAAAAATATTCTCCCTTTCGTCGGTTTTTCGGTGCCGATAAGGAGATTTATCGCCGTCGTTTTGCCCGCGCCCGAGCGGCCGACGAGTATCACAAACTCGCCGGGATCCACCTTCAAATTGAAGTCCTCAAGAGCAGTAGTGCCGTTATACAGCTTATAAACGTTCTGGAAAGAAATCATTGTATCCGAATGCCTTAACGAATAGGCACATACGAATTAAATTCGCGACATTCGCATGGAATTCGCGTCATTCGCATCGCACAGTAATTCTACCTCACTCTCAATAAATATGTCTATGTCTCCTTCAAGAACATTATCCACCTGCGTCGTTTCCACATTTGTCCTGTTGTCTTTCACGAGTTTATAAGGATTCAGAACATAGGAGCGTATCTGATTTCCCCATTCCGGCTTGACGTTCACGCGCAACTTGGAAAGCTCATCAACCTTGTTTTTTTCCATCAACTGCATGAGTTTTGATTTCAGCAAGCTCAGCGCTTTCTGCCTGTTTTGCTCCTGCGAACGCTCGGCGCGCGAACTGGCGGAAATTCCGGTCGGGACGTGAACGACGCGGACGGCGGTTTCCACTTTGTTGACATTCTGCCCTCCGGGTCCGCCGGAGCGCGAAAATTCAAGTTTCAAATCTTTTTCGGGAATCTCCAGTTTTGACTCTTCAATTTCCGGAAGTTCGGGAACAACCTCAACCAAAGCGAAAGAAGTGTGGCGGAGTTTTTTTGCCGAAAATGGCGAAACTCTAACGAGGCGGTGCACGCCTGATTCGTTCTTCAAATAACCATAAATGTAATCCCCCTTCCCGCCCGAGGCGGGTCCCTGCCCGACGGCGGGCGTGGCGCCTCTGGCGGAGATTTCGAGCGTCCGACGATTCGGAGTATCGTCAAGAATTGCTATTTGCCATTTGCGCTTCGCCGCATAGCTTCTGTACATTTCAAAAAGCATTCTCGCCCAATCAGCCGCGTCCTCTCCTCCCGCGCCGGGATAAACCGAAATCACCGCCGGCTCTTTGTCGTATTTGCCTTTGAAAAGTTCTTCCAGTTCCAGCTGGCGGAATTTCCGCTTCGTTTCGTAAAACTTATTCTCGTCAAAATTCTTTTCTAGTATCTCAATATCATTTTCAATATCCGAGTATCGCTTCAATAGATTATCCAATTCGCCGAACTCCTTTATTTTTTGGTCAGCCCTCTTTCTGTCCGCCCAAAAATCCGGCTGCGACATTTCCGCCTCGATTTCGTTTTTCAGTTGTTCTTTTCCGGCGACGTCAAAGCCGGCCGCCTAAGCGGCGGCATTCAACTGCTAAATCCTTTAATTCCTGTCTGAGGTCCATGAGGGAAGTATTACACAAATTAGAGAACTTGAAAATAACACGCCCGTACTCGCTTTTCCGCAACCGAATTTCGTGACAGCTAAGCTGGTGCGCCGCTTAAAATTAAGCGAATAACGTCAATTCTCGTTTTGCGGGATGCAAATCAAATTCTTTCACCAAAGTAGAATTTATTGGGAGTTTTTCAAGTGATCTTGGCTCAACCTTAATGGCACCCGAGCCATAAGATTTCCCAACCAACTGTAGATTTGAAATTGTACTTGGGTGTTGCAGAACTTGCCAAAGCTTCTCGATGAATTCCTTATCGTTTGAACGAGGATATACACAAAGAAATCCGGTGAGGGGAACGATGCCCGCCTCATTTTTGATAAATCGGGCATTACGCCGTCCCAAATATGCAAAGAGGAACATTGGTACTTCTCTCACTTCCATTTTATACCAAGGTTGTCGTGTGGAAATTAGAGCGCGTTTTGCTAGGCCACTTTTTTCCCCCTCTTGAATATAACTTTTGACCGATTCTGGTAAATCTTCCCATTTAACACCGTTCGGAAAGAAAAGCAGTGTCGGTCGTCCTTTTTCTTCAAGTCTTTTAATCGTTTCTTCTGTGATAAAAGATTCCTCCGCATCTCTTGTTCTACCTATTGCGGGCAAGAAAAATTTTTCTGGAATTTGAAGATTTTTTGCCTGTTCTTTTGTGAGAAAGAAAAACTCATTTGCACCCGTAGCAATTCCTCGCATTACTCGAGCGAAATCGGCAAGCGTAAATTCAAAATGATGATCTTCGAGCGGTTTTCGAGAAAGCCCAACAGATAGAGCTTCTTCTAAACTGCGATTGTAAATTTCTAAATCATCAAAGTTGTCATCGAGGAGATCATTTTTTAGAAATTCAAATAATCCTCGGCTTTGTGGCTCAAGACAACGACCCCATTTCAGTTTTTCTTGGGGTCTGGCATTTCTTATCAAGAAAATAACAGCATTTGTATCAACACCAGGGAATGGTGTTGCCTTCTGATCAAAAGTGATAACTCCATCAATGCAGAATTTCTTTGAAATCCAATTCCAAAGTTTTTTTGAAAATACGCCCTCGCAGGTATCGGCTGGCATAATAAACGCCAATCTTCCGCTTTTATCGAGCAAACTCAATGCTTGTATCAAAAAGTAAATATGAAGCCCTGCTCGTCCGTCCAAAGTATCGCCAATGTTAAGCAAACTTATTTTGCGGAACTGATCTTTTTGCTCTTGTGAGAGGCGGTGGTGGCGGATATAGGGCGGATTTGCAACGATGGCTTTAAAAAGTTTTTGGGGTGGATTAAGAATAAAATCCCGCATTTCTAGTTGAGCATTACGATCAAAAATTCCTTTTTCTTTTGCTTGAGAAATCACTTCTGGATCAATATCTATTCCAAAAAACATTCTTCTTGGAGTAACTTTCTTTAGTGCAGTGTAAAAAGCTCCCATTCCCACGCCAGGGTCAAAAATTAAATCAGCATCGTGCGAGACATACGCCACCATCGCCTCTGCAACCCAGTCAGGTGTCCAAAATTGCCCTTTATCGCGCAATTTTTCGCGTTCGTTCCATTGCTTATTAGGTAATTTTTGATGAATTACTTTTTTCATAGTGAGTCTAGGATTTCAACAGCTTCCTTGCGAATTTTCAATTTTCCGCCATCGAATTTTACATAAGGCAAAATGTGTCCATTTTTGTCCTCGACATACGCTGAAACAAGTTTCGGCTCCTCAACAGCATCACCGAGTGGGTATCCGTACCGATAGTAAATTTTGTATATTGCTTTCTTTGTTGTCGCGCCGCCTGGAGCTTGGAATGTTTGAATTGTCGGCTGAATAAGGCCGTCGTTTATTAAACGCTCTGCTTCATCAAGAGGAATGCCAAATGCTTGATCGTAAAATACATGCCAAACATGAATTGGCACATGATTTTGATCTTGCCATTTCTTTAGTGGCTCACGATCTTCTTCTTTAATAATGATTGTCGGCAATACTGCGGTCTTTTTTAATCCAAGTTTTCCATTCAACCTTTTTTGAGCCGAGAATTCCGTCGCATAATCCGGCATTTTCTTTGACTTCCATAAACTGTTTTCACATTCAATCGCGGCAACAGCTTTCTTGAGCAATGGCTTTAATTTATCTTCTTGGATAAACGGCAATTCCTGCACTCCGCCAATCACCTTCAAAAATTTATCAATTTCGCTCTTGTCTTCTTTTTTGAAAACGAGCAAATCCGGTCTTTTGATGTTTCCAAGTCCAGCGGCCTCCAATCGTTCGAAATATAACTCGAATGCACGGACATCATCCGTTGGGGCAGTGCCGCTTGGTCCATAAGGAATCGCAAAATATCCACCATTTTCGTTTACGGCTTCAATCAAGCGATTTTCGCTCCACACACCTTGCGACCACCGCATTAGAAAGTCGCTTCCGCGAAGCCGTCGAGGATTTAGAAGAAAATCAGTCCAAGGCAACAAAGGAAAATCATGTATCTCCAGGGCGATGTTTTCTTTCGAAACACTTAAGACTTTTTCAAATGAGTGAATGTGTTTTTTCATAATTACTTATTTAAAGTAGTATAGCTTTGTTTAATAGATTTACGGCTTCAATCTTACAATACTAGTGGGCCAGGAAGGACTCTCCGCCCGAGGCGGATGCGCCCTGGGCGCAGAACCTAGAACCTCGAGGTATATGAAACAAAACTTCGTTTTGTTTCATCAATCAGGTCGCTCGTCGAAGATTAGAATATTTGTGGGCATGCCTGGACTCGAACCAGGAACCGCTAAGGTATAAGCTTAGTGCTCTAACCAGTTGAGCTACATGCCCATTTTAATATTCTAATCCTCTTCTCGCTACTGATTGTAAGCTTAGCGCTCTGCCGTTGAGCTATGTGCGCATATTAGCAACCAGAATTTTGAGACCAGAAACCGGAGTTATTTTTACTCAACAGTCGCTTTGTCTCTGGTCGCTGGTCTCTGGTCGCTGGTCGCTGGTCGCTACACCGTCACCGGCTTTATCTTATAAGGTTTCAGCAAATTGTAAAATTCGTCGCCTTCGATAGTTTCTTTCTCAATGAGCGTTTCGGCGACTTTTTTGAGAGCGTTTTTGTTGGTCTGAAGAATTTTTTGCGCGACAGCGTGAGCGCGTTCAACGAAGGCGCGGACTTCTTCGTCTATTTTTTCCGCCATTTTCTCGGAGTAATTTTTCTCGGTGGCGATTTCCCGTCCGAGGAAAATGAGCTCTTCGGTTTTGCCGAAAGTCAGCGGGCCGAGTTTTTCGCTCATACCGTATTTGGTAACGAGAGCGCGGGCGAGTTCCGACGCCTGGCGCAAATCATTGGAAGCGCCGGTGGAAACGTCGCCGAAAATTATTTTTTCCGAAGCGTAGCCGCCCATCATCACGGCGATGTCGTTCAAAAACTGCGTTTTGGTGCGAAGGTGCTGTTCCTCCATCGGCAGTTTCATCGTGTATCCTCCCGCCATCCCTCTGCTGATGATGGAAATTTTATGAACGGGGTCGGAGCCCTTGAGCGATGCGGCGACGAGCGCGTGCCCGCCTTCGTGATAAGCGGTGATTTTCTTTTCGTTTTCCGAAATCGCGCGGCTTCTCCTTTCAGGCCCGAGTATTACTTTCTCAATCGCTTCCTGAAGTTCTTCCTGACCGATTTCTTTTTTGTTCGCGCGTCCGGCAAGAATCGCCCCTTCGTTCATAAGATTCGCCAAGTCGGCGCCGGAAAACCCGGGTGTCCTGATGGCGAGTTTTCTTAAGTCAATGCCCTTTGCGAGAATTTTTCCCTTGCTGTGGATTTTTAAAATCTCCTCACGGTCGTTGATGTCCGGCAAATCAAGAACAACGCGCCTATCAAACCTTCCCGGACGGAGAAGCGCAGGGTCGAGAATGTCGGGGCGGTTGGTTGCAGCAAGAACGATAACGCGCGTGTCTCTGTCAAAGCCGTCGAGCTCCACGAGAATCTGGTTGAGCGTTTGTTCGCGCTCGTCGTTTCCCCCGCCGAGCCCCGCGCCGCGCTGGCGACCGACGGCATCAATTTCATCAATGAAAAGTATGGAAGGCGCCGCTTTCTTTGCGGTCGCGAAAGCGTCGCGCGTTCTTGAGGCGCCGACGCCAACAAACATCTCAACGAACTCCGAAGCGGAAATGTGGAAGAAAGGAACGTTTGATTCGCCCGCAACGGCCCGCGCCATAAGAGTTTTTCCGGTTCCCGGAGGACCCATCAAAAGGACGCCGCGCGGGATTCTCGCGCCCAAATCAAGAAATTTTTTCGGGTCCTTCAGAAACTGGACGATTTCCAGAAGTTCTTCTTTCGCCTCCTTCAACCCTGCAACGTCCTTGAAAGTTATTTTTTCTTTTTCAAAACCGGAGAGGCGGATGTTGGAACGCCCGAAGCTGAACGCCTGATTGACGCCCGTCCGCGCTTGACGGAGCATGAACCAAAAAATCAGTCCGATTATCAAAACCGGCAAAACGGAGGGAATGAGAATCGCGGCCCAGTACTGAAATCCCGACTCGCTTTCAACGCCGATTTTAACTTTTTCAAGGGCCGCAGGAGCAATGTTCAAATTTTTGAGCGTCTCGATAATGCCGTTTTCAAGTTCTTTTTTGGACACCGCCGAAGAGCCATCGGCAAGTTTTATCTTAAGCTGGTCGCCGCTGACGATTATCTCGGAAACCTGCCCAGCGTTTATTCTCTCCGCGAGCTGGCTCAAGCTGATTTGCTCCGGCTTCTTTGCGGTTTCAACGGAAAAAGCCGAAAAAATGAGCGAGAGAAAAATCAGCGTCGCAATCGCCCAAAGAATGTTTTTGGAAAAGTTTGACATTGCCTGTATTAAAAAGCAGAACAATTTTAAGAAAATTCTCAGCGGTTGTCAAAAAAAAGAACGCCCTTTGGCTCGCTTCCGCAAACCAAAGGGACGTTTTTTAGTTTCCTGCCTGTGCCGACCTGCGCTTCGCCGATGGCTTCGGCGGGCAGGCGCGCAGACGGATTCAGCTCGCCGCCGTAGCGAGCGTGAGGAGCACGTCGGTATCGTCGGCGCCGGCGAAGGGCGCGATTTCGGTTGCCCATTTCTCGTACATCCCTGCGAGGGCGAGGAAATATTCGGCGAGGTCGTTGCGATTCGCGCTTGCGAAAAACCGAAGCCGGTTTTCGGCGTCGCTGTCGCCGGGCCTCATCCCCTCCCTCTCCAGCTCCACGAGGTAGCTCTGCAAATGACGAGCGGCTTCATCGCTCGCATTGCGGAAGGCAGTCGCGGCTTCCTGGCAGGTTTTCGCTTCCGCCTCGTACCCTCGCTTCAGGAGAGCATTCAGGTTCTTTTCACTCGTCCCGATGCTCTCGAGGGTCAGCCCGCCGGCTCGGGCATACTTCCGCACGTAAGCCACGTGGAAGTACACGCTCTGATTAACCGAGAGCAACCGCGCAAGATCCAAGCTTTTCGCGGCCGCCCTTCCTTCCGGCGTCTGCGACATTTTCGCGGGGGCGCTAATGAGCGCGGTGATTCCACCGTTTTTTTCTTTCTTCGTCCGCGTCGCGAGAACAAGAAATACGACGAAGAAGAAAGTCACGGCGACCAACGCATAGTACCAGTAGCTCACATTTTGCGCATCCATCGTTCTTCCTTCCTTTGTTAATTTGCATTCTTCGCCGCGGATGCGGCTTCAGCCGGGGATTTGCCTCCGCCAGAGGCCGAAGGCGTTCTCGGCGATTTCCTTGCCACAGATTTTCTCTACCTCGTTCCACACGAGGCAGTAGAAAACGAGCCCGAAGAAGAACATGACGACCTGAAATGTCAACGCGTCGCCGAAGTTCGTTTCCTTCCAGCTGAAAATGAATGATACGCCTTCGGCAGCTGACCATAGGAAGAAAAGCTCGCCGGCAATCAGGCGGACACACGGGAAGTTGCTCCAGCGCGGCTCACGCGACTCCTTGAGAACTGACCATGTCAGCGCCGTAGCGAGATTCCCGCCTGGATGAAAAAAGAACAGCCGGAAGGCGTAGACTAAAGCCAGTCCGACGAGCGCGGTCATGAGAAAAAAGTTGGCTATCATTTTTCTTCCTTTCAATTTGCAGTTGTCTTCCGCCGAATAGCGGAAGATACCATCTTGCGATAGTACTGAAAAGATAGCAGTACTTCTGCCGCAAATCAAGGAGATTTTTTGAATGTGCCCGCGAAAATGCGGACGAGGAAAACGAAAATGATGAAAAGCGAAGCAATAAGCGAGATTGGAATTAAAAGGTACTTGTACGCCTCCGGGTCGGACCAGTCCTTGAAATCCATAACTCCGACATGAAGCAGAACCAAAAAATAGGCGAGATAACCGAAGCGCTGAACCGATTTCCATCGTTCCATTCCCATCTTCTCTTCAATCGCGGGAATGGAGGAGACCGCGACAATCAGAAAAATGGAGAAGGCAAGGATTCCGAAAAGCAGCGTTGTTTCCCCGATGAGATTTATTTTACCCGCGGCGTCGAAAAAATCGGGATAATACGCGGGTGAAATAATCGAAGAGGAAATAACCGCGTGCACCGCCGCCGTGCCGAATCCGAAAACTCCGAGCGATTTTCGGAGATACAATTTCGGAACGAAGGTTTGCGGCCAAAATTTCGCAAGCGGACCGAGAACAAACGACAAACCGATGATGATTACGCTTGAGAGCGCGAAAACTTTGTTGGAAATGAAAAACGGAATCTGGTCGTAAGGAACGTTCCGAACGATGTTGTAGCGGACGAAGGCGTAGACGAAAGACAAAATGAAAACGAAAAGGGAAATGTAAGCGCCTTTCTTCCAGACGCCCGCCTGCGCAGGCAAGCTTGGCTGATTCCGCGCCGTGTCCATAATTGAATGTATTTTATCATAATCAAAAAAAGAGCCCCGAGGGTGATGCCCGCCGGGGTTGAGTTGGTCGCTCGCGTTCTTCGGTTGGTGGCGGCCGGTTTAGCTCGCCACGCGCTTGTAGACGAAGAACGGCATTAGTTGCACGACGCGCTCGCGCTTGTTCCACGCCTTGGGGGTGCGCGTTCTCTCCTGCTCGGAATCCTTGCAGAACCAGGAGTCGTACAGATAGGGCTCGGGTTCGGGACAGACGAAAACATCAATCCAGTCGCTGCCGGGCCGCCATGCTTCAACAACCGCCCGCTTCACATCCCGCTCCACGCGCCAGAGATGCGGTCTCGCGGCTGCAACCCAGAGCTCGTGGAAATCGTTCTTCTTCGCCCATTGGACTGCGCCGCGCGCGATGCGGAGGGTCGGCGGCGGCTTGCCTGCCTGCTCGCCGACGTACTCCACCTGAATGCCCGCTCCGATGGGAATAGGCACGTCAAGCTGGGTGTACACAGGTGCGCCGAGCTCCCATGCTTTCTTGGACGCGATTTCGGCAACCTGCTTGTTGGAACGCAGTGTCCTCGGCACGCCGAACGCAAATGCAACTACGCCCGCCTTATTAGTTTTCAAGTGTCACCTCCTACAAAAGTTAAAGGTGATTGCTACAATTATTTCATATCACATTCAACCGATTTTGTAAACAAAATTACGAAAAAAAGACAGGCTCCGTCCGTGGAGCCCGTTTGTGGTTCGCGAAGCGCCGCCGGCGCTAATGCGCGAGCTAAAGTCCCATGACCACCGCCGAGTCCAGCTTGTCCCCGCCGCTCGGGTAGATTACGCCATAGCTGAAGGGCCCGATATCAAACTGGACGCGCCCGCTGCCGATGTCGTTCGGCAAAAGGTCGGAGTTGATGGGGTAAGCGCACTTGTCGTATACTTCCCAAGACGATTTAGCCAAAAAGCGGATATTAATACAACCCCGCGCTTATGAAAGCAGAAGGCGGCACAGTCAATAAACCAAGTGTTCAAACAATGGTGGAAATCGTCAAAGCATTTAGCGTCTCAATTGAGGATTTGTTAAAATAAACATTAGGAGTTAAAATTAATTAAAAGTAGGAACATGGTCGAGTTTCTGCAACGCCTTCAATAGGTCCAATCCCAACAGAATTAATATTTAATCAACCTTATGAAAAAAACATTAATTGCGAAAACACTCGGACTATTAGTAAGTTTGTTTGTATTTGCCGGGGGCACGGTTTTTGCTCAACAAACAACACTTCCCCCAGCCGGCTTAACGCCCGAAAGCCCATTTTATTTTCTGGATAAGTTAGGCGAATCTCTACAGAGATTTTTCGCTTTCAACCCAGAAGCAAGGGCCAGATTAGAGATAACTTTTGCCGCCGAGAGAATCGCCGAGATAAAAGTCGTTCTTCTTGATAAGGGTGTTCAGGCCAAGGGCCTCACTGTAGCGGAAGCGGGGCTGCAAGATAATCTTTCTCGGGCTGTAGAAATTGTTACGGCGGAAAAGACAAAAGGCAACAACGTAAGTCAGCTCGCCAGCGCCATTAGCGATGAAGTGAATCAAAATAAAACATTGCTAAAGGGGGCTTTCGGTGAACAAAAACAAACATTAGAATCCAAAGAAAATGAACTTAAAGCCGCTCTCCGTGAGGCGCGGCGAAGCGGAGACACCGCCAAAGCCGATGCGCTCGCTAAAGAGCTCCAAGACCTGAAGCTTCAAAAAGACGCGCTGGACAAAAAAGAAGGGGACGATGAAGATGCGATTGAAGCAGAAGATGAAAAATTGGGGGAGCAGATGGGGTTAAAAGATGAGGCGGCAAAGAAAATTAGAGAGGCAGAACAAGAAAAAGCTGAAATTGTCAGCGAATTACAAAAAGATGGCGTTGATATTCCCGACGGAACTTTCAGCAAGTTTGACGGTCTTCTTGTTCAAGCCAAAACCGCTTTTGATGCCGGCAATTACGCCGATGCCAAACAATTCGCCAAGCAAGCAGAAAAAAATCTTGAAGATGTCGATAAAACGCTTAACGAGTTGAAAGATGCCAAAGAACAAGAACAAGAACTGAAAGAAGAAAGCGAGGATGTGCAGAAAGGAACAGAGGAAAAGTTAAAAGAAGCCGATAAAGAAAAAGCAGGGCAGATTAAAGAAGAAGGTAAGCGAGAAGAAGAAAGAATTAAAGGGGAACAAAAGCAAAACGAAGAAAGTCAAAAAGGTATTGAAGAAAAGTTGCAGGAGAACAATCAAGAGGGAGAACGATAGTATAGGAAAAAGTTTCCAAGAAATTGGAGCAGGGAGAGATTAAAATTTTTGCAGCGCGCCACTGATTTTTTCTTCTAAAAGGAAAAGAGAATTTTGCTTGGCGGCGAGCGTCAGCGAGCGGCGGCGGGGCGGATTAGTTCCGCTCAAAATAGGTTCGGATTTGGTCATATAATTGACCACGAAAACAAAAACTCTCAACAAGAGCATTTTGTTTTCGTGTGCGTCGGGTAGGAATCTCACTATTTTGAAACCAGGCGGTTTCAACGCTTCGCCGAGTAAGACTCGGCTTCGCTGCTTCCGCATCAGGAAAACTTCCGTTTTCCCGACCCCTTTCACGTTCGAATCCTATTTGTATGAAAAACAAAATGCTCTCAATTGAGAGCATTTTGTTTTCGTGTGCGTCGGGTAGGATTCGAACCTACGTAGGCCATAGGCCGCTTGATTTACAGTCAAGTGCGATTGACCACTCCGCCACCGACGCATTCATTTACGAAGTTAATTATTATCCGTGCCGGCGGTTTTTTCAACTTTTTCGGAATCCGAGGAGGTTGCGCCGTTCAAATCCTTGAAGTCGATTTTCGGCTTGCCGTTGCCGTTCGCGGAAACTTTTTTCAATTTTTCGTTGATGAAATTGTCAAATTTCATCAAAACCACTTTCGTTTTTCTCAAAAATTTCGCGAGAAAGCCGTTGAAAATGGTGTCTATTTTTTCGGGAATTTCCGAAGACGAAAGGCGCTCCAGAAAACCCGGCTTGTCGGAAAGCTTTTCATCAAGGCGCGGAAGCGAGCGCGCAATCAAATAAAGCATCGTCCCGAGCGACGCCATAAGAATTGTCGTGAGGATGAATTGGAACATGCCAATGTTGTTAAAATTTATGAGCCCAATGCGAAGTAAATTTTACCACAACATTGAGCACCGAGCACATAAATTAATCATGAATATTCATAGACAGAAGGTTAATTTATGTGCTCGGTATAATAAGATTTGCTAATAAAAATACTGCGCTTTCAGCTTGAATTTTTAAATCAAATCTTACAACTCCAACCTTGAAAACGCTTTTACTTTTATCACTTCTCCGACTTTTGCGCCGGTAAGTTTTATTATTTCGTCGACGGTTTTCGACTCGTCTTTAATATACGGCTGTTTCAGAAGTTCTTCAACATCGGACGGAGCGGCTGCGGCTATTTGCATGGCAAGTTCGTGCGCGAGTTTCCTGAACGGTTCGGAACGGACAACGAAATCGGTTTCCGCGCGGATATCCAAAATCACGCCTATTCTTTCGTTATGAACGTATGACTCTATGAGTCCCGCGGCGGTTTCCCTCCCCGCTCTTTTTTCCATTTTTGCAAGGCCGCGCTCGTGAATTATTTTCACGGCCAAATCGAAATCGCCTTTGCTTTCGGCGAGCGCCTGCTTGCATTCCATCACGCCCGCGCCGGTGGCGTCGCGGAGTTTTTTAATGCTATCGGTTTGTTTCATGCTGGTTTCTAATCTCTGGTCACTTGTCGCTTGTCGCTTGTCGCTGGTCGCTGGTCGCTAATTTTTCTACATTCGTTGCTTCATTTGGGGCAGAAACTATAATCTTTCCCTCTTTTATGGCTTCACCGAGCTTTCCCAAAAACCAGGAAACGCTCGCTCTTGCTTTCGTATTCCCGACAACCGGATATTCAACCACCTCCGGATCGCAGTCCGTGTTCACATAGGCGACAATGGGAATCCCCGCGCGTTTCGCCTCGCGGATTGCAGCCGCATGCTGGCTCGGGTCTATGACGATAAGAAGTCCGGGCAACTCCGAATAATTTTCCAATCCGCCGAAAAGTTCGTCCAGCCGCTTCAGTTCCTTTTCAAATCCGAGCTGCTCTTTCTTTGTGTACTTCTGCATCGCGCCGCTTTTGAATTCGGATTTAAGCTTTTTGTAATAATCTATTCTTTTCGATATCACTTTGAAATTGGTTATAAGCCCGCCGAGCCAGCGAACGTTGACGTACGGAATGCCGAATTCTTTTGCGAATCCCGCGACAGCTTCGGCGGCGTGCGGCTGCGTTCCAACAATCATGAATTTCCCGCCGCCTGCCTGCCCGCCTGCGCGGTCAGGCGCAGGCAAGCTTCTCGTTTTTTCTTTCACGAAACCGAGGGCGTTATTTAACCCATCCATCGTTTTCTGGAGATTTATTATCTCAACCTCGTTCCTTGTCGCAAGAATATAAGGCCTCATGCGCGGATGGGTCTTTGACTTTTTCCTGCCGATGAAAACGCCAATGTCCGCAAGCTCCTTAAGCGCCCCCTCGGGATAAACGTCCGTTAAGTTGTCCTGTTTTACCTCGTTCATAATACATAAATACAAACATCAGCAATAATCAGCTCCTATCAGCATTTATCAGCGTTCGTGTCATGAATGAACTTTTTGCGCTGATTTATGCCGATTTTTGCCGATTTATGCTGATGCGGCCGAATAACATTAAAGATTGTAAGCGATGGCGGTTTTTTTGGCAAATTTAGCATGTTCAAAACTTCACCACTTCACCACCAATTTCCTAAGCCTACCATCGCCACATAAAAAATCTATTCCAATATTCTTAAGAATACTAGAATAGATTTTCGCAACTGCTTTCCGAAAAATTGCCCGTCAGTAGATTTCTGTATCACCATAGGGTAAACTTAACCACAATGAAAGAAACAGAAAAAATTACTCCTGCTGAACAAGGTGGTGATGTTTCGGATGTTGATAAAATCGAGCGTTTTATTGAGCAAATCGCATCCGAATATCGCGCGGCGGGCATACCAATTAACAACGATGGACGGTTAGATATGCAAGCATATTCCAAACTTTACCTCGATGTTGAAAAAGACACAGCGCGCACGCGCGAATGGGAAAAAGAATGGTTTGGCGACGTCCCTGAAAAAGACATTGGAGAAAAAAGGCGGATGATGGAAGGTGAACAGCTCGAAATGCTGACCTATGCGATTTTCACCAAATACCTGGGGGAGGATTTCGTTGTGGCTCGCACTTCTCCGCATGACGATAGGGTAAACAAGGTAGACACAATAATTCTCGACAGAAAAACCGGAGCGCTCGTTTGCGCTTTTGATGAGGTCGGTGACACAACGGGGGTAAATTACGAAAAGAAAATTGCGCTCGTCCGCGAAAACAACCTTAGGGGCGGAGCTTCCCTAAAATACGGCTTGGGAGTAAAAGTTGAAGGCGATAAACGAGTTCTCTTGCTCACATCGGGAAGCAACATTCCTGTTTTTTACATTGCTCTCCCTCCTGACCGCATTAAAAAAGGTGTTAAAGAATTCCTGCCCAACAAAAACATCAAGTCCGAATTTGAAAAAAAGTTGTTTTCTTATTTTGTGGCAACAATCACTGCTCAAATTAACGGCTTGGAGCTTTATGAAAAGCGATTAAATCCACAATTAAAAGACAAACTTGCGACATTCAAAAAAATAATGAGGCAACTTAAAGAAATTCAGGAAAAGAAAGATTCCTCCGCAGAACAACCGCAAAGAATAAAATTGGGCGGCTAGCTAAGAGATTTTCTAATCAGAAAACAAAAGCTTTTTTATCTCTATTGCAAGCTCATCATAATTTTTCTTCACCTCAAGGAACTTTCTAAGTTTATCCTCATTTCCTGATAATCTTTCTCTTACTTTTTCTAACATGTTTTTAGTCAGTTCGTTATACTCTGTTGAATTTTTCCACCTCCAAAATTCTCTAGGCGTATAAGGTGCACTCGGCATGCCACGAGCGTCATCAATGCTTAGTATATATAGTAAGTCTCTAATTCTTCCTTCATTTATTGCCGCTTGTTCTTTATAATCTTCTTCATCGTCAGAGCCTCTATCTCTAGCTAAGTCAGCATCAATTATCTGGTCAAGTTCATCAAGAGAAATTTCTCCGCTTTTAATTTCTTGCTTAGCAAACTTTTCAGATTTCATAGTTTTTATAGTAATCCCCTTTATATATTGTGTCAAGTGTACATGTATCAAGTGCTCATTTGCAGTATAAAAATGCCCTCGTGGCGTTGCACCACGAGGGACTTGTTGGTGAGCCGAGTCCGCAGAACTCGGCCTTTGTCCGCCGTAGCTTTTAGCATAGGCGGACGATTGAGTTGGTTTAACGCGCTGCAGCACGTTTAGAACTAGCCGAGGAGCCGGGCGGCGACCTCGGCGAGCGTCCGCGGGTTCACCTTGGACAGGTTCTCGGCCGGGGCCTTGCGCGACCCGCGGCAGAAGAGGAACCCGGCCGGGTGAGCGAACCAATCACTCACTTCGCCCGCGGCCTCGACGACCGCGCGGAGCTCAGTGTGGTCCATCCGGAGTTTCTCTTCCCCGTGCCGGATAATGCCAAGGTTACAGCCGTCCACGTAAACAATCACGCGGATGTCGCGCTCGTCGAAGAGGACACCATTCGTTCCGAACTCGCGAGAATTCGTTACGATGGCGACCTTGCCGCCGTCGAGCACATCGGCCTTGTCGGCCTCGGCCGCAGCCCGCTGGCGAGCACGTCCCGCCTGGAGCATGCCTGAGAGAATCTCCGACATCCGCTCACAGACGATGGCGTCGTTGCGCGGGTGCGTCGCCTGAAGCGCGCGCAGAACGGCGTTGAGGCCGGTCATGGCGAGCGTCTCCTGCGCCTCGCGGTTCACCCCGGGAACGAGGAACTTCACGGTGGAGCCGTGCGCGTCCTGCGCGTCCACGAAACGGACGATGCTGGCGAGGGCCGACTGGTCGCTCGGCGAGGCGTACTGCGCGACGATCGAAGCGATGCAGGAGTGAACGATGCCATTCTCTCCCTTCTCGCCCTTCATGCCGCGGCCGCCGGCCGGGATGTCCACGGCGAGGTCGCCCTCCGCCATGTCGTTGCCGTCCCAGTTGGCGGGGCGGAACTCGGCGGCGGCGTCCTTCGCGCCGGGGATGAACTGCTTGGCCGCCCAAATTGAACAGGCGGCATCCAAATCCACCACTGTATGCGTGAAGATTTTCACAATCTTCTCCTTATTCGCTTCTCAATCTGTTTCGGCCTTTTAGGCCATCATCAGGGTAAGTACCATACTTACCGACAGAGAGGGCTTTTGTTATTTTTATCCAGTGCCCTCGAACTGGAATTTACTGTTACTGCTTCACGCCCACCCGCTTCCATAGGTCGGGGTGGTCGTATTTCTCTGCAAGGTGCAGGATTTCCTCTTGCGAGAACTTCCCAGAGTCGAGAACACGGCTCCAGTGCCCACAAGTCCTCCCGATGGCCTCCAGTTGCTCCCTGGTCGCCGCCGCCATGTCCAAAACATCGAAGATGGCTTGAACGAATGGTGCGTTCCAGCGCGGGTTTTGCCTGATGCCTTCGAGGAAAACTTCTATCCGCTCTTTTTCTTCCAACTTGCGGAACTCACGGCGCACCTTGTCGCCGTAGAATTTGTAGTCCTCGAAGTCGTGGAAGCCCCCGCTGAAGTTCTGGATCTGAGCGAGCTCCCCAATGGTCAGGTCAGCACAATGAAGCACCGTCGACCAGGAGATTTTCTTCTCCATTGCCAACCGCCACATCCGTGCTTTCGAGACGTGCCCGATCTCACACAGTGCAGTCAGCGCAATGCCGTGGTCGCGCTTGAACTGGTCGAGTTCGTTCTCCTTCAAGTTGTATGCTCTGATGAGCGACTTCCAGAAGTGCGTCCAGAGCCAACCGGTGTGAGCGATTTTGATCGCCTTTGCCCGCGACACACCTTGCCATGTGATTTTTGACCACAGGCGGTACTGCATCGAGCTGTCTTTCACGCGGAGCGCAAGTCCCAACAGTTCCTCCTGTGTCGGCTCGCAGTGATCAAGCACCGCATGCGCGACAAAGTGCGTATGCTTATGCGCCTTTTCGAGATCGTCGAGAATCCGCGGCAGATCGGCAAAGCCAATCGTCCGTTGCTTCACCAACTCTTCCCATGCCGTGGAAGAGTTGAGTTCGAGCGCCAGCGCGCACGCCCTCTTGCTTTCACCATTTGCAACCGCGAGGCGCAACTGCGCCTCTTTTTTTGCCGTATCCATGATTTCTCCTTTTGGAGAACATCGATGTATCACCCGCCCATGAAAACAGGTGCGATGGGCCGCGAGGCCAAGGATGATATGCGCACAGTTTACGCTGCCAAGATCGTGATACATACACGACGCGCGGTTTTAAAATTACTCGATAATGCTATACTATTTTGCTAATTCTGTCAAGCCCAATTTGGCCTCATTTTTCAATATAAAATTCGCATGGGCGTGTTCGTAGCGCGCTATTCGCATGCTCAAAATTCTATCCCCAATTTTGCGAGTTCGCCGTCGTTGAATGGGTGCTTAATTTCCTTCATTTCCGTAACGAGATTGGCCAATTCGATAAATTCTTTGGGCGCGTTCCGGCCGCTCAAAATCAAAAGTTTATCTTTGGGATAATCTTTCACGACCTCAACCACCTGCTCGGGTTTCAAAAGCTTAAGCGAAACGGCGACATTGATTTCGTCGAGAACGATCAACTGCCATTTGCCGGAAGCGGCTTCTTTTTTGAAAAGCTCCAGCGCCTTTTCGGCCGCTTTCTCGTGTTCCTCGCGCGGCAGTTTGTCGCCCAAAATTCCGACGAACCCCAAACCCATTTTTACAATTTTGAATTGGGGCTGTTCAATGTCCGAGGTTCGATGTTCGAAGTTTTTAACGAATTCGTCTTCTCCGGAACGCCACGGACCCTTGATAAACTGAATCATCAAAGCGTTCTTGCCGCGCCCGAGAACGCGCATCATTTGCCCAAGCGACGCCGTGGTTTTGCCTTTACCATTACCAGTGAAAACAATAATCATATCAGGCAATTATATCAGGTAATACCTGCTTGCCGCAGGCAGGGAAATTCGACTTGTTTGGTAATTAAACTATTTTGCCGCAACGATTATGCTATTTGGCGGGAATAATAATTCTTTTAAGCCACTATGCTATAGCATAGTGGTCAAATTTTCACTATCTGATTGTGCCCCCGCCGAGCATTTCGTATTTCTCTGGTTTCTGGTCTCTGGTCTCTGGTCTCTTATAGTAGAACACAGCCGACTGACCTGCGGCGACGAACTTCTGCCCCTGCTCAAAGATGAGCAGCGCGGATTTGCGCGGATTAGACGCTGATTTGCGCGGATTTTTATCTGCGTTTATCTGCATATCGTCTGCGGGCATCAGCGTTGCAGGCGCGAGCGGTTGTCTGTACCTCACCCGCGCCAACACCTTATACCCCTTATTCGCACGAATTAGGGGTATAGTTTCCGAGTTGATGAAATTCACATCGTGGAGTTTAATTTCTTTTCTGTACAACGCCGAATTGTCGCTCCCTTCTGCTACCACAAGCGTATTTGTTTCAACGTTTTTCTCAGCAACATAAAGCGGCTTGAAATCCGTTTTCTGCATAAGTCCGCGTTCTGTCTGTGTAAGTCCGCGATTGGTCATGCCAATATGTCTCTGCCCAATGGTGTAAAAATGCGCGCCGGAATGCCTGCCGATTTCTTCTCCGGCGGTATTCAAAACCGCGCCTTCTCTCGCGGGAAGATAACCGCCCAAAAACTCGGCGAGCGTAACTTTGCCGAGAAAGCAAATTCCCTGCGAATCTTTTTTCTCCGCCGTAGGCAAACCGGCTTTTCTCGCCATCGCCCGCACTTCTGACTTCAAATAATTGCCTATCGGGAAAAGGCAGTGTTGCAATTGCTCTTGCGTCAACGTCCAGAGAAAATATGACTGGTCTTTTTGCGCGTCACGCGCAGCGTATAGTTTATAACCATAACTCGAATCTACGAATGTGCGCGAATTTGGCGAATTTAAAAAACTTTTATATTCGTTATATTCGCGCGAATTCGCGATATTCGAATTACGCATAAGCCGCACGTAGTGCCCGGTCGCCACGTAAATCCCTGCCTGCCGGCAGGCAGGCGCTCCCACGGACAGCGCTTTTTCCAAAAAGAGCCCGAACTTAATTTCCTTGTTGCACATCACGTCCGGGTTGGGAGTAATGCCGCGGCGGTAACCGTCAACCATATAAGCGACGACTTTCTTTTTATATTCCTCCTCGAAATCCCAGATATAAAAAGGGATTTCGAGTTTGCCGGCGACGCGGCGTGCGTCCTCGGCGTCTCTTTCCGCCTGACATTCATCGTCAAAATTTCCGCGCCCATCCGCGTTGAAATCCGCGTTAATCCGCGTGTTGGACGAAGTCCAACATTTCATAAAAACGCCGACGACATCGTAGCCATGGTTTTTAAGAAGCATGGCGGCGACTGAGGAATCAACCCCTCCACTCATTGCTACGAATACCTTTTTTTTACAAGCAAAGCCGCCAGCCTGCCTGCCATAGCCCTCGCCTTGCCGAAGCCGACGGCGAAGCGCAGGTTGGCGAAGGCGGGACATCCCCGCAAAAACTTTTTCTTTCCGTTTCTTCATGCGCCTATTTTTACATCGTCTTCTCCAATATATCAAATAAAACAACCGCTCTCCAAAAGAAAAAGATTATATCTTAAAGCGGCATCCGCAACATCACACTCAATGAATAAATCCAAACTTTGCAAAGAAAACCGTCTCGCAGGCCGAGCGGGCATGGTTGCCCGCAGGGCAGAGCGAGGCCGAGAGCAAGCGCAAATTCCTCGCTGGGGAATTTGACAGCGTGTTTTCGTGCAAAGTTTGGATTGCAAATTTCTACTGTATCCCCTCGTACTCCCTCGCCAAAAGCTGCGAATCAATCTGCCGCATCATGTCCAAAACCACCGCAACGACTATCAGAAGCGCCGTGCCGCTGACGTTAAGAACCGATATTTTCGTGAATACCTGAATAACGAGCGGCAAAACGGCTATCAAGCCCAATGCGGTCGCGCCGAGGAAAGTTACTCTGCCCGTCAGTTTTGAAAAATATTCCGCCGTGTTTTCTCCGGGCCTTATACCGGGTATAAAACCGCCGCTCCGCTGAAGATTCTTTGAGACCTCCTCGGGATTGAAAGTAATTGCCGTATAAAAGTAAGTAAAAATAAACACAAGCACGAAGTAAAATATTCCATAGAAAAGTTTGTTGTTCAAAAATCCGGTGACAATGTTATTCAGTTTGACCGCCAAGTCAACGGAAAAAATAGAAGTCATTTGTGCAATAAATTGCGGGAAGAGAAGAACGGAAATGGCGAAAATGAGCGGTATCATTCCTGCCTGGTTAACTTTCATCGGAAGGTAGCTCTGAACGCCTCCGTACATTTTCATCCCCCTGACGCGGCGCGCGTAGGCTATCGGAACTTTTCTTTGCCCTTCGTTAAGATAAACGACGCCGGCGACGAGAAAAAGCGTAACCAAAATGAAACCTACGTAGGTCGGGAGCGCCGAAGCGGTGTAAGAGGCAATCGCCTGCTGCGCGTCAAGCGGCAGGCGGCTGACTATTCCCGCCAAAATTATCATTGATATCCCGTTCCCTATTTTTTGCTCGCTTATGAGTTCACCGAGCCAAAGAGCAATCATGGAACCAGCGGTTATGGCGATGACGTTCGTGATCATTCCGAAAGCGCCCGGTCTGGGAACGACGTTTTGCGAAATCAAGAGTGTAAGAAAACCGTAACCCTGCAAAAACGCGAGCGGAACGGTGAGTAAGCGCGAGTATCTGTTGAATTTCGCCTGTCCCGCGGCGCCTTCCTCGTAATACATTTCCTTCAAACGCGGGAAAATTATCGTCAACAGCTGCATGATAATCGTTGCGGTGATGTACGGACCGACGCCGAGCATCGCCACCGACAAGGTGGACAAACCGCCGCCGGAAAAAATGTTAAGGAAACCGAGCAGCTGGTTGGAAGAAAAAAATTGCTCGAGGCGCTGCGCGTCTATGCCCGGAATCGGGATTGTCGCCAGCGCCCGGTAAGCGACCAAAATACCGAGAACGATTAAAATTTTCTTCCGCAGGTCCCTTACTCTGAAAATTTGTAAGAAACGGTTCATGCGTGTTTCGCCCGCGAGGGCAAGGTGGTTATACCGCAGACCGAGCGGTAATCAAAATTGAGCACCCCGCACATTCGCTGCACATCGTCTGATTTGAAATGCATGGCGTAGCGAAGCGGTTCGCCTGCGGCTTTGGTTTGATTTGTATTCATGAAGTTTGACATAAATGTGCGGGGTCCAAGATATTTGCAACGAAAAATCATTCGTCTTGCGACTTTGATTTTTCGGCAAAATCTAGGACTCTCCCGCCGGCTTTCTCTATTTTTCCTCTCGCCGACCCGGAAACTTTTATTCCTTTTATTGAAACGGGTATGTCTATTTTAACGCTGTCGCCGAGTATTTTTACATCGCCGCGGTAGTCAGCGGGCAAAATACCCACTTCCTTCAGGAAAACTTTATCAACTTCCACGGCTTTCTTTTCTTTTGAAAAAACTTTGAGTTTTTCCGCAAGTTCCGAAATGCCGACTATGAAAGGTTTTTCCGAAACGGGTCTGTTTTTGTAGCCGCGCCTTTTGGGAAGACGGAGAATCAAATCCCTCACCGCCGGCCTGATTCTGCGCCCGGCTCTTGATTTCTGACCCTTAGTACCGCGACCCGAAGTCGTGCCGCGCTTTCCCCCGCGTCCTATCCTTCTTTTTAATTTTTCGCCCCTGCGGGCTATGTGGTGAAGCTGCATATATTTCTGGTTACTAGTTGCTGGTTTCTGGTTTCTCCGATTTCAACTTTTTCAGCGCCTCCATTGCAGCAAGGGCGTTGGTAAGTTTGTTCGGTGTCCGGCCGAGACATTTCGCGGTCGCGTCTTTTATTCCAGCCAAAGCAAGCACGGAACGCACCGCGCCGCCGGCTTTCAGCCCATGTCCCGCCGCAGCCGGTTTTATTAAAACCCTCGCCGCGCTGTATTTCGCGTAAACTTCGTGGCGAATCGTTCTGTTATCCTTCAAGTTAAGAGGGAGAATTTTTTTCTTGGCGGCGGACTTTGCTTTGTCCACGGCGTTTTGAACGTCAAGACCCTTCGCAACGCCGACGCCGACTCTTCCTTTTTCGTCTCCGACGACAACAGTCGCTCTGAAGCGGAAACGTTTTCCGCCCGCAACGACGCGCGTAACGCGGCGGAGGTCAAGAACTTTCTCCTTAAATTCCTCTTTTTTGATGTATCTTTTTTCTCTCATGTTTTTGTACTCATCAGTATAAATCAGTTTTAATCCGCATTAATCAGCGTTATGGAACTTTGAAACGCCGATATATGCTGATTTTGGCTGATCAATGCTGATTTATATCGGTTCATATTTTTAATCCTTCTTTCCTTGATCCTTCAGCGACCGCTTTCACTCTTCCGTGATATTTGTACGCGCCGCGGTCAAAAACGGCTTTTTTTATTCCCGACGCCAAGGCCTTTTTCGCAAGTTCAACGCCGATTGCTTCCGAACATCCGACTTTTCCCCCGCTCACGGATTTTTTGGAGCCGAGACTTGAAACGCTCACCAAAGTCCTGCCTTTCTCGTCGTCAATAAGCTGGGCGTAAATGTTCCTGTTGCTTCTGAACACCGAAAGTCGCGGTTTTTCGGCGGTCCCGAAAATTTTCGCCCGCGCGCGCACACCGCGCCTGCTTCTTATTTCATTTAGCTTTTTTCTCTTTTGCATTTTTGTTCCGCGTTTAAGCGGCAGCGGTGGCGGCGACTTTCTTGCCCGCCTTCCTTCTTATCACCTCGCCTTGATACTTTATTCCTTTGCCTTTGTACGGCTCCGGTTTCTTGAGATGTCTTATTTTTGCAGCTGTTTCGCCAACGAGATGTTTATTCACGCCGGAAATGGTTACAATGTTTTTTTCCACGGCGATAGATATCCCTTCCGGAATCTCAAACTTGACGGGCTTAACATAGCCGAGCGAAAGCATCAAATTTTTCCCTTCAATATTCGCGCGGTAGCCGATTCCTTCTATTTCAAGCTTTTTGGAAAATCCCGACGAAACTCCTTCGGCGGCATTTTTCACTAAAGACCACATCGTTCCCGAATTCGCCTTTGCCTGCCTGATATTCTTGGAAAACGAAATTTTCGCGGAATTGCCCTCAACTTCCACGTTAACGAAAGGAAGAATCTTCACTTTGATTTCCCCCTTTGGTCCTTTGAAAGCCAAAATTCCGCCTTCTTCGCCTACGGCAACGCCTGCTGGAAACTTTACCGGTTTTTTTGCTAAACGGGACATAAATTTGATACTAATCTACAAATCTATACGAATACTACTAATGTCGCTAGGGCTCGATAATACAAATATGCGAATGAATTTCATTAGTACATTTGTATTCCTGCGCCAGAGCGCGATTCGTATCATTAGCACGCATTAGTATATTAGCATTACGCTGATTTACCATATTTCAAACAGATACTCTCCGCCGACTCTTTTCTTGCGGGCATCGCCGTCGCTCAAAATGCCTTCTGTCGTTGAAATCACGCCGGTTCCGTATCCCTGTCTGACGCGTCTCACTTTGTCTTTTCTCAGATATACATGCCTGCTTGGTCTGCTGATTATCTTAAAACCGCTGATTGACGGAGAACTGTTTTTGTAACTCAGTTTTATCTCAATGAATTTTTTATTTCCGCTGGTTTTTTTCTGAACGTCCTTCAAATAGCCGCGTTCCGCAAGCAGCTTCGCGACATTGTAATCAAAATTGGAAAAAGGAACGACAAGCGTGTCCTTTTTGGCAAGGGCCGCATTTCTTATTTTTGCTAAGAGATTGTAGTACATGCCAATTTTATTTGAGAAAACAAGTTTATTTTATAAGCGCAGTTTGAGCAAGCATAAAATTGAGCACCGAGCACATAAAACCAACGTCCGCCCACCATAGCTGGTGCTTTCTGTTGTCGCAACTTTCCGTTTTTTTTACTTCCATCATTTTCGTTTTATGTGCTCGGTAAGGTTTGTCATCCAATCCGCCGGAGCACATAATGCGTTATGTGCTCGGCTCTTGGGACAAGCCCTTACCACGATGCTTTCTTCACGCCCGGTATCTCGCCGCGGCTGGCCATCTCTCTGAAGCAAATTCTGCAAAGACCGAAAGCTCTGAGATATCCTCTTTTCCGCCCGCACCTAAAACAGCGCCGAACCGCCCTCGTAGAAAATTTAGGGGTTTTCTTGCTGCGTGCTATTACTGAAGTTTTTGCCATGGAATTTGTAAATTCTAAATCTCAAATTAGAAATTCGAAACAATTGTAATCTGTTATTTGTTTAAGATTTCGGATTTCGTGCTTCGGATTTACCTTTTAACGGAACGCCGAGTCGGCGATATTCCTTAATTGCTTTCTCTTTATTTTTTCTTTTAGGAACGATATTTATGCCGAGCGGAAAAACCACCGGCGATTCCTCCGGATTTATTTCCGGAAACACCATTTGCTCCTGAAATCCTATGTTGAGCGTACCAACGTCATCTATAAGATTGGGGTCAATGCCTCTGAAATCGCGGACTCTGGGCAACACTATTGTAATCAAGCGTTCAAAAAAATCAACCATTTTTCTGCGGCGCAAAGTGACCTTCATGCCGACAATCTGGCCTTCTCTTATCTTGAACCCGGAAATGGACTTTTTCGCCTTTCTCGTCTGGGGCATCTGCCCGGCTATCAAAGAGATGTCTCTCGCTATTTGCTTGAGCGCTTTCTCTTCAAAATTCGGCTGCTGACTCAGGCGTCCGATACCGGCGTTGACGACTATTTTCTCCAAGAATTTGGATATTTCTTCCTGGCGGGCTGTTTTCGATTTTTTTATCGCTGCTTTGGTCATGTTTTTGTGACGCGTGTCATGTGTCAAGTGTCAGGATTTTCCCTTCTTGATGCCTGATACTTGATACATTTATATTCTTGCGCTGCACTTTTTGCAGTACCTTATTTTTTCTTTTACGCCGCCGGCGCTTTCAATGCGGAAGCCGACACGAACCGCCCTTTTGCAATTCGGACAAACGAGCATCGCCTTTGAGGCCGAGAACGGCCTCGGAACAAGAACCGTTTCCCCTTTCTGACCCTGCTGTTTGGGGCGAACGCGCTTCTTGTAAAGGTTAATTCCTTCAACGGCGATCATTGAGTCCCCGCTTAAAACGCGTAGAACCTTGCCGCTTTTGCCGCGGTCCTTGCCGCTCATTATTTTCACTTGGTCTCCTTTCTTGATTTTCATCTTTTTATTATCGCACGAATTTACGAATCTTTACGAACATACGAATTTACAGTAAGTAAAATTTAATCTATTCGTAAGTTCGTAATTTATTCGCTTATTCGTGCGATGCTCAGACGATTTCTTCCGCCATGGTCATTATTTTTTCAAAACCCATATTTTTAAGTTCACGGGGCATCGGACCGAAAATTCTCGTCGCTATCGGCTCTTTCTTGGCGTCAACAATCACGGCGGCATTCTCGTCAAAACGCAGGTAGGAACCGTCGGTCCTTCTGTACGGCTTCCTGCTTCTAACCAAAACTGCTTTCACTATATCCTTCTTTTTAACGCCTTTTCTCGGCTCGGCTTCCTGAACCGAAGCGATAAAAACGTCGCCGAGATTCGCGTATCTCCGCCTCGTTCCGCCTAAAATCCTGAAACACCTTATCCTTTTTGCGCCGCTATTGTCGGCGACTTTCAGTATTGAACGTTCTTGAATCATGGTTTCTTTAATTCAACACTTCGTTTTTTATCACAAGTACCAATAAGTTTCTACCAGTATCAATTAGTTTCGGAAGGATATTTGTAGAAACTTGCTTCGCGAAACTAATTGATACTTATTGTCTCGCAATGATTACCCATCTTTTATCTTTCGACAATGGTCTTGTCTCTTCAATAATTACCCTGTCACCCGTTCGATATTCGTTCTTCTCATCGTGCGCCTTGAATTTTGAAGTTGACTTGAAATATTTCAGGTATTTTCTGTGTTTCTTAAGACGCGTAACGGCTACGACGCGCGTTTTTTGCATCTTGTCCGAAACGACCATACCCTTTAATCTCCTTTTCATTTTTTTATTGGTTACTTTTGTTTCTCGTTTATAAAAGTCAAAGCTCTCGCTATGTCCTTTTTGAGCGCTTTGATATCTTTCACGTTTTTCACCTTGCCTGCAGCCAAATCAAATTTCATCGCTCTCAATTTTTCGTCCGCATCGCTTACAAATTTTTTCAGCTCCGCGACCGGCTTCGTTTTAAGTTCGATTATTTCTTTTCTTTTCATTGTTTTGTGTTTTATCCGCATTAATCAGTTTAAATCAGCATCTGTCAGCGTTCAGGGCTCTACAAAAGCAATCGCCGCTGATTTATGCCGATTTTTGCGGATTTATGCCGATGTTTTCATAACAATTGTGCTCTTGAAAGGAAGTTTGTGCGAAGCCCTGCGCAACGCTTCCTTTGCGTCTTCGCGGCTGATGCCGTCAACCTCAAAAATTATTCTTCCCGCTCTTACGGGAAAAACATAATGGTCAACGCTGCCCTTTCCGCCGCCCATTGTCGTTTCCGGAGGCCGCTGCGTTATCGGCTTGTCGGGGAAAACCCGTATCCAAAGACGGCCCTGACGCTTGAGGAAGTGCGTTATTGCGCGGCGCGCGGCTTCTATCTGCCTCGAAGTGAGGCGCGCCGGCTCCGTCGCCTTAAGCCCATATTCTCCGTAGTTCAGCTCGAGGCCTCTCGTTTCCTTAAGTCGCCCTTTGGAGCGGCCCTTTTGCCATTTGCGATGTTTGACTTTTTTCGGTATCAACATTTTTGATGTATCGCGCGAATTTACGAATTTTTACGAACATACGAATTTACGGTGAGCATAATAGAAGTTATTCGTAAGTTCGTAATTCATTCGCTTATTCGTGCGATTTTATTCTTTTAAACACTTCCCCTTTGTATATCCAGACCTTGATTCCTATCGTCCCGTAAGTCGTAAAAGCAGTGGCTTGGCCGTAATCAATGTCGGCGCGGAGATTTTGAAGAGGCAGGGCTCCTCTTTTGAGGGACTCTTCTCTTGCTATTTCGGCTCCGTTTAATCTTCCTGACAAAGTTATTTTGACGCCCTTCACTTCTTTATTTTGCGCAACCTGCTCCAGATATTTTTTCATTGCTCTTCTGAAAGGAAAACGCTTTTCCAGATCCCAGGCGATTTGCTGGGCAACATAAGGGGCGGCAATTTCGGATTTTTTCAACTCCTCCACATTAACACTCAGGCTAACACGGTTTTTAACTTTTCTTTCTTTTCTAATCGTTTCCTCAAGTTCCTTTGTAAAGTCCTCTATCCCTTTTCCGCCGCGCCCGATTATAAGGCCCGGCCTTGCGGCTTTTATCACGACTTTGAGATTGTTCGTTGTACGCTCTATTTCAATTGACGCAATCCCCGCCAACCCGAATTTTTTTCTGATGAGTTTTCTTATAATCTCATCTTCGGCAAGATACTTCGCATACGAACGCCCCCCTTTGCCGTGCAAAAACCAGCGGACCGGCCAGTCCTTTATTATGCCTATGCGAAGCGATTGTGGATTTATTTTCTGTCCCATGCTAGTTTTTCTTAATGAACGAAGTGAATTTAGAAACAACTTGCACCGAGCACATAAAATTATCAACTGAATGATAAAGCGGTTTTACCGCTCGGCTGCAATTCTTTGTTTTTGCTGATTTCATGTTTGTTATTTTATGTGCTCGGTTAAGAAATTGTAATTCGCCTTGCTCATAACAATTTCTAAACCGATTTCCTCCTGAAAATCCTCTTGAAGAATCCGGGCTGTTTGGTGACAATGTGTTCCTGTTTTTCCGTTTCCAGCTGCTGCTTTTTCTCTTTCTTCGGCCTTTCCTGAAGTTCTTTTTTAACTTTCTTTTTTACTTCAATTTTGAAGCGTCCGGATTTCAGTCCCGGTTTCTCCGCGAGAACGAGCGTGACGTGGCTCATTTTTTTCTGTATCGGGGTAGCCATTCCTCTCGCACGGGGCAATATTCTCTTAAGCATCGGTCCTTTGTCAACGCGGATGTTCTCAATGTAAAGATTTTCGGCGTTCATTTTTTTGTTGCGCACCGCGCCGGCAACCGCCGAACGGAGAAGTTTCAGAATCGGTTTTGCGGCTCTACGTCCCTGAACAACGAGTTGCGCCTCGGCTTCGTTCACCGAAAGCCCTTTTATTATTCCTGCAATCGCTCTCGTCTTTCTCGGGGCAATGCGAAGATAGTTAAGCCGCGCGATTTCCTTTTTGGAAGAAACGGGCGCGTTCATTCTTTTGTCGGTTGCTGTTTCCTGCATGTTTTCTATTATGCTGTTTTCTTTGTCTCCGCAGGCGCTGCCGGTTGAACAGCGGTTTCGGCTTTTTGCTCAAGCTCCCTTTGTATTCTCCCTCCGTGCTTCACGAATTTCCTCGTGGGGGCGAACTCGCCGAGGCGGTATCCAACCATGTCTTCGCTGACTTTCACTTCCACAAAATTCTTTCCGTTGTGCACCGCAAACGTATATCCGACCATTTCCGGAGAAATCTCCGAAGAGCGCGACCACGTTTTAATCGGCGTTCCCTCGCCGGGTTTCCCGCGCGATATCTTCTTCAATATGTCAGGCGCCACATAGGGCGGTTTTTTTGATGATCTGGACATCTCTTTTGCTTTTATCGGCATAAATCAGCTATCATCCGCATCTATCAGCGTAGTTAAGGTTGAACGCTGATTTATGCTGATTCTGCCGATAGACGCTGATGTATTTATTTTTTACGCCGCTGGATAATCATCTTATTCGACCACTTCTTTTTGTTCCTCGTTTTTCTGCCGCCGGTTATCTTCCCCCAAAGGGTTTTGGGACGGCGCGTGCCGCGCGGCTGTCTTCCCTCGCCTCCTCCGTAGGGGTGGTCAACGGGATTCATCGCCGTGCCGCGGACCGTCGGTCTTATTCCGAGCCATCGCGAACGACCGGCTTTTCCGATAGTGGTCAGGTTGTGCTCCGGATTGGAAACCTGTCCGAGTGAAGCGTAACCTTCCCACTGCGCGCGCCTGATTTCTCCCGAAGAAAGTTTGAGGTCAGTGTAGCCGTTGGCGTTTGCCAAAATCTCGGCGTAGGAGCCGGCAGAACGCGCCAACTGCCCGCCGCGTCCGGGGTTGAGTTCAATGTTGTGCACCTGATATCCGACGGGAATATTTTTGAGTTTCATCCTGTTTCCCGCATTGAGCGGAGCGGACTCGGCGGAAATTATTTCAGAACCAACTTTCAAACCGTCGGGCGCAAGAATGTAGCGGCGCTCGCCGTCGCCGTATTTCAAGAGGGCTATGAAGGCGGTTCTGTAAGGATCGTATTCTATGGTTTCAACTTTCGCGGGTTGATTGAATTTGTTCTGCAGAAAATCAACCATGCGGTAAAGTTTCTTGTGGCCGCCGGATTGATGCCGCACGGTTATTCTGCCGCTGTTCCCTCTGCCGGCATGCGCTTTAAGTTTTTTTGTCAGCGGCTTGTGCGGTTCAACTTTTGAAAGCGGCGAATAATCAGGGCGAACGGCGTGCCGTTTTGACGGAGTTGTGGGTGTGTATGTTTTCATGCTAGTTTTTCTTAATGAGCGTATGCGAATTTAGAAACAACTTGCACCGAGCACATAAAATTACCGACTGAATGATGAAGTGGTTTTGCTGCTCGATTGCAATTTTCTGTTTTTGCTGATTTCATGATTGTTATTTTATGTGCTCGGTAGATATTGCACATCTAAATTTTACGTTTAGGTAATATCTATCTTTTGCCCTTTTTTCAGCGTTACAACCGTTTTCTTGTAACCTTCTTTCGCGCCCGTCTTTCCGCGAAAAATTTTAGTCCTCGGCTTGTTTGTAATCGTTGCAACTTTCAAAACATCAACTCCATAAAGTTTCTTTATGTGTTTTTTTATTTCGTTTTTGGTCGCGTCCGGCTGGACAATAAAAACATATTTTCCCTCCTTGCTCAAGTCGGTTGCCTTCTCGGTGACATGCGGTTTTTTGATAATAAATTTATTCATCTCGAATACTTGTTCCCGAACGGCTTTCGCGAATATTCGCGAATCAATTCGAGATTAATTTGTGATTTACTTTATTCTGTAATGTTTTTCTATTGTCGGTATAGCCTTTTGGTCAATGAAAACGTTTTTATGTCTCATTATTTCGTAAACATTGAGAGATTCAGGATTCAGAACTTCAGTTTTCTGAAGATTGGAAGAAGCTCTCGAAATTTTTTTGTTTCCCGAGTTTGGGACAAAAAGAACATCGTATTTTTTGGAATTCTTTTTCATCTCCGTAAGATTTCTCAAAAGTCCTGCAAGCACTTTTGTTTTCGGCGCTTCTATTTCAAGCGTGTCAAAAAATCTCATTTCTCCGTCCTTAAGTTTCTTTGAAAGAACGCTGAAGAGAGCTGTCCTTTTCATTTTTTTGTTTATTTTCTGCGAATAATTTCTCTCTTTTGTCGGCCCATGCGCCTTCCCGCCTCCTTTCCAAAGCGGAGAACGGATGGAACCGTGCCGCGCGCGCCCGGTTCCTTTTTGTCTCCACGGCTTTCTCCCTCCGCCCCGAACTTCGCCGCGGCTCTTCGCGTGCGCCCAAGGTATCCTTTTGTTCGCAAGATAAGCATTGACCACCTGCGAAACGAGCGCTTCTCTCCAAGGCGCGCCGAAAACCGCGTCAGGCAAATCGATTTCTCCAACCTTCTCGTTTTTTAAATTAAATAATTCTTTTTTCATCTAACTTTAAATTCTAAATACGAAATTCGAAATTCTAAACAATATCTAAATTCTAAATTTCAAACGGGTTTGTAATTTGTGATTTGTTGTTTAGGATTTGTTTCAAATTTAGTGCTTCGTGCTTCGGATTTATATTTTAGATATCTGTAAAAGTCCTCCGCGCGCGCCGGGAACCGCGCCTTTAATCATCAAGATGTTTTTATCCGCGTCCACGCCGGCGATTTTCAGATTTTTTACAGTCACTCTCTCGCCACCCATGCGTCCCGCCATTTTTCTTCCCGGAAAAACTTTCTGCGGCGCCGTGGGACCGATTGAGCCCGGTGCGCGCCAGCGATTTTTCTGCCCGTGCGTTTTCGGTCCGCCGGCGAACCCGTGTCTCTTGACTACTCCCTGAAACCCTCGCCCCTTGGAAACACCGATTACCTTCACCATGTCGCCTTCTTTGAAAACCGAAATGTCAATGACATCGCCGACTTTGAGGTTTTCCTTGTCACTGGTCACTGGTCGCTGGTCGCTCAATCGGAACTCGCGCCGTTTCTTCCCGTCAGTGATTTGAACTGCTTCATATCCGTCTTTTTCCTTTGTTCGTAGCAAAGCGACTTTATTTTTGGAAACTTCAACGAGCGTCACAGGAGTGACCTTGCCGTCTTTCCAAACCTGGCTCATGTTCAGTTTTCTGCCTAAAATAAACATCTTTTTTATCGCTCGAATAAGCGAATATTACGAATTTACGAATTCGTATGTTCGTAAAAATTCGTAAATTCGCGCGATACCTAACAAAAACGCCGCCAAGGCATAGCCCCGCGGCCATATCCTTGTGGAATCCGCCCTGGGCGGACCATTAAAGAGACGGACAAAGTGTATATTAAACAAAGCAAGGTTGTCAACCAGGCAGTAGAAATGCGATTTGGATTAAAAAACTCAATCGCCGCAGGCGATTTTGGTCGCATTTTCGTTACCTGATCAATCGCAACAAAAAAACCCGCGGTCAGGTTGACCCGGGTGGGCAGTAGGTCTGCCCGGTCCTTGCTGGATTCAGCTGGCACGTTGCTGGCGAAGTTTCTCCGATGCTTCCATCAGCCCTTTCTTTATCTTTCGGCGCTCGGCGGCGACGCGGGCTTTCTCGCTAGCGATGTGGGCGAGAAGTCCGTCTATGGGCATACGCCACGCCCAAAGGTTATATTTTTCACGGAAAGCCGCTTCGATGGCGTCATGGTTCGCGACAATCTCCGACGCGTTTACAAGTCTCACCAAAACGTACAAAGCTAAATCTTCTCCGGGAGCATTCCCGATCGTCCTGACGACATCCACGATCGCCTCGTGGAAAGGCTTCGGTCCTGTCATGTTCTTTCTCCTATTCGGTTAGTAATTAGCACATAGAAATCCAAACACAAAATTGGACTACGTGCAATAGCAACCAAAAACCGCCTCGAGGCGGTTTTTGGTTTCAAGCCATCTTAATTTCAACATCCACCCCTGCCGGCAAATTCAGATTGGAAAGCGATTCGATTATTTTTTGACTGGGGTTGGTGATGTCTATCAGGCGTTTGTGGATGCGGAGTTCAAACTGTTCGCGGGAATCCTTGTCAACGAAAGTGGAGCGGTTGACGGTGTATCTTTTTATTTCCGTCGGCAAAGGAATCGGGCCGATGATTTTCGCGTCGTTTCTTTCCGCCGCCTCGATTATCTGCTTTGCGGAATTGTCTATAAGCTTGTGGTCGTACGCCTTCAAGCGCAGGCGCAGTTTTTGCGGCAGTTCGGTTTCCTTCTTGGCCATACCTTTTAT
The DNA here is from genome assembly GCA_027310625.1 of bacterium. Taxonomy (GTDB): domain Bacteria; phylum Patescibacteriota; class Minisyncoccia; order UBA6257; family 2-01-FULL-56-20; genus JACQKT01. The sequence continues at coordinate 92,192 of DAIDAM010000003.1, forward strand.
TGATTCACACTAGATTTCTCACAATAAGTATCTACTAGTTTCTATTAGTATCAATTAGTTTCAGTGTGATACTTGTAGAAATTTGCTTCGCGATACTGATTGAAACTAATTGTTACTTGATTATCTTGGTAACCACTCCGGCTCCCACCGTTTTGCCTCCTTCACGGATGGCGAACCTCTGCTTTTCTTCAAGAGCGACGGGTGAAATAAGTTTCACGCTGACGTTGACGGTGTCTCCCGGCATAACCATCTCCGTTCCCTGCGGCAAAGCGACGTCACCCGTAACATCCGTCGTTCTGATATAAAATTGCGGTTTGTAACCGGTGAAGAACGGCGTATGTCTTCCGCCTTCCTCCTTGGAAAGCACGTAGACCTCCGCTTCAAAGTCCGTGTGAGGAGTAACGCTCCCCGGTTTTGCGACAACCTGTCCCCTTTCAACGTCCTCTTTCTTAAGACCGCGGAGGAGAACTCCGATGTTGTCGCCAGCAAGACCCTCGTCAAGAATTTTATTGAACATTTCAATTCCGGTGACGACGGTTTTCTGCGTCGGCTTCAAGCCGATTATCTCAACTTCTTCGTTGACTTTCACTTTCCCGCGCTCCGCCCTGCCGGTAACAACCGTGCCGCGCCCTTCTATGGAGAAAACATCTTCAACGGGCATAAGAAAAGGTTTATCAAGCTCTCTCACCGGCTCCGGAATGTAATCGTCGAGCGCTTTGACGAGGTCGAGAACCGGCTTGGCGTCCGGGTCGTCGGCTGATTTCACGTTGAGCGCTTTCAAAGCCGAGCCGCGGATGACCGGGGTGTTGTCGCCGTCAAAATTGTATTTCTTCAAAAGTTCGCGCACTTCCGACTCCACAAGGTCAATAAGTTCCTTGTCGTCCACCATATCGCATTTGTTGAGAAACACGACGATTCTCGGAACGCCGACTTGGTATGCAAGAAGAATGTGCTCCCGCGTCTGGGGCATCGGGCCGTCGGTGGCGGCGACGACAAGAATCGCGCCGTCCATCTGCGCCGCGCCGGTAATCATGTTCTTGATGTAGTCCGCGTGACCGGGCGCGTCAATGTGCGCGTAGTGCCTTTTGTCCGATTCGTATTCCGAGTGGTGAAGAGCAATGGTTATGCCGCGCGCTTTTTCCTCCGGCGCGTTGTCAATCTGATCAACGCCTTCCTCCTTTTTCGCAAGCCCCTTCATGAAAAGGACGTGCGTCATCGCCGCGGTCAAAGTCGTCTTGCCGTGGTCAACGTGACCGATTGTTCCGACGTTTACGTGCGGCTTGCCTCTTACGAATTTTTCTTTTTCAGCCATTTTTTACTTACTAGACATTAGTCATCAGACATCAGTTAACAGAAGTTTTTGCAATTTTCCGTATTCCTGATTTCTGATTACTGATTACTGATTTCTGTTTATTTTTACGACCTGTTTTTAAACGGTTCGATAATTCTACTCCTGAACCATACTTTGTCAAGGAGATCTGTGGATATCACTTCTTTTTGCCCTCGATAATCAGCTGCGCCACGTTTTGCGGCGCTTGCTCATATCTATCAAACTCCATATTGAATGAACCCCTGCCCTGCGTCAGCGAGCGGAGCGAAGTCGCATAGCCGAACATTTCCGAAAGCGGAACTTTGGCGTCTATAATTTTCACGTTTGTCCTGTCGCCTATCGTTTCTATCTTTCCTCTCCTTGAGTTTATATCTCCCGTGACTTCGCCGAGGAAGTTTTGCGGAATTATCACTTGCACTTTCATTATCGGTTCGAGAATCACCGGTTTCGCGCGCTTCGCCGCCTCCTGAAAAGCGATTGAGCCGGCGATTTTGAAAGCCGCTTCCGAAGAGTCAACTTCGTGAAAAGAACCGTCGTAGAGGGCGACTTCCGCGTCAACCATCGGATAATGCGCAAGCACTCCTTTATCAAGCGCCTCTCTCACGCCTTTCTCAACGGCGGGAATGAACTCGTTCGGGATTATCCCTCCCCTTATTTCGTTCTCAAAAACGAATCCCTTTCCTCTTTCAAGCGGCTTCACGCGCAGCCATACGTGACCGTATTGCCCGCGTCCGCCCGATTGTCTGATGTATTTTCCTTCCGCCTCCGCTTCGCCGGTTATCGTTTCCTTGTAAGCGACCTGCGGACGCCCGACGTTCGCTTCCACGCTGAATTCTCTTTTCATTCTGTCAACGATTATTTCAAGGTGAAGCTCGCCCATTCCGGAAATAATCGTTTCGCCGGTTTCGGGGTCGCCGGCAACGCGGAAAGTCGGGTCTTCGTCGGCGAGCCGGCGAAGCGCGATGCCCATTTTTTCCTGGTCGGCTTTCGTCTTCGGCTCAATTCTTATGCCGATGACCGGCTCGGGGAAAACAATCTTTTCAAGAACAACCGGGGAGTCGGGACTGCAAAGCGTGTCGCCGGTGCCGGTGTTTTTGAGACCGACTATCGCGGCTATCTCGCCCGCGTAAACCTCTTCCACTTCTTCCCGCTGGTTGGCGTGCATCCGCACAATTCTTCCGACGCGCTCCTGCTCGCCTTTCGTCGCGTTCAGAACGTAAGAACCGCGTTTCAGAACGCCCGCGTAATTTCTGAAATAAGTCAAACTGCCCACGTAAGGGTCGTTGGCGATTTTGAAAGCAAGCGCCGTAAACGGTTCGGCGTCGTCGGGTTTTCTTGAAATTTCCTCTCCTGTTTTCGGATTACTTCCCTTAACCGGAGGCAAATCGAGCGGCGAAGGAAGATAATCAACGACCGCGTCCAGAACCAGCTGCACTCCTTTGTTTTTGAGCGCCGAGCCCGTGAACACCGGAACAATTTTGTTCGCTATCACGGCCTTTCGAAGCGCGCGCCGCAATTCATCGAGCGTGATTTCTTTTTCGGCGAGATATTTTTCCATTACGGCATTGTCGGAGTCCGCAATCGCTTCGATAAGTTCGTGACGATACTTTTTAACATCCGCTTTCATCTCTTCGGGAACGGGGATTTCAACGATGCGTTCCCCTTTATCGCCGTGGAATTCAAAAGCTTTTTCCTGCAGTAAATCAACGACGCCGCGGAAAGTCGATTCAATTCCGAGCGGCAACTGCACGCGATAAGCGTGCGGCGTAAGGCGTTCCCTTATTGAGGCAAAGCTGCGTTCAAAGCTCGCGCCCATGCGGTCAAGCTTGTTGATGAAGCAAATTCGCGGAACATTGTATTCGTCGGCGTAGCGCCAGTTTGTCTCGGACTGCGGCTCGACGCCGGCGACGCCGTCAAAAACGACGACCGCGCCGTCAAGAACGCGGAGCGAGCGCTTGACCTCCACGGTGAAATCAATGTGTCCGGGAGTGTCAATGAGATTTATCCTGTGCTCGTATTCTTTCCTGGTGCCTGGTGCCTGGTTCCTGGTCACTGCATAGGTCGGCGTCCAGAAGGCCGTCGTCGCCGCGGCCGTAATCGTTATGCCGCGCTCTCTTTCCTGCTCCATCCAGTCCATCACCGTGTCGCCCTCGTGAACCTCGCCGATTTTATACGAAACGCCGGTGTAAAAAAGCACGCGCTCGGAAACGGTAGTTTTCCCAGCATCTATATGAGCAATAATTCCTATATTACGAGTTTTTTCGATCGGATAAGTTCGCGGCATTGATTTATCGCACGAATTTACGAATCTTTACGAACATACGAATTATTATTAACAATTCTCTTAAAAATAACACCTTTAGACGTAAAATTTGCTAGGATGGCGAGTGGCAAATTGCTTGCTTTGAGATAGTTAAAAATCTGCTCCGCGTTATGACGAGAAAACGCCACACCCTTTTTAATCTCAATTATTACTTTTTCTTCAACTAAAAAATCGCATCTTTGTCTGCCAACTGCTTTACCATGAAACATAACGGGCAACAAAACTTCTCGCCTAAATTTTAATCCTGCATCCTCGAATGCTAATGCCACTGCGCGTTGATAATAATTTTCCGAGTAACCAGAGCCGAGTGCATTGCTGACATCGAATAGCGTTCCAACAATTTTGTAGCTCAGCTCGGGCTCAATAATGTCGCTCCTTCGCAACTTTCTCTCGCTCATAATGATTCGTAAGTTCGTAATATTCGCTTATTCGCGCGATCAGCGGGCAAAGTGCGCGAACGCCCTGTTGGCTTCCGCCTGCCGGTGCATATCCAGCTTCTTTTTCACCGCGTCTCCTTCATTTTTGGCGGCGGCAATTATTTCAGCGGCAAGTTTTTCATGCATCGGTTTTCCTTTTTTCGAGCGCGCGGCGTTGACAATCCAGCGCACACCGAGGATGAAACGGCGTTCGGGACGCACCTCGCGCGGAATCTGGTAGTTCGCGCCTCCGACACGCTTTGAAAAAACTTCCAGCATCGGCGATGCGTTTGTAAGCGCCTGCTCAAAAACGCTGACTGGCTCTTTTTTTGTTTCTTTTTTTATTTTCTCAAAAGCGCCGTAAACCGCCTTTCGCGCCGCGCTTCTCTTCCCTTCCCTCATCACATAATTTATCAGGCGCCCCACATCAACTCGCCCGTAAAGCGAATCCGGCTGATGATGTTTTTTGTAAACTCGTTTCTTTCTCATTTAAGTATCGCACGAATTTACGAATTTTTACGAACATACGAATTCGTAAGTTCGTAATATTCGCTTATTCGAGCGATTTTATCCTTTCGGTCTTTTTGCCCCATATTTCGACCGCTGCTGCTTCCTGTTTTCCACTCCGGTCGTATCCAAAACGCCGCGGACGATGTGATATCTGATTCCCGGCAGGTCCTTCACGCGTCCGCCGCGAATCATCACAATCGAGTGTTCCTGAAGCGTGTGCCCCTCGCCCGGAATGTAAGCGGTGACTTCCATGCCGTTGGTCAGCCGCACGCGGGCTACTTTCCGAAGAGCGGAGTTCGGTTTCTTGGGCGTGGTCGTGAAGACCTTCAAACAAACGCCGCGCTTGAACGGCGAACCGGAATAAACCGGACGATTTTCAAGCGTGTTGAAATAGTACGACAAAGCCGGCGATTTTGTTTTCGCTTTTATTTTCTTCCTTCCTTTTTTTATGAGTTGTCTGATTGTGGGCATGATAATAAGTAAATTAGACATCAGTCATTAGTAATCAGGGTTTATTAAACCCACAAACTAACTTCTGATGTTTGATAACTGATGACTAAATTTCAGTCGCTCAAAATTCTAAATCAAAATCCAACCTTGTGTCAATGTTTGCTTCGCAAACCGTGGACTAACACTGGTGCGGAGCAACACTAACGCGGACTAACACCGATTTGTGATTTGTCGGGCCAGGCGTTGTGCTATAGCACAACGCCTACCGCGCCTTATTCTCTCAATCGCCTATACGCCTATAATTGCTTACACTCTTTAATATACACGCTTTTATACACGCCTATAAATGGTCGGGGATATGCAACGTTCCGTATTTCGTACGAATGGGCCTGCCTTTGTGTTTCTTTTTCCTCGGCGTGTGATTATAGCTGTATTCTCTTTTTCTCCGCTCTTTTTTGCTTCTTTCTAGATAGCTCTTGTAATTGTTTTCAGTCATCGCCTTTTTAACAGCATTAATGGTTTGTGTGGAAAGCAATAATTCTCTGCTTAATTGCCTCGGCCCTTTACCGGAAACAAGTCCTTCCAGAGCCGCCGCGCGCATTACCAAATTGTGACGTTCATGCGACGTAATCAATGATGATAGCATTTCACCGGATTCCAAGATTTTCCGCCATGCCGCTTCTTCCCATTTTTCACGCGAGGGGTAATCATCTATCGGCGGAATTATACCTACCTTCCTACTAAAAATGTCTTTTTTGCCGACACTAGTTTGTTTTTCGCTCACGTCAGCAGTATAGCACGCTGTTATGCTATAGCACAACAATTTTAAAAAAGCTGTCCGCACAAAAACCTTCCATATTAAACTAATCGTAGTGTATAGTGTTATGCTGTAGCACAACACTATACACTGCAACGAGCTTATTGTATTTTTTGCGAACTTTTACGCAAACATCTTTTACGCAAAAACAGCTTTTCTAAAAAATTCCTGCCTGTTGTGCTATAGCACAACAGGCATCGAATGCCAAAGGGGAAAAGTTGAATTTTCCGGAAATTCTACAGACATAAATCAAAACGGCGCATATAGTCAATCCCCGCATAAATACTTATGTGGGAGATCAATTAAACAAAGCGGGAATCAGAAAGGGAGCGTGGGTCCCGCCAAAATTCTGTAAATCGCATTGATTATCGGAATTATCAAACCGAACCCGAAAAATATGAAAATCAAAATCAAAAACATCCCGTAGCGCTCGAGGAACATCGCTATTTGAAAACTTGTCTCGCCCGGCGGCAAAAGCGAAAAGAGAACTTTCGAGCCGTCAAGCGGCGGCAAAGGGACGAGATTGAAAACGGCGAGCAGGACGTTTATGTAAACGATGAACGCGAAGAAAATCATCAGCGGGGAACCTGTGGCGTATCCGGACGAAGACAACAGACGAAGAAGAATTCCGAAAACGGCGGCGAGGAGAAGATTGCTCGCCGGTCCTGCAAGCGCGATTTTCCCCGAACCGCTTTTCGGGTTCTTGAGATAAACGGGATTGTAGGGCACCGGCTTTGCCCAGCCGAAAACGAAAGCCCCTTGAGTCGCGAAAAAAAGCAACACCGGCAAAAGAAACGAGCCGAAAAAATCCAAATGTTTCAACGGATTCAAGGTCAGCCGTCCCGCGAGCCGCGCCGTCGGGTCGCCCAAACTTTCAGCGACGTAGCCGTGAGAAATTTCGTGAATCATCACGGAGAAAATCAAAACCGCGAGCTGAAAAATTAAAAACAAAATGTTTGCTTCCATTTCTGCTAAAAATCCATATAATATTAGCACCTCCTGCCTCTGTGGTGAAACGGATATCATGACTGCCTTCCCTGCCCGCCGCAATTTGCCCTCGTGGTGAAATGGATATCACGTCAGGCTTCGAACCTGAAGTTCTAGGTTCAAATCCCGGCGAGGGCACGCGGCAAAGGCAGGCGGGGAAGCAGTCGTTGGGGGTTCGAATCCCTCCGGAGGCGCAAACGCAATCGACTCTTTATTGATTGTGGATAAGTTCTTTCAGTTCGGCTATTCTGTGCCGTATAGTTGGAAGTGTATGGATTATTCCCAACTAAAAAAGAAGGCGATTGCCCTCAGAAAGCAAGGGTTAAGCTACAGTGAAATACAGGGGAGATTGGACAGCGCTGTTTCGAAAAGCACGCTTAGCTTATGGTTGAAATCCGTACTCCTCAAACCCGAGCATCGAAAACGGCTTTACACCAAGCAAATTCAAATCCTTTCCCTTGGATCTCAATCACAGAGAGAGCGAAGACAAAGAGAAATAAACGAAATAATTGAGCGGGCGAAGAAAGAAATCCATACTCCACTTTCTCAAGAAACCTATCGTTTCTTCGGAGCCGCGCTTTATTGGGCGGAGGGCGGCAAAACAAAAAACTTTGAAATCACTAATTCTGATCCTTCGTTAATTGCCTTTATAGTAAAATGGTTTAATGATATTTTCGGCGTGGCGCCGAATAATTTAAAAGCTCATCTTAATCTTTACCCGCAACAGAACGAAAATGATATTAAAAGGTTTTGGTCAGACATTACGGGAATACCTAAGAAAAATTTTGGCAAAAGTTTTATAAAGCCGCCGAATAAGGGCTATAAGAAAAATAATCTCTATTATGGAACGATAAGAATAAGAGTTATGAAAGGAACTGACATGAAGCATAGATTATTTGGGTGGATTCAAGCCGCTTTACAAGACATAAATACAAAGGCAGAATTAGTACAGAGAAAGTGGATACGACTCAGCAAAGTAGCGCGCCCGCCTGTAAATCTATAACCCCCCATAGCTCAATTGGCAGAGCAGCGCCCTCTTAAGGCGAGTGTTTCAGGTTCAAGTCCTGATGGGGGGACAAAATCTCACTCCAAATGAAGTTTCCTTTCGAATTCCGCAAGCTTTTCCGCGAGTAAGGGACGGGCTTTGAGATTTTTGTCTTTCTCTAAAATTTTCACCGCCGCATCTCTCGCCGCTTTCACCATTTCGAAATCCTGCAAGCCGCGCATAGCGACGTCGGGCAAACCGGTTTGCTTTTGTCCGATGAACTCTCCCGGTCCGCGGATTTTCAAATCTTTTTCTGCGAGTTCGAACCCGTTTTTCGCTTCAACTATCGCTTTTAGACGGTCACTCGTGGTTTTTGCGGGTGAGTCCGTGAAAAGAAAACAAAACGACTGATGTTCGCCGCGCCCCACGCGTCCGCGGAACTGGTAAAGCTGGGCGAGTCCAAACCTGTCCGCGCCTTCGATGAGCATTATCGTCGCGTTCGGAACGTCAACGCCGACTTCTATCACCGAGGTGGAAACGAGAACGTCTATTTTGCCTTCCCGAAACGCTTTCATTACCGCTTCTTTTGAAGGTTTTCCGTCCGAGGCGAGACCTCGCCCGCGTTTAGCGCGTGCGGGCATTTGCCCGTGAAGCATGCCGACTTTCAAATCGGGAAAAACGTTCTTGGAAAGTTTTTCGTATTCTTCCTTTACTGCCTTGGTTTCCCAAGGCAACGCGGATTTACGCTGATTGTTATCAGCGCGGATCTGCGCGGATGTATCCGCGTCTGTCCGCGTGTCCGAGGATTCTATCCTCGGACAAATGACGAACGCCTGCCTTCCTTTTTTTATCTGGCCGCGGATGAACTGATACGCTTTGTCGCGGTTCGCGGGCGCGACGATTTTTGTGATTATCGGTTTTCTTCCCAAGGGCAATTCGGTGATAGTGGAAATATCCAGGTCGCCGAAAACCGTGAGCATCAGCGTGCGCGGTATCGGCGTCGCGCTCATCGACAACAGGTGTGGAATCAATTTAGTTTCGCGGTTTTTGTGTAATTCAGCGCGCTGCCTAACTCCAAAGCGATGCTGCTCATCAATTATCACAAGAGCAAGTTTGTCGAAGCGGACATCTTTTTGGATTAAAGCATGAGTTCCGGCAATTACTTTTATTTTTCCGGCGATAACTCCTTTTTTAAACTCGTTCTTCGAAACTAAACTCTCCAAATCATTCTCAAAAAATACTTTTGCTTCTTTGGAAACGAGGAGTCCCACTTCCGGCTGTTTCCGAAGCGGCAGACGGGCGAAAATTTTTTTGAGCGTCCCGAAATGCTGGCGCGCGAGAATTTCCGTCGGCGCCATGAAAGCGCTTTGAAAGCCGTTTTCGGCGGCGACGATGGCGGCAACGGCGGCGACAACGGTTTTTCCCGAACCGACGTCGCCCTGCAACAGGCGGTTCATCGGTTTCGGCTTCCCGATGTCCTGAATGATTTCCCAAAGCGATTTTTTCTGCGACAAAGTAAGTTTGAATGGCAGTGCCTCCGTTATTTCTTTCAGATGTTCAATTTCAATTTGAATCGGCTGCGCTTTTTCCTCCGCGAGTTTCATTTTTTGTCTGATGTTGAAAAGCTGGAGAAGAAAAAGGTTCTCGAACGAAAATCTTTTCTTGGCGGCGAGCGCCGCTTCGAGAGTTTTCGGGAAATGAACGTCGCGGAGCGCCTCGTTTATTTCCGGAACGCCGGCGGAGTCGAGAATTTCTTCCGGAATCCACTCGGAAATTTCGCCGACGCTTTTCAGAATCGGTTGAATCAAAAACCTGATGCCCCTTGAAGTAAGTCCTCTCGTCTCGGGATAAACGGGCACGAGCCGCCCGGTATGCCTCATTTCTTGTCCCCGGTCTCTGGTCGCTGGTCGCAAACCGATGAGTTCGTACGCCGGATGCGAAAGATAAATTTCGCGTTCGCCGAGCGAAACCTTGCCGGAGAAATTCGCTTCCCGTCCGGGTCGAAGCGTGTTCAAAAGATACGGCTGGTTGAACCACACCGCTTTTATTTCGCCGGTGTCGTCGGCAATTATCGCGTCAACTATAACAAAACGCCGCCGGAAAGTGCGGCGGATTTTTATGTCGCGGACGACGCCATGCACCGTCGCCTGCATGCCGGGTTCGAGGTTCGCTATCGGAACGATTTCCGAAAAATCCTCGTAGCGTGACGGAAAATGAAAAAGCAAATCTCTTATCGTAAAAATCTCGAGTTTCTCCAGTCGTTTCAAAAATCTCGGCGGAATTCCTCTTATTCCCGAAAGCGGCGTCAAAAGGTCAATCACAGCCGCCGCATTATACGCGGTTTCATCGCAAACTTCAACTTTACTCGCTCATCTGATAAAATTCCCTGAATGCCGGGAAGTGGAAATTCTGCTGCCGTGTTTCAGCACGGCACTATGATATAGCATAGCGACGTTCCATTTGTTATCTGCGTTAATTGATGCACTAACACGGTTAAGAAGTCTTTCATTAAACAAAACAGAATTTTTACCACCTGAAAATGGAAATAAAAATAGTGAAAGAGCCAATCAGCCGGAAGGAACTTGTTGAGATGGCGAGCGAGCAATTCGGGGACGTCGTGAAAGTGGTTGTTGACGTCGCGCAGGGGATTATGGCGGTCGGCGGCGAGCTTCACTCCGACGAAGAAGTTCTGCTGATGGAAAAAGAAAATTCCAAGAGAGAAAACACGTGGGGAATCAACATTTACCCCAAAAAACCCGTGAATGAATGGATTGAATTTGATTCCATGATTAACATCAAGCCGTCGCTCGGCAATCGCTCGCGAATAGTGGAAAACGAAAGCGCGCGGGAAACGATAAAAAAAATAGTCGCTAAACTCGTCATTGACTGAAATGCCGATACACGAAGAACTGGCCGCGGGAAAATGGCGGGAGTTGTCGCTTGCCGAACAGCTCGGAAACGTCGGCAGCGAAGTTTTCCGCGCCTCGCGCTGGAAAGACAAGGACGAAAAATTGTTCCAAAGCGCGGTTGAAAAAGCGCTGGAACTTTTTGACTTGACGCTCGCCGACCCGCGCTGGAAAGGGCGCTACCGGGAAATCGCCCGCGCGAGGGAGATCTTTTGCGACGCTTTTCTCGGCGATAATCTCTACGGGGGCTCGATAAGAGGTTTATTGAATTATTTCGACGTGTTCGCGGCGGCGGGAAGAAAGCAGGTTTGACTTACTGCGAAATAGTCGCAATCACGATTTAATGATAGTGAATCAGTTATTAGTTATAAGTTACTAGTTATCAAAAATTGGCGACCGGCGCCAAAGCGAACGGAAACGGACAATCGGGGATAAAAAATTTTGCTTCAGCGGTTGGCGACGACTGCATCAAATTATAAATCATCCGGCATGAGCCCGGTGTGCTTTGCAATCCTGCTTAACATGCGGGGTCCGATTTCCTCGCGTTCGTGAAAAGCGAAAGTTACATTCGGCCAACCCGGTTTTGCCAATATTCTATGCGAACCGCGCTGCCGCTTTATCCGCCAGCCGATAGACGCCAAAGCTTTCAACACGCGCGATGCCTTAACGGCCCGCCACTCCATGAGAAAATATTTTTGAAACTGGGAAAGGAAACTTTCCTTGCTCCGCGCTGTCGGCAAGGGTTCTCAAAGCCACGGCGTAAAGTTTACGAAGCGCTTCTTTTTTGGTCCTGCCGTAAGCCATGACGCCGGGCATCTTCGGAATTTCGGCGATCCAACGTCCGTCATTCTCGCGGTCAAATTCAACTTTTAAGTTTTTGCTATTTGTCAAAGCCATGTTTCCGATTACGTAATTAAAAGCATTCTGTTGGTTTCCAAAACCAAAAAAAGCGCATCCTTGAGGTTTTCTTTAATTTCCTTCTCTTTTATATACTCTATATACTCCAGTAAACTGAACGTTAGACATAATTTGATGCTAACAACCCGCGAAAAAAAGTCAACTATGCGCATTGCGGAATCTCTCAAACAACTTTAGCGGACTACCTCGGGGCGGAGAAAGTTGTCGGCGCGGGGACGGGAGTGGTTGGGGTCGGAGCCGCCGCCACTCCTACACAACTATATTCTTCCCGCTTCGTTGCTGAAAAACGATTTAACTTCTTTCCAATCCAAGGGTTTGAGCATCTTCGGCATCGGCTCCGCATCGGCATCATCGAAATATGTCAAACTCTTTTTTATATGCAGCAAGTTGAATTCAAGCGAAGAGTATTTTTTTCGGAACAGCGCGAGAACGTCGTCCAGCGACGCCGTTTCCTTGATGATGAAATACAAGTCAATGAAGTCGCGCTTGGCTCCCCTTGCGGAAATGGCGTCTATTTTCATGCAGGCGATGTCGCGGATATCGGCAAGCCGAACGCCGCCGAAATGCGCCGATGAGAAAAGAAGCGGATAATGATAGCCGATAAAAGACACTTTTGTTTTTTCGAAAACGCCGATTACCGTTTGCTCGGCGCGTTTCTCCAGCCGGAAACTTCCCAACTCGGAAAGCCGCGAAATCAACAAGGAATCGTTGAAATCGCGTTCCGCAAAGAAATCCAGGTCGCCGGAAATTCTGTGCCCGAGATAAAGCGCAACCGCCGTTCCGCCGGCGAGATAAAATTCATTTATGCCGATTAAATTTCTAAGCAGAGAAATCGCCTTCTGCGAATTGCTCGGCAAAACCTCCGGGTGAAAAGTCATCTTGCGGTGCTGTGAAAAATCGTATTATTGACGGCTCAAAACCAACTCCCAAAACTTGCGGCTTTTGGGAGAAATGTTCTTTCCGGCTTTCAGCGCCGAAATAATGTCGTCTTTGGAAAAATTTTTTATCAGCCATTTGCCGGCTTTCTCGTCGCCCAATTCCAACAGCCGTTCCAAAACGTACCTTTTGTGCTTGCGAACGTTTATTTTTTTGAAATCGGCGTCCCAAAAATATTTTTCAACGGCTTCCCTTCCCGCTATGTCCATAACGATAAAATTATACCAACCTTTCGAAGGAAAAACAAGCGCGCGTGCCTCATCGGGAAGTCGGATTCCTTAGGCCGATTTCCTTCGTCAAATCGGCCGCTGGCCGTTAGTGGAATTATTTATGGCTTAAGGAAGGACTAAGGAAGTCCGACTTCCTAAATGTTATAATTACAGCATGACGAGACCGCGAATAATTCGGAACGAAATTTACCATGTCCTTAACCGTGGCGTAGATAAGCGAGCAATTTTCTCAGACGATAACGACCGCCTGCGGTTTATTCATAACCTCTTTGAGTTTAACGACACCGCACCTGCACCCAATCTCGCCTACCATCTCGGCAAAAAACAATCTAAGGAAGTCGGACTTCCTAAGATTGAGAGGAGACGGCGGGAACTTTTGGTGGAAATTCTCGCGTTTTGCATGATGAAAAATCACTATCATCTTTTGGTCAGGCCGAAGGCTGATAATTTTCTAACGTTATTTATGAGAAAACTGGGAACAGGGTACACCAATTATTTTAATCAAAAATATAAGCGGAGCGGAGCGCTTTTCCAAGGGAAATACAAAGTGGTGCACATTAACAATGATAGACATTTTATTCATCTCCCCTACTACATTCACTTTAATCCATTAGACGGCTTTGCTCCGAGTTGGAGAGAAAAGGAAATAAAGGACCACAAAAAAGCAATGGAATTTTTGGAGAACTATCGCTGGAGCAGTTTTCCGGACTATATCGGCAGGAAAAATTTTCCTTCAATCACGCAAAGAGAATTTTTACTAAAGTTTTTCGGCGGCCCGGAGGAATACAAACGCAAAACGACAGAATGGCTAAAAGCAATCGATTTCGAGGCAATACACGACGTTGCACTAGAATAATTAATAATTAGGAAGTCGGACTTCCTAAGAAAAAAACAAGCGGCGTTAGTCGTAAATGTCTTTGCGATGGCCAATGGCAAAAAATACCGCTTTATCGTCTCTAAAATAAAAAAGCGCCCGATAGCGGCGTGTGATACGAAAAGAAAACACGCCGGGAAGTTCTTTGTTCCTTTTGGTGTGCAATCTTGGGTCGAGCCAATTTTTCTTGAAGATGTTTTCCTGCCGATTGAAAAGTTTCCTTATTTCCGAGGGTAATTTACCTAAATCACTGACAAAATCCGGTGTCTTATGGACAACCATTTTTGGTTTTTTAATGCCTGACTCAGGAAGATTTTACGCTCTTGAGATAATTTTTCCTGATTTGAGAAGAGTTCTTATATTCTTTCAAACTTTCTTCAGGAATCAAAAGCAAAAACTTTCCGAGCTGGTCGCGGATAGCCCTGATTTCAACCAAAAGGTTCTTCAAGACAATGCCCTGCTCTCTATTTTCAGTTGTAGTTTTAGTGGTCATAGTGATATGGTAGCAAAACTACAAACGTACAGCAAGTTTTTCTGCTACCATTATATCACAATTGTTGCTTAATGGTAACGGGTAATTATTTGTGGCTTAGGAAGTCGGACTTCCTGAATATCATCTCGGATGTTTCATTATCGTTAAAATTCTGTAAGCGTCTTTCTCGATTGTAAAATAAAATCTATAGCTCCTGCTGATTCGCGCCTGCCAAACATTTTCTGCTTCATCGTATTTCTTGGCGCGTAGCGAGGGATGCATAAAATTCTTTGAAAGCAAGGAGAACTGCTTATCGGCTGCTTTCTGCAGATTTTTGGGCAAGCCGTTGTAATCGCGAACAGCCCTTTCTGAAAAACTTAACCTCATCATCGGCTGGAACTACTTTATTCAGCATCCAGTTTAGCCAATGATTTCTTGAATTCCCTGACAGTTTTGAACGGGCCCGAAAAACGGCCGGCCGCGAAATCCGCCAGTCCTTCATTAATTGCTTTATTAATCAAATTTTGTCCCTTACTCGATATCTCTGCCTTTTTCGCCTTGAAAGCTCGGAGGGGGATTTTCACAATCAGATATTTCAAAGTTTTTTCTACCGTCACCTGCGGCATATTTCAATGTTAACAAGGACGCTGCTCTACGTCAACAATAATGCTTTATGGCTTAGGAAGTCGGACTTCCTTAGAGCGCTTCACTAGTTATGTTCCTTGAAATTACGGTTTAGTCGGAGGCGGCGTGTTCACAATCGGAGCCGGAACGGGACCGGCAACCGGAGCGACCGCGGGATTCGGAGATGTTGATATCGCGAGCATTGGTATTACGGAAGTTCCTCACGGAGTTGTCGGCGGCGGAACGTTGCCCCTGTGGCTGCCCAATCAGCTTTGTTAATAATATGTTGCAAAAGACCCTATTATCTGTAGCACTGGTATATCACGTGCGTGGCTATATCTTGCGTGTTATATGACAACACGGCAGAAGAAAAACCAGACGGGCAGGAGCACCCCGACGTGAGCGGATTGGCTCGCGTGCAACCGCCGCCCGTATTAGTTTCGTACAAGCCCCCGAAGCCGCCCTGTACGGACGTCGGCGGGTTGCTTGCGGAGTAAACTCGGTTGCCGGCGTCGTAAACTCCCGTTGATCCATTGATATTGCCTGTAACATCAAGTTTATATCCCGGCCCCGTCGTCCCGATGCCGACGTTGCCGTTATTATCTATCCAAAGTCGGCTAGTATACGTACCGGTTCCGCTCATTGCGTCAGTAGTGCCAATGGAAAAGCCGTATCCTGGCGATGCAGTTCTACCGTAAACAATTCTCATGACTGCATCTGCACCGTACGCAAGATATCCCCAATTTCCTGTGTCTACTCCTGTGCCTCCGTAAACGATAATTCTCGCTTGCGTGTATGGGCTCGAGTCCGCGGGTGCGCTATTACGAATCAGCCCCAGCGAACCAGTAGTGGCGCTTTGAGCGCCTCCGACTGGACCAACATCTAATTTGTATTGCGGCCCCGTCGTCCCTATCCCGACGTTGCCGCCTTGGATAACTGTTTTTGTAGTGTTGGTTCCACCCATATACACAGGCACTGCTGGGCTAGTTGCTCCACTAGCAAAGTAAAATCCGCCAGCATCAGCGCCCGCTAATATTTCGCTGTTAGCTCCTGTATATAGATAATTTCCGATTTTAACGTTTCCGTTCACTTCCAATTTCTGGCTCGGTCCCGTCGTCCCGATGCCGACGTTGCCGCCGTTTGTAATTGCAAACAACGTTGAGAATGTCCCATTTGACGTCGGGGCACGTCTAATATAGAAACTGTCAGGACCCGCACCTTCACCTAAGATGCCGCCCAAAGCCATGTGCCATGATGGCAGAGAAGTATTCGCAGTGTTCACATATAAACTTAGGTTGTTGTAATTACTTACCGAGCCGGCATTTGTTGTTATCTCTGAATAAGAATTGTTATATCCTCGTAACCAAATAGTGTTATCGGCGCCGTTAATGCCAAAGTATGAGTTGCTACCTCTTACATCTATAATCCCTGCAGGCCCTGTCGTCCCGATGCCGACGTTGCCGCCGTTTTTGAAGGTTATTGCGCCGCCATCGAATCGCAAATCGCCGCCGCTATTTTCAATCGAATATGCCTTTATGCCCGGCAAATCCAATGTAATGCGCGGACCACTACTATCAACTGCAAATATATTTGCATTGTACCAGGTATCTTTTCCTCCCGCAGAAACATAACCGCTCGCTGAAACGTTCGCGGGAAAGCTGTAATTCCCTCCGCCGGTGTTCGCCCCGAAACTGCCCGCGGAGACGTTGGCGGCGCTGACACTGCCGGAGTAATTGGAGCCGGAGATTGTGCCGCCGGCGGTGATGCTTCCAGTAACGTAGACGTTGCCTCCCCCTTGCGCCGTGGTCGTTCCGACGGCAATGCCGTTCGCCTTGAGGTCAAGAGTGGTGAATATCGGTCCATTGACAAAGAGGGAGCCAACGGATGGAGCTACTCCCACGTTCGGAATCGTGGTCGTTGAACCCGTCTGGTTGCTCGCGGTTATCGCGCCGCCGATGGAGACCGAACCGTCGCTTCTCACCGTGAATAAGGGGCCGGTGTTGAGGTTGAGAACTTTTATCGCGAAATAGCTCGAACCGGTGGAGGTGCCGACGATGAGAAGTTTCGTGTCCGATTGCGTCGTGGTCGTTCCTATGGAAAGGTTTTTTGAGGCGTCAAGACCTATCGCGCCCTGCCCGATGCCGGCGGACTGAGAGGGGCCGATGAAGTTTTGGGCACGCGCCGAAGGCGCGGCCAAGAAACTGGTGGAAACTGTGAAACTAATGGAAATTATTAGCAGAAATTTATGGAAATTTTTCATTTTAGTTTCTAAAAGTTTCTTAGTTTCTACGAGTTTCCTTATCCTTTATTACCCTATAGGTTGACGATATAAAGTTCTGTAATTTCAGCGACGCCTTTTCGGCAATCACCTTATATTCGGAGTAAGATTTCTTGTCGGCAATTTTGTTTCTTTCATTCATAAGCTCAAGCCAATAATCATTTGCCTCCATTAAAGAACCGCGGGCATTGTAAAAAAACTTTATCTTGTCCAAGTAATGAAATCTTCCATAACCCTCCGCCACATTAGCACCGAAAGAATCTGTTGCTGTAATAAATTGGTCACCCATCGTTTTTTTATCCTGCCAATTTAATCTCTCGTATATTTTCCATCCAACCTTTGATAATTCTCTGGCTAATTTATAAATTTCCAAATCCTGTAACTTGATGTAATTCCTTTTAGTTTCCACGAGTTTCTTAGTTTCAATCAGTATCCTAATTTCCATCAGTTTCCATCAGTATCTATCAGTATCTATAAGTTTCTATGAGTATTTTTTACGTAGACCGACTTTCTTTTCCAGACGCTCAACCCTCTCTTGAATACCCTTAAATTTACCGGCAAGCTTCACGATTTCGCTCTTCCTAGCCAATTGCCGGTCTAATTCCCGCGCCGCCTCCCTAAACTTGCGCATTCTTTTTCTAAAAGCGGCATCGAACATTAAGATAGAAATTTAAATTTTCTTTTCAATCCCGACGATTCGCTGTGACAGGTCGCCGACCTCAGATTTTAACGCATCAAAATCATGCCGCTTGACTTCAATCCCCTTAATTGCATCCAGTAAGTGTTCTTCTGTTTCTTGGAGATCTTTTTTTGTTGCGAAGTTCTTTAGCTGCTTTTCAATGTTTGCAAAGCGTTCATCAACGCCCAGAAAACCGCGCTGCGTCATTTGGGCAAGTTCATCAAGCGTCATTATTTGTTTCGCCTTGGTCATTTTTTCAAGTATATCGTCAAGGCTGTCTTCGACGCGCCGCAACCGAGCTTCAGCGAGGGGGCTGGCCTGACGGTCCCCTAAAAGTGCTTGTCGCTTGCTGTTGTTGCTGGTTGCCGGTCGCCGGCTGCTGCTGGACGGACGAAGGATTCTCAATCGCTTTTGCGAGCTGGCTGTCGCTTCTGATGCGCGACCACCAGACAATTTCCTTGCTGTTGAGGTTCAGTTCGTCCATCGGACCCCAGAACGCTTTGTTGAATTGCCCAACGCCGAGCTGCTGCTGATTATTTTGGTCAACGGTTCTCTGCAAAACCCAGACATTGGTCAGGCGCGGAGCCGGAAACCAGGAAAGTTTGCCGAAATACATATCGCCGTTCGAGAGAAGAACTGCCGAATACGGCGAAGGACCTGCCGTTCCTCCGCCTCTCAAAACCGAACCGAGCCAAACTCCGAGCGCCACCAAAACGACGACGGCAACAACTAAAAGGACTACGCCTGTGATTATTGTTTTTCTGGACATTATTTTTTGATTTGTTTTTATTTTATTTGTAGATGCCGACTTTTTCTACTAAAAATTTCTTCGGAAAAACTTCCCGCTCAATTAAGCCGCGTTTTTTAAGAAACAAGGTTACGGGTTTTGAGCATTTACCGCACAAAGAAATTCTATTAAGGCCGCGCTCAAAATGCAAAATCTCGTTTCTGTCTTTTATTCTCTTTTTGCAAACATCACAAGTAAAAATAATCATAGCATTAGTCAATATAACGAAAGTCAATGAGGAAGGCCGACTTTCTTTTCCAACCGCTCAACTCTGCTTCTCAAGTCGTGGATTTCAATGACATCTTTCTGGATATCGTTAAGCTTATCCATAACGGCTTTCATCCCGGAACTCAAGGCACCGAAACCGGCTTCCACGTCGCGACGCAGGAGATGCATTTCCTCTTTCATACCAGCCATTTCTCCTTTCATGCCGCTCATCTCGTCACGAATCTGCAAGAACTGCCTCTGGCTCATCGCCGCCAATTTCTCAAGCGTCATTTTGGGTTTCGCTTTCGTCATAAGTTTCTCAGTTTCATGGTTTCTATGAATTTCCATCAGTTTCAACTAGTTTCAGCATGAAATTTGCAGATACTTGCTTCGCGATATTGATTGATATCTTTATTGTTATTATTTCGGCACCACGACTACGTAACCAACCGGACCTTTAGCCGGACCGCCGCAGGATTTGCAGTAGAAGGTGTACTTGCCGGCAGCCGTCACCTGGAATTCAACAAGCGCAGCCACGCCTTTAGGAAGCTGCTTGCTCAATCCGTAATCCGGCTGATAGAAATCGTAATCCTTGTCTTTGGCGGTGATGTTCAAACGAACCGTGTCGCCGATGTAGGCGATGACATTACTCGGACTAAACTCATTACTGGAGACGCTCAAAGAGAAGCTGCGGAAGTTTGACACACTCCCCGGGGCGGCCTGCGCAACTATAGCGGGCTTAGCCACATCGCCTGAGACGGTTGAGGTTGCTCCCGGAACGACCGTATTGGGACTGACGGGCTGAACGGTGGCTGATTTTTGTTGAGCCGCTTGCGGTACCGCTGCCGGACCCTGAGAGACCCCGCCTCTTTGCGAACCTAACCTCGTTCTCCCGCCAAAATACAACGCAGCAAGAACAACTACTACGACCGCGACCCCCGCCCAAATTATTAATTTTTTGTTGTTTGTCCAATCCATATTTTAATTTTTTTATAAGCCCGTTATGCGAACCTTTAAGGGTAATTTTACAATATGGAGCGGGAAAGAGATAAAGGGAGTTATTCACAACCGCCGAAGAACTTAGAACTTGGAGCTTGGAGCTTAGGGCTTGGAATTCGGTGTTTTTTTATGGAGCTTGGCGCGGAGAGCTTGAATTTGTCTCATCAAAACAAGATAGCGGTTTCGCAAATTGTCATGTTCCTGTTCTGTGACATACTCTAATTTAAATGCCAAAGTAAGCGCGGTCAGCACTTCGTTAATCGAAGTTGCCGCCATCATAAGAAAATGCAGAAACTCTCTTGTTCCCCTCCCGCTTCCCTCCGCTATGTTGAAAGACACAGAAGATGCGGCTCTTCGCAGTTGGCTCGTCAACCCAAAAAGTTCGCCTTTCGGAAATTTCGAAGTAGTTTTATAAACCTCCAGCGCCAATTCCATACTTTCTTGCCAAATTCGCAATTTTTCATAATTTGGAGCAGAGTCCTTTAGACTCAAGCTTGGGTCTTGGTTCTTGGAACTTAGTTCACTCATTATTTAATTATTTAATTTTTAGTGTTGCATTTGGACAAGTTTCAACTTCAAAAACAAATTTCCAAGTTCCAAGCTCTAAGTTCCAAGTTCCAAGCTCCGCTTCAGTAAATCGTTCTCCAAGAGTAAGCGTTGGATGAGTCCTTGGCGCAAACCGTTACGGCATCTTTTGTTCCGGAAGCCGACTGCGTGACCCAGAAGGCACCCCTTTGCGAGGTGTCGCAAGTCGGCTGAGCGACCGTAGTATTGAGCCGCAAGCCGCCGTTCACCTCCAGAGTTTGTCCGGGACTGGAAACGCCGATGCCCACGTTCGAACCGCTGAAGTAAATTATGTCGTTTATTGACTGCCATATTTGCGACGAAGCGCCGATTTTGTAGGTGTTGGAAGTCGCGGGGACGACGTTGGAGTCAAAGGTTGCCGCGCCCACGCGCGCGACAGAAATGCTGAGCGACTGGAGGAACGACTGCTTAATATTCGTCGCGTTGTAGGACATCGTGAAATTGACGTTCACGCTGTCACGCCCGCCGGGGTTCACGCGCTTCGTGAAAGAAAGGTCGGAGACAATCACTTTGTTTGACGTCAGCGGCTGTTCCGTTCCGCTGTCGGTTTGCTTGAGATAAACCGTTCCGCCAGTCATATAAATGTATGTCGGGTCAACTGTGGAGGAAGACATCCGGAGTTTTAGTGTCGTTGACGCGGCGTCCGAAGCCATTTCAATCAGCGCCGAGGAATTGACGTAGTATTGTATCGTGTCCAAAAGAAGCTGGCTTTGCTGGTTGACTTCGGCAGCGGCGTTTTGCCTCGTCTGCACCTGCACGGAGGAAACAAGCAGCGTGAGAAAAGTAATCGCGACGATGGAAAAAATGGCGGAGAAAATCAGGAGCTCAATGATGGTGAATCCGCGGGCAGAACTTAGGACTTGGAACTTGGAACTTAGCGAATTTCTGAAGTGCATTTGCGCTTAATTATAACAAAATGTGGTTTGAAAATATGCTTCTCAAGATGTAACATAACAAAATCTTTGGCCCCATCGTCTAACGGTCAGGACATCGGCTTTTTTCACCCCGCACCAAATCCTAGGGCCCTGTCGTCTAGTCTGGTCTAGGACACGAGCTTTTCAAGCTCGGTACACGGGTTCGAATCCCGTCGGGGCTGCACAAAATTTGGTGCGGGGCAAGAGCCGGTAACCGGGGTTCGACTCCCCGTGGGGCTGCCAAATGTATCGCTTTTTAGAAATTTTTCCCGGAGCGCTTTCGTGGCTGACTCTTATCTTACTTGTTTCTCTTTCCCGCTACGCGCCGGCGTTCGTCGCCGTTTTCATCATACTTTTTGACATCTACTGGCTTTTGAAAACGATTTATCTCTCGCTGCATCTCCGCTCAACTTTTTCGGTTATGAAAAAAAACCTGAAGGTGAACTGGCTCAATGAGCTGAAGGCACTGCCGCATAATCCCAATGGCCCGAATAGAATCCAAATGCCCCGAATTATAGAAAAGGATCTCTCTTATAAACTAAGCGGGGTTTTCTTCAAAGTTCATAACCAACTCGGCAGGTTCTGCAGAGAGCGTCAATATGGCGATGCCGTCGCAAAGGAACTTGAATCCCTCGGCGTAAATTTTCAGCGCGAAGTTGCCGTTGCGGTCGCCGGGCGAAAATCCAATTTCGTAGATTTTGTCGTTGAAAGCAAAATCGCAATAGAACTGAAGACGAAAGACATAATTGACAAAGAAGATTATTTCCAACTTCAAAGATACCTTAAAGCGCTGGGATTGGAATTGGGCATAATAGTCAACTTTAGAAGAAAACACTTGAATCCCAAACGCGTTCTCAATTCTGACTTCCTTTACAAGTATTCGGCTGATTCAGATACATTCGGCAATTCGGATTATGTGGTCAATAGATATTCGGACAATTCGGATTCATTCGGATATTCGGATTATGTGAAATCCTGGGAAGACATTTATCATTTGGTGATATTGCCGATGTACCGCGAGCCGTACGAGGTCGTGAAAGGAAGTTTTGAAAGCATATCTAAAGGAAACTATCCGCTGGAAAAGTTAATTGTCGTCCTGGCGACGGAAGAACGCGCCGGCGCCGAAGCGAGGAAAACGGCTGAGAAAATCAGGCGCGAGTTCGGCGGCAAATTTTTCAAGTTTTTGATTACCACGCACCCCGCGAATCTCCCCGGCGAAATTCCCGGCAAGGGTTCCAACGAAACCTGGGCGGCGAAAGAGGCGAAAAGATTAATCATTGACCCACTGGTCAATGCGCAGACCTACGCAGACAACACGCAGACCGACGCAGAAAACGATTTTCTGTATCCAGACCTGACATATGAAATCAGAGGTGCGATATTTTCCATTAAGAAAAAGCTCGGCCTCGGACACAAAGAAGTTGTTTATCAAAAAGCACTGGAAGAGGAATTTAATCGACTAGGTTTGAATTTCGAAAAAGAAAAAACGGTGGATATTGCATATAATAACAAAAAAGTTGGTGTCTACCGCCCAGATTTTGTAATTGAGGATAAAATTATTTTGGAACTGAAGGCATTACCATTTATGGGCAAATATGAAAAAAGGCAAGTTTGGCAGTATTTAAAAGGAACGGAATATAAACTAGCTATGTTGGTAAACTTCGGCGGTAGCGATATTCGCATAGATAGAATAGTTTACGACACAGCTCGCGCAAGTCAGCGTAAGTCTGCGTTAAGTCAGCGAGAGTCAGCGCTGAAATATGAAAATGTTTTAGTGTCGGTTTTCGACATTGACACACAGATATTTCCGGAGTATTTCGGGCGCCTCACATATGTCTTTTTGAAATCCGAAGACAAATTGCAGGCGATTTACCAGCCGATACCGCTTTTCATAAATAACATCTACGACGCGCCGGCGCTCGCGCGCGTGATTTCCTTTTCAAGCACCTTCTGGCAGATGATGCAGCAGTCGCGGCCGGAACGGCTGACGTCTTTTTCGTCGCAGTCAATCCCCTTGCGGGCGCTCATTGACATCGGCTACTGGCACAAAAACGTCGTCTCCGAGGACTCGCGGATTTTCTGGCAGTGCTATCTCCGCTATCACGGGAACTTCCGCGTCGAACCGCTTTTTTACCCGGTTTCGATGGACGCCAACGCCGCGCCGACATTTTGGAGAACGCTCAAAAATAATTACTTGCAGCACCGCCGCTGGGCCTGGGGCTGCGAAAACATTCCCTACTTGCTCTGCGGCAAACATAATCCGAATCCACGAATGCATCCGAATAACACGAATAGGAGTCCAGATAATAAATTAGATTCGGAACATTCGGATAGATTCGGGGATTCGGATTATGCGGAGGGTTTCCTCCACAACAAAAAAATCCCTCTCCGCAAAAAGCTCTACTGGTCGTTCAATGTAATTGAAGGATTCCATTCCTGGGCGACGAACGCGCTGATAATTTTCGCTCTCGGCTGGCTGCCCGTTCTTTTGGGCGGAGAAGGTTTCGGGATTTCCATTTTGTCGCGGAGCCTGCCTTCGATTACAAGATTCATCATTCAACTCTCGATGGTCGGAGTCGCCACCGCCGCTTTCTTCAGCATTCTTCTTCTGCCGCCGCGAAAAGAACCTCTCGAATGGCATCAGTATATTTGGTATCTCCTCCAATGGCTTCTTCTGCCCGCGACACTCATAATTTTCGGGTCCATCCCCGCGCTCGAGGCGCAAACGCGGCTGATGGTCGGCGGAAAATGGCGGCTCGGATTCTGGCCGACGCCGAAAACGAGAACCAATAATAGAAGCTAGAATATAGAATTTAGAATGAAAAAAATAAAAACGATTCTCGCGATTGAAACAAGTTGCGACGAAACGGGGATTGCTCTTGTTGAAGCGAAAGGTGGTTTTGCTTCGCCGAAATTCAGAGTCCTGAAAAACCTCGTGAGTTCACAGATAAAAATTCACCGTCCTTTCGGCGGCGTCGTGCCGGGACTCGCCAAGCGCGAACACATCAAGAATCTTCCGAAACTTTTTCGGAAGATTCTTGTAAATTCTAAATCCGGAATCCGGAATCCGAAACAAATTTCAAATTTCAAATTTCAAACATTGATTTAATTGCCGTCACCGTCGGTCCCGGGCTTGAACCGGCGCTGTGGACGGGAATAACTTTTGCGCAAGAATTGCGCAAGCGACTAGCAACCAGAGACCAGAGACAAGAAAAGAAAATAAAAATTATCGGAGTGAACCATTTAGAAGGACATCTCTACAGTTTTCTTTTGCGGCAGCAAAAGAAAACTGCAAATCAGAAATCAGAAATCAGAAACGTAAAAATTTGGGATTTCATGCTTCAAATTTGAGATTTCCAGCTATTGTTTTGCTGGTGAGCGGCGGACATACGGCTCTTCTCTTGATGAAAAATTTAAGAAAATGGAAAAAACTCGGGGAAACGCGGGATGACGCGGCGGGCGAAGCATTCGATAAAGTCGCAAGAATGCTCGGCCTCCCCTATCCCGGCGGTCCGGAAATCGAAAAACTGGCGAAAGAAGGTGACGCAGACGCGATAAATTTTCCGCGCCCGATGCTCAACCAGAAAAATTACGATTTCAGTTTTTCGGGAATAAAAACGGCGGTATTTTACTATCTTAGAGACCGAATCTCTTACGAAAATACGAAAACATACGAAAGTACCAAAACGAAAAATAAATTTCGTAATTTCGCGCCGTTTCGTACTTTCGTAAGTAAGGCCGATATCGCCGCTTCGTTTCAAAAGGCGGTCGTTGAAACACTTGTCAAAAAAGTGGAACGGGCGGCGAAAGAATACGGGGCGTGCTCGCTCATTCTCTGCGGCGGAGTTGCGGCGAACAAGGTGTTGCGCGAAAATATGCGAAAAGCTGCTCACAAAATAAACGCGGAATTCATCGCGCCGCCGATGGAATACAACAACGATAACGCTGCGATGATTGCGGCCGCGGGATATTTCGCCTCGCTCCGGAGCAGAAAATTGCCGCTCAAGGCCGACGGCGATTTGAATATATAGTCATGTTAATCTTAAATTCTCAACAATCTCAAATTCTCAACTTGTTAACATTTTACGCGATCGCGTAAAATGTTAACAAAATAATAAAACAGCGGCGGTTGACGGACAGCGACGGTTAACGGTGAAAAAAAGTTAAATTATCTCGGCTTCTTTTGCCTCAAAAAATTTAATATATGGGAAAAGTTGAAGTTTTCTCAAAGATTCGACAAATTGTTCCGGCAATGGCGCCGGTCCAAGCCATAAACTCTTTTGAAGCATCTCGAATCCAAGACATAAAAGCTCGGCTCTCAACCAATCGCGTTTTTTCTTATGTATCTCTGGGACATCAAAAGAAATGACAATACTTTTGGGATTTCGCTTGGCAGTTTTTTCGCTGTGGGTCGGGAAAAGAGAAATTTTGTTTGCAAAGTATCCGCGCCCGGCTTTTGTAAGCCGCCATATACCCTTTTTATTTTCTACAAATCCCCTCTTTTTGAGACGTGAAAGTGTAACACGTATCGCAGAATCAGAAGCATCCTCAAAACCGCGATAAATTCTACCATCAGAAAAAGGACTTG
This sequence comes from bacterium, assembly GCA_027310625.1. Taxonomy (GTDB): domain Bacteria; phylum Patescibacteriota; class Minisyncoccia; order UBA6257; family 2-01-FULL-56-20; genus JACQKT01. The sequence goes on from DAIDAM010000003.1 coordinate 118,007, forward strand.
CACCGCTTAATTTTCTGCGCATCAAACGATAGCCGTCGTGATAACTGAATAAAATAGTCAAGATGTCATCCGTTAATCCCATTTCAAAATATTAACATTTTCAGCGATCGCGTAAAATGTTAATAAAAATTTTCATTGAAAAGATTGAACAGGTTGAGACAATCCCTTAAAATAAAATCAATGTCGGAGATTTTGGAACCGCGATACGACCACCAAAAGCACGAAAAGGAAATTTACGAACTCTGGGAAAAGAGCGGGTATTTTAATCCGGATAATTTGCCTACGGCAAGTTCGGAGTTCGGAGTTCGAAGTTCGAAGAATAAAAAAATATCTCAAACGAAACCTCGAACCTCGAACCTCGAACCGTTTTCCATTATCATGCCTCCGCCGAACGCGAACGGCTCGCTACATCTCGGGCACGCCGTGTTCGTCGCGTTGCAGGACATACTCATAAGATTCTGGCGCATGCGCGGCAAAAAAGCGCTCTGGCTTCCGGGGGCGGACCACGCCGGCTTTGAAACGCAGGTTGTCTTCGACAAAAAACTTGAAAAGGAAGGGCGGAATAGATTCACCATTCCGCGCGAGGAACTTTTCAAAGAAATCTGGGACTTCACCCAGCACAATAAAAAAATAATGGAAGAGCAGTTGCGTAAACTCGGAGCGTCGTGCGACTGGAGCCGCGAAAAATTCACGCTTGACCCGGCAATCATTAGAATCGTCTATGAAACTTTTGAAAAACTTTACAAGGACGGACTTCTTTACCGCGATTTGCGCGTCGTCAACTGGTGTCCGAAACACAAAACCGCGCTCTCCGACCTGGAAGTGAAGCACGAAGAGCGTCTGGACCAGCTCTACTACATAAAGTATGGGCCACTAACATTAGCGACAGTGAGACCGGAAACGAAATTCGGCGACACGGCGCTTGCCGTGAACCCGAAGGACAAACGCTATTCAAAATACATCGGAAAAGAAATACGCGCCTTGGGCCTGCTCGGCAAACTCACATTCAAAGTCATCGCCGACGAAGCCGTTGACCCGAAATTCGGGACGGGGGTCATTAAGGTCACGCCCGCGCATGACCCCGCGGACTTTGAAATCTGGCAAAGGCACAAAAAAGAAATTCCCGGTCCGAAAATAATCATTGACGAAAACGGGCGGCTTACCGGCGAAACAGGAAAATTCGCAGGGATGAAAGTCGCGGAAGCGAGAATAAAAGTCGCCGAAGCGATGAAAGAAATCGGCATTCTTGAAAAAGTTGAGAACGATTACAAACACTCCGTTGCCGTCTGCTACAAGTGCGGCAACGTGCTCGAGCCGATTCCGAAGATGCAATGGTTCATCGCCATGACGGCGAAACCGCATCAATCAAGAGACCGGAGACCGGAGACTGGAGACCGGAAAAAATCGTTGCGCGATTTGGGAATCGAGGCAGTTGAAAAGAAAAAAATAAAATTTTATCCGGCGCATTCCAAAAAAGTCATTCTTCATTGGCTGAAAAATATCCGCGACTGGAACATTTCGCGGCAAATCGTCTGGGGCATAAGAATCCCCGTCTGGTACTGCCTCGCCTGCTCCGCCCGCCCCGAGAGCAATCGAGGGGAGCCGAAGATAAACATTAATCAGGAAGTGAAATCGCGCTGGTTTCTCGTAAGGCACGGGGAAACGGATTGGAACAAGGAAGGACGCATAATGGGACAATCCGACATTCCACTCAATAAAACTGGGATGGCGCAGGCGGAAGAAGCCGCGCGGGAATTAAAGCCGCACAAGGTAGATCTTATTATAAGTTCTGACTCGGCGCGCTGTCGCCAAACTGCGGAAATAATTAAAAAAGAGACGGGCGCGGAAATAATCCTCGAAAAAAAATTAAGAGAGCGCCACCACGGAGACATCGAGGGATTGCTACGAAAGGATGTTTTTGAACAATATCCCCGTATTTACGAATACAGCTACGAAGGCAAATATATGAATGCCGAAAGCTATCGCGAATTGGAAGAGCGCGCATGGGAAGTTTTCTCGTCGCACCATTCAAGGCACGGCCATAAAAACGTCGTTTTGATTACGCACGGTGGGACGATTAGGATGCTTATAAAAAGAATAAAAAATCTTACTCCGGAAGCGGCTCTCTCAATACCTTCCAGAAAAAACGCGGAGATAATCCAGCTTGACGTTTTGGATAAATGCGAAAATTGCGGCGGACATTTTTACGAGCAGGACCCCGACGTTTTTGACACCTGGTTCTCGTCCGGGCAATGGCCGTTTGCGACGCTGATGACGAGCGACAAAAAAATGGGTTTCCATGAAGAAGTTGTCCCGCAGGTTTTGGACGGCAAAACCAAGACATACCGCTTGCGCGACCACGGATTCAAGGTCGGCGACAAGGTTTTGTTTGAAAACTCCGCTACCAAAAAAATCTTCGGATATGGAATTATCACGGAAGCAAAAAAAACCACGATAGACAAAATAGATTACACAGACAAAAGCCATTACAAAACCTATAAAAATCTGGACGAGTTGATGACGGCGTTCAAACACAAGAACCCAGAAAAAACTTTTACTTCCAAATCTCCTGCTTATCTTTACGCTTACGATTTTTACCCGGCGAAAAATTTGGAGACCGACTTCGAAACTTTTTATCCGACCGATGTGATGGAAACCGGATACGACATACTTTTCTTCTGGGTGGCGAGGATGGTCATGCTCGGAATTTACACGACGGGAAAAATTCCTTTCAGAACTGTTTATCTCCACGGCTTGGTTCTCGACAAAGACAAAAAGAAAATGTCCAAGTCCAAAGGCAACGTTATTGACCCGCTCGGCGTCGCCGAAATTTACGGAAGCGACGCGCTCCGCATGGCGCTGGTCGCCGGCAACACCGCCGGCAAGGATATCGTCATCTCCGAAGACAAAATCCGCGGCTACAGGAATTTTGCGACGAAAGTGTGGAACATCAGCCGATTCATTTTAATGAATAAAATGAAAGACATCAGACATCAGACATCAGACATCAGGGTAAAATTAACGGCTTCAGACAAAAAAAATATTGCGGAAGCCGAAAAAATCAAAGATAAAGTCGGAAAACACATTGAAAAATTCGAGTTTCATCTCGCGGCGGAAACGGCATACCATTACATCTGGCATACCTTCGCCGACAAAATAATTGAAGAATATAAGCCGCGACTAAAAGCCGAAACGGGTTCCGAGGAAGCTCTCGGAGGCGCGGCGAGCTCGGCATCCGGAGGATTCGCCGCGCCGAGAGCGCAGGCGGGCGCTCGCCGCAGGAGCGAGCGAACCGCCGATTCCGAGGGGCCCGTTGCGGCTTATCAAACACTGGAAGCAATTCTTCTGGAATGCTTGAAAATGCTCCATCCGTTTATGCCGTTCATAACGGAGGCGATATTTCAGAAGCTAAACAAAGGAGAAATGCTGATGATAGAAAGATGGTAAGGGCTACGAAATTACGAATCAGTACGAATATACGAATTCGTACATTCGCCTGCCTGCCGCAGGCAGGTAAAAATCTATAAATTAGTAACCTGACTTAATGAATATTTTAATCATAATTCTCGGTCTCCTGCCCGGATTTGCCTGGCTCCTTTTTTATCTGCAGGAGGAAACTCACCCCGAGCCGAAGAGGATGATAGCGCTCGCCTTTTTCGTCGGCGCTATTGCGGCAATCGTGTCGCTCTTTTTGGAATTTTTCGTAAATTGTTTCCAATCGCAACCCGTTTCAATCTGCATTAAAAATCCGGCGGCAGAGGTGGAACTCACGTTCTTCTCCATCGTCGCGTTTTCCCTCATAGAAGAAGTCACGAAATTTTTAGCCGTTTACTTCGCCGTCTCCAAAACAAAATATTTCAGCGAACCGGTGGACGCGATGTTCTACATGGCGGTCGCCGCCCTCGGATTCGCCACCCTTGAAAATCTCGGAGCGCTCTCCGGCTCGGGCAAGCCGGTCCTCTTGAACGGACTTTTCGAAATCGCTATTTTCCGAATGGTCGGAACAACGCTCCTTCACACTCTCACGGCTTCAATAACGGGGTACTTTTGGGCGCTCGGGATAAGAGAGTTCAAAAGGACAAGGTTGATAATTTACGGGCTCTTGGTTGCGACCGTCTTGCACGCCATTTTCAATTATCTTATAATCGCAGGTGAAAACCTCGTGTACCCGATAATTTTTGTAACGCTTGTCGGCTTTTTCGTCTTGAACGATTTTGAAAAGCTGAAGGGCAGGAAGGTTTAATATGGCCGAATCAGAAAACAAATTCTTTGAAAACCTCGTAAGCGGGAACGGGCACGGCAAAAAATCCCGCACAAGAGAAGAAATGGAAGAAAAATCGCAAATAATAAAATCAAACGGATTCGGCGACGCCGAAGGCAAGCTCACGATAGACGTTTACCAGACGCCGGCGGAGATAGTCGTGGAATCGGCGATAGCGGGGGTAAAACCCGAGGATTTGGATATAAACGTTTCCAACGATTCCATAACAATCAAAGGCGAAAGATATCGCGAAGAAAAAATAAGCGATGAAAATTATTTCTATCAGGAATGCTATTGGGGAAGATTTTCGCGCTCCGTCATTCTGCCCGAGGAAGTTGACCCTGACGGCGCGAAAGTCAGCTTCAAAAACGGAATTCTGACGGTCAAAATGCCGAAAGCGAGCAGAAGGAAAACAAAGAAACTAAAAGTCGAGTAACAAAATAGTGACCAGAGAGCGGAGACCAGAATTCAGGACTTGGTTACTGGTTTCTGGTCTCTAAATTCTAACCAACAGCCATGCGACATTGCGCAATTTGCGGAAAAGGTTCAATAATCGGAGGTAGAAGGAAGCTCCTGCGCGGGCATTACAATCCCGTTTCGAAATCGAGAAAATACCCCAATCTTCAGTGGGCCCGCCTGCCATCGCCTGCGGCTCAGTCCTCTGGCGGGCAGGCGAGAATCCCCGCCAAAGGCGGGTCCCTGCCCGACGGCGGGCGCGGCGCCTCGGGTGGAAATGGCGTACGAAAACTTATCTGCGCTCAATGCTTAAAAACGTTGAACCGCAAAGCCAAGACGAAAAAATGACTTTGCGGACGGCGGGCCATAGTATATCCCGCAACTTTTGTATCCAATCGGGCTGTAGTATAACGGCAGTACGCATGCATGGGGTGCATGTAGCCCGGGTTCGATTCCCGGCAGCCCGACAAATTACAATAAAGGTTCGATTCTCCCGCCATTGTTCGAGCGAAGCGAGTTTACAATGGCGTGGATCCCGTACTCTCTCAATCCCAAAAAAAACACAAAATATAAAAATAGCGGCGGGATCGCGCCAACTCTAACTTCGCTTTCGCTCAGAGAGTTGCGGGACGCCTGGCCCGACACTAGAAATCGCTTGGCGAGTATTCGAGCTTAGCGTTTCTTGTGCCCCGCCGCAGGCGGGGCCGCCATATGCACCTTCCTTCGCTCCCGTCTTCACAAGGGCTACGGCGGGCAAGAAAGCTTCGGAAGAGTTATCAACAATATGCAATGTCAAAGGTTGATAAAACAAAAACTGTATGGTATTTCGCTCGGCATACCGGAATATCAAGTAGATTTTGCGCCCGATGATAAAGTTTGGGAAAGATAAATTTATGAAAGCAGTATTTTTTGAAAAACCGGGCGGGCTAGAAGTTCTCCAATACGGAGAATTTCCAACCCCAAAACCGCAAAAGGGCGAGGCCCTTGTGCGAGTTCGTGCGGCTGGATTAAATCGTCTTGATATTTGGCTTCACGAGGATAAAGAGAACGCTCGCAATATCCCCATGCCGCATATTCCTGGATCTGATGCCGCCGGAATAATTGAGGAAATAAACGGAGAAAGCTCGCTCAAGGTTGGTCAAGAAGTGGTTTTGAATCCGTCTATTCCTTGCGGTACTTGTCCGCGCTGCAAAAAAAGCGAGGCGTGCGAACTTGTTAAAATTTTTGGTGTCAAGAATCAGGGCAGTTATGCCGAGTATATTACTGCGCCAATCTCGCAATTCTATCCTAAGCCACAAAACATTTCTTTTGTTGAAGCGGCGGCGTTTCCGCTAACTTTTCTAACTGCTTGGCATATGCTTGTCGGACGAGCCAATCTCCAAAAGGGAGAATCTGTTTTTATTTGGGGCGCGTCCGGCGGATTGGGTTCTTCAGCTATTCAAGTGGCAAAATATCTTGGCGCGAAAGTTATCGCCGCTGCAAAATCAGAGGAAGACGCAAAACAAATCCGCGAGATTGGCGCGGACGAAACTGTAATTTATACAAAAGGAAATATTGAAAGCGAAGTAAAGAATCTGACGAATGGCCTAGGTGTTGACGTCGTGTTTGAAAGTGTTGGCGAAAAAACATGGAACACAACGCTTGCTATGCTTCGACCTTTTGGTCGCGTTGTCATCGCTGGGACAACGAGTGGCGATATGGGAACGCAAGATTTAAGCGATATCTATGTTCGCCAACTTTCGATTTTTGGAGCGAGAATGGGAATCAGAGAAGAATTTGAGAAGGTTTTGGAGCTCGTCGCCGCAGGAAAATTAAAACCGATTATTGATAAGACATTCTCGCTCCAAGACGCTGCCGAAGCACAAAAACGAATGATTGAAGCTAAACAATTAGGTAAAATTGTGTTAGAGATATTATAAGCGGCGTGCCAATTTCATTGGCACAAATTTTGGCGGCAGCGAAAGCGATGGCGGGGCGGGCATTCATCCCCCTTCACCCCCCTTTTTCTGCCAGCCCCGCCCGAGCGGTTTGGTTTTTGCCGCACCGCAGGCACGGCATCATTCAGGATTTCGTTCAAATCAAAAAAGGTTCGTTCAGCATTCAGTAATTGCGACATAAAAAAGGCGCGGGGTGAAGGGTGGGTATGTTACAAAAAATGCAATGTCGAAGGTTGATAAAACAAAAACTGCCCTAAAAGACAGCTTTTGAAGTCCCGCCTAGATTTTGCCCGGTTGTTTAACCAAGTGGGTGAGCTCAACTCCGTCCCGGAGGACGGAGGGATATTGCCCTCCCTGACAAAATTATTTGATCCGAACTCTAAAGCGGGACCACACTTATTATACCATATCAAAACGGCAAACGGCACAACGCAAACAGCAAACAGCTAAAACGATTTGCCGTAAGCTGTAAGCCGTGAGCAATAAGCCAAAACTATGGATAGAAAAATAAGGAGAAAACTCTTTTATTCTCTTTTTGCCGCATTCATAGTTCTCGGCATAATTGTTGTCCTCTACGCAAACGGCTGGAGAATTGACCTTGAAAATTTCAAGGTGGAGAAAGTGGGAGGAATTTATGTGAGGAGTTTCCCGTCGGATGCACGGCTTTTTTTGAACGGGAAACAGCAAAATAAAAATCCGGGGCTCTTTGACTATGGAAGATTCATAGGAAATCTTCTGCCGAAAAACTATGAACTCAAGCTCGCAAGCGAGGGTTATCTGGATTGGATTGAAAGCGTCTCTGTAAATCCGTCTCTAATATCGGAAATCAAATATGCGGTTCTAATTCCCAAAAATTCCATTTCGGCTGCGAGCGGAACCATTGATGGATTTTGGATTGAAAACGACCAACTGATAACCCGGAAGGGCGGGACTCTCTTTTATGGGAAAGGAAAATTGAGCGGTGATACCGTTTTATGGCAGAACAACAACGACAGAACAACTGTCACAAAAAGTTCCGCATCAAAAATTTATTTCATAAATCGTCTGCTGAACGGCGCGTCCTCTCCAACTTCAACGAGCATTAACGCAATGCTTTCAAAAAATGGAATCGCGCCGTCAAGCGTCAGAGAAATCACTGAAGACGGGGGTGGAACAATTTTTGCGACAACAAAAAGAATTTTCGGCTTGAATCTTGCCGACGGAAAAATAGAAGAACTTGCGTCGTCAAGCGATGCGGTTTCAAATCTTGCGGTTTCACGGTCGCTTGCGGCATGGACGACAAGAGAACAAAAAACCGGGAATTATGCGCTTTCGCTTTACAGCCGTTCCTCACGGTCGGTTGAAAAAGTGTCCCTCGACGGAGAGCCGATAAAGCTTGAATTTACAAGCGAAAACCGACTGGGAATCCTTCAAAAAAACGGGGGGTTTTACATAATCAACGGGAAAAAAGAACCTAGGAAAACCGCCAGCGACGCCAAAGATTTTTATTTTTCACCAAGCGGCAGCAAAGTTGCGGTCCTTGAAAACGGGGCAGTGGAAATATTCTCAATTGACGGAAGCAGCAATTACTGGAGATTCCGCCTTCCCGATACTGAGAATATAAAAAAGTTGGAATGGTATGCCGACGAAAACAATCTTTTCGTTATTTACCCAAGTGAGGCGAGATTTTTTAATCTTGACGACAGGGAAATAAGAAACTTCCTTCTCGTAACCGACGGCGAGCAATTTCAATACGACGAGAAGTCAAACTCTTTTTACTTCATAAAAAACAAAGAGTTGAGGAAAATTGTTTTTCCGAGATGATAAGCAACAATAAAGCAGTTCTTTTTGCGGCCTCGCAGCTGATTGGCATGGTGTCACCTGCCAAATGTCGGGGAGCAATCAGCGAGGACAAAGCAAGCGAGTTGCTGGACGAGCGAAGCAGGCAAGAAAAGGAATCGCTTTTATTTTTATCTCTTTTGCCAATGAGGCATCAAATTTCCCCCGAACCCCTGTCTTGGAAACCTCTCGGTTTCCAACGGCCTTCGGCCTGCCTTCCTACACGGGGGAAATTTCCCCGCAATGTCATTAGCGTTTCTGCCATTGCGGGGCCCTCCTCGCTTTCTTGAGTCCGTACTTCTTCCTTTCCACCATTCGCGGGTCGCGAGTCAAAAATCCGAAGGCGCGGAGTTTGTTTTTTAGTCCGCTGTCAAACATAACAAGCGCGCGGGCAAGACCGAGGCGAACCGCCTCCGCCTGCGCATTCATTCCCCCGCCTGAAACCTTCGCGCTAACGTCAAATTTCTCCGAGAGAGCGAGTTTATCCAAGGGAGACGAAGCGACAGCGCTTGAAAAACCCGTGTTGAAATACTCCCCTGAAACTTCGCTGTTTATAAGAAAATTTCCTGTTCCTTTCGTTATCCGGACGCGCGCGACGGCTGTTTTTCTCCTTCCCACGCCCTCAAAATATCGTATAGGTTTTACGGATTGCTGTTTTTCTTGTTTTTTAGCCATTGTTTTATCAGCGAATAACGAATCTTTTTCTAATTTATCCCGATTGCATCGAGGACTCTCGACGGCGTCGGAGCGAATTCGTTTATTCGCAATTGATTAGTTATTCGTTGATTATCATTTTTCAAAAACAAGATTTTTCAGGCGGCGACTGCTCAAAAAATTCTTGGGAAGCATTCTTCTTATCGCCTCTCTTATTACGCCCTTCGGATTTCTTTCAAACGCCTGCTCAAAAGTAAGCTTTTTCAAGTGTCCCTGATATCCCGTGTGCCTGTAATAAACTTTGTTTTTGAATTTCCTCCCGGTAAGCGTTATGTCGCGGTAATTTTTCAAAAGAACTTTGTCCGCGCCGATAAGCCGCGGATTGTAATTCGCCGATTTCTTGCCCTGCAGAATCGTCGCGATTTCGGAGGCCAGTCGTCCCAATCTTTTATTTTTGGCGTCAATTATATAGTCCATCTTTTTCGTAATCAGCATCAATCAGTCGTCATCCGCACCCGCCTGCCAACGCCTGCCAGTGAAGTTATGATATAGTTTCAAAGTAAATGTCATCTTTTTGTTATTGCCGAGTTTCATTGGATGGCTATGGCGGGCAGGTAAATCAGCGTCAAAAGTATTCCCCGCAGCGATGAACGCTGATAAATGCTGATTTTGGGCGGATTAACGCTGATGCGCAAGATTTTATTACACAAACTCGATTGTCGCAACCCGCGCGCTGTCTCTTTTTCTAGTTTTCCCTCCTTTCATTATCCGAAGGAAGCCGCCGTTTCTGTCCTTGTAGCGCGGAGCTATGTCTTCCATCAGTTTCCCGACAAGGTTTTTATCGTGAAGCCGGCTCAAGAGGATGCGTCGCGAAGCCAAATCGCCCTTTTTTGCTATGGAAACCATTCTTTCGGTAATCGGCCGCATCTCTTTCGCTCTGATTTCCGTGGTCTCAATTTTCTCGTCGCGTATGAGATTGTTGACGAGATTTCTCAAAAACGATTTTCTCCTGCCGGTCAGGCGATGAAATTTTCTTCCTTTTTTTCTGTGGCGCATAGGAGTATTCGCGAATGATGCTAATTGTTTCTAAATAATGCGAATTTATTAGCGTTATTCTGTCAAGATTCGCGTTATTGGCGATTACTATTGTTTCTTCGGTCTTCCCCTTTTCTTCGGCGCCTTCTCTCCGCCTTCCTCTTTCACGCCGCCGTGACCCATCTCAAACTCCTGAACGCCGACATCGGAAACTTTCTTGAAGTGGTCGTTGAGAATGTTCGCCGTTTTGTGAAGCGCCGATGAAGGACTGATGGTGCCGTCGGTTTCTATTTCAATCCGCAGACGGTTGTAGTCGGTGCGCTCGCCGACACGCATGTTTTCAACCGTGTAATTCACTCTTCTGACCGGAGAGAAAAACGCATCCACTCCTATGAGCCCCACGGTCAATTTTTTTTCCTTTCTTGATTCCACCGGCGAATAGCCGAGTCCTTTCTCAACCGTTATTTCCACGTCCAACTCGGCGTTTTTTGAAGTAAGGGAGGCAATGTGCTCGTCGGGATTGATAATTTCTACATCGGCGTTTTTCTTTATGTCCGCCGCCGTGACTTCGCCCTCGCCCTTCGCTTTCAGCGTCAAGGTTTGCGTTTCATCAGTGTGCATTCTGAAACGAATCTTTTTGAAATTCAGGGTCAGTTCCACCAAGTCCTCTTTAACGCCGGGCAGGGTGGAAAATTCATGCTGGGCGTTCTTTACCTTTATGTAGGTGACGGCGGCTCCTGGAAGAGACGAAAGAAGAGCACGCCGAAGAGCGTTCCCTATCGTAAGGCCGTAGCCGGCGTAGAGTCCTTCTACTTCAAAAACTCCTTTTTTGCCGTTTTCCGAAACGGTTTTTATCCCGACTGTTTCGCTTAAGTATGTGTAATTCATGAATTTAAGAGATTAGATATCAGTTAACAGACATTAGGGCGTTTTACTCTGATTACTGATGTTTGACTTTTGATGTCTAATATCTGATGTCTAATTACTATGTCCTATTTATTAAATGATTCGACCAATAAGTTTATTTCCACCGGTATCTCTGCCTGACGCGGCAATTCAATCACTTTTCCTTCCATTTTGTCGGCGTCAAACGCCAACCAAGCAGGCATTTCGTAGTTTTTGAGATTCTCCTTCAGGTTCTTGAAAGTCTGCTTGGCTTTGGATTCCTCCCTCACGCTGACGGTGTCGTTCATTTTTACGAGAAAACCGGGAGAACGCACCCGCTTTTTATTCACGAAAATGTGCCCGTGAATTATAATCTGTCTTGCCTGCGAACGAGAAGGCGCGATGCCCATTCTGAAAACGACGTTGTCCAATCTGCGCTCAACAAGTTCCGTAATTTTTTCGATAGTGGAGGTGCGACTCCTTTCCGCATCTTTGAAGATTTTCCGCAGATTGTTTTCGTCTATGCCGTAAGTCAGTTTGAATTTCTGTTTTTCTTTCAGTTGCTTTCCGAAATCCGAAACGGAATGACGCTTCTGCCCGTGAGGGCCAGGTCTGTAGGGACGCCTGACCACCGCGCACTTCGGCGACTGACAGCGATAGCCCTTCAGGTGAAGGTGCTCGCCAAGCGAACGTTCCTTTTTTTCTTTTACTTTCATGTTTTTATGGTATCCGCATTAATCAGCTGTCATCCGCATTTATCAGCGTTCTTGCTGTGAAAAAGTTTTTGACGCTGATTTACCTGCCCGCCGAAGCCCTCGCCTTGCCGAAGCCGACGGCGAAGCGCAGGTCGGCGCAGGCGGGTGCCGATTTTGACGGATTTATGCTGATATTCCATTTCATATCCTTCTTGTTTTCGGCGGACGAGGGCCGTTATGGGGAACCGGAGTCACGTCTCTTATCGCCGTTATGTTTATTCCTCTATTTATAAGAGAGCGGAGGGCGGAATCTCTCCCGCTGCCGACCCCTTTCACAAAAACTTCCGCATCCTTCATTCCGTAAGGAGCGATTTTCTCCGCGATTATCGAAACGACCTTGGAAGCGGCGAAGGGTGTCGCTTTTTTCGGCCCCGAAAATCCCGATGAGCCCGACGAAGCCCAGGCAAGAACGCTTCCTTTCGTGTCGGTCACCGTTATCATCGTATTGTTATAGGTCGCGTTTATGTAAATCTTTCCCTTCTCAACCGACTTGGATTTCTTCGAGCTTGCTTTCGGGGCAGCTTCCTGTTTTTCTTTTGCCGCCTCCGCGGCTTTTTCGACAACTTTTTTCTTGCCCATGATTTTGATAAATCCTAAATTCGAAATCCGAAATTCTAAACAAATTCGAAATTCTAAATTCAAAACGTGTTTGAAATTTGTGATTTGGGATTTGTTTAGTATTTAGAATTTAGTGCTTCGAATTTTACTTTAATTCCACCTTGCGTTTCCCGCTGCCGGCGGTCTTTCTCACATTGCCCCTGACGGTTCTTGAATTTGTTTTTGTCCTCTGGCCGCGGGTCGGCAGATGCTTGACATGCCTCGCTCCGCGGTACGTCTGGAGTTCTTTCAATCGCTGAATATTCCTCCTGATTACCTGCCTGAGTTCCCCCTCAATGCGGAAATTCTTTTCTACAAACGTTTTTATGCGGTTTATCTCGTCGGGATTCAAATCCTTGACGCGCTTGTCGGGACTGATTTTTGAAGAACCAAGTATGCGCCTGCTGCTCGGCAAACCGATGCCGTAAATATACGTCAGAGATGTTTCGATTCTTTTGTTGTCCGGTATGTTTACTCCGAGCAATCTCATGGTTTTATATTGTTCGTCGTTCGATCGCTTCGCTCGTTCAATTTGTTCGAATTGTTTTTACTTTGAACATTTCGAACTTCGAACTTTTAACTGATAATTTATCCCTGTCGCTGTTTATGTTTTGGATTCCTGCAGAGAATATAAAGGCGACCGCGACGCTTCGTTACCCTGCAATCCTTGCACATTTTTTTTATTGAACTTCGCACCTTCATTGGTGTAAATAAATTTCGCGAGCCGCAGGCGAGCAATAGTATCTACCAGTATCAACAAGTATCAAACGATACTGATAGATACTCGGTTTTGCCGATACTTGCTCGGCATAAATGCCTCGCGATACCGATCGTATTACATCTTACAACCTCCTGATTATCCTCCCGCGCAACCCGTCGGGGCTCATTTCCACAAGCACCCTGTTGCCGAGCATGACTCTTATGTGATTCATTCTCATCTTGCCGCTCAAATGGGCAATGACCACTTTGCCGTCTCCGTCGAGACGAACCCTGAAACTCATCCCCGGCAGCGTTTCCTCCACAGTCCCTTCGCGTCTGCTGGAGTCGGAATTATTCGGCATGCGTATCGTTCTTCATTGGTCGAGTCGGGCTCGATTGAAAACAGGCCAACCGATGGCGAAAATTATATGCTTTCGCGGCCAATTTTGTCAACTTTAGCGGCAACGATAAAATCGTTCTCCGAAAGGCCGCTTATAGCATGCGTCCAAAGCTCGATGTTGACTACATTGTAAAAAATATAAATGTCGGGATGGTGGCCTTCTTCTTCGGCGATGACAGCAACTTTATTGACGAATTCCATCGCTTGCATAAACGGCGATTCTTTTCCGCCAGAGGCGGATCCGCCTTCGGCGGAGAAATCCTTGAACTTAAACTCCTTGGAAATTTTTTTGTTGCCAATAACTTGCCACCCACTTTTTATCTGCGACAGGTAATTTTTTACTTCATTTTTGCCTAGTGGAGATACTCCTCCTTCACAAGCGACGCATTTTTTATCGGAGAGATGGATCATTTTATTTTGATTTATAAGTTTTTTTATAAATGAAATCGTTACTTATGTTGTCTCCTTCCATTTTATCAAACCCATTTATCATCCAAAAATTTTCGCTGCCTTCCAAAACTTGCGTAGCGCGTATGTTGTTTAAACCGTTTTCTTGCGCCCACTGCAAAACATATTGTATTGCTTTGGTGCCAAATCCTTTTCCTCTTTCGTCCTGTGGCCAAGTAGTCATATTGGTTATTACCAAATCATCGCCTGTGTAATCATTAAAGAGGACTCTGATGGTGGTTTTTGCATCGCTGGAAGCGAATTGTATTATATAAGCTTCTCCTCCGAAGATTTTATCTCTTTCAATCTTCGCGCCGTATTGTTCGAGCAGTTTCAGTTTTCTTTGATTTTCATTTTCCGGCGACTTTGGAATTTCCTGTTTTTTGAAAAAATCCATTTCTTAAATTATATCAAAATTTAGATGGGCTTTGCATTTCCCTTTTCAAAACATTAGAATAATGGCTGAATGGTGCCTATAGCTTAATGGTAAAGCTCCGCTCTGTGGCAGCGGCTATACGGGTTCAATTCCCGTTAGGCACCCACGATGAAAAAAAGAATAAGCAAAAACGTGCGCGTTGTTCTGGAAATCCTGCGTAACGAAGTCAAAGGAAGAACCAAGACCGCTCTCCGGAAAATGGCCAAAGATTATTCGATGACCTGGGTAGATATGGGGGTCAAAGGCAACAAACTCTTCGCCTCCACTGGTAAGAACATTGAAAAAGAGATGAGGGATGCATACATGATAAAAGGGCGGAGGTATGAAATAAAGAACATTGCCGAAGGAAAAGATTTAGTAATGATGGAATTAGCTGAAAGTTATCCTGAACTAAAAACTAAAAAAATTTACAGAACTCCTCTCGTGCTCGTATTGGAGATGAAAAACGGAAAAATCAGAACCGGAAGACACTATTGTGACCCGCGTCTGTCCTACAAATTTTTGACTAGAAAACAGCTTGAAAAAGCATATAAAAGCAAGAAGAGATCATTAATGGTTATAAGATGAAAGACAAACTCCTTCAAAAACTGATAAACGCCGAAAAAAAGCGGCAAAATGAAACTCTCGATTTAATTCCGTCGGAGAACGTCGTTTCTAAAAATGTCTTGCAGGCGCTCGGTTCGGAATTGACAAACAAATACTCCGAGGGATATCCGGGAAAAAGATACTATGCAGGAAATTCAGTAATTGATGAAATTGAGATATTGGCGCAGGAGCGAGCGAGAAAAGTTTTCCGGCTCGGTAAAAACTGGCACGTGAACGTTCAGCCGTATTCCGGCTCGCCCGCCAATCAGGCGGTCTACTTCGCCCTTCTGGGCGCGCAGAACAACGCAGAACGAACGCAGAACGACGCAGAAAAAATTCAGCGTGAGTCCGCGTCCAGTCCGCGTGGGTCAGCGGATATAATGGGAATGTCGCTGCCGTTCGGCGGACATTTGACGCACGGCTGGAAGGTGAATTTCTCCGGCAAACTTTACAAAGCCGTCCAATATGAGCTCGGACGCGACGGTTTGCTCGATTACGACGCCGTCCGCAAACTCGCCCGCAAAGAAAAACCGCAAATCATCGTCGCCGGCGCCACCGCCTATCCGCGCGTGATTGATTTTGAAAAATTCGGCAAAATCGCGCGCGAAGTCGGCGCTTATTTCCTTGCCGATATTTCGCACATCGCCGGCCTCATCGCCGCCGGAACGCATCCCTCGCCATTCGGCTCCGCCGATGTTGTTACAACCACCACGCATAAAACCCTCCGCGGCCCGCGCGGAGCAATCATATTCGCCAATCGCCGGTCTCTGGTCGCCGGTCGCAAAAAATTGGACATCGCCTCGGCAATCGACAAAGCCGTCTTCCCCGGACTTCAGGGCGGACCGCACAATCATCAAACAGCCGCCGTTGCCGCCGCGCTCGGCGAAGCAATGAAACCGTCGTTCAAAAAATACGGACGGCAAATCGTCAAAAACGCAAAAGCGCTCGCGCGCGAGCTCGTAAAAAGCGGTTTTGAACTCGTAACGGGCGGCACGGACAATCATTTGATTCTCATTGACTTGACCAATCTCGGAATCTCGGGAGGCGAAGCGCAGGAACGACTTGAAAAATCGCGTATTATCGTCAACAGAAACATGATTCCTTTCGACGCGCGTTCTCCTTTTGACCCGTCGGGCATCCGCATCGGCACGCCGACACTCACAAGCAGAAGAATGAAAGAAAAAGAAATGAAAGAAGTCACCGCGATAATGCGCGACGTTCTCATCGGCGGCAAAAACGCGTCCGCCCGCGTCAAAAAACTCTGCTGCAAGTTCCCGATTCCTTCTGAGTTTTAGATAATCGCGCTTTTAACTTCGGGAGTTCACCTCGCTCACCCACCAGCTCACCCAACCCGCTCGTTAGCTCACCCAACTCGCTCGCTATCTTACTCAACCCGACAACTGTTGACTTTTTGTCAACAATCGTTAAATTAGAAGTGAATATCATTTGATTATTAAAATAAATCCAAATAAGCCGATGCCAATAAATTTCCGCTCAAAGCTGCATCAAAAACTTCTCCAGCATTACTTCAGCCATCCCGACGGAGAATATTACGTGCGGGAACTTTCGAGAATATTATCTTTCGACGCGGCGCTAATCTCGCGCGAACTGAAAGAATTCGCTCGCCGCGGCATTTTTATTTCATCGAACCGCGGCCGGGAAAAATATTTCCGGCTGAATAAAAATTATCCGCTTCTTAATGAGATTAAATCTATAATTAATTCGGCAAAACTTTGAACGATGAGCATAGTTTTAAACGATGAGCATGGTTTTGAACGATGAGCAAAGTTTTGAACACTCAGAGCATGGTGCATGGTAACAACTTTCCATTGTTGACTTTTTGTCAACAATGGGGTTAGTGAATATATACCGTGTGTGCTGCGAGTGCTGCGGGCAAAATTAATATCAAGGCGAAAATGATTATTATTGACGGGAAAAAAATCGCGGCGGAGATAATCGCCGAACTGAAAAAGAAACCGAAACCGGAGAAATTTTTGGCGGCTGTTTTTATCGGCAATAATCCCGTTTCGGAAAATTTTCTGAAGCAAAAAGAAAAAGTCGCCAAAGAGCTCGGCATCGATTTCCGGCTTTATAAATTCGATGGAGAACTGCTTAACGACGAACTGCGCGCCGAAGTAAGAAAAATCGCCGAGCACAAAACCTGCGGCGGCGTGATTGTCCAGCTTCCTTTCCCCGAACACGTGAATAAGCATTATGTCATGAACGTTATCCCGCGAGAAAAAGACGTGGACGTCATCGGCGAACGGGCGCTGGGCGCGTTTTACGTCGGACGGAATCCGGTTCTGCCGCCGGCGGTCGGCGTCGCGGAAAAAATCCTTTCAACTTCGAACTTCGAACTTCGAACCGCTAATGTTGCCGTGGTCGGATTGGGATTTTTAATCGGCAAACCGATCGCGACCTGGCTGATGGGAAAAGTTAAGGATTTAATTTTGCTCGACAAGTTTAGCGATTTATCCGCCGTCAAAAACGCCGATATCGTGATTTCCGGCGTCGGCAAAGCCGGACTAATCAAACCGGAAATGCTCAAAGACGGCGCGGGCGTTATTGATTTTGGATACAGCATCAAAGGCGACCAGAGACCAGAGACCAGAGACCCAGAATGGAAAACTAAAATTTACGGCGACTTCGACGCTTCGTCGCTGGTCGCCGGTCGCTGGTCACTTAATAAATTCTATACTCCCACCCCCGGCGGCACCGGTCCGATTCTCGTCGCGAAACTTTTTGAGAATTTTTACGCGCTGAACGGTTAACTTTGCACAGTATTCTTAAAATAGTTCGAACGCATTTCGCCGCCGCAAGCGACGAGGAAAGCCCCCGCGAAAAATCCGAATTGCGGCGGGGCCACACCGATGACAATTTCAAGTTTTGATCGAGTTAATCATAACTCGATTCACCAAATTTTTCAAACGAATATTTTTGAAAAATTTGGTGTTTTGGCGGCAAATTCTTTGCTCTTTCAAATACAAAAAGAAAGAGGGTTGGTTTCCCAACCCTCCGTTCGAACTTGTGCGAAGGTGCTACTTGGTAAGGTGCTACTTGGTAACGAGCCACGCACGCGACCAGATTCGGTAAACGTGATGGTAGTCGTTCTCCAGCATGAAGCCGAAAGCCAACTCCTCGCAGGCGAAGTTGCCGTCACCGCCGAACTTGCCCCCGAGTCCCTTGTCGTCCATCCAGGAAGTGCCCCAGCGCTTGCGCTCCGCTTCGATGAACGACCACAGCGCTTCCACCATGGTCATTTCCTGCTCAGGGAATTTCTCGTACTCGGCGTCGGTAAGCGCTCCGAACATGAAGCGGAGCCCGAACTTGGAGACAACTCGCATCTGCGCGAGATAGCCATCCTTGCCGGGTTGCGTGGACTCGGCAGTGAAAACCGCGAAGTCCTTCGACGGCTTCACGACATAGCCCGGCTGGACTTCCATGATGCGCATGAACGCCTCGAAATCCACCTTGCTGACGCCGTTGCCGAAGTAGATGACTCCGCCGCACGCCTCCTGCGAGGGCGCACTCGTGAAGGGATTGCTTCCTTTGCGGTCTTGGTATCCGTAGACGCCATTCCCGTAGGGTACGAACTTCGAGAGGTCGCCTGGCTGGATTTCGAGCGTGTGCTCCGGCCAGATGGGTGGCGAGACGCGAACCTTCTTACCGCCTAGATCGAAAACGATTCTTGTCGGTGCCGTGGGCATTTCTGCCTCCTTTCTGTTGAGTTATCGGTGTACTACTGGCTATCAGAGAGGATAGCATACTACAACATAAAAGTCAATGAGCAGCAGGTTCGGCGTTATGGTTCAATAGCTTGGAAACACCCATCATCGTTTAGACTATGAAAATGGCATATTCAAAAAATCCCTACCTGCCGCGCGTGCGTCGAGACGCAGCGGACCTGGTACGAAGAGGGTGGGGCG
>DAIDAM010000005.1 GCA_027310625.1 bacterium
GGGCTGGGCAGTTCCGCCAGACACATATAACTGGCAGCAGGGGTTGCGCTCGTTACCCCAATTAAGGGAACGCCTCACGGCACGAGCTGACGACCATATAACTCCAATATTTCTACTGGTACGGACTATACCTTCATTCGGCATGCGCCGAAAGCTGGCGTATTATGGCGATTAAATAATCGCCATCCGTCCCGACGCATGTCGGGACAAGTCTCTACGGGGTGCGAACGCTGATTTTTGCAATCTTACTGAGTAAGGATAAATTAGAGAAAGAAATTCATTTGTTTCCAACCGAGAAAAATACAAGCAATACGTTTTGGCGCTGCGATAATAATAAATTTTCATTTTACGAAAATTTATTGAATGCATTAACGCCAAATCACGCTCGGTTTCCTCGCGGTCGCCGTATACAATACGACAATCTCGGTAAAAATCGTTCCCCACCGAACCGTCTCCGTCGAATCTGCCAGCCATGTACGGCAAAATAAGTTTGCCGGAAATGAAATTCGTCGCATTATTTCTAATTTCTCTGAATTTCCTCAACAAAGGACGGCTATTGATGTATAAGTGATATGCTTTTGTGCGCCTTTTGAATTTATCCGGATGATAAATTCTCAACTTAAATCGCTTGGACGGAAAAAGTTCCAAGAAAAATTCTTGAAATTTTTCTACAAGGTCAGTGTCGGTATTACTTATCCCTATACTGCTTGTCCGATGGTACCCATCGGCGCACCATAAGCCGACAATATAAGCATCGTCTTTTGTTTTAGGAAACTTCATTCCCTCAAATGGTTCGCTCGTAGAAAATCCATTAGAGTGAATTTTCTCTTCGCTGCCATTAGTAAGATTCCAAAAATCAGCATTCGCACTTCCCACGGTATTGCCCATGCATAAATTTTAACATTTGCGCATTAGGGTTTCACCGTTATGAGCCAGTTTTCCCGAGCACATAAGTTGTTTATGTGTTTCGAGGGTGCTACTCCGCCCTCCTGCGGAGAGTCGAATAAATCAACCATGCAGCACCTGTGACGGCTTCCAATGTTAATCGGCTCCCTTCCCTTTCGGGTCGGTACTACCGCCATTTCAAGCCCTGGTAAGGTTCCTCGTTTACCATCGAATTAAACCTCATGTTCCACCGCTTGTGCGAGTCCCCGTCTATTCCTTTGAGTTTTAAGCTTGCGCTCGTACTTCCCAGGCGGCCTGCTTAACGCGTTAACTACGCCACTCCGAGGGTCGATACTCGAAACAGCTAGCAGGCATCGTTTAGGGCGTGGACTACAAGGGTATCTACAATTTTGTTGCTGCACAACAAACGCTGACTGACGCTGACTTCACGCTGACTTACGCTGAAAAAATTCTGCGTAGTTCTGCGTTCGTTCTGCGTTGGTCTGCGCGTTCGCTGCGCGAACGAGTCATTTCTGCTCGCCTCTCTATGTCGCCATAGAGTTCGGACTATATCATGTTCGGATATCGGATTTCAGATTTCGGATATCAGAAAATTTCAGGGCGAGCGCAGGTTATGTAACCCGCCCATTGATGAATCTGATGTCTGACTTCCGATGTCTGACATCTGAACCTCGGCGTATAGTCTCTGAGGGAATTTGCGAACTTCATAAGTGAGGCGGCGCTACGTAGACAACCGCCTTATGCCGGGCTTCAACCATTGTTTTACCTGCGAATTCGCAGTAAACAATCTGGTACCCCCGGCGGGCACTTCGGTACTACAGTGGTACTACATATTTCGATTGACTGCAAAAAATTACTAATGCATTGCCACAATCGTACCAACACCGTACCAACACAAATTTGTAAACAGCTATGATTCGCATGCGTCCATGCGAACAAGTGAGAAAAACACCTCACTTATGAAGCTCACAAATCTTCCCTGCTGGTTGTCCGCACCGAACAGATTTTCAGTCGCCTAAGGCGACTACTGTCGGATTCTCGGATTTTCCAGCATATAGCTCCGCCGTCGCCTCACGGCTATGGCGGACTCACGATTTCGTAATCCTCGCTTACGCTCGGAAACAAAATCGGAGCGAGTTTTCCAAGCACATAATGCGTTATGTGCTCGGGGACTCTGTCTACCCTCACCCTTATGAGGGGTTCTGCTCTCGTGTTTGAAACCATAAGTGCAGGTTGCGAGCAAATCAACGAGCGGAGCTGAAAATTTGGCGGTAACAAAATTTTGGTCGGAGCTTGCCGACGGGAATCGAAATTTTGTCGCCAAATTTCAGCGCAGCGAATATGATTTGCCGCAACCGAACGGGTTTCAAACATGAGAGCAGAACAACGAATCCTTTTTGCTCCCCACGCTTTCGCGTCTCAGTGTCAGGAAGATCCCAGTGAACTGCCTTCGCCTTTGGTGTTCCGCACGATATCAACGGATTTCACCCCTACACCGTGCGTTCCGTTCACCTCTTATCTCCTCCATCCCGCTCATCTCTTTCGCGATTCCAAAGTTGGGCTTTGGCATTTAACGAAAGATGCAGCGGGACACCTACACGCTCTTTACGCCCAATAAATCCGGATAACGCTCGAGGTCTACGTATTACCGCTGGTGCTGGCACGTAGTTACCCACCTCTTTCCGATAAGCACTCACGTAAGTTGTTACTTATCTACCGCAGTTTACAATCCGAAGACCTTCATCCTGCACGCGGCGTCGCTCGATCAGGCTTTCGCCCATTGTCGAATATTCTCGACTGCTGCCTCCCGTAGGAGTACGGACCGTCATAATGTTTTCCATAATTACTTATGGTATCAGACTATACCTTCACCCTCATACACCAGAGGGGTCTGCATATTAGCCGCCATTGAATGGTGACTCCTCCGCTATTTGCGGAAAGTCGTTACGGGGTTAAACAGCTCCGAATGTTTTTTCTTGCCGCCCGTATTGGAATTCAAATTTCTAATTTCCTTTACGAGCCGCAGAATGTGTTGAAATTCTTTTTCAGATAAGGAACTGCGCACATTAACTTTTGCGCCATCATAAATTTCAATAATGGCGAGCATAATCTTTGCTTGCCGTTCTTTGAGCACAATGTGAGGAATTAACCTCTTTAAAACTGCTTTAACTTCATTTCTATCTTGAATAACTAATTCCGTTAAATTGTGCATCTCTACGTTTCTCAATGAACCGACATCGCCTAAAAACTTTTGAAGTTTCACGAACATATTCTTATGTCGAATATGTTGCGTGAAATTTATTTTCAAGCGGATGCGGTACGGGAATCTTCTACGCTCCGGCCGATGTTCTACTGTGGCAACAATAGAACCATCGCCATCAAGAAAACCCGCAACGTAGCTATCTGTAAATCTCGAGCTGTCAACTTCCCACGGGATTGTCTTCATGGGGATATTGTAATATATCCCCCAAAAGATTCCCCCGTTATGAGCAGAGTTTTGCTTCAACGTTGCCGTTGAAGGAGACAAAGTTTATCTCAGTTCCGTCGTTGGGGGTCAGGCTCTCACCTCCCCTACCGGTCGTTGCCTTGGTAGGCCGTTACCCTACCAACTAGCTGATCGGACCTAGGCCGATCCCGAAGCGTCTTGCGACATTTAATGTTGCCATACTATCGGGCATTACCTCCGATTTCTCGGAGCTATTCCCGTCTTCAGGGTACGTACCAAGGTGTTACTAACTCGTTCGCCGCTATCGCTCGCACCACGCTGCGCTTGTGCTCCGCTCTATCGCACGAATTTACGAATCACCGCGAACTTACGAATTCGTAAATTCGTATACATTCGCTCATTCGTGCGATAACGTGAGCGCCAACGCAATGTGGCGCGAACGACCGCTCGACTTGCATGCCTTATCCACGCCGCCAGCGTTCATCCTGGACCAGGATCAAATCCTCTATTAGAAATTGTTAGTCCGCTTTAGGCGGGCGTTACAATTTCTTATACCGAGCACATAACTTGTTATGCGCTTCGGTTGATTTGTGTAAGTTTTAGTTTGATTCCAAAACAAACAAAATGAATGGACTACCGAGCACATAAAGTGTTATGTGCTCGGTGCTCAAAATTGCAGCCGCTCGATTACTCGCGGGCAATTTTGGCATTGGGACAACTAAAAAACTCTCTTAGTGGCTGTTAACAATGAAATTGTGTTACAGCCACTTAGACCTCGCCGTAGGTCGCAGAAAGCGGCCGAAGGCGGGTCATCGCCAAAACTACGCTCACGGGGTGAGCGTGCGTTGGCTTTCCATATACTGTTGTGAAACTCCAGTCGCGTTCATGACTGAATCATTGTAGCCGCTTATCATCACTTGTCAAGCAAAACGTGGTGTGTATAATTAGCGAACTATGAAACCGGACATTCACCCGACATATTACCCCGAAGCGAAAGTCCGCTGCGTCACAGCACCAAAGCAAAGCTTGGTGCTGGACTTCGCTCGGTAATAAATAAAAACAAGGTTAATCATGAAACCAGATATACATCCAACATATTACGATAAAGCTGTTGTCCGCTGCGCTTGCGGGAAAACTTACACTATCGGCGCCACCAAGCCGGAAATTCACGTTGAAATCTGCGGCAATTGCCACCCCTTTTACACCGGCGAAGAGAAACTGATTGACACCGCCGGCCGCGTGGAAAAGTTTAAGAAGCGTCAAACGCGAGCAGCAACTCACAAACCCAAAACGAAAACTAGACAGCGAAAATAGATTATCGAGAAATTCTCCGCCTCCGCCAAAGGCGGACTCGCCTCTGGCGAGGAAGAGAACCGCGGATCCGCCTCCGGCGGAAAGAAGCGCCAAACGAAAGCGGCGGCGGCTCCGAAAAAAGCTAAGAAAGTTCGCGTTAAGAAGTAAATACCGCTGGCTTGAGTGATAATTTAAAATTATTTGAGTTAGTGCGCCACTTTGGATTGTTGACTTTTTGTCAACAATCATTAACTCCCGGATTTTTGAGGTAAAATAGGAATATGACGAATAAAATTGTTTTAGAAATTCGCGCCGGAGCTGGCGGCGACGAGGCGGCGATATTCGCCGGCGACCTCGCGAGGATGTACCAAAAATACGCCGCCCGCAAGGGTTGGGGTTTTGCAATTCTCGATTCCAACGAGACGTCGTTGAACGGTTATAAATCGCTAGTCGCCGAAATTTCCGGCGAAGGAGTTCGAGAGGCGCTCAAAAACGAATCCGGCGTGCACCGCGTCCAGCGCGTTCCCAAAACCGAAAAAAGCGGGCGCGTGCACACTTCCACCGCTTCCGTCGCCGTTCTGCCGATTGTGGAAGCAAAAGAAGTGCAAGTGAATCCGAACGATCTGGAATTGACGCTCTCACGAGCGGGCGGACCGGGCGGACAGAACGTCAACAAAGTTGAGACCGCCGTACGCATTCTTCACAAGCCGAGCGGCATCGTCGTTTCCTCGCGCGTTGAGCGCTCTCAGCACGCCAACCGCGAAAAAGCGATGGAAATTCTGCGGGCGAAACTTTACGAAATTGAGCAATTGAAAGCGTCGGGCAATTTGACCGACAT
The DNA here is from genome assembly GCA_027310625.1 of bacterium. GTDB lineage: Bacteria > Patescibacteriota > Minisyncoccia > UBA6257 > 2-01-FULL-56-20 > JACQKT01. The sequence goes on from DAIDAM010000005.1 coordinate 5,484, forward strand.
CCGTCGCCAGCAAATCGGCTCCGGCGATCGCTCGGAAAAAATCCGGACGTACAATGTGCCTCAAGATAGAATTACTGATCACAGGATTAACAAAAAATGGGGGAGAATTGAGAGTATCCTTGACGGCAATATGGACCCTATCATTGAGGCGTTCAAAAAATTTCCCGCCGCCCAAAATTAATTTTGGGCGAGCCCCGTCCAATTTTATTGGGGTGGGGAGAACAGAATCACCGTTGCCCCGAAATAATTTCGGGGCGAGCCTCGCCTCGATAAAATCGAGGCGGGACCACTGCATCGGCGTCAAAGTTCACAACATTGAAGCTATCCTCGACGGCGGTTTGGATACGCTATTGAACAAAATAAGCAAAAAGAAATAAAATCCAGAAAGAGTTTTTATACCTCTATCACTTCGAATTTCTCGACAACTTCCCCGTCCTTGTCGAACAAAAACTCTCCGGTGATTTTTTTGCCGGCGAGGACTTTAGGCAGCCAGTGCGGGTCGTCGGGCCACATGGAATGGAACGGTAGTTCGCTGTGCGCGTACCACTGCGAGCGCATTTCTTCCGACTCCGCCGGATCGCCTTCCCATTTTTCGGCGACGAAAATATACACTTCCTGGTCCCAATCGGAATTATCTCTTTTAAAAAAGAATTTTAAGCTTCCGTGTTCCCGCAAATCGCCGGGATTTATGTAAACGCCGATTTCTTCTTCTGTCTCCCGCGCCGCCGCTTCCCGTACCGGCTCGTCTTCCTCGACCTTCCCGCCGACGCCGTTCCATCTCCCTGCGCCGAATCCCCGCTTTTTCATCGCCAGCAAAACTTTTTCTCCCTTTATCAAAAAACACAAGGTCGACTTTCGCATTGTTGAATATAATAGCAGGCTGACTTCCAAAATGAAAAGTTTAAAGTTGATTTCAAACCATTTATATTTTATAAAGTGTGCAGTCACCAAATCCACCTGGATTTGGCACACATGAGAGAGTGGACATGGACAATCTGCGAATGAAAGTTGGGAAAGATGGCACAATCACCTGGAATAAGCCTCGCTCCACTGGGCCGTTTACAATCTGGCTATTCGCTGCCACAAGAGAAAGGCTCTTTCGACTCGATAAAAACAGAGAAATTGCCAGCGTGAGTCGGGAAAACACGGCGTTACGGCTTGAGCCAGGAAACTATAACGTTGTTGGCGGCCAAATCGTGGCAACGGTCAACTATCTCAATCTGATCGAGGTCACTGTCGATGGGAAGGTAACCGAGAAAAAGGTTGTGGTTGACGACGCGAGGAAGCTTCTGATCTAACGGCTGTGTGCTGAGATAGGGGCAGGAACTTCGGTTCCTGCTTTCTTATTTTACGCTTCGTCCAGAATCAATTTTTTCTTGAATGTTCCGCGCTCGCCGGCTTTCTTTTTTCTTATCTTCTCGATTTCCTCTTTGTCAAACCCTTTGTACTCGGCAATAGCGTTTATCACCTCCATAACATCCGCAAATTCTTCATCGCTTTCTTCTTTTACAAACTCGCCGAACTCTTTCAGCAGTTTTTCTTTCAACTTTTCCCAATATTCCTTTTCGGAAGCAGTATGAACCACCGGCCTTCCGCCTTTCGACAAAATGTACTCCGGAATTTTATCCCTAACCAGCTTGTTGTATTTCATATTACTTAATCAACCCGCCGTGATAGACGGCATAATATATTTGTTTTCCGTCTCTAAAAATTTTTTCTTTTCCTTCAAAGCGGGTTAAGTCGCCTTCAACATTGTTTTGATATTCAAGATTTTCGATTTTGTAGATTTTTGGTCCGCGCACGGGAATCACGTCGTTATAATCCTGTTTGAGCGCGCCGCGGAGCACTTTATCCAACTCCGCTTCCGTAATATCTTGGACGAGATTATAACCATAATAATTCACTCCCCAAGACGGTTTGCCTTTCTTATACACGATATTCTCACTGATAAAATTCGTCTCGCCAAAATAAGTATCGTGACAAAGAAAATCGCCTTCGGAATATTCATAGTCCCGCGACTCCGGTATTTGCGACGGAGTTTTCTTCGCCGTCTCGGAGGCGTACATATTCTTATTGGCGATTTTCAGAAATCGAGCGAGTGAGTCAATGTCCATTTTGTCCAAAAAACATTCTAACATTCTGCAGAATGTTAGAATATCGTAAATTCACTCGTCCACGCCGAAACGTTTGTAAACGTGCGGTTTGAAATTTTTTCCGAACCAGTGTTCGATTTCGTGTTCCGCTTCTTCGGGCGTCTCGGAAGCGTGGAGAATGTTCGCCACCGCCCGTTTCTCGCTGTTGGCGAGCGCCGGCGAGTCAATGGAAAAATCGCCGCGGATTGTGCCCATGTCCGCGAGATACGGCATCGTGCTGCCGGAAATTTTTCGCACAACATCAACGGCGTGAACGCCCTGCACAACCATCCGCACCAGCGGCGCGGAAGTCACGTAATTCAAAAGCCACCCGCGCACCATTTTCCCTATTTCCAAATCGTCTTTCGTTCCGAGTTTCTCAATCGGGTCAACTCCGTATTTTTCGTAAGTCGCGAGTGTTTTCTGGCCGAGCCGCCGAATCCACGACTCGTCTTTCGGATAATGGTCGTCTATTTCCTTGTGCGTCGGCTGAAACATTTCCAGCGCGACGATTTTCAAATCCCGCTGTTCAAAACGCCTGATGATTTCGCCCGTAAGTCCCTTGCGAACCCCATCGGGCTTCACCATAACAAACGTGACTTCCTCTTTTGGATGTTTTGGCTTCATAAATTTAATTGCTGCCGATGATAACTCTTATTGAAGTTTTTTGCAATTAATCTTTAACGATTTTTATTCCAAGTTCGTCCAGCTGTTTTTCGTCCACATCCGACGGCGTGCCCATCATCGGGTCGCGGAAATCGCCGGTTTTCGGAAAAGCGACGACCTCGCGGATGTTCGGCTCTCCGAGCAAAATCATAAGCAGGCGGTCGATTCCGGGCGCGATTCCGCCGTGCGGCGGGACGCCGTACGTGAACGCCTCCAAAAGATGGCCGAAATCTTTTTTTGCTTTCTCTTCGCTCATCCTGAGGAGTTTGAAAACTTTCATTTGCAATTCGGGGTCGGTGATTCTCATACTGCCGCTCGCAAGCTCACAGCCGTTGCAAACCCAATCGTACTGCGTGCTCGTCATTTTCAGAGGGTCTTTGTCAATCAACTCCACGCTCCCTTCTTTCGGCTGAACAAACATATGGTGAACCGGCTGAATCTCTTTCGTTTGCTTATCCAGCTCAAAATTTGGGAAGTCGACAATCCATGCAAAAGCGATTTCATCGCGGTCGTTTTTGTCTTTTCTCAAATCTGGTTTGTCGGTTCCGTATTTTTTCATCGCTTCGCTGTACGGAACGCGCGGCCAGGGCGTCTTCATTTTCTTTTCGGGGAAAAATGTCTCCATCATTTCCGTGAAGAGCGATTCCACAAGCGACATCACCTCTTCCGGCGTCGTAAACGACATTTCAAGGTCGAGCTGGGTGTGTTCCGGCTGTCTGTCGCCTCTCGTATCTTCGTCGCGGATGGCGCGGGCAATCTGGAAATATTTTTCAATGCCGGCAACCATCAAAAGTTGCTTGTACTGTTGGGGCGATTGCGGCAGAGCGTAGAATTTGCCTTTTTGCGTCCGCGACGGCACCAGAAAATCCCGCGCGCCTTCCGGCGTTGATTTCGTAAGCAGCGGGGTTTCCACTTCTATAAAACCGCGCTGACTCAAATAATCGCGGATGAATTTCACAACTTTGCCGCGGACGATGAGATTCCTTCTGAGCCGTTCGCGCCGCAAATCAAGATAGCGATATTTCAACCGCACTTCTTCGTCTATGTCGTAGCCGTCGCCGTCAACGGAAATCGGCAGGGCTTCCGACTTGCTCAAAATCTCCAAACTTGCCGCGCTGACTTCGTAAGCGCCGGTTGGAATTTTGTCGTTGACCATTTTCGCCGGCCGCTTTTTCACCTCGCCGCCGACTTTCACCAAATATTCCAACCGCAAATCGCCGGCATTGTCGGTTGACGCATTTTCGCCAGGGGCGCCACGCCCGCCGTCGGGCAGGGACCCGCCTCGGGCGGGGAAAACAACCTGCGCGATTCCGCTCCGGTCGCGGAGATCTATGAAAACCAATTTCCCGTGGTCGCGCCGCGCGTGCACCCAGCCGATAAGTTCGATTTCCTCGCCTTCTTTTTTAACAATATCCGTCGCGTAAACTCTCATTTAATAATTTCTTGATACTTGATACCTGATACCTGACGCTGATTGTGTTATACTATACTTTAATGATGGAGTTTTCTCAAATGCTCACCAATTTTGTCGTCGCTCTCGCTTTGGGCGCACTCATCGGATTGGAACGCGAACTGGCGGGCAAGGAAGCGGGCATCCGCACTTCGCTGATGGTTTCCGGCGGAGCATCGCTCTTTGCAATAATGGCTTTAGTTGCTCCATCGCTTGTAAAACCCGAGAGCTCGGGGGCGGCATTGGCGATACTTGCGAACATCGTCGTCGGCATCGGATTCCTCGGCGCGGGAATTATTCTGAAAACGGAAGAGAGAGTTCACGGATTGACGACCGCCGCCGTTGTTTGGGCGACCGCCGCAGTGGGAGCGCTTGCCGGCATCGGATTTTTGGGATTCGCGGCAACAACTGCAATTATTTTCGCCGGGATATTGTATATCCTCAGAAAAGTTGGATTGGTGGAAAAGATAGGAGGAAATCATCGCAACGTCATTTAATTGGTTCGACTATTGCTCACCACAAACCAGAAACGCAAGTGCCGCTTTGACCAATAAGGTCCTGCATAATTAACACCGACGCGCGGACCTTTTTTGATTTTTGAAGCGGGAATTTTTACTCCCCTGTCCTCGATCCACAATCCGCTTTTTTTCGTCGCCGGCTTGCCGTTTAATTTTCCGTCAATTTTTAAAAGCTCCGTCAGTTTGCCGGGGCCGGAAGCGCCGATTACGCCCCGAATCAAAACGGCTGCCGGATATCCTTTTTCCCGCGTGACAATGTTCAGCATCCAATGAACGCCGTAGGTGAAATAAACGTACCAATGTCCGGGTTTTCCGAACATCGGCGCGTTCCGTTTGGTCTTGCCGCGGCTGGCGTGCGAAGCGCGGTCGCCGAAGCCGTCGTACGCCTCCACTGCGGTTATCATCATAGCCGCAAGACGGCTCGCGGATTTACGCCGATTCACCTGCCTAAATTTCCCTCCGAAATTTTGGCGGGTAAGCGCGGATTCACGCGGAAACCGACGGACCAAAAATTTTCCCAAAAGCGATTTTGCGACCGCCAAAGTGGAACGATTGAAAAATTTTCCCCGAAGCGTTTTCCTTCTCGTTTTCCCTGGTCTCATTTTTACCATTTTAAGTAAAACGGCACCTTCCCGCTAATCTTGACTCCGCACTTTTTAGCAAAAGGGGCGGGGTTGACATATCCTCAGCTCGCGCTATAATGGTTTTAACTGAATAGATTGTATCGAGAAACTCGCTAAACAGCGGGGTTTTTATTTAAGCATCCGAATAGCGGTATCCGAATAGCCCTGACAAATAGGCACATCCGAATATCGCCCATCCGAATCAAAAATATTCGGAGCATTCGGATGTATTCGCAGATTCGGATCGCGTGTGGAAGTTTTGGCGGCAGCTCATAACCGCCGATTATGCAAACAATTTTAGCAAAAATACTGGCGGCGGGATTTGCGGCAAGTATGACCATTGGCGGACAAACCACCCCCCAAACGCTTAACGCAACGATAACGCCGGCAGTAATATACTCCCAAAACGGTAATATTGTAGTTATCCCTTCAGCAGAACGCGCCGTGAATACAAATCTTGATGCTTGGATAGAAAATCTTGCCCTCCTTGAATCAAAAGGCAGGAACAACATAAAAGTTCTTGACTATAACGGGCTCCACTCTTTCGGCTGTCTGCAATTCCAGATAAGCACGTTCGCGGAATTCGGAACGAAGTACGGTTTCTTCTCCCAAAACGATAATATCGGGAAACTGATTTACGATTGCGAACTCCAGAAAAAAATCGCGAAGCTTATGATTCTTGAAAACCCGGACAACTGGCGGAGATGGTACACGTCGGTTGTAACAAAGGGTCTCGGTCTGCCGCCAATTGACGAAAAACCTGTTCTGCTTTCGCTGAGATGATGAACTTGCTTCAGTTCGAAAAATTTGTTAAGATGATGACGCTGGTAATCCAGGTAATAGGTCGCCTTAGGCGACAGGAAAGTCCGGACACCGCTCCGACTTTGGTCGGGGAAGCGTATCCGCTAACAGCGGACCGCAGTAATGCGAGAGGTGCGAGCAGAGACGTCCCGAAGCGAAAGTTTCGGGAGAGCCCAATCTCAACGTTGTCGGCTCAGTCCCGCCATAGAGATAAAAAAACGGGAGTGAAACGGCTAAATCCTTACAGGGTGCAAGGCCGCGCCGAAGCACATAAAGCAATTTATGTGCTCGGAGTGCCGCTCGAGTTCGAGAGCAATCGAGAACCCAGATAAATTATTACACCGATTTTGTTTTCGAGCTTTGCGAGAAAATACAAAATCGAGTGTCCCGCAGAAGCGAAAGCGGAAGCGGGACCCCGCCGATGGCGGGATGCTCGGTTTCGTAATATCGCTTCGCTCAAACGAAACCGGCACAGAATCCGGCTTACGGATTACCAACGCAAAACCCGCGATTATATCGCGGGTTTTGTTTTCCAAAGCCCTTTGTTGTCAACACTATGACGCGTCATAGTACCACTATGCTATAGCATAGTGGTTTCTGTGTGTATAAGTTGAAACCAATTACTTGTGAAATCCCAAGTCCGCCGGATTGTCGTCGCCGAAGATTCGTCTTACAATTCCTTCTTTTTTCTCGAAATCCGAGCGCAATCGCGAAACTTCCTCGGCAAGCAGCACCGTTTCTTCAGACAATTCCTTTCTTTTGATTGCCCATTTGGACCAGTAATCAATCACGAGCCGGCTGTCGCCGAAAACTTTTTTTACTTTTTTCTTTTTGGCGATTTCGAGCGCGTATTTCATCGCCAGCAGCTCGCCGTAATTATTCGTCGCCGAAGAATCCAAAAGATATTTGCCGAATTTGTTCAAAAGTTCTTTCGGCAACGATTTGTGCAAAAGATTCTTTCCGCTCTCGTCGGTGACGCTTATTTCCACGCCGTGTCCCCTACCCGTGCCGGCGTCAAAATAAATTCCCGGCGTTAATTTCTTTAATATCTTAATTTCATAATTTGCTCCCAATTTTAGCCATTTCTCCGCTTCCACCCTCGTTTTGAAACCGCGGTACCGCGCGCCGGTTTTCCCGGAAATGATTTTTTCGCATTTCCCCCAGCTGTCAACAATACCACTTTTTCCTATTTGGGGAATGAAATACGCATAAAATTTTTTAACACTCATGAAAATATGAAAACAATAAAAGAAATGAGTTTACTATAATATAATCACAATTGTGATTATTTCATAGTAAGCAGGAACTCGGACATACAGAAATTTCAAAATGCACGGCGTTCTGGTTCTTTCAGAAGTTTCAGAAAAACCTGATACGTCGTTCGCGCGTCGTCAATGGCGCGGTGCGGCCGCCCCGGCGGAAGTTTGAAATAAGCGGAAAGTTCGCTTAAAGACAAGTGCGGCAAGCTCGGATGGCCGGCGAGTTTCTGCCAAGCCAAAGAGAAAGTATCCAGCCCCTTGTAATAATAATTGAAGCGCATACCGTACTGCTCGAGCGATTTTTTTACGTGCATCCAGTCAAAAGCAATGTTATGTCCGACTAAAACCGTGCCTTCCGTGTAAGACAAAAACTGCTCCAAGCCGGTTTTCAAATCCACGCCCTCTATCGCCCACTCTTCCGGGTCATAGCCGACGATGCCCAAAGAATCGGGGTCGGCGGTCTCAATATGCACCGGCTTTATTTTGATGTCTTTTTCAGCAATTATTTCAAACGTTTTCGCTTTCGCTTTCACCAAGCCGATTTCAATAAGCTCTTTGTCCAAATCAAAACCGGTCGTTTCCGTATCGAAAAAAACGAGGTCGGCTTCGGCAATGTTTATTTCCGGATCTCGCGGCATGATGATAAAGCTTATATTATCTGATTTTTAGCTAACCTACAAATTGCGAAATTTGCGAAATGCTCTATACCCCTTATTCGCACGAATAAGGGGTATAGCAAAATTTGCAAACCTAAAGAACAGAAACAATATTTTTCACGATTTGGGAATTTGTTGGGGATATCCGGTAAAACGCCTGTAAACTCCTCTGTTCCCTTTCGATGATGTCCAGCGCGGCAAGTACACCCAAGTGCCTGGATGTGGACTTAAAAGAAAGCTTGATTGCTCCCGCGATTTCCGAAACAGACGCCTCTCGGTGAGATTTAATGTGCTTCAATATCGCCAGCCGCCTGCGATTAGCCAGCGCTTTAAGCTGTTTTTCTAAATTCTTTGTATCCATAGTGCCTACAGCGTCAATTATACAACAATTCTGCTATGCCCCCCCCCTAATTCGTGCGAATTAGGGGTATAGTATGATAGTATAGTAATGGAAAACAGAGGATATTACCGTTCCCATTGTTTAACGTAAGGCGCAAAGTCAACCTGATATGGCGGAATTCCTAATGATATCCCGTAAGCCGTGGCGGCATCGTATTCTTCTTTGCTGGCGCGGTTCACACGAAAAATTTTCCTCGGATAGATTATGTAGTGTGTTCTGTCATTTTTAAAATCTGCGTACCAAGAACTCGGTTTGTCGTTGATTACTTCGCTGATTTTTTTCGCTATTTCGCTAGCTCGTTCTTCTGGAATTTGAACAGTGTGCAGTGTCCATTGTTTTAGCCACGGAGTTTTGTGGTCTTTCGTGACGGGTTCAATTTTCGTTTCTACGATTTTTATATCCCGCAAGACATTGCTATCTGATAAACTTTCCTCAATGATAACGCCTTTGTAATCCATTTTAATTAATTTTTATTCTCTCAATGCTTCCCGCCTTTGGTGAGGCTCTCACCCCATCTTCGCCGAGTCGAAGCGGGCGCCTTCCCAAGGGCGGCAATACCCGGAAGTTTTTCGCCGGCGAGGAAATCCAACATCGCTCCCCCGCCGGTGGAGATGAAAGAAAATTTTTTATCCAAGCCGCGTTCTTTCAAAAAAGCGACCGTTTCTCCGCCGCCGGTTAACGAAAACGTCTTTTTGTTCGAAGTTATCGCCCTGGCGACCGCAAGCGTTCCCGCCGAAAATCCTTTTTTCTCAAACGCGCCCATCGGCCCGCTCCAGATTATCGTTTTCGCTCCTCTGATTTTTTCCGAAAAAATCTCTGCGGTCGCTTTGCCTATGTCCAAAGCCGCCCTGCCGCCGAATTTCAAGTCAACGGGCAAAACCAAATTTTTGTAGCCGAGAATCTTCCGGAGATTTTTCAAATCCTTTTTATCCTTGTCCATCAGCGAATTTTTGACATCAACGCCTTTCAAAAACAAAAGTGTGTTAGCCGCCGCGCCGCCGAGAAGAAAAGAATCGGCTTTGTTTCTGAAATATTTCAAAACGCCGAGCTTGTCGTGTGCTTTCGCGCCGCCGAGAACGACAACAAGCGGCCTTCCCGATTTCGTCATCGCGTGCGAGAGAAACTTGATTTCTTTCTCCATTTCCAATCCTGTGAAACTCGGCAGAAATTCCGTTATCGCGACGACCGACGCGTTTTTCCTGTGGGAAACGGCGAAAGCGTCGTTGACGTAAAAATCCCCGAGGGCGGCGAGTTTTCTGGCGAGTTTTCCGTCGTTTGCTTCCTCGCCTTTCAAAAACCGCACGTTTTCAAGAACGAAAACCGAATTTTTCGGCGCCCTCCGGACAGCGTCTTTTATTTTTTCAAAATTGAAACGCGGCAGAAACACGACTTTTTTTCCGAGCAACTTTGAAAGATAAATCGCGTCCTTTCTCAAACTTAATTTTTTATTAACCCCCCTTATTCCACCATTCGCGCGAATGAGGGAATGAGAAATTGGCTGGGGGCGGCCGCGGTGGCTCAAAATCAAAATTTTGTCGGCGCGCTTAAGTAAAAATTTTATCGTCGGCACCGCCGCTTTCATCCGCCATTCGTCCTCGGAATTGAAATCAAGCCGCAACAAGACGACGCCGCGCAAATCTTTCCCCCTCGCCTTGCTCAAGTAGTTTATTCCCGCGCCAAATGATTTTGTTTTGCTTTCTTTTAGTTTGTTCATCAAAGTTCCTTTGTTCCCTTTTTAGCTACAATCTTCAATGTCATACAATTTACAACTATCAAATTATAACCATCAAAACTCGCTATAGTGTGGAGGCGGGTCATTATTTTTTCATCACGGAAATCATGTAATCTTTCTTCACGCCAACTTTTTTCCGCGGATTGAAAATCCCAAGCGGGTCGAAAATTTTTTTTACCTCCTCGAAAAGGCCGTAAATTTTTTTGCCGTACATTTCTTCGAGATACGGTCCCCTGATGAGGCCGTCGCCGTGTTCCGCCGTCAGCGAACCATGATATCTCAAAACAAGCTCGTAAATTCTGTCGGTGGCTTCGATTATCGCCTTCCGCGTTCCCGGGTCTTTGAGATTGACCAGCGGAATGATGTGGAAATTGCCGTTGCCCGGATGACCGGCGATAGTGTAAACAAATTTCTTTTTATATTCGTCGAGAATGGCGTTCACTCTCGGCAAAAATTCGGCCATAAATTCCGGCTTGACGATGATGTCGTCCACGAACGGTTCGGCTCTCATCCCCGGCGCGAAATCGTGGAGGAGGGCGAAACTTCTTCTTCTTATCGTCCAGTATTTTTCTTCTTCTTTTTTGTCTTTGATTGCCCTGACCCGAACGGGAAACTTCAGCGCCGCGCGGCGAACCGCGCCAATTTTTTCCGCAAGTTCTTTTTCGTCATCGGATGCGATTTCCACCAGCAAAATCATTTTGGGCAGTCCGCCTTTGAGAATCATTATAAACTCCGGCAAAAATTTCCAGGCGAGTGTGAAAACGCTGCCGCCCATCAATTTGAAAACCGCCGGCAGAGAACGCATGACGATTTCGAGTGTTTTGTCGTCGTAGGACTCGATGCTCTCCGGCCGGAACGGCAAAATCGCTTCCACGAGTTCCGGCACGGGTTCGAGCGTCTTTGCAAAAACGACCACGAGGCCGGAATATTTTTTCTTTTTGACGAGCCGCAGTTTCGCTTCCGTTATCAAGCCGAGCGTGCCCTGCGCGCCGACGAATAATCTCGTCAAGTCAAATGTCTTTTTATTCCAGACGTTCCAGAGCGCATAGCCAGTGGAATTTTTGGAAACATCGGGTTTAGCTTTTTTTATCTCGTCGTAGTTTTTTTCAATCAGTTCGTATAATTTTTTGTAAATTCCGCCTTCGAAATTTTTGGCGCGCATTTTTTTCTTCAGTCCCGCCGCCGAAAGCGCTTTGATTTCGTATTCGTTGCCGTCAGCGAGAACAACTTTAAGCGATTCGACGTAATCCTCCGCTTTCCCGTAAACGAGAGATTTTTCGCCGCCGGAATTGTTGGAAATCATTCCGCCGACGGCGCAAATGTCTTTGGAAGCAGGATACGGCGGGAACATCAGCCCGCGCTTGTCCAGTTCCTTTTCCAAATCGCGGAAATAGACCCCGGGCTCGACGACGGCGTATCCATCCGCCAAACCAGAATCAAACATTCTAACATTCTGCAGAATGTTAGAATGTTTTTTGTCCTCCCTTTTAGTGCCGGACAGCGGCGATTTGATTTCCTTGATCTTATTCAGATATTTCGTAAAAGACACAATGACACCATCATTTAGCGGGCCGCCGGACATATCCGTGCCCGCCGCCCGCGCCGTCAGCGAAACATGTGCGCCTTTTTTATTCGTGCTTGCTGCCCATTTTACCAGCGCTTCCACGTCGTCCGCGCTTTTCGGCTCGACCACCGCCTGCGGCTTGATGCTGAAAATGGAATAATCGTGCCCGTATTTTTGAAGCTCGGTTTCGTCAACCGAAACGTCGCCTTTGATGAGTTTTTTCAGGTCGTCGGTGAGCATTAAGGATTAATAGGTTCCGAACGATTTATTTTGTATTTCAGCAAAAAATTCTCCGGAATAAAATCTGACGGACACTTATTTAATTCCTGAAGAGGACAAAAAAACAATCGGTTTGGATTGCGTGGAGAACCGCCTACGCCAATTGCCACAAAAACACGCATATTGTTTTTCTTTCCATAATTTTCATAATTTTTACCTTGCCACTTATTCCACCTAAAAACACCATTATGGAAATAAGAGCGGAATTTGCACTCAACCGCGATTATCCCTTTTGTCCGATGCTTTAAAGTTAAATCAGGATTCTTATCAGATTCCACAACACGACCATTCGCCCAGTGGCCACGATCTTTCGTCCAATCAACAATTTCCCAGTCGGGGAAAATATTATTTACAATGTAACGCTCAAAAAGTTCACCCTTTCTTCTGTTATTGTAGTAATCCCACGTAAAAGCACCGAAAACAGCGAGCGAAATAAAATCAATCCACTGCCAAATGTTCCTACTGAATTTAAACTCAATGATTGGATTGAAAACAATTGCAATAGCAACAAATAGGCCAAGCCAAATTTTTCTGTCGGCGGTATAAGCAGTGTAAGCCGCGAGTAAGGCAACGACAAAAACGAATACCCTTAATGCCGCAAAATTTCCCGCATAAAACCTAAAAAGTGGAGCAACCAAAACAAATAACAGCCACAAAATTACTAAACAAATAAGTATTATTTTAAAATTACGTTCCATGTTCCGATTTACACCCTCAACCTTTTATAAATATCTTCCTCGACCGCTTGCCGGTCGGCGCCGTATTTCTGGCGCGACGTTTCTTTCAAGCGCTCGACGAGCTCGCGGTTACCGCGTTCCGGCGGGAGCGTTTGGATGTTGAACGGCTTCGTCGTTTCGCCGTTGACGAGAATTTTTGCGTAGGCGTTGAAATTATCTATGTTAATGAGGTCGTTTTTGTTAAACACCGGCGCGAACTGCTTTTCCAGAAACTCCGCGTCCTGCACGCCGATGCGGAAAACAATCTGCGAGCCGACGTTGCCGAAAACGGAATCGCGGATTTTTTCCGTCAGCTGGGCGATGAACTGATGCGCCATCGTGAGATTGAGCCGGTATTTCCGCGCCTCGGAAAGAATCGTCGAGATGGAATCGGTGGTGAAGTTTTGGAATTCGTCAATGTAAAGATTGAAATCGCGCCGCTTTTCAACTTCCGGAATGTCCACGCGCGACAAAGCGGCCATCAAAAGTTTTCCGGTAAAAACCATTCCGAGCAGCCCGGCGTTGATGTCGCCGATTCTGCCTTTGGAAAGATTGATGAGAAGAATTTTCCCGTTGTCCATCACCTCGCGGAAGTTGAACGCCGACTTCGGCTGACCGATTATCGGCCGCATATAATCGTTCGAAATGAAATTGTTGAACTTGGAGGTGATGTAAGGCGTCATATTGGCGAGCGACGCTTCCCCGCCCGCTTTCGCCGCTTCCTTTTCCCAAAAATCAACCACGACGGGATTGCGAACGCGCGCGAGTTTCCGCTTCCGAAATTCCGCGTCGGTGAAAATTCTCGGCACTTCAATCAATGTCGCTGGTTCGTTGGGCGCGTCCTCCATCAAAAGCAGCAAAGCATTTCGCATATACTGCTCGAACATCGGACCCATTGTTTCCGGCGGGAAGAGTTTGTTGAAAATTCCCTGCATCTCGTTGACGATGAATGTTTTTTCTTCGGGGCGGCTGAAATTGTATTCGAGCATGTTCAGCCCGAGCGGACGCTCGATGTCGCCGGGATCGAAATAAATCACGTCGTTCAAGCGCTCCGACGGAATGTAACTCAAGGCGTTTTCCGCGAGGTCGCCGTGGGGGTCAATGATGGCGACGCCCTTTCCTTTTTTGATGTCGTCCGTAATCATATTGCCGAGCAAGGTAGATTTACCCGTGCCGGTCTGGCCGACGATGTAAACGTGGCGGCGCCGGTCGTCGTCGGTGATGTAAATGCTTTTCACTTGTCCGCGAAAAACGCTCTGGCCGACGAGAACGCCTTTTTCGGGAAGATTGGTCGGCGGCGGCGCTTCGCGGGACTTCAGCCATTTCACGCGCGGCGTTTCGGTTGACGAAGTCGGAAAATGAAAGAAGCTCGCGATTTCCTCGCTGTTCAAAGTCATCGTTTCCCTGCCGTCAAACTCGCGGAAGCTGAATTCGTAAATCACTTTCGCCGGATTCCTCGGTTTCAAAATCCTGAAATCGTTTCGCATCGGGCTCCCGAACTGCGTGAAACCGGCGGCAATGCCTTCCAAAATCGCGTTCGCCTGAAACTGGCTCGGCGCGGAAGCGAGTATGCGAACGTTGGCGTTGAAAAGCGGCTTTGAGATTTTTGCCGTCAGCGCCTTCACCGCTTCCTCGTCAACGACTTTTTCTTCCCTCTCTTTTTCCTTTTCTTCTTTGCTTTTCGTTTTCAGCGCTTCTTTTATCTCTTCCGAATCGAGAAAAGTGCGGCCGAAAACTCTTTCGAGTTTCTCGCCTTTCTTCAGACGGCGTATCATGCTCTCAACTCCTTTTTTGCTGTCCTTTAACGCCGGTTTCGCGATGATTTGCATCGCCGCGCCCTCGCCGACTTCGTTCATTTTGGAAAAGCCGCCGATTATGGAAGAAAAGGAGTCAGAATTGAGCTCGCCGTACGTCCGTATCGGCAGTGCGTAATTTTCGGATTGTTTTAGATAAGCAACCGCGGACGCGCCGCTAGGGTTGAAGATGTTGTAGTCGTCGTACGCCTCCTCAACGGAAGCGTTCGCCCAAAGCCCCTGTATCTGCTTTGCGGCAACTTCCTTCATGTCGCGCGGAACGGAAACATAAAAGCGAATTTCCTCGCCGACATGCGGAACGGCGATTTCAAGAGCAAACGTTCTTCCGAGCGAAGCGAGATTGCTCAAAAGCTGTTCGGTGAGATTTATCTCCTGCTTGAAATCTTTCTCGCGCGAGTATTCGGGCGCGATTTTATAGACCTTCACGAGAAGAAGAACGGATTGCAGCGACTCACGGAGGCGCCGCCTCGCGAGAAATTTCGAAACAAAATAAATGCCGGCTCCGACAACCGCCGAAATCAGAAGAAATAAAAGTATGAAAACCGCCATTTGCCTTTATTTTACACTATTTCGGCGTTATAGCATTGTTCGCAGTAAACAATTTCGCGGCGTTCAGGGGCATATGACGTTTCAAATTCATTCGGGCAGCGGGCTAAATTGTGAAAATGCACTGCTAGATTCCTGTAATTGCCGTTTTCAGACGATTTACCATTACACCGACATCTGCGATACCGAAGTTTCAGCGGATTTCTCTGGCTCGCCCTTTGATAATGGCGGCAGTTGTAACACAGGCGTGGCAAAGGCAGATTCATTCGGCGGTAAAACTCCAATTCACGAGGAATTATTCTGAAAACGCCGGCGCAACCGTGTGCCGCAGGGTCATTTCTGTTGGCACATTCGATAACATTTTCAAGTATTGAATCATTGATATCTTTGGTATTGTCCGGCAAATCGGCGGATTTAATTGCGGCCGAATGGGATTTAGGCTCGGGGTTGTGCCAATAAAAGTTTTTTTCTTTTGCTTCCATTTCGACAAGAGGAAAGTACTCTTGTGCCCAAGTTTCGTTATATGGCAGCGGAGAAAATTCCGGCGGAAGAAACTCGCCGTATTTATATTCAATTTTTCGAATTTCGGATTTGGAATTTCGGATTTCGCTTATGTACGGCATTTCGTTCATGTGCTTCACTATTTTCGGGACAAGTTTTTCATATTCCTCTTTCGTGTACTGCTTGTTTAAAATGCAATATTGTTTATCGCGAAGTCCGACGCAGCCGAAGAGATGGGAAGAGTTGGCGCCGAAACAATACAGGCAATAGCGAAGGTCGACGAAGCCGGCGGTTTGCAAGGTATTGCTTGGAATACAAATCCATGAAAATTTGACTCCGTAGCCGCCGGCTTCCTCAAGTTCATAGCATAATTCCCCGCCGGCGATAGAAATATCCATGCAATCAGAGCTTTTCTCCACGAAAAGAATCAACTGACAATAGGCGCAATCTTGAAGATTGCGCGAGTAAAAACACTTTCTCGCATTTTTGCAGTTATCCAGAAAATCGCCGGTGGAATTTATGTTCATTCGTCCCCGTAGATATTTAACGGGGAAGTTGGTGGAAAAATTTTTGATTTTCGCCTTGAGTTCATCGACTTTTTTGGCCGAACCCAAGTCGTATTCCTTCAAAATTTTGAAATATTCTTCTTTCGAATAAGGTTTATTGAAGATGTAATAATTTTTGTTGCGCAAATTTATGCAACCAAAGCAATTCTGGCAACCGACCAAGTCAATGGAGAAATAAACGTCGACGCAATCTGAGCAATGGCTTGAGAAAAAGCAGCGAAAGCATTTTTCGCAGTCGAAGAGCTCGTAGGACAGTTCGCAATTGTGGACTTTAAGGGTGTCGATACATTCCTTGCAGCCGTTTATTGATTCGCTGTAGAGAGAATTTTCGGTGAATCCGGCGTTGAAGCAAAGATAGCAATCTTTGACGTTGACCGAGTTTTCACAGTAGTCGCTGTTTACGGCATTAATAACGCGTCGGTGCGGCATGGGAACAGCAAGCTGTAACTCGCGCAATTGTTCAAAAAACGGTTTTGAAAAATTGTAATCCCGCCCGTAATCCATCGGATTCCATTCGTCGGACCACCACCATTTTTCGTGAACGACATGGTGTGGGTTTCCCGGCGGAAACGGCGAGAACACTTCCTTATCAAAGTGCCCGACTCTACGTTTATAAAGCTGGTGTCCGGAGCGAAAACTCAACCGCCGCTGCAGACGGCAATCCGCGCAAAATGTCGGCGGCGGAACGCTTACTTTTTCGTAGAACGAAAAATCCTCTGGTTCGATAATGAAATTCCGTTTACAGCTCTGACAAATTTTTGTTTCAGAATTCATTCCCGGCCGCTATGCTATAGCATAGAGTATTTGCTCTTCGCGCTTTGCTATTTAATTATTCCCCTTTTCTTCAGCTCCGGGTAAAGTTTCGCTGCAAGCGCGTCGTGGAAAGCGTCCATCACGAACGGGCTTGATTTCGCCGCCTCGGCATTCGCCTTGTCCAGACCCTGATTCAAGGCCATGCTGACGAGATACTCTATCTCCGTTTTTGACGCCGGCGGCGCGGAGGAAGCGTAATCGGGCAGGGCGCCGGACTGCTTTGGCGCCGGCGCGGCAGGCGGAGGCGCCGCCGAAACGACTGACTGAATGGACTTTTTTACCAATTCCTGCCCGCCCCCCGATTCTCCCCCGGGCAATTCCCTGTATTTCTCGATTCCTTGAGAGATGCGCTCAATGTCCTTTTCGAAGGCCTCGTATTTGAATTCACCTGTTGAATTCTCAGTCATGAAAAAATGTATAATTATTTGAAATGGCCAATCGCAAGATTTTTTTGCTGCTGTTATTGATTTTAATTATAGCAAGCTTTTTTCGGCTCTACCAAATAACGACGACGCCGCCCGGGCTTTATCCCGACGAAGCGATGAACGGAAACAATGCTTTGCAGGCGTTGCGAACCGGCGACTTTTCCGCCTTGGGCGGACCAGCCTCGGGCTGGAAGGTTTTCTATCCCGAGAATAACGGACGTGAAGGACTTTTTATAAATATCCAGGCGCTGTTTTTGAAAGCGTTCAATTCACCCTCCCAAATTTCTAGCAAAGAAACTTGGGAGGGCAAGCCATGGGTCCTGCGTTTGCCGAGCGCGATTTTCGGCATACTGACGGTACTCGGGATTTATTTCCTCACTAAAGAGTTATTCGATGTTAAAATTTCATTTTCTCCGAAACCCCCGCAGCCGAGCGGGCATGGCCTTCAACCGCAGGTTGAAGTCGCTCGGCGAGGACAAGCGAGCGAGTCGCAGGACGAGCGAAGCGGGTTGAGGAAAAATGAAATTTTGGCGCTGCTCTCGGCGTTTTTTCTCGCGACGAGCTTCTGGCACATCAATTTTTCTCGCATCGGCTTCCGCGCGATTATGGCGCCAATGTTTTTAACTTGGTCATTATATTTATTATTGAAAGTATTGAATCAAGTTAAAAACAAATCTGAAATCCGAAATCTGAAATCTGAAATCTATAGTAAAAGGACTTGGGACTTGGGACTTGGGACTTGGTGCTCGGCAGTCCTTGCAGGATTACTCTATGGGCTCGGGTTTTACACCTACATCGCATACCGCGTAACGCCGGTTTTAATCGCTTTCATTCTCCTTTTTCACTGGTTTAAAAACAAAGATTCGCCGACTCGTAAAAAAATCCTTGTCTCCAGTCTCTTATTTCTTGTTTCTTCGTTCATTGTCGCTTTGCCGCTCGGCATTTACTTTCTTCAGCATCCCGCCGACTTTTTTGGAAGAACTTCAGAAATATCCATTTTCGCCTCGCCAACGCCCCTCAAAGATTTTTCGCTCAATGTTTTGAAAACTTTGGGAATGTTCAATTTTGCCGGCGACTGGAACTGGCGACACAACTACGCCGGCGCGCCGGAACTTTTCTGGCCGGTGGGCATACTTTTTATCCTTGGAGTTTTTATAGGGATAAAAAGCATGGTTCGAAGTTCGAAGTTCGAAATAACTTTGGGTTTTGGATTTTGTTCAGCTGGTTTATTCTCGCCATGCTCCCCGTCGTCATTTCCAACGAAGGCATTCCGCACGCGCTGCGGAGCATTCTTATGATTCCACCGGTGATGATTCTTGCGGGCACGGGCGGCGTTTGGTTGTATGAAAGTATCAAGTATCAAGTATCCCGCCTTCGCACAGGCTTCGGCGGACAGGCAAGTATCAAGATTTTTAATTTCAAAATGCCATTTTACATTTTGATTTTTGCATTTTTTATTTGGCTAACCTTTAACGCTTACTACACTTATTTCGTCGCTTGGGCTAAAAACCCGAATGTGCAGGGAGCGTTTTCCGCGAACTACGTCGAAATCGGCCGTGAAATAAACAAACTGCCCGCAGGCGTTCCCAAATATGTTGTCGTTCAGGCGGGCGGCGTTTTGGTTAACAGCCCGCCCGCCACGACTTCGTCGGGCGAAGTCGGGCGGGGCATTCCTATGCCTGCGCAAACGGTGATGTTCATCACCGACACATTCTCGCAGGAAAACCAAAACGCGAAAAATATCTATTACGTTCTGCCGTCCGAAGAAAAAGACATACCGCCCTTCGCCTACAAGTTCAACCTGCAGTAGAATTACGGTTTTTCAAAGTGCTGATAATCTTTAACGTTTTTCCAGTAACCTCCCCACGTCCATCCTCTTTCCCTGAAAAAAGAAACAATTTCGTCGCTGGCGACGAGCGTTCCCGGTTTGGAAATATCGTAGGATGCTCCTTTCGGCAAAGCTTCGCCACCGATTTTCGGATAATAAGGATTGAGAAATGGATTTATATCTATCGCGCGGCCACGGGCGTGATTGGACAGGCGGTCTGTGCCGAGAACTTTTCTGTAATTGAATCCCGAAGAATTGTCGGCTCCCATCGAACGGATGTCGTTCCACTTGAATCTTTTGTCCGCAATCGGAATTACGGAAGTGAGCGGAAACTTTATTTTCCTCATCAAATCGAACGCTTCCATAACTTCGTTTTGCAGTTCTTCGTGAATTACAATCTGCCCGCGGTGCAGTTTGCCGTCGAAAGAATAATAAACGACCTCCAGAACTTTCTGGCGCTTCAAAATTTCAGGCGGACATATAAATGCAGGGTTCTGCTTCAGCGCTTCCGCTTCGCTGAGTTTTGAATCAACAATAACTTCGCCTTCAAACCTCCTTTCCGGGGTCTCGCCAAAGGACGTCATTCCTCAAATGTTCACAATTTCCACCTCGGTAAAATGCTGTCGGTGTCCTTTTTTCTTTCTGTAGCGCGTCTTCGAGTGATATCGGAAAACTATTTTTTTCTTTTCTCTCCCCTGCTTCAAAACCTTCGCGGAAACTTTTTCGCCGGCTAAGTACGGCGCTCCGATTCTAACATCCCAATCTTTTCCGCGTTTATCCGCGTCAGTTCCGCGTGAATCCGCGATTAAAAGAACTTTGTCGAACACAAAAGAAGCGCCATCGGCGGCGTTTAGTTTTTCAACTTTGATTTTCTGGCCGGCGCGGATTCTGTATTGTTTTCCACCGGTCTCAATAACGGCAAATTTCATGAGTTTATCTGCATTTATCAGCCATCAGCATTTATCAGCGTTGTGCGCGACGGAAAGGTTTTTGACGCTGATTTGTGCGGATTTCGGCGGATTTATGCTGATGCTTTAGTTGACAGAAATGATAGCCGAAAATCCTATAAAAATCAATACCGCGATGAAAAAACCGGCCGCCGCGGTCACTTTCCCAAGAAAGGGGTCTCTTTTATCCAGCTCTATGCTCAAAAGGAGATCAAAGACAAGTGAAACAATTGCAAAAACCGCAACCGCGCTCAAATCTCCCAAACCGCCTATTTGGTTTATCCCCGCCGCGTCGCTGAAATGAAGAACGAGGGGCTGATAAACTTTCCTCAAAGAAAAATAAGCAATGGCCCAGCCAAAAAAAACGAGAAGGAAACTGAAAAGAAAAATAGAATTTACCATTTTATGCTCCAGAAATTTTTTCATTTTCATCTCGCTAGTCGGTATCTATCAGCAATATCAACATCAATCAGCGTTTTGTGCAATGAACAAAGTTCTTGACGCCGATTTACGCTGATTTCTGCGGATTCATGCTGATAAAATTTAATATTTTCTCAAAAGCGCCGCGGCGGCGTCGGGGTCGACGACGTTTATGTCGACACCCGTTCCGAGTTCAAAGCCGGCAGGCAGGGAAATCTTCGGCAAAATCTCGATGTGCCAGTGATAATGCTTGTAATTCGGCTGGTTTTTAAGAGGAGAAGTGTGTATGAAAAAGTTCAGGTCCGGATCGTGGAGATTTTTTTCGATTTTAAGAAGAACGGTGCGAAGAACTGATGCGACGCTTTTCACTTCCGATGAAGCTGTCTTCTCGAAATACGGCCTGTGCTTGCGCGGGAAAATCTTTATCTGAAACGGGCGCCTTGAGAAAAAAGGCGCAACGGCCAAAGCGGAGGAATTCTTCGCAATTATTCTTTTTTTGCTTTTTTCTTCAAATTTTATGATTTCGCAATGCACGCAGCGGCGGTGTTTTCTGAAATAACTCGCCGAGCCGCCGAGCGAATGGTTTATGCCCGGAGGAATTATCGGCAGGGTTATCATCTGGGCGTGCGGGTGATAAAGAGAAGCGCCGGCGCTTTCTCCCCAATTGAAAAACGTGGATGTATAAACGAGACATTTGTCGTTTTTAAGTTCCGAGTACCGCTTCTGCATAATGGAAAAAAGCTCGTAAACTTCTTTTTCGCCGAGATGCGCCCAGTTTCTGTAATGGTCTCTTGTAATCGCCAAATCGTGATGTCCGATTCCGCCAAAGCGCCAGTACGGACCCGTTTTAAAAGCAAATCCGCAAGTACTGTTGTGCCGCAAGGCAGGATATTTATTCGGGATAATCGCGACGCGCCAGCTCCGCTCGCTTGGATAGACATTGATCGGCGGCCAGTTGCCGGACTTTTTCAAATTTTCAAACGGGCACTTTGAAAGCGGCGAAGGTCTCCGCTTTTTTTTCTTTTCCAACAAATCATGAGGACGTTTCGCGCGCTCCGTCGCTAAAATTATCCAATCACCCGAAACCGGGTCTTGTCGCAGTTCGGACATGTGATTACATCAACGAATAACGAATCTTTTACGAATGTACGAATTATACTCTGTTCGCATTATTTCGCCCATATTCGCACTGTTCTTAACTACTTCCAAACCACTTCGCTGTTATAACACTGCTCCATTTGCATCGCTATGACTAGTCATAGCGCCTATAACTCTGCTGCTTTTGTTTCCTTTTGCTATTTGCTATTTGCTATTTTTTTATCCTGTTCCAATAATACCAGTTAAAAACGTCTTTCGCTATCGGCACGGCGTTCAAACTTCCCTGAACCGCATCTTCCACTAAAACAAGAACCGCGACGCGGCTTTCTTCCCGATTTCCGGGAACCGTGTATCCCACAAAGAACGCGTTCGATTGCTCATTGCTCATGATTTGCGCGGTGCCCGTTTTACCTTCCACGGCAAAAGGCAGCTCGCCGAGCATGTTCACCCTGCTGCGTTCGGAAGTTGCAACGAGCCGCATGCCCTTTCTAACTTCTTTAATCTCCGGGCCAAGGTATGACAAGTCGGAGATTACTTTTATCCCGGCATCCTTATTCAGCGCGGGCCGGTAAATTTTTCCGCCGTTCCCGATTGCGGAGATGTAGCTCAAAAGCTGAATCGGCGTCAGAAGAAGATTTCCTTGACCGATGCTCACGTTATAAGTGTCGCCGAGAAGCCAGGGTTTCCCTTCTCTTTTTTCTTTCCATTCCGGCGACGGGAGAAATCCTTCCGCCTCACCGGGTAAATCAACGCCGGTTAAATTCCCGAGGTTGAATTTTTGCCACCACTCGCGGAGCCGCGTGATTCCGAGTCCGGTAGAATCGGGCCCGCCTCCTCCGACCTCATAAAAGTAAACGTTGCTCGACTGCGCGATGGCGTAGGCGAGATTTACGTAGCCCTGATACTGCCAGTCAAGATAGCGGGTGGGTTTCTCGGGGTCGTAGGGATTCGGAATATCTATGTAGCCCGGAGAAAATATTTCTTTTTCAGGCGTGATGACACCCTCCTTCAGCGCGGCAACCGCGACAAGCGGCTTTATTGTTGAACCGGGGTTGTAAAAACCGGAAACGCTCCGGTCAAAAAGAGGTTTATTGGGAGAATTGAGGATTGCCTGCTTTTCATTATTTCTTCCGGCGGAACTCAAAATGTTGTTGTCAAAAACCGGGAAGTTAATGAGGGCGAGTATCTCTCCGTTTTCGGGATTCATCGCAAGACCGACACCCTTCACGCGCCCCAGCGATAAAAACCCAGCCCTCATCCGCTCGTAAAAATATTTTTGGAAATCGGCGTCAATCGTGAGACGGAGGGAATTTCCTATGCGCGGCAAGGTCTCTTCTTTGTCGCCGAGCAGTTTTCCTCTCGCGTCCCTTTTTTGAACGACTTTGCCGTTTGTCCCGCGAAGCACGCTGTCGTAGTAAAGTTCCACGCCGCTCTTTCCTATTCTGTCTTCTTGCACAAGAAGAGGGCTGCTCTTGATTTCACTTGCGGAAACCATACCGGTGTACCCTATAACCGAAGAAAAAATTTGCCCGTCGCCGTAAACCCTCTTGAAACTGCTTTTTATTTCAATTGACGGCAGGTTGAGTCCCTTCAGGCGGACAATTTCATTCTGCGCAAGGTCTTGATTCAAAAGAAAGTATTTGCCTTCATTTTCCAAATCGCCGGATTTCAAAAAATCAAGAATTGTTTCCGGCTGAATCCCGAGTATTTCTTCCACCGCATCCAGGGTTTTTCCTTGTAAGTCGGGATTTTTCAGAAATTCATCGGTCTTCAAAAACGCGGAGAAGACCGGTTTATCTTCCGCCAGCACTTTTCCGTTCCTGTCATAGATCGTTCCCCGCGGGGCGACCATAACATTCACCAGGTTTTGATTGTCTTCGGCCCTCGCCTCGTAGCGATAGGACTGGAAAACCGAAAGAAAAACCATCCGCCCCGCCAAAACGAGCGTCGCCGCAAAAACCAGCAAAATAGCGAAGAAAACGGGTTTATTCTCAAGCCCCACTTCAACAAGTTCTATATTCTTGTCTTTCGTCCAATTCTCGCTAAGCGTATCTTCAACAATTATTTCCTTTTTTCTTTTGAGGCGCGGCATTCCGGTTAGTAGAAATTCAACTTATCAATAATTATTTACGATACATTTGCAATTGCAATAAGCCGGCGGGTGAAAATCAGCCGCTATGCTATAGCATAGTGCTGTGCTTCAGCACGGCAATTGGATTTTTCCGCCAGAGGTGCCCATCTGCCGCCTGCCCGCCGGCAGAGCAGGGACGGGCAGGGACTTGCCTCAAACACGACACCACGCGGCATTTTTAATGTTGATGGGTTTCATAGAGGCGATTAAGCGCGTGGAACATAAGGAAAACAAAAAAAGCTGTAGCGGCCGCAATAAAGGAAAAAATCCTAAAATCGGAGACCAGCGCGCCGAAGTTCGTAAGGGAGTAAAAAACCGAAATGGAAAACAATAAGGAAATAAGAACGTTCACATCGTTTCTCCAAGGGAAATATTTTTTAAAATACGCGATGAAGAGAGGCAGGAAAATTAAAAGAAGAATTTCAAAGTTGGGGACCGGACGCCAACCCAAGAAAAATGCCGAAGCAACGGAAAGAGCGGCAACCTCAAGAAGGTTAAGATAAAAAGCGGAAACTATAAGAACGCCGACAACAAATTCCGGCGACCATCCAGCCGCAACTCTCCAGTTAACCTGGAGGAAAAGCGCGATTAAAAGAATAAGAAAAAAAATTATAAGTTTATTCGTTTTCATAATTCGTCATTTTTTCGGTTCATAAGCGGTGTCTATGAAAACTGTTATTAAATCGTTGACATTATAAGTAGTGTCCAAATCCGCCTCCATGAAAAATCCGTCCGACGAGAGCCGCAGGTTTTTGACTTTCCCAATCGTTAACCCAAAGGGAAAGTCGCGACTTGCCGAGTATACCGCGTCGCCTTCCGCAACTTTCGAGTCCTTGGGCATCAGCGAGAGGAAGGGCGTATTGCCTCCTTTCAAAAGCGAATTAACGCCGCTTTCGCCTACCCTTGCGGACATTTGAAATCTCGAGTCAAAAATCGTTTCCACTAAGGAATTGTTCCTTAAAACTTCCTCAACTTTTCCGACAAGAATTTTATAGCCGGAGGAAGCGGAATAAATGAAAACTGGCTGGCCGATTTTTACGCCGTTTTCGCCGCCGATGTTGACCAAAAGCTCGTTTTTAAAATTGAAGGGGTAATTGGAATAAACGGACGCGGGAAGAAGATTCTCCTGACGGGGAGCCGCCGGCTTCAGCGAGCGAAGCTTTGCGAGCTCCGTTTTCAGCGAATCGTTTTCAAGAACCGTGTTTTTGTAATCCCCATTTGGGCTCGCTCCTGGGGCAAGAAAAGCCCTGAACTTCCACCCGAGAGAGGGACTGAAAAAAATCAAAAAAAGGACGGCGAGCAGGAAAAGAATAAGCAGGTTTTCTTTTCTTCTCATTCTTATTCTCCAAACTCTTTCGGTCAGAGCACAACCTCAACGGGCTTCAACGAAGCTGAAAGAAAACGCTTGTAGTGGTCGAAATTTTCCGCAGTGAGACCGAGGCCGCGGACTACGGCCGTCAAGGGATTGTCAGTTACGGTCGTTGCAATTCCCGTCTCGCTTTCTATCAGCCGGTCCATGCCGCGAAGAAGCGCGCCGCCGCCGGAAACGTAAATCCCCTGCTTGAGCATGTCGCCGACGAGCTCCGGCGGAGCAAGTTCTATCATCTCCTTTATGGAGTCGGTTATGGAACGAAGCGATTTGCCGAGGGCGGCGCGGATGTGACTGTTCTTTACGATTACCTCCTTCGGCAATCCGGTTGAAAGGTCCATTCCGCGAACCGCGACGTCCAGTCTTTCATCAAGGGGAACGGCCGAGCCGGCGGCAATCTTTGCGTATTCCGCCGTCGGTTCTCCCACGGCGAGCTTAAACTCGTCGCGCATGAACTTCATTATGTCGTCATTGAATTTGTCGCCGGCGACTTTGAGTGTTTTATAAATCACCGTCCCGCCCATTGAAATCACCGCTATATCGGTCGTTCCCCCTCCTATGTCAACGACCATGCTCGCTGTCGGCTCCTCCACGGGCAAACCTATGCCGAGGGCAACCGCCATCGGGGCTCCCATAAGATGAACTTTCGCGCATCCCGCCTGCGTCGCGGCGTCCTCAACCGATTTCCTTTCCACCTCCGTAAGGTCGTCGGGAACGGCAAGAACCGCGCGCCTCACGCCGCCGAAAGACCTTCTGCCGTTCAAACGCTTCAGAAACTGCCTCAAAAGCTCTTGCGTCATGTCGAAATCGGAAATGACGCCGTTGACGAGCGGACGTATCACGCTTATGTGCTCCGGCGTCCGCCCGATCATTTTTTTCGCTTTCTCACCCACCGCAAGAATCTCCATTGTTTTATTGTTAATCGCCGCCACCGTCGGTTCGTTCAAAACAAGCCCCCTGTTCTTCTGGTAAACGAGAGAATTTGCCGTGCCGAGGTCTATCCCAACTTCTTTCAAAAAATCGTCAAAGATGGACATTTGTTTAGAAATTAGACATCAGACATCAGTCATTAGACATTAATTTCATAAATTCATTCTTGTTCATTAATTTCACTTTATCTTCCGTTCGCCTTTTCACCTCCACCTTCTCGTCTGTTTTTTCACTCACGACAGCCCGGAAAGGAAGCCCTATCATATCCGCTTCCACCAGCTTCTCGCCCGGCGAAACATTCCTGTCGTCGTAGAGTACTTCAACATTCCTTTTTTGTAAATCATTGTAAAGGTCTTTTGCCGAAACGTTTCCGAGCGCGAGAAGGTGAACCTTAAACGGCGCGATTGTCTCCGGCCAGGCAATTCCGTTTTCGTCGTGATAAACCTCGACGGCGGCGGCCATCAAACGGCTGACACCGATGCCGTAAGAACCCATAACGACAAATTTTTTATTCCCTTCCTTGTCCAAAAAAGTCAAATCGAATGCTTCCGCATATCTCGTGCCGAGCGGAAAAATGTT
Organism: bacterium; assembly: GCA_027310625.1. Taxonomy (GTDB): domain Bacteria; phylum Patescibacteriota; class Minisyncoccia; order UBA6257; family 2-01-FULL-56-20; genus JACQKT01. The sequence continues at coordinate 32,247 of DAIDAM010000005.1, forward strand.
GCCGACCTCGATGGATTTTTTTTCGGATACCTTGGCGCCGCATTTCGGACACTTTATATTTGTGTCTCCGCCTTTGGCGGACAATTTCGAGACCTCTTTATTCTCGGCGTAAAGGCAGGAATCGCAGGCGAAAATTGTGTCCTCGCCCACTTCCGCCGCCACCTGGAATTCGTGCGTGTTGCTGATGGTAAAGTCGCCGCCGGCGGCGAGCGTGTAATAGGTTTTCAAGCCGCACCTTTCAAAAACTTTCCGGTAGGCGTCGGCGACTTTGCCGTAGTAATCGTACATATCCTTTTCGTCGGCGTGAAAGCTGTACAAATCCTTCATTAAAAACTCCCGCCCGCGGAGCAGTCCCGATTTGGCGCGCGGCTCGTGGCGGAATTTCGTCTGAATTTGATAAGCGGCAAAGGGCAAATCGCGGTAGGAATTCACGTATTTCCTGGCGATTTCGGCGATTACCTCTTCGTGCGTCCAGCTGATGTTGAACGACGGCTCTTTCTCGCCTCCGCTGATTACTTTGAAAACGACATCCACGTCCCAGCGGTTGGTGGCTTTGAGATAGCGTTTGTCGTGGAGCGCCGACATTAAAACCTCCTGGCCGCCGATAGCGTCCATTTCCTCCCTGATGATTTCGGAAATTTTTTTAATCACGCGCCAGCCGAGCGGCAGATAGGAATAAACGCCGGCGGAATTTTTGTAAACGAATCCTCCTCTCTCCAAAAGACGCGCGTTCGGCGCTTCCTCGTCCTTCGGAAATTTTCTTTCTACCTTCGTGAAAAGTTTTGACTGGAGCATCGAAAATCGAATAATGAATTATGAATAACGAATAATGGATCTAATAATTTTCTTGTAAATCCCAGAATTCATAATTCTTTATTCATCATTCACGGCATTATTGCCCCAGTTTAGCACCGGCGAGAGATTATGGCAAAGAAAAAGACCTCCCGCTGGGGGCAGGAGGTTCTCCGAAAATGGAGGCAGTGACGCGCTGGAACAGCTTCAGGCGGCGTCGGGCTGACCGCCGCTCTCCAGGTACGCGGACCAGGAATTCATACGCATCTGCCCTGCGAGCATCTCCACAAACCTCCAGAGCAGGCACCTGGATTCCTCGGCGTTCCTTGAAAACGATTTCATCTCCTGCGACGCTTCGTCCGCCAGCCGACTGACGAAGACGTTCTCGGAAATGCCGTTCCCGAGCGGGCGGCAGTACTGGCCGCCGCTCCTTGCGAGAACAGGCGTGAAAAGGTCATGGATGACGAGGATTATCAACCTTTTCACATCATCCTCGTGGCTCACAACAGAGCGGATTCTTTTTTCCACTTTGTTGAGCAGTCCGAGACAGAACTGCCTCTGCTCCTTATCCGTTTCCACTATGTCAATCTGCATACAGAACCTCTTTCAAGGGCACCGAAAGCTCGGTGAAAAAATCATAATCCGAAGACACCCGCCGCGTCAATTCAGGAGAATCTTGAGAGGAAGAACAGCGCCAAACCGAGCGCGCTCGAGACCGCCGATACAATCCAAAAGCGCATCGTCACCTGCGATTCCGGCCAGCCGAGCGCTTCAAAGTGATGATGTATCGGCGTGGAAAGAAAAACTTTTCTTCCGAGGAATTTTTTGCTCGCGAGCTGGATTATCACTGAAAGCGACTCCAGAACGAAAATAAGGACAAAAAACGGAAGGAAAAGCGCCGTGTTCGTAAGCATGGAAATGACGCCGATGGTGATGCCGAGCGACATTGAACCCGTGTCGCCCATAAAAAACTTTGCCGGATAAATGTTGAACCAAAGAAAAGCAAGGAGCGCTCCGATCATCACGCCGCCGAAAGCGGCAAGGTCGTAGCGCCCGAGGACAAAGGCGACGGTCGTCAGTGACACGAAAGCGAAAAGCGACACTCCGCCCAAAAGCCCGTCCAAGCCGTCGGTCTCGTTCGCTGAAAACGCGCTGGCGACGATGATGAACATAAAAATGGGAATGTACCACGGCCCGATGGCGACATTGCCGACAAACGGAATGTAAAGGACGTCCCAGCCGAGGCGGAAGTAAAACCACCAGGCGCCGATTGACGCGAGTATAAGATAAAGGACAATTTTGTATCTTACTTTCAGCCCCCCGCCGGACGCGCCGCCGATTCCCAAGGCGCCGAGCCAGTCGTCAACAAGCCCGAAGAAAGCGGCGAGAAAAAGAAACGCGAGTGGGAGATATGTTTCGGCGCGGCTGACGAAATTGAAATAATCCCATCTGCCGTCAAAAAAAGCGGACAAAACAAGAAAGACGAAAGCGATAATGAGCGCCGTTCCCCAGATAATCACGCCGCCCGCCGTGGGCGTGCCGGCTTTCTTCTCATGGAATTTATGGAAGACCGGAGTATTGTCCTTTTCCCTTATTTGCTTTCGGACATGATGTTTTTTTATAAACCCGTACCACAAGGGCGTGATAAGCAGCGCCGCCATGAAAGAAATCGCCGTAAGCGTCATCACGCGTATGGATTCAAAAATCACCGTGTTCATTTTATTTGTAATTGTTGCCGAACCAGTCCATAAGCTTTTCCGTTTCGCCGAATCCGTCGCTACTGCCTAAAATTATAACCAAAACAGGTCTGCCTCTGTAAGAAAAAATTGAGAGGATGTTCGCGCCTCCGTCGTCCGCAGAGCCGGCCTTGCCGCCGACGAACCCGGAAGTTCCGGCAAAGGAGTTCGCGTTTGAAAGAAGTTTGATTTTCTTCGAATTCAGTTCGGTCACGTAAACGCTTTTCTTTTTGGTCGTCTCAAATATTTTCGGATAATTGAGATATATGTTGAAGGCGAGTTTTTCCAAATCAAGAACGGTGGACTGGGTTCCGGCTGATAGTCCCGCCGGGTCGGAGAAATTTGTGGAATACATTCCGAACTCCTTCGCGGTCGCATTCATTTCCGCCACAAAATCGGATTTGCCGTAAGCGTTCGCTATCGCTTCCGCCGCGCCGGCTTTCGAACCCATGAGCATCGCGGCAACGGCATCGCCGAGGGAATAGGTCTCGCCGGAAGGAAACGTTATTTTGAGCGCGGGGTCGTTTTTTTTCGCGGCAACTACGGCGGCCATAAGCTCCGCAATTGAGGAAACAGGCCAGCGAAAAGCGTCGTTTTCCTCAAAATAATTGCGTCCGGTTTTCAGGTCGGCGACTGCGGCAAAATTTCCGCTTATCTGCGGCGCTTGTTCGCCTCCGACTTTTTGAAAAGCGTCAATAAACGACAGCAAATCGGGTTTGAGCAGGGCTCCGTTTTCAAAAATGTTGCCGTAATTCCCTTTTCCGGATTGCTCGCCGTAACTTGCGTCAATTTTCGTTTCTCCCGTCTCGGAATTGTCCGTTATCACGGCGGGCTTTGCCTCCGCCACGGGTTTCTGTTCCAGCCCGTAACTAAACTTTTCGTAAAAGGAAGATACCTCGCCATTTTCTTTGCCGTTGCCTGTTTTGCCGAAGCCGCTTCCGACAATCGCGAGCGCAACGGCCAGAAAAACGAAAAAAATCTTGTTGTATGAATTCATCCTGTTAGAAACAGGTCGCCCTGGGCGACCGTAAACTTGCCGCTTCTGCGGTTATACGACTTTCTTTGCAAAATTATGAAGAATCTTCCTGAAATCATAGTTGCGGTGTTTCTAGCAGGATTCATTTCCTTACTGGACTATTTCGCTATCAGCTTTTTCGGAAATTGAAAGAGAGGCGCGCAGTTTTTCATAATCGGGAAGTTCTTCTTTTCCCTTCACTCCCATATGCCTGAAAAATTCGAAAGTCGGCTTGTAAAGGAAGGATTGCAGATGATTGGTGTCGGAAAATCTTTCAACGAGACCGCGAATCATGAGATTTCTTATCGTGAAAGAAGAATTTACGCCCCGCCGGTAATCTATCTCCGCGCGGGAAACAGGACCAAGATAAGCGATTATCGCCATCACCTCCAAGCTCGCGGGCGTAAGGTCGTCGCTCAATTCCTCTTTCACGAAACTCCCAAGAATTTTTGAAAACTGCGGCTTGGTGACAAGCTGAATTTTCTCGTCGTCGCGAACGAGCGCAAGCCCCCTGCTTTTCTCCGAAAGCCGTTTATCAAACTCATCAAGAAGCCCGCCAAGCTCGTCTTTCTTCAAATCGAGCATTTTTTCCGCCTTTTTATGCGAGAGCGGCTCCCCGTTTATAAAAAGGAGCGCCTCCAGTTCGGCAAGCTTTTGTTCGATGTTCATAATAATTTATCCGCATCAATCAGCAACATCAGCATTAATCAGCGGTAAATATTTGCTACACTTCGCCAACGCTGATTTATGCGGATTCTGGCTGATTCATGCTGATGACTGCTGCTTTTTAATCATAATATCAGAAAAGTGCGCTCTCTGCTCAAGAAAAATGACCTGTTCATGCGCCATGTGAAGAATCGCAAGAAAGGCGGCGATTATTTCCGAGCGCGGCTTTGTGCCGGAAATTTCCTTGAAACTTAACTCGCTGAACTTTTGAAGGCGTTCCAATATTTCTTTTATCTTTTTCTCCACGGAAACGATTTCTTCAGAAAGAGTTTCCTCTTCGGAAGACAGCTTGCGGACGACGTCGGCAATTTTTTCCGCCGCGACCGTCACCGAATCAAGGGATAAATTTGAACCGGGATAGAAAATTTCCCCCTGCCTCGCTGAAGCTCCGGCGAAGCGGACACCGGAAGCGGCGAACGAAGAAAGCGCGTTCAAAAAATACGGTCTGCCCAACTCCATTCCGTTTTTTTGCCACGAGTTGTTGAGAAGTTTCATTGCCGGTTTCAGCGCCCTGTAGAGTTTTAATCTTTCCTCCAAGTCCCTGATTTCCGTTTCCTCGTCCGCGGTCAGTTTCGCACCCGGAAGAAGCGACTTCGATTTTATAAGAACAAGACGGCTCGCCACCGCTATAAAATCGGCCACAAGGCGCATCATTTCGCGAGAAACTCGCTGACTTACGCTGAAATTTTTATCTGATTCTGCGTTTGTCTGCGCTTGCCCTCCCAAATTTCCAGCGGAAATTTGGGAGGGTGAATCCGCGTCGGTCAGCGCTTTAAGGTACTCGAGAAAATCCGCCGTCACCTCCGCCAAACTTATCTCGCTTATTTCAAGCTTTTTTTCTTCAATGAGTTCAAGCAGTTTTTCAAGCGGCCCCTGAAATTTTTCAGTTTTCAGCTCGTATGTAGTCATGGTCATAGTCATCGGTCATGTTTCTCGTTTCTTGTCGCTGGTCGCTGGTCACCGGTCACTTAAAACTCTTATAATTATTCGCCGGGTCCCATAAAAACCATCCGCCGAATTTGTCCGTCGAGGTAGCAAAAACTTCATTAACGGCGTCTATTTGCTTCTGAAGCATTGAACTTGTATAAACCGCGCCCAAGTCGAAGGACTGAAGCCAGGGACGAAGCTTGGCGCGATAACTGATAACCGATGACTGATTACTGATGACTGATGATGTCGCGGAACTGGTCTCTGGTCTCTGGTCACTTGTCTCCACCATAAGCCGCTTGAGCGCCTGCTCCATAGAATATTTAACGACTTCGTAGGGGTAGTTCGCCGGGTTTTTGTATCCCATAAACCCCGAAGCGTAGTGCGACGGATAAACCATGGGAGAAACGTAATCGAAATAAGGGTAAGCGTCCTCAATCACCTGCCCTATCCCCAAATCGTCCCACGTGTCTATCGTTGAAAGTCCGAAAAGGTCCACGGAAAGCTTTGCGTCCGAAAGCCGTTCTCTGAGATAGGCGAAAAAATTTTTGATTACTCCGCGGCGCGGCGTTTTTTCGTCCCAAAAGGGGTAGCCAATCGCGCTCAAGTCCCCGTCGGAGGCGAAACGGATGTAGTCAAAATTTATTTCGTCAAACCCGCGGTTGAGAGCGTCTTTCGCGATGGCGATGTTGTAATCCCAAACCGGTTTCGCCGCCGCATCCATCCACGAAAGCCCGCGGTTATCCTTCCATGTTTTTCCGGTGTTTTTATTTTTGAGCGCCCACTCGGGATGCGCTTTTGCAAGAATCGGATCCTGGAAAATGGTGATTCTGCCGATAACGTAAATGTTTTTGTCGTGCAGCCGCTTGATGAGCTCGTTCGGACGCAAAATTCTCAACTCTCCTTCCGCCCCGCTTTCTTTGACTTCGGGAATGTCCGTATCGTAAGACACGTACCCGGAGTAATCTTTGATATCAATGACAATGGCGTTCAGTCCGCGGCTTTCGATTATGTTTGTAAGATAGTCAATTTTCTCGCGCGAGCCCGCCGACCAGCCGGTGGCGTAAAGCGCTTTCACTACCTCCGGAGGGTTGTTCAGTTTCGCTTGAAATCCTATGTCCGACACAGCGCCGTTTCTTGTCGCGGCGGAAGAGGTTGGTCCAGTCGCCTCGGGAACGGCGAGAACTCCCCCCGCCTGTATATTGTTTCCCGATTGCTGATTCTGAACTACGGCCGTTTTAGGATAAAAAAATAAAAAAAATACGGCACCGCCGAACACCGCAAGAATCCCGCCCAACAGCAATTTCATGAAGTAAACTATATCCCTAAATCTATATTTTTCCTATCCCTTTTTGATTCTTTCGCCTCTTTATAATAGTTCAAAGCCAAAAGCGGAACTTCTGGTTTTTTATTATTTAGAAGTTCTTCAAACCAAAACTCTCGTCGGGAATTTTCTCCCGCAAAATCTCCAAATTGTCGCCGAAAAACAGGGTGCGGTTTTTGAGCATAATTTGCTTAAATTATGCTCGATTTTCAGCACAAAAACAACCGCTTTTGAGTAATTTTAGATTTTTAAGCCACTCGTTCCCACTCGATATCGGTACCAACGATATAGGCAACCCAGGCTTCATGGCCGTTATTTACAGCAAATGAGCGGAGTCCTCTTTTCTCGTCAGAAGTAATAACCGGCGCTGCAACTGCGGGTCGCGAAGCTTTTACCTGAACAAGAATCCATCGCCCATCTGCGTATTGTCCAGCCACATCAAATACTCCACGGCTGCCCATGGCTAGCTTAACATTTACAAATCCTTTTGATATCAGGTATTGAGCAACCAAACTCTCTTTAGTCCTACCAAAATTGTAGTTATCCATTTGTGATTGTTGACTTTTTGTCAACAATTGATAAATCGACCTTTCTCAACAAAAAACTCGAAGAAATCAGTGTTTTCCCCGAGTTTCACAAAAGTCCTATTCAGATTTTCGTAAAATCGGAGGGGATGGTTGCTTTTGCGCCGTTGCTACGTCACTAAGTAACCCACCGATGTTCCTTGCTGTATTTTGTCGGGGGTAATTATAGCATAAAAAAATAAAAAAGTAAAAATTTGGATTTAAGGAAATTTTTTGCTTATAATTCTGCAATATGGCTTTGGCTTTATATAGAAAATATCGCCCCAAAAAATTTTCCGAACTCATCGGTCAGGAAACAAACGTGGAGATTTTGAAAAACGCCGCCGCCGGAAACCGGCTGGGGCACGGCTACCTTTTTTACGGTTCGCGCGGCACGGGCAAAACGACAACGGCGCGCCTGATTGCAAAATTGCTGAATTGCGAAAAACGTCATTCCGACGTCGCCTTCGCCAGAATCGGCGAACCCTGCAACGAATGCCGTTCGTGCAAAGAAATAGATTCCAACACCTCTTTCGACGTCATTGAAATCGACGCAGCTTCCAACCGCGGCATAGACGAAATAAGAAACATAAAGGAAAGCATCCAAACCGCTCCCGTCGGCGGAAAATATAAAGTTTACATCATTGACGAAGCGCACATGCTCACCGGCGCCGCCTTCAACGCGCTTTTGAAAACTCTGGAGGAACCGCCGGCACACGCCGTGCTCGTGCTGGCGACGACGGAATACGAAAAACTTCCCGCGACGATAACTTCCCGCGTCCAGCGCTTTCTTTTCAAAAAACTTCCGAAAACGAAAATTATGGAAAAACTTTCGGCAATCGCCAGAGCCGAAAAAATAGAAATCGAACCGGCGGCGCTGGAACTCGTCGCCGCCGCGGGCGAAGGAAGTTTGCGGGACGCCGAATCGCTCCTCGACCAGATCGCGTCTTTCAATTCCAAAATCGATTTGGCAACCGCCGAACGTCTCACCGGCCGCGTCGGCCTCAAAAAAGTCGAGGAATTCGCCTCGCTCGTAATAAAAAATGATTTGAAAGGCGCGCTTGATTATCTCGCGGCACTCAACGAAGAAGGGCACAACCTCGTCCAGCTTGCAAAAGATTTAATACATTATTTAAGGAAAGTTCTGTCACTCAAACTGAATCCCGGTTTGGAAAAAATTTTCCATTCGGAACTGACGAGCGACGAAATCGTCAAGCTGAAAAAACTTTCCATGGAAGCCGACGTTCAAAAAACCGTCAGACTCATAAAATCTTTCATCCGCGCCTACTCGGAAATGAGATACTCTCCATTTGCGATGGTTCCCCTTGAGGTTTGTCTAGCGGAAAACTTGGGATAAAATATTTTATGCAAAATTTCGACTGGAATAAGGAAATTAAAGAAGGTTTGGACAGAACGGAATTTATGGCGCTTTCGACTTTAGGCAACGATGGCAGTTGGACCTGCCCTGTCCAATTTGGATACAGCGAGAAATTGATTTTGTATTTTGTATCAATGCCGCGATCTAAACATTCGCAAAACATTTTAAGAGACAACAAAGTTTCGGTTGCTATCTTTAAAACTGAACGTTTTCCCGGGCCAAAAGGAGACGTACTCGGCTTACAGCTAAAAGGCATGGCAGAACATTTAATTTCGCGCCGAGACGTCGAGGAGGCAGCGCGCTGTTATTACGGCCGTAGTCCGAGAAAAATTGATTACAAAACAAAGGTTGACGAACACTTAAGAGAAAATGCGGAATGGAATTTTTATAGAATTATCCCGACGGAGTTATGGTGTTTCGATTCCCGTTTCTTCGGAGAAGAGCGCAGAAAAGTTGATTTGTCGGCACTGACATTAGATTCTCACGCATAGTATGGTTATAAAACGCCCTGAATCCAAACAGCCCATCCCGAAAAACGCTGAAAAAGTTTTTAGCGGAAAACTGTTTGACGTTTATCAATGGGAACAAGAGCTTTTCGATGGGAGCAAAACTGTATTCGAAAAATTGAAACGACAGGACACCGTTGTTGTGTTTCCGATACTCCCCGACGGCAGAATACTTTTAACCGAACAGGAACAGCCCGGCAAAAAGACGTTTATTGGCGCCACGGGTGGACGCGTGGATGAAGGCGAAGATGTTTTGGCGGCAGCCGAGCGAGAGCTACTAGAGGAAAGCGGTTATGCGGCTGATGAATTTATCCTTTGGGACGCACAGCAACCCCTCAGCAAAATCGACTGGGCTGTGTACACATTTGTCGCCAAGGGACTAAAGAAAGTTGCCGAACCCAATCTCGATGCGGGAGAAAAAATAACCTTAAAGCCGGTAACTTTCGACGAATTTCTGAAATTATCCTCCGACAAGAATTTTTATGAAAAAGAAATTATTAATAAAATACTGAAAGCGCGGTTAGACGAAAATAAACTGGAAAAGTTGAGGAAATTATTTAGTCCCTAAAGAAATTATATTCCGTAGAAATCCATTGTTCACTAAATGAGCAGAATAATACCTTCAAAAAATTTATTGCTCGCCAGCGCAACAATTGCCGCCATCGTAATCCTCGGCGCCGGATACGCCTATTGGAAACTGCATAATCAAAACGTCGCTCTCCAGAAAGCGATACTGGAACTGCAAAAAGAAAATGCCGATTTTCAGGCGGTTCTTGCTTCCACGACGGCCGAACTCGCGAGTTCGACAAACGAGAACTCCGCTCTCTCGCAAATATTGCAAGCCGAGCAAAACAGAAACAATCAATTCCAGGCGACCATCAACGACCTCTCGGGCACCGTCGGCGCGCTCAAAAAATTAAGCGAGATCGACCCGCAACTCCTCAAAAAATATTCCAAAGTTTATTTTTTGAACGAAAATTACGTTCCGCCATCGCTTTCCGCGATAGACCCGCAGTACATTTACAACAAAAACAAAGCCGAACTCATTCATTCCGGCGCCCTCCCCTATCTTGTCGGAATGATCGAAGCCGCGAAGCGGGACGGCGTGACCATTAAAGTTCTATCGGCATACAGGTCTTTCTATGAACAAAAAAATATAAAAACGGGTTATGACACAACATATGGGGCGGGAACAGCGAACCAATTTATCGCCGCGCAGGGATACTCCGAACATCAGCTCGGCACGGCGGCGGATTTCGCGTCTCCCGGAGTCACCAACTTGGCGCAGGACTTTGAAAAATCGTCCGCTTATTCGTGGCTGACAAATAACGCCTACAGGTACGGATTCGTACTTTCCTATCCAAAAAATAATGTTTACTATACTTTTGAGCCGTGGCAATGGAGATTCGTCGGCGTAGCACTCGCCACCGCGCTCCGCAACAAAGGCGAATATTTTTACAACTGGACCCAGAGCGAAATCGACAAATACTTGATTTCGATTTTCGACTGAACGGACTCAATTAATCTCTAAAAAACCGCCATCTATGATTGTTCCCTTTTAGGGAACAATGAATAGACATCGGTTCAATTAAATCTTTTGTAAATTTCCTGCTTCCGGCGATCGTTGACTTTTTGTCAACAGTCGCTGTTTTCCCATGATTTTGCTAAACTTTGGAAGATATGATTGAACACGTTTCCGTTCCGGTAAAAGATTTCAGAAAAGCGAAAAAGTTTTACCTCGCCGCCCTGAAACCGCTGAAGTACAAACTAAATTACGATTTCAAAGATGCGGCGGGGTTCATGGCCGAAGGCCACACGAGCTTCTGGATTGTGAAAAAACCGCGCGTGCAGAAAACTCACATCGCTTTCAGGGCAAGAACGAGAAAGATGGTGCGCGATTTTCATAAAGCGGCGCTCCAAGCCGGAGGCAAAGACCACGGCAAGCCCGGATTGCGAAAAGATTACAGCCCGGACTATTACGCGGCGTTCATTTTGGACCCCGACGGCAACAACATCGAGGCGGTTACTTACAATTAACACCTTGAATTTATCGTAATTTTCTCCGCCTGTGCATAAAAGCGCGGAAAAATTCCGCGGCCGCGGTATAATTTAAGTAAATAAAAAAGCAGCTTAAAAAAATAACGGCACGGAGAAATTCAGGAATTCAAATGAAAAACGGGGGCAAACATGAAAACTCGCGAGCTTCTTGTAGAGCACTTCATGATGGGTGGACAACTCTGTGAAAGAGTCCACCTTGAGGAAGTTCTTGAAGAGCCGGACGCACAAGACCCGGCCGTAAGCGCCCTACAGATAACAACAAGAACGCCGAAAAGAAGAACGGAGGTGCGGGAGTGCAGATGCCCGCGGGAGGCGCAGAGAGCCACAAGGCACTACCTCAGAACCGGTAGATGGTGGGGCTAATGAAACATCGTGTCCCGCAAAGCGGCTAGACGAAAGTCCGGCCGCTCTCTGTTTCTTGTCCCCCGCATAAAACGTGGTTACGCGGAGAATCAAATCCGCGAACAATTTGCCGCGCGGCAAAACAAGTTTTATCATCAAGACAATAATAAAAATATGGCTTCGCTTAAAGAAAATCCGACCTTTTCCGAATACCAAAAAATCGTCAAGGACATCTACGGCGTTTCAAATGACCGGCATTTCTCGACATCCGATATGCTCGCCAACATCGAGCGTTTTTTAATGCGCGGATTGAAGGGCATCAGGAAAGGAGACCGCGAAAAAACAAAAACCAACATGATGATTTCGCTGAGTTGGTTTATGTCTTTTTTGAATCAGCTGCATGTAAATGCCGAAGACGAGGTATAGAAGAGATTTCCCTATTTGTGTTCTTACTGCGGAGCGCGCCCTTGCGTCTGCAAAGAAAATAAAATTGGTAAGCGGCAAAACATCGTCCCCGACGAAACTCGCCGGCCGAAAACGATTGCCGATTTCCAGAAAATGTTTGAGGAAATTTATCCTTCCTCAAGGCGCACGCTGGAGCATGCCGGGTTACACCTTGCCGAAGAAATGGGCGAACTCTCAGAAAAAATTCTCGCTTACCGCGGCGCAAGAGACAGCGTGAACTTCGACCAGGTGAAAGCGGAAGCGGCCGATTTAATCTCCTGTTTTTTCGGTGTGTTCAATTCTTCGGGCATCGACGCCGCAAAAGAAATATCCGCGCATTTTTCAAACAATTGTCACGAATGTCACAAAATGCCCTGCGAGTGCAGTTTCGAAAAAATTTTGAGTTATAAATCCTAAATTTCAAACGCGCAGACCTGCAGAGCGGCGCGGGAAGCGAGACACGGAATACGATTCCACCTCGCTTAATTTGAGCGGCGTTGTGACGTTGCCAGTGCGGACGTAAAAGTGTTCCTCGCCCTCGGAACGAAGGTATATTGGTCTTGAACTCGCAAGCACCTGAATTACGCAGACATCGCGGTCATCAACTGATTGAAACCTGAGGCGTATCAAGCCCCTGAACTCGGGGCCGATCATTCTGTTGAAAATCTGCGTGAAGTGATTTTCGAAGCCGTCGCTGTCTTTCCTGTTCAGCGTTTGATAATCGTTTTCCAGTCCGATAACTTCCCTGCCGTTCGCCTCGCCGGACGAAAGTCGGGGCAGGTCGCCGACGCCGATGATAAGATGACCGCCGTTCGAATTCATGAAAGCGGCAATCGTTTTCATCGTCGCCTTTTCAAGGTCTTTATTTATTCCGCCGTTCCGCTCGTCAAAGCGGAGCGTCGCCTTGAATTCCAGACGTTCGTGTTCGCTTTCCGAAATCAAATCGAAAACTTCCGGTTCTTCGCCGAAATGCCGGCTTTGAGGGTCGGCAAAATTCTGCAATATCCTCAACTGCTTTTCGGGGCGGGAAATATCCGCAAGAACAAGGGAATTGTAATTGGAGTTCTCCACGCGGACCGAGCCGTAATGAAGAAGTTTTCCGAGCGGGCCCGAAGAAACGGTGAGAGCGGCGGACTTATCAAGCGGCACCGTTCTCTCTTTTTTGAAAAAAACTCCCGAGCGGTGCGAAATGTGTCCGGGGCGGATGACGTACGACTCGTAATACCAGCGCACGAAAGCGTAAATCGTTATAAAAAATTGCGCGCCGGAGAGAACAAGAATTTTAAGCGTTTGATAGGAAAGCAAACTTGGCAAGAGAAAAAGTTGCGTGTAAAGCTGATATTTGAAATTTCCGAGCGTTGCAAGAAGGTAGTAGGCCACAAACGCCGCAAGTTC
>DAIDAM010000009.1 GCA_027310625.1 bacterium
AAACTGTCAACGATCTCAACAAAGCGCTTGCCGAATACATCCCTTACTACAACGGGAAACGGCTGCATTCTGGCCTAGGTTTGCGTACGCCGCTACAGGCATTATCAACAAAGTGTTTCCAAGGTATTGATTAGAAGACGAGTTCAGTTGTGGACCGTAGCGGATTTGAACCGCTGACCCCTTCATTGCAAATGAAGTGCTCTGCCACTGAGCTAACGGCCCTTATTTGCCCATTCTCCTTTCGGTTCTTGCGTAATTCTGTATCGCTTTTTGAAATTCCGCAACAGAGAAATCGGGATAAAGCGTGTCCGTGAAATAAAGTTGGCTGTCGGCGACGTCCCACATCATCATCCCGCTCGACAAGTGCGGCTCGCCGCCCGTCCTGATGACCAAATCCACCGGAGGCAAATTTTTCGTCCAGAGATTTTGCTTTATCAAATCGCCGTCAATCTCGAGTTTCGAGTTTCGAGATTTTCCGCCCGAGGCGCCACGCCCGCCGTCGGGCAGGGATCCGCCTTTGGCGGATAGTTTAACAATATTTCGGATTGCGCTTGTCATCTCGTCCATTCCGCTGTAAGCAAGAAGAACAGTAAGTTCGCACTTGTTGTATTTTCTTGTTTTGTCTATTGCTGACTGGATCGCTTTTTTCGCGGACGGCGAAAACATTTCTTTCCATCTGCCGAAAACGTTTATTCTGACTCCGTTTTCATGCACGTACTTGCTTTTGGCCAATTTCTTGAAATAAATCTCGAATACTTTCAGAAGAAATTTAACTTCCTGCGGGGAACGCTTGGCGATGTTGTCAACCGACGAGCCCCAGAATGTGAAATTTTCTATGCCCAAATCCAGCGCGGCTTTGAGTATTTTTTCCGTATTTTTCGCTCCCTCACGGTGCCCCAAAAACGACGGCAGGCCTTTCTTTTTAGCCCACCGCCTGTTGCCGTCGGGAATCAAAACGATATGCCTTGGTAAATTCATCCCGTTAGAGACAGGTTGTCTTTAGACAACCGCAACGCGCGGCCACTTGGAAAAAATCTTCATTTTTTTCTGCTTGTAATTATTTCCGCGAAATTGTTGGAGTGTTTGTCTCTAACGGGATTCATCTCAATATCTCGTCAAAAGGAAAACGGCGACTGAGAGCGCGAACAAAACCAGCCAGCCGAGCGTCGAAAACAAAAGAACGAAAGATTTTTTTTTAAGGCCGCCGAGGTAAAGGTGAATCGGTTTTCCCAAAACCAACATTCCGGTTATCAGCGCTGAGATTACAAAAAGAAGCAAAACGAAAAGCGGCATCAGAAAAGTCGGCTGCTTGCCGAAAATATTCTGGCTGTTGAATCCCAGCCAGGCGACGGCGCCGACGTAAATGAAAACTCCGGCTGCGCTCAAAAAACTTTTCAAAATGTATTCGGATTTTTTCATTTGATTTGTGTCGCAGATGCAGCGTGTGGACCTACGGGGAATCGAACCCCGACCTTATCCATGCCATGGATACGTTCTACCGTTATACTATAGGCCCGGTTTTCCTTGCAGTAGAATGCTTAATGAGATATCATTTTAATCTGCCGTCAAAGTTTTTTCAAATAATCACGCCGCGGTAGCTCAGTGGTAGAGCGCAGCCCTGAAGAGGCTGGCGTCGGGGGTTCAATTCCCTCCCGCGGCACATAAATGCCCCCGTAGTTCAACGGATAGAACAGATCCGTCCTACCTGCCCGACTTGCCTGACGTCCCCGTAGCTCAATGGATAGAGCTATTCCGTCCTAAGGAAGAGATGCGGGTTCAACTCCTGCCGGGGACACAAATGCAAGTCAGGCGGGCGGGAGGATAAAATGGGAGTTCGATTCTTCCCGAGGGCACACGTCCGCCGATGGCGAGACACGGTGGGTTGGCAGAGTGGCCGAAAGCGCCCGACTCGCCCGCCGGAGGCGGGTCCGCCTCGGGCGGAAAATGCTAAAAAATGGCTATAGTTTATATTTTATTCAGCCCGAGATTAAAGAAGTTTTATGTAGGTTCCTCGCGTGAAAATACTCCGGATGTTCGTCTTGCGCATCACAACAATGGTTCGGTGAAATCTACGAAATCAGGTCGGCCATGGACAATAATTGAAACAGAAAGGTTTGATAGTTATACTGGTGCCAGAAAAAGAGAGTTATTTTAAAAATCAGGGGTCGGAAGAAAACAAATCAGGAACAGATTCGGATATTTAAAAAACTAATTGCTATAAGAGAATGCAGAGCGGTGGGTTGGCAGAGTGGTCTAACGCGCCGCACTCGAAATGCGGTTTCCCGGAAACGGGATCGGAGGTTCGAATCCTCCACCCACCGCTCTGCATTCTCTTATAGGGCACTCGCCCGCCAGAGACGAGTCCGCCCCGGGCGGAAAATGCGGTTTCCCGGAAACGGGATCGGAGGTTCGAACGTGAAAGGGGTCGGGAAAACGGAAGTTTTCCCGATGCGGAAGCAGCTCGTCCGCCCTGGGCGGACAGCGTTGAAACCGCTGGGTTTCAATCAAGTGAGATTCCTCCACCCACCGCCAGATGGGATTTTTCAAGCGAAGGAGCAAAAGAAATTTTTTCATTCTGATTTTTTCCAAGAAGCGGCTCAACGCCGCTCTTTGACTTTTTGTAGGAATAATGTTAAATTGGCGTTCCGTGGCTTCGGAAGTACCTCGGAAGTACCATTGAAATCAGAGGAAAGGAGATAGTTATGGGCGAAATGGCTGGCGCGTTCCTTGCGATTATGATCATGATCAGTGTCATTTTTCGGATTGAAGCGATGCTGAGAATGGGAGAGGAGTTGAACGCGGAATGGAAGAGGCGTTGGGATTCACTCACCGAAGGTAAACGGCGCGAAGAAGCCGGGGCCGACTTCGAGGGCTCCAAAACCATGAGTGCCGCTGGGCTGAATGCCGCGAACCTTGTGGGTATCATCGGCGTATCGTTTGTGGTCTTCGTTGTGGGAGACCTCACAGCGACATCTGATGTCCTGGCGCCGGAAGTGGAGACCGCTTTTCGGTGGATTCGTGTGATCTTCGCGGCTTTGGTTCTATTCCTTGGAATCATGCCGTGGCTCGCGATCTACTACAATGACACGGCTCGTCGGGCAAAGCATTACGGCGTTTTCAACATGGGACGCCGTGGACGCTTTCTCGACCTCGGGTTCGCTGCGGTGGCGTTGAGCAGCTTGTTACTCGCGATCCCGGCTCTCCGCGAGTGGTTTCTGCTCATTCCGTACTTCGCTCTCGCCGGTGTCTCGCTGTACATTTTCAATGCGTGGCTGTTCTTCAATAGACCGCCGCGAGAAGCGACGTGAACGAACATGGGTTTGCCAGTTGTCCCGAACAACTGGCACTTTCTTTTTCTGAATTCAAAGAGCGAGAATTTGCCGCCAAAGACAAATAATTTTTTCATCAATTTCAAATTGAAAAATTGTCTGAATTGAGGTATGCTTAACTTAATAAAAACTTGAAATTGTTAATCTTCATTCGAAAATTCATTTTGCCCGTCCGCCCCATCCGAGTCCCGCGAAGCGGGACGAGGACAGAATTCCGTTCGAGCTATTTTTAAAATACACCGCGTAGAACTTTAACACAGCATCGCACTCGCCCGCCGGAGGCATATCCACTCTGAACAGACGAGCGTTGAAACCACTGGGTTTCAATCAAGTGAGATTCCTCCACCCACCGCCAGATGGGAAATGGCTTGCCCGCTACGCGGGCTCGCCGGTCGGTTTTTGCCAAAAATTCAAGCCATTTTGAATTCAGGCGAAATCAAATAACGGCAGAAATCCTTAAAATCTTCATCATTTCCATTTGAGTATTTGCTATGAACAGCGACCAGCAAAAAGTAGTGAAATACTACACACGCCTCGAAACAAAATGGGGTTTCGATCATATCCTCTGGGGTTCAAAACATTTCGGTTTTTATCCGACCGGAAAACCGGATATACCAGAGAAAGAAGCACAAATTTTGCTTCAAGATTTAGTTGCAAAAAATTTAGATCTCAAAGGAGATCAAATCATTTTAGATGCCGGTTGCGGGCAAGGCGTGGTGTCCGCCTACCTTGCGAAAAAATACGGCCCGAAAATTTTTGGCATAACGATTGTCCCATTTGAGGTTAAACGGGCGCAGGAGCTGGCCGAAAACGCAAGCGTTCAGGACAAAACCAATTACCAGCTAATGGATTATTCAGCAACCACTTTTGCGGATAACTATTTTGATGCGATTTATACCACCGAAACACTTTCTCACTCACCCGACATCCGAAAAACACTGAAGGAATTTTTTAGGATTTTGAAGCCCGGCGGCAAGATTGCCTTCTTTGAATACACTCTTGCGCCCGATGAAAAATTTTCGCCGTGGGAGAAGAAGATGCTTGACGTTGTAATAGAAGGTTCGGCAATGATGGGCTTGAAAGATTTCCGGCATGATCAATTTACAGGAGTTATAAGAAGCATCGGGTTTGAAAATGTAAAAGAGCAGAATATAACCGAAAATATCCGCCCGTCATTTTATCGGCTGCACAAACTATCAATTTGGCCGTACAAGCTCGTAAAGTTTTTCGGGTTACAAAAATTTTTCATCAACACTACCGCTGGCTACGAATACTATAAAATGGCCAAGAAAGGATTGTTACGATATTGCATCTTTACAGGAAACAAAACAAAAGAATTTGCCGCCAGCTGAAGCATCGGCGCAGGCGGTGCCGGCGGTTCTGGTAAAAACGTTTTCAATTTCAAACAGACGCCGCTAAATCATTCCCCTCCGTGTAATAACCGATTTTATTTTAGACTGCTGTCCAACCAGGCGTCGGCTTCAACGGATTTTTTCGAAACGGGGCTTTGGAAAAAAATTCCGAGACGAAATTTTCTTGAAAGCGCGGAGATAAGTTCAAAACTTCCGAAAAGAATTGCGGTATAAGCAATGTCGCCGAGAAGCATGTTCCTGAAGAACGGGAGCGCGAGCGTGTACGATTCCATCAGGCCGGCGAAAGAACGTTCATACATTGCCCCGAATTGCCACACCGCCCAGTTTGTGAGAAGAAAGAAAAACACCGAAGACGACGCGGCGCCGAGAAGAATCGTCAGCGGATTTTTGTATTTCTTAATCAAAACGCCAATCAAAGCCGCGACGGCGAATCCGGTATAAACCGAGAGCATAATCCGCCAGTCGTAAAAACCGAGAAATAAATCTGAGATAAGCATCGTCGCGGCGACTATCAAAAGAGAATAACGAATTCCCAAATAGACCGACGAAAAAAGCGCGATTGCCGTAATCGGCGTCATGTTCCAGGAGTGCGGGATAAACCTTCCCAAAACGCCGGCGGCAACGAGAAGAAGCGAGAGAAAGATTAAGAATTTTTTTGACATTTATTTAATGCTCCTCATTTTATTTTATTCCGACGAACGAGGATGCAAAGTGAAAGTTTTTCATTTTGTCCGAGCGCTGTCTGAACAAGATAAAAAATGTTGACATCTTTTATCTTACCAAACCGAAGACCGAAAACAAGCCGGAGAAGAATGAACTTACGGCGCCGGCGACAAATCCGAGAATTTTTCCTCCCAAAGAAGAAACATTCGCGAGCGCCGAGGTATTTTTCCCTTTTTTAGGTCCAAGGGCACCGCTCGCGGCGAGCGTGGAGGAATTCGATTCTTCGGCAAGTTTGAGGGCGGGCGTTTTAGTTTTTTCGGCGTTTTTCTTCGCGATTACCTTCGCTTTTGAAGAACTCGCTGTTGTTGTCGAAAAAGACGGCGAAGAAATTTCGGAAATCGGCGAAGAAGAAGCAGCTGACGTTTTCGCCGACGACGATTCATTTTGCGCGGAAATTTCCGACAATGAGGAACTCGCCGTACTCGTCGAGTTCGCGGCGGAGTAGCCGCCGGTTCCGCCGCCCGCAACAGAATTTGCCGACGAAGGTTTGGGAAATTGCTTCAAGACGGCGTACCAGGTTTTCCCGAGCACGGCCGGAATCGCGTATGACGTCGCCCAGATACGCGAATTCGTATCGGTTGAAGTGCTTTCAATTCCCCCATCATCTGCCTGAAGGGAAAAAAGATAATCATTGGGATTTTTGTTGTTTTGAAGCCACGCTGTCGGCGAACCGTTGATTGATAAAATCGCCTGAATCGCCCAGCTGGTGGAATAACTGGAACCGAAGCCCCCGTCGGAGTTTTGATGCGAAGAAAGGTAGGACTGCGCTTTCGTCAGCGCCTCTGAAACGCCGTTCGAACCGACAAAAACCGACAGCGCCTGAATCGCGGCGGCGGTCAAGTCGACACTTCCCTCCCATGAACCGTCGCTTTTTTGTTTTCCGAGAATGAAGGAAATGATTTTTTGAATCATCTCGTCGTTTTTGGAATAGCCGGCGTTAATAAGCGGAAAGAGTGAAAAAATGTCGTCGTTCACGAGCGATACGTCGCCGATTTGCGCGCCGTCGAATTTGTCCACTATCTTTTGGATGAAATCGGTTGAGGCGCCGTTGTAAGGATTAATTCCCAAGGCCATCAGCGCCATTGCGTGCCTTTCGTAGTCCGTCGCGGAAGAAAAACCGCTTACGTCAGCCGATTTGAGATAGGAAGATATTTTTTCTGTCGGTCCTCCGGACGCCGCGAGCGCGATTGCCGCCCAATCCGTGTAAAGAAGCTGACCGAAAGAGCCGTCGGCGAGTTGCTTAGAAAGAAGGAATTGAACCGCTTTATTGACGTCAATTGTCTGGTGGATTATCCATAATGCTCCCCCGCCGCCTCCGGTTTCGGATGAAGACGTTCCGGACGAGGCCGGAGAAACATCAACAGTCACATTCGGGAAATAACCGCTGTCTTTTATGCCGACGCTGTAGGTGCCGGTGGCGTTGAGCGCAAGTTGCGCCTGACCGCCTGAATCCGTGGTTGACGTCGCAAACTCAGTGGCGTTAAAGAAAGCGTCGAATTGAACCGCGCCGACGGTTGTTCCCGTTGCCGGAACGTAACTTCCCGACGAAGCGTCGTATTTCTGGGCGGTAACGGTGAATGATTCGCCCGTTGAAACGGAACTCTTGTCGGTTAAAACGTTCCAGGAAGAACCAAAGAAAACATAAACGACGTCGCCGTTTTGAAGATTGTAATAATCCATGCCGAACGAAGGGAAAACGCCGTTGACCGCATAAGTCCAGTTGTAGCAGTCGGGGCTCGCCGACGCCGAGGGAACATAAACGCAGTTGACCAAAAACGAACTGAAGGAGCTGAAATACTGGAGGTCGGTGATGTCAAATTCCGAATGCGAAACGTCAAGCGAAGACAGAATCGCAAGAACGCTTCCTTCGGCAACGGGATAAGTAGTCGTTGAACCGGTCGGTGAAATTTCAACCGTTGACGTGCTTGAATCGGGCAGATTGGCGGTGTAAGGACCGAGGAGAACCGAGCCGTCGCGGATGTAAATTGTCGCGGTTGACGTCGGCGTTGACGATACTTCGCTCACCGTCACATCGGCGGTGCTCGAAACCGCACTTGTGCTGTCGTCTGCGAAAATGCTTACCGTTGAGGTTCCCGCAGAAACCGCCGTCAAAAGGCCGTTCGAATCTAGCGTTGCGACAGAAGTGTCGTCGGATGACCAGGTAATTGTCGTCGTGGCGGAGTAAGCCGCGCCGTTTTCATCAAAAAGCGAAGCGGTGAACTGCGTTGTGGAACCGACCGTGAGTGAAACCGATGACGGGTTAATTGAAACCGACGTCAATGTTTGCGCAAAGGCAACCGCCGCGGTCAGCGCGAATGCGGCCACTGAAAATACTACTGTTTGCTTTTTGATTTTGTTCATGATTTTCATTGTTTTTCATATTTCCATTCGACCTCATCCTTGTCCCGAAGCGCGTACTGCGACGCTCCGATGTTGGAATATTTTCCGTTCACGTAAAGCGTCCAGTAATAGCCGTTCTGATTCGGCTTGCCGTTGATTTCCTCGATGAAATATCCGAGGCCGGAAAAATATTCGCCTTTGAATCTGAAATCTGTCGTCGAGGCAAGCGCTGTCATCGCGTCGTAGGCCGTCGAACTTGCGGGAACGTTCGCGGAATAACGCGAATCGCCAGCGACCAAATCTATTTTTATTATTCCCGTTTCGGAAGAAACACTCGAAGATGCCTGAGGCGCAACCGCTTCTTTATTCGCGGCGTCATCGGCGTAACTCGCCGGAAGCGCGGCGACCGTTTTTGCGGCGGAAGGTTTTTCGTTCGCGGATATTTTCCCGGCTTCCGTTGTCGCCGTTTCCGCCGGAGAATTTTTAAAACCGACGGGAACACGGCTCTCCGAAAAAGCGAGGAAGAAAACAATAAGCGCAACCGCGCCCGCCGCCGAAATGTAAATTATTTTTTTATTCATACCCCGTAGGAAATCAAATATTTTTTTCAACTTATGAAAAGACCTTTGAACTCCTGGAAATGTATTCATGATTGCATAACTTAGATTCATTTCAAAAATATTCGACTATTTTTTCGCTGTTTCCTGCGGGGCATAAGCCCTTAAAAACAAAAAATCCCGCCGCGAGCGGAAGTTATTTTGTATCGATGCGCCTGCGCGCACTTCCTGCTCGGGAACGCAAACTTCATTTGGAAGTTTGGGCTATTTGACGTCCGGACTCGTTCCTCGGATTTCTCCGGGACTTTACCGTTGCGGCACAGTGGAGGAATTTAACCTCTCTTCCTGTCCATATTTGGACCCGGGTTTTACAACCCGGCAAATAGCACTAAGCGCAATTTAATATGCGGAGCAAAATGTTGTCAACGGAGGGGTTGTGGAAAACTTTCAGAACAAATTTCTGAACCACTTTCCGCGCTCCGTTTTGGCGGAGTAATAAAGCGCTATAACGAAAAGAAAGGCGATGAGCTGGTTTGTCCAAAAATACCAAATTTCCGTGGAGTAAAACCCGTAAGCCGACAACGCCTCCGATTCAAAAAAGTATATTCCGTAAATGGAAATCGCCATATCCATTATTCCTACCCATCTGTGATCGGGATTGGTAAAGCCGGCAACAATCAGAAGAAGCGTCATCGCTACCACGTAGTAAAAAGCAGGAATATGGATAAAATCCCTGAAAAACGGGAGGGTGATTATCGTAATGGCGGCAACGGCGACAAAAAGCTTTCTGACGCTGTCGCCGTAGTAATGAGCGAGACGGGGAGGTCTCCTTTTCATTTCCGACCCGCGGTCCGCGTCGGAAATATCTCCGTTTGCCATGAATCAATTATAGCAGGTAGTGAAAATTCGACAATTACAATTCCACACAAAAGAGATGTACAAATAGCACGATGTTTATATAAACAGTTTTGGCTAAAAACGATAAATAAAATCAAGTCGAATTTCCCGGTCTGAGGCAGGCAGGTACTACTTGGTGTATCACGTTTGCAAAAATTTGCCTTAACTGGTATTTTTTGGGCGTCAAGCCGGAATATCCTCCCGGCAAGGACTAGCAAATTGGCAAGTAAAAACCCCTGAATGAAACATACTGAGAGGTGCTTATGAGCAGAAAGATTCTCGTAGTCGGCAATGGTGCACGCGAACACGCGCTCGTTTGGGCGCTGACTAAAAACAGCGGCAATGAAGTGCACTGCGCACCCGGCAACGGCGGCATCTGCGAGGTAGCCGTTTGTCATCGGGAAGTAAAAGCAAATTACTTCCCGGCAATTCTCGCGCTCTGCAAAAAGCTCGGCGTCGACCTCGTGGTCGTTGGCCCAGAGGAACCGCTGGTGAACGGAGTGACAGATTTCTTGTCTGCCAACGGCGTCGCGGTTTTCGGCCCCACGAAGGCAGCGGCACGCCTCGAAGGCAGCAAGGTTTCCGCCAAGCAGTTCATGGAACGCAGCCTTATCCCGACACCGGAATGGTGCTACTTCCGTAGCTTCCGAAGGGCGGCGGCATACATCCGCGGCCACAAAGGGCAGTTGGTGGTCAAAGCCGACGGGCTCTGTGGAGGGAAAGGCGTCACGGTCGAAAAGGAAATTGGCGACAAAAAGAAAAGTAAGGAAGCGCTCGTGGCGGCGGCAAAAGAACTGATGGTCGGCAAAAGATTCGGCGCCGCAGGAGAATCCATCGTCGTCGAAGAAAAACTCGTGGGTAAAGAATGTTCTTTCGTCGTCCAAACCGACGGCACTAATGTCATGCCGCTTAAACCGGCAACCGACTACAAGCGCCGTTACGACGGAGACGATGGGCCGAACACCGGTGGCATGGGCTGCTATGCTCCGGTGCCGAGGTTCACGCCGGACATCGAGGAAGAAGTGATGGAACGCATCGTCATGCCGACCATCCGCGGAATGGCTGCGGAGGGTAACACCTATCGCGGCTTCCTTTACTTCGGCTTGATGTTGACGAGGAAGGGTCCGTTCGTTCTCGAGTACAACGTGAGACCGGGCGACCCGGAAACATCCGTGCAGCTGCCGTTACTGAAGTCGGACCTGTCGGAACTGCTTTTTGCAGGCGTCAACGGCGGACTTGCCGGCGTCAAAGCGGAGTTGTCCGACGAAGCCGCGGTTTGCGTGGTTGTCGTTACCGAAAACTACCCGGACAAAGGAGGAAGCTCCGGCGAACACATCACGGGTATTGACTACGCAAAGGAATGCGGCGCGCTTGTCTTCCACGCCGGCACGGCAAAAACACCGCTGGGCAGCACGGTAACAGCCGGCGGGCGCATCTTCAATGTCGTCGGCGTCGGCGACAACTTCTCCGATGCTCGCGATGTCGCTTACCGGGGCACAATGAAAATCAAATTCGGAACGAGCGACTACCGACGGGATATAGCTCTCGAACCTGCGTTCAGTCCCCCCTGGGGAACGCGCTAAGTTCCGGCGAGTATTCGTTTCGGTTCAACAATTCGGCGGCGGGGCTTTCACGGCCCCGCTTTTTTTCGTTTAACTAATAATTGTATTCCGCTACGAGCAAACTCTGTCTGTCAAAAAGAAGCAGGCGGTCGTGCTGATAGTCCAAAAACTGGCTTCCTGTCCAGGCCGTCCAGCGATTGTTGAAAAAGTCATAATCGTTCCTGTGCTTGGAGAAACAGCCGCCGTAATTAATTTTGTTCAAATATGCCTGACAAGCATAGTCGTTGAAAGGAACGGGTGGATTCGGCGCGGGCATCTGACAGGAGTTGAGCGACAGAATGTAGTTCTGGCACTGGCCGGTGAAATTTATTATTTCCGAGCGGTTCACGACGGGGCAGTTGAGCGGCAGGGGCGGAATGAAAACGTTCGCGTTGGAAAGATATCCGATGCATTTGTTGAGGTGAAGATTGACCCCGATTCCGCTGTACGTTGAATAAATATCAAGCGTGTCGCCGTTTTTGAGATAAATGTCGGTTTGGGGGGTGAGGCCGCTCGGGTCATAAAGGTCCACGGCTTGAGGAACATATTGACTTCCCCTGTTTCCCCGGAGGAGCCAGCCGGTGACGTTAAGCGAGCCGCCGGATGTCGGGAGATTAACATTGAGTGTTATCCTGCTGTAATAGCCAGGAGACCCCGGCGAAGCGGAAAGGCGTATCAAACCGAAGTAAGGCGATATGTCGCGGATGGAAAATCCCGAAGGAATGTCCGAAGGATTAATGTTCAGGCGGCCGTAGTAGTTCGGAACCACAGGATAAGAAGCGTCGGTCCGTTGCGGCGTGTAGCCGCTGGGTGATGCGCTCGGAGAATAATTTGTCTTGGTGGAAACCTGTTGCGGCGCCTGAATGGTCGAGCCCGTGCCCGATTGCGTTCCCGTGTAGCTCGGAGCGTTTCTTTGGGTCGAGGTAACGCCGAGTCCGAGGTTGAAATTCTGGGGCAGTCCGCCTTGAATCATCGCGTAAGCGGCGATGACGATAATGACAATAACGAAAAAGATGAATCCTATGTGCTGCATCCCCGTAGGAAATTAAGTATTTTCTATCAATATCTGGGGCGACCTTGCAATGTTTGAAGGCAATTTCATGTATACATCAACTTGATTTCAGCTCGAAAATACTAATTTTCTCGCCCCGTACGAAGTCAGTTAGTAAAGTCGGTTTAGCGTAATTCATGATACTTATTGAAAAAACATTATTCGCCAAGCATTATCCTTTTGTCTGATTTCGTACGGGGCTCGCAGTTTCCTACGGGGCATGCTAGATGACTATGTTTACTAGGCGGTTCGGCACATAAATGACTTTTTTGACGGCGCCGGGCTTGACGATATTTTTAATCTTTTCGCTCCCGAGAGCAAGTTTTTCGGCTTCGGTTTTGCTTATGCCGGCGGGCGCTTCAACGGTGTCGCGCACTTTGCCGTTCACCTGAATAACGAGCGTGAATGTTTCGCTTTTTATCAGTTTTTCGTCGTAAGACGGCCAATTTTCCAAATGAATACTCCTAAACGCTGATTTGCGCTGATTTCTATCGGCGCGGATCTGCACGGATGTATCTGCGTTTATCTTCGTTCTTTGCCACAATTCTTCTGCAAGATACGGCGCGAAAGGAGCGAGAATTTTCAAAAACATTTCCCGAAGCTCCCTGGAAAGTTTTTCACCCTCTATTTCGTTCATGCAAATCATCAGAGCGGAAACGGCGGTGTTGAATTTTACTGACCGGATGTCTTCACCGACTTTTTTAACGGCGCGGTGAATGACCTGTTCCGTTTTGCCTGAACTTTTTTCTGCGGCGGGCTCACAGAATTTTTTGTAAACCCGCTCCAGAAAGCGGCTGATGCCGAGGATGCCCTGGGAATTCCAACTGACCGTGGCCTCATGGGGACCGAGAAAAAGTTCGTACATCCTCAAACAATCGGCGCCGAATTTTTTAATTACGGAATCCGGGCTGACGACATTGCCGCGGCTCTTGGACATTTTTTCGTTGTCCGGACCAAGAATGATTCCGTGCGGGATTCTTCTTGTGTAGGGCTCGGGAGACGGCACGAGTTTTTTATCGTGAAGGAACAAGTGCCAAAAACGCGAATAAAGAAGATGAAGCGTGGTGTGCTCCAAGCCGCCGAAATAAACATCCACCGGCAGCCAGCGCTTCATAAGTTTTTGGCCGGAGAATTCTTTTTTGTTGTTCGGGTCGCAGTAGCGGAGATAATACCAGGAACTTCCCGCCCACTGCGGCATTGTGTTTGTTTCACGCTTTGCCGCGCCGCCGCATTTCGGGCATTTGACGCTGACCCAGGATTTTATCGCGGCAAGCGGCGATTCTCCCGTGCCGGTCGGCTTGTATTTTTTCACCGGCGGCAATTTAACGGGAAGATTCTCTTCGGAAACCGCAATCCATCCAGGATTTTCAATTTCTCCTTTGGAGAACGCTGACTCACGCTGACTTGACGCTGACTTACGCGGAAACTTTTCTGCGCTATTCTGCGTGTAGTCCGCGCGATTCTGCGCTCGTTTTTTGCATGTCTCGCAAAAAACAAGCGGAATCGGCTCGCCCCAATAGCGTTGCCGTGAAAAAACCCAGTCGCGCAGGCGGTATTGCGTTTTTCTTTTCCCGCCGACGAATTTCGTTATTTCCCATTTCGCTTTTTCGGACGGCATTCCGTCGAATTTATCGGAATTTATAAGCAAGCCGTCGCCCGTATAGACGTATTCGCCGCGCTTTAAAAACTCAATCATAAAATCAAGTTCTGAAACCGGCGTAAATTTATGAATATCTTTGAGCGGAAGCCACTCCACATCATAATTCGCACGCTCTTCAGAAGAAACCGCGCCTCTTTTTTCATCAACCAACTCAAAGAAAAGAAAATCGCAAAGCGTTAAGCGATTCACGCTTTTGTGGGCCGCATAAAATTCCGCAAACACCTTAAACGGCAAACGTTTCACAAATCGGAAGTTTTTATATCCTGTTTCCTCTTTTATTTCCCGCGCCGCGGCGGCAATCGCGCTTTCTCCTTTCTCTATCCCCCCAGTTATCGGCGTAAGCCAGGGAAACTTTCGATGGCGGAGCGCTATAACTTTGTCCTCCGTCGGATGTTTCAATAAAACATGCACAACGTTGCGTTTTGTGTTCTCCTTGCCCTTTTGCGGCATATGTTCTTTATCAATTAAATGCGGGGCAATCACTTGTTGCACGGGCAGTTTATATTTTTTCGCAAACTCGAAGTCGCGTTCATCGTGCGCCGGCACGGCCATAATCGCTCCCGTGCCGTAACCGGTCAGAACGTAATCGGCAATCCAAACCGGAATTTCTTTTCCGTTAGCCGGATTGATTGCTTTGATTCCTTTCAACTCCACGCCGGTTTTCTCTTTTCCCTCGGCGATTCGCTCTTCGTCTGACTTTTTCACTGCCTTCTTAAGGTATAATTCAACTTCTTTCGAGTTTATGATTCGTGATTTCAGGTTCGAGATTAACTGGTGTTCGGGAGCTAAAACCATGTATGTCGCTCCGAAAAGCGTGTCGGGGCGTGTCGTGAAAACTTTTATTAACGGCGAAAGTTTTTCTAAAACCGCCGGTTCACGTTTGCCGCTTAAATGCGGCTCTTTGCCTGCTACCGTATTGAGAGGAACTTTTAATTTTTTTGAAAAAGTTTCACCGTCGGAAAGCGGCACAACATAATCGGTTGTGTCGTAAAGCAAATCAAAACTTGTTTTCCCGGCTAAAATTTTTTTGAAGTTGAATCCTTTCCTGCAGGCCCGAGTAACCGATGCTCTAACCTTATTGTCCAAAAATTTTCCGAAAAATGGCGTACAGAGCAAAACTACTTTTTGAGCTTTAATCCCTTTCTCCAATAGACGCAAAGCAACGATACCGCCAAACGAATGGCCGACTATAACCGTATTCTTATCAAGTTTGCATTTCTTCAAAACAAATTGTGTTTGTTCTTCATCGTCCGGTTCATCGGTATTAGGCAAAAACGGCGCCTGAACTTTGTAACCCTTCTTTTCTAATTCTGATTTCAACCAAGGAAATAAGTGGCTTTTTGGCGAGCCATTGCGCCCGTGCAAAATAAGAAAGTTTGGCTTTTCCTTTGTTTTCACCTCAAAATCAATTTCCACTCCTTCCGATTTTCCTATCCAGTTCTCCTGCTGGATTTTTATTTTTTCCGGCCAGTCGAGTTTTTTTAAGCCGTTCAAAAGTTTTTCCGCGTAAGCGGTGATTTTGAGATACCATTGGCGCATCTCCTTTTTCTCAACCTTCGCGCCGCAGCGTTCGCAACAGCCGTTAATGACTTCTTCATTGGCAAGTCCGGTTTTGTCCTTCGGACACCAGTTAATCATCCCCTTCGCCTCGTACGCCAAGCCGGCTTTGAAAAGTTGGAGGAAAATCCACTGCGTCCATTTGTAGTAATTCGGGTCGGTTGTATTAATCTCCCGCGACCAGTCAAAACCAATGCCCCAGCTCCGCAGCTGTTTTTTGGCATTGGCGATGTTTTTGGCTGTGGAAATGGAAGGATGAACGCCGTGTTTAATGGCGTAATTTTCCGCCGGCAAGCCGAAAGCGTCCCAGCCGATGGGATACATCACCTCCGAGCCGTTCATCTTGAGAAAGCGGCTGTAAACATCGCCGGCGGTATAAGGACGGAGATGCCCCATATGCAGCCCTTCGCCCGAAGGATAAGGAAATTCAATCAGAATGTATTTTTTCTTTCTGCGCGATTTGTCGTCGGCGAAATAAGTCCGCTTCTCTTCCCAAAACTTCTGCCACTTCTTTTCGATTTTCTTGAAGTCGTATTTCATCGAGAAGTCAATGGAAACATCATAATCCAAAGATTAAATTTTGAAAACCCTCTTTGCGTTTTCAGAAATTTTTTCCGCCATTTCTTCAACTGGGATGCTTTTTATTTCGGCGAGTTTTTTAACGACTTCGACAACGTAAGCCGGTTCGTTCCGTTTGCCGCGATACGGCACGGGCGTGACATACGGCGCGTCCGTTTCGCTTAAAATCCTGTCGAGCGGAATAAATTTGATTACTCCGTCGTAATCGCCGGCGGATTTGTCCGCCTTGGGCGGGAATGTAATCACGCCGCCAAACGTAAACGAGAATCCGAGTTCCAAAAGTTTTTCTGCATCGTCAATCGTGCCGCTGAAGAAGTGAACGACGCCCGGATTAGTGACCAGAGACCGGCGACAAGAGACCAGAATGTCTATCAAATCGGTGAAGGCATTTCTGCAGTGAATCATCAACGGTTTGTTTACTTCTTTTGAAAGTTCAATTTGTTTGATAAAAACGTCTTTCTGTTTTTTTCTGGTCGCTGATCTCTGGTCTCTCTGATCGCTGGTCACTCGATAGTAGTCCAGCCCGCACTCACCTATCGCCACAACTTTCGGGTCAAGCGCGAGCTTTCTGTAGTAGTCGTAGTCAAAGATTTCTCCGTCTCTGGTCTCTGGTCTCTGGTCGCTTTCACTCAATTCCTGTTCATCGTGATACGCCTTTCCCGTGTGTATCGGATGCAAACCAACACTGGCGTAAACCCCCGCGTTTGCATTAATTCTGGCACTGTCTTGCTGCGCGTCGTCCTCATTCCACCATTCGCGCGAATGGTGGAATGGATGGCGGGGTGATAAATTTTCAAATTCATGCGCCAGCCGAACCGCTGCCGCCGAAGTGTTTGCCTGCGTGCCTACATTGAGCATCGAAACGCCGGCTTTTAGCGCTCGCTCCATCACTTCTTTTCTGTCGGCATCGTAAGCCGCAAACTGAACGTGAGTATGGGCGTCGAAAAATCTCATGAAACAAGTTTAAAATTGATTAAAACAAAAACCAACCGGGGATTGCAACTCGCAAGCGCTATGACTAGTCATAGCGCTATTCGTTTATCTTATGTGAACCGGAGGCAAGTTCAGCACTTTTTGCTTGGCGTAAAAATTAAGCGTGTGCATAAATCCCGTCGTCCATTTCATCGGCTCATTGAGCATCGATTTTGCAATTTCCTTCAGCGTCATGGGGATTAAATTCATAACCTCGTCCTTGGATAAAACCATATTGTCCAAATCCTTTTCGCTTGGTTTGGCTTCATACAACCCGAAATAATGCACTATTCGTGATTCTCTCGTTGGAACTCGTTCATCGGCATAGAACAAGCCGATTTTATTCAAGGGAACTTCCAATCCGAGTTCTTTTTCAAGTTCCCGAACGGCGGATTCATCGTATCCCTCCCCTTGGCGTATATGACCGGCGGCAGAATGATCCAAAAGGCCGTCTTTCTTCCTATGCTACACAAATATTCTGCCCTCACTATCAAAAACGAAAACAACCGCAACTCTGTGCGCGTACCCTTTTTTGTGCGCTTCCTCTTTTGTAGTCGTTCCTATGACTTCGTCTTTTTCGTTTACTCTATCCAACAATTCTTCCATTTGCATTTTTATTTTCGCGAAAAAAATAAGTTACTATCACTACAATCGGCAGCGAGGAGCAAAGTGAAAAACCTATTTTCATTTTGTCTGAGCGAACCAATTGAATGATAGTAATTGAAGATTACTATCATTATATCACAATTGTGATTATATTATAGTAGCTGCGGGATTTGCTGCAAAACTTTCAAAGGTTTTCACTTGCGCGGGAAAAGGGGTTGCGGTTTTTTATTTTTCAGAACGGCTTCTTTTATTGCGGAACTTGTGGCGGGCATAAACGGATTTAATAATCGTGTAATTGAATAAAGCTCCGTAACAAATTCTTTCATAAGAATCTGTCCTCTTTCTTGTTTATCCTTCAATAAGTTGAATGGTTTGGTTTCATCTATTTTCTTGTCCAATGTTCCAACTTTTCTCCAAATAAATTCTGTTGCTCCCTTGAAATCGTAATTTTCCAGAGCCGAAGTGTATTCTTTTGGGAAACTTTCTTTATCCGGACGCGATAGGGGCTTTGGAAAATATTCTTCCGCAAGAGCCATTATTCTTGAAACCAAATTCCCAAGACCATCTGCAAGGTCAGAATTGTAAACCTCCTTGAATCTCTCCCAGGTGAAATCGCCGTCGTCAAAGGTGTTTATTTCGCGCGCGAGCCAGTAGCGGAGCGCGTCCGTGCCGTATTTCTGAACGACTTCGTAGGGGTCAATGACGTTGCCCAAGCTTTTGGACATTTTTTGCCCGCCGCTCGTAATAAAACCGTGAATCAGAATTTGTTTTGAATTCGGCAGTCCGGCGGACATAAGCATCGCCTGCCACATTGCCGCCTGTTGGCGAATCTGGTCTTTGCCGGCAATTTGAATGGCGTTCGGCTTATCTTTTGTTCCCCAAAATTCTTTGAATAAATCGGGTTTGCCCTGAGCCGCGTCGAAGGGCCAGCCGAGCGCGGAAATGTAGTTTATTAGCGCGTCGAACCAAACGTACATCACATGCTCATCATCGCCAGGAACGGGCACACCCCACGGCATTTTCTCTTTCAGCCGCGAAATGCTGAAGTCCTTGAGACCTTCCTTTACAAAATTTTTTATCTCATTGAAGCGGCCTTGGGGCAGAACGAATTCCAGATTTTTCTCGTAGAATTCCAACAGCGGTTTTTGATATCTTTTAAAATTAAAAAAATAGTTTTCCTCCTCGATTATTTCTATTTCCAGGGTCGGATGAATCGGACATTTCCCGTCAACGAATTCCGAGTCGGTTTTTTCAAGTTCGCAGCCGACGCAGTATTTTGTTTTGTAGGTTCCTTTGTAGATGTCGCCGTTTTTGTCGCAGAGTTTCCAAAACTCCTGCGCCGCTTTTTTGTGATGCTCATCAGTAGTCCTTATGAAATGCAAGTCGTCGCTCAAGTTGAGCGCTTTTTTGAGGTTTCTGAATTTTTCGGCGTATTCGTCAACATACTTTTGCGGGTCTTTTCCTTCTTCAAGCGCCTTTCTGTAAATTTTCAAGCCATGTTCGTCCGTGCCGGTGTTGAAAAAAACATCGTCGCCCAAAAGTTTATGGTAACGGGCGATTATATCCGCCTGCACAATTTCAAGCGCGAAGCCGATATGCGGCTCCGCGTTGACGTACGGCAGAGTGGTGGTGATGTAAAATTTTGGGTTCATCCTTTGGCTTTGACGGTGCTCCTCGCCAATCTGTCCCTTTCCCAGTCCTCCCCTATTTCCTGGAAAATTGCCGACACGGGAACCGCTATCAGGGCGCCGATGAAACCGCCGATCTCCAAACCGATTAAAATAGAAATTATTACAAGAACGGGGTGTAGCCCGACGGCGCGGTTCATCAAAAATGGGACGAGAATGTTTGATTCAAATTGCTGAATCGCGAGAAACACGACCAAAGTGTAAATAGCAAGAACGCTGGAAACGGAAAGGGCGACCAAAACGGCAAGCGCGCCCGCTATTATCGGCCCGACAAACGGAATCAGCTCAAGTATTCCGGCGATGACGCCGAGAAGAAGAGGATAAGGAACGCCGAGAATCGAAAGAGCCGCCCAAACCATAATGGTCACTATCAAACTCAAGATGAACTGCGCGCGGAACCACAGCCCCATTCTCCTCCGGGAATGCTCAAATATTCTCAGAATCGTTTCTTCATACTCCGCAGGAGAAATGATTCTGATGAATTTTTCAATCGCATCCCTTCTCACGCTCAAATAAAAGGAAAGTATGAAAACGGAAATTGTTAAGCTCACGCCTCCGAAAACCTGAGAAACCGAAGCGAACGGCGACGAGCCGCCCGAAATGAAGCTGTCGACCACTCTTGTCATAAAGTCGTTGATGGTTTTTGAGGCCTTGATGTTGAAAAGCGGCTGCCACCATGTGCCCTGCGACGCTTTTTGGAGATTAAAGACGGCGTCATTCAAATTGATTATCACGAGCGGAACAACGGCGTAGAGGAAAACGACGATTGCGAACACAATAAGGACAAACACGGCCATAGCGCTGAGCGTCCGCGGTATTTTCCTTTTCTCAAGAATGTCAAGCGGCACTTCAAGTCCGGAAGCGATTACAATGGCAAGGAACAACCCGAAAACTATGTTTTTGGCAGAGAAAAGAATCACCACGAACAAAAAGAAAACCAGCACCTTCCAAAGGGCTGCCCAAGAAAATTCTAAAACCCTTTTTTCTTCCATTAACCGAGTTTTTTCGCGATTGTTATTATATTCATTAGGTAAAACGCAATATCCTCCTGAAAGTTTCGGAGCGCTTGTAGGGGCCGATGAGCGCAAGATTGAGTTTGTCGTTTCTGAAAATCTGTCTTGCAATTCCCCTTACATCCTCCGGGCTTACTCCCTGAATTTTATCTATAACTTCCGACGGTTTCAATAGTTTGCCTGCGATGATCTCCTGCATTCCGTAAAAACCGGCGAGTTCGTCGGAGGTCTCAAGCCCCAGTATAAAGTTGCCGACGATGTGGTCTTTGGATTTTTTCATTTCGTCCGAACCGACGAGTTCGTCGGCGAGCCGTTTGAGTTCTTCCAAAACGGCTTTTATGACCGATTCCAGTTTTTTGTGGTCAACACCCGCCGAAACGGAGAAGTAGCCGTGGTCAAGCAGAAGCTCGCTGCCGGCGCGGATGTAATACGCCGCGCCCATTTCCCCCCGCACGCGCTTGAAAAGCCGCGAACTCATTCCTCCCCCCAAAATGTCTCCGAGAACCTGCAGGACATATTTCCGCCTGTCAAAAACGTCAAAAGCGCGGGTGCCGAGAACAAGATGGGTTTGGTCGGACTCCTTGAATTTCACGACAACGGCAGGTTTGGATTGTCTTTCTGTCGTTTTTTTCTTGGGAACTTTGGATTTTCTCTTCATGCCGCCGAAAAGCTTTTTCACCAGCTGAAAAATTTTCTTTTCGTCAAAATCGCCGGCGACAACGACGGCGGTATTCGGGGCAACGTAGCGTTTGCTGCGATAAGAAATCAAATCCTCGCGCTTTATCTTGAGAATTATTTCTTTTTTCCCCGCGATATCCCACCCCGCCGGCTGGTCGCCGTAAAGAAGGGTCGTAAAAATATCATGAACTTGTCTCATTGGGGTATCCTCAAACATATTTATCTCTTCAATGACGACGCCGCGCTCCTTATCTATCTCCTCGCGGTTGAAAATCGGGTTGAGATACAAATCGGAGACGGTCTCAACAATCTGCGGGAGTTTGTCTTTTCGCGCCTTTGCCCAATAACCGGTGTATTCCTCCCCGGTAAAAGCGTTATATTCCGCTCCGAGAGCATCGAGTTCCTCGGCAATGGCGCCCGGTCGCGGGCGATTGACCGTTCCCTTGAACATCAAATGTTCGAGAAAGTGAGAGAGTCCGTTTATTTTTTTGGTTTCGTACTCCGAGCCGGCTTCAACCAAAACCAGGGCCGTCGCCGCGGACGACTTTTGGGGAACCAGAACAACTCTCAGGCCGTTTTTAAGGATTTTCTTTTTGAAATTTTCCATTAGTTGCTAGTCATTAGTCATTAGTCATTAGTCATTAGTCATCAGTAATCAACCCGTTATCTCGTTTATATCTCTATCAAATTTTTCGGCAAGATTGACCACCGCCTGCCCATAAGTCCAAAGGTAGCTTCTCCATCTGCCGCCCGCGTAATATTTCGCCGCCGCTATCCTTTCCTCCGAAACGGAAGAATTCCCGGAAGCTCCGGCGTCCTTGAGATAGAGCGCGGTGGCGACGAAAGCGTCGGCGTTGTTCCACGGATTCGCCGGATTCCTGCCGGTTATTCTGGAAATCCTGTCCGCGTAAATATTCCATGTGGAAGGGATAAATTGCGCCGGACCCATTGCGCCGCCGTAAGCGCCGTCCTGGTTCGCGCAGGAAACGGTAACCGACTCCGGATTGATGTTCAGCGCCCTTGTAAGTTCAAGAAAAAGAGGAGTGTCTCTCGCGGGGTTCATAGCCGTTCTGCCGGTCCGCGAGCTTACCTGATTGTACACGCATCTCCCGACATTCTGTCCGAGGGCCGATTCCCTGTCCAGTACCGCTAAAATCAGCGCCGGCCTCACTCCAGTTGCGTCTCCGGCGAGCTTCGCGTAGGAATACGCCTGCTCAAAGCTCAACTGACCTCCGCCGAGGAGCTGGAAAATCCTGCTCCTTATCTGCGCCGCCGTCTCCTTCGTCTGCTTCAAAAGCGATTGGTATTTTGATTCCTGCCCCTTGGTCACGGACAAAAGGTTGTTTTTCTCGCTTTTAACATCTTCGGCCTGATTTTTTGTGGCGACCTGATATTCTCTCGCCGAAGCGGCGTCGGTTCTCGCAAGGGCGAGTTGTTCCTGCTGGTCTTTAAGTACTTCCTGAAGGTCGCGGATTTTGAGTATCGTAAGCCGCAGGTTGTCTTGCAGGTTATTGATGCTGTTCACGTCGCTGAAGAAGTCGGACAATCTCGGATTTTTAAGGAAAATGTTAAGAAGGCTTTCGCGCTCGTTTGCGTAAAGTTCGCGTATAAGAACGGCAAGCGCGTTTTTGTTGCTCTCAATCGTGCTTTCGGTTGACTTTATTTTACTCGCGGTATCCGAAATCTTTGAATCAAGCTGGCCGATTGTCAGGTTGATGAATTTTATCTGCAAGTTTATCTGGGAGATTCTTGTATTAAGCTGGTTTATCTCGCTCTTCAGAGAATTTCCCTGTTTCTGATATCCGGATATCTGACTCTGATAGTTTTCCATCTGGTTTTCCAGGTTTTTAAGCTGTTCTTCAAGCGCCTTTCGTTCTTCCGCGGAGGAAGAATCCACGGTTTGGGCAAGAGTATTGGTGACTATCGGAGCGGAAGCGGAGCGCACGAAAAGGAAAACAAAAGAAAACCCGACGGCCGCCAACTTCAAAAAATGCCCCAACGGCAAACTGCGGCGGGGACGATAATTGAGGTTGATGCGGCGGTTCAGGTTGTCAAAAACGCCCTTCTTCGGCGTTTGGATATCGCTTAAGTTTTTTGGCTTAAGGAGATGCATAGAGTAATCGCTAATAACGCAAATTAATAATATCAAATAACACGAACATTTAGGAAGTTAATTCGCGTTATTTCGCCTGCGTTCGCGATATTCGCGACTATTCCTTTTTTTCTTCTCCTTTCTCCGTTTTTTCTTTCTCTTTGACGCGCTCCGCCACTTTCTCCTCTGTCTCAACTTTCACAGCTGTAACGTCCGCGGCCGGCGCCTCTTCAACTTTTTCTTCCTCTGCCGGCGGTGTAACCGTTGCAATGACCGTTTTCGGCTCCACCATAATTTTCACGCCCTTCGGAATCTTCAAGTCGCTCGCGTAAAAACTCTGGTTGAGTTCCTTCAGTCCCGAAACGTCAACCTCAAAATTCCGCGGCAGGTCTCCCGGCAGCGCTTCCACTTCTATTTCCGAAATTGTTTTGTTCAAAACGCCTCCCAACTCCTTTACGGCCGGCGCCTCGCCGACAAACTCCAGCGGGACACGCGCCTTGATTTTTTCATCCATCCTGACCTGATAAAAATCAATGTGAACGACTTCTCCCGTCAAATAATCCCTTTGAATATCGTGCACCAAAGCCGGCCGTCTCTCGTCGTTGAGCAAAAGGTTTATAACGGTGCTCTCACCTGCCTCTTTGAAGGCCTCCGCAAAATCTTTTTGGTCTACGGCAATGTGAACATTCCTCAGCCCGCGCCCGTAGAGCTCGGCGGGAATATAGCCCTCCTTTCTGATAAATCTGACGTCTTTGCCGAATTTTTCTCTCTCTTTAACGGATAAATCCATGATGACTTACAAAGATAGCAAAATGCGCCGGAAAAAGCAACAAAAAAACTAAACCTACCCAGCCACCTCTTTATCAAGATGCATCCTCGGCAGCATCATCTCGGGGTGCCACTTTTCCTTAAGCTCTTCCAGCTCGCTCGAAATCTGGTATTTTCCTTTTTCGTCCACATAGTCCCCGCCGAGCGGTTCCACTTCGTAAAAAACCATTTGGGCGATTCTTCTGCCGACGACAAGGGGAATGGAAAAATTTTTGGAGTTGTTGGTGACTTCCATCGTCCAGCGGTTGAAGTAACCGATGTCGCCCCAGCCGGCGTCCTTGCAAACCTCGATGAAGTTTCTGCCCAGCGAAGAGCGCGCGTACATCTTTGCGACGCAGATTTTTCTGCCGCCGATGAACTCATTAGTATGGGCGAGAATCGTCTCGCCGGGACCAAGAAGAATTATTTTTGCGCCGTCGGGAATGTTTTCCAGTTTAACGCCGGTCCTTTGCTGAAGATCGCTTGCAAGTTCGGCGCGAAGCGGTCCTTCCCACACTTTCTCCGTGGAATTCTTGTCGTACATATTGTGAATGGTGTGCCGGCCGCCGGGGCTGTTTTCCTTCCAATACCATTCGCCGAGCGTGACATCGTAGCTCGTTGTCTTCAAATTGAAATCCTCAAACGGGTCGATGATTATCGTCCCGTTCTTCATATGGCGGAGTATGCCGGTGCGCGACAAGAGCATAGTGAAACGATTTTATAGCCAGCAAAGAAGTTTTGCAAGAAATTATGTACGTGAGAGCGGATGTATTCTCGGAACCGCGGTCAGTTTGCTCCAGCGGCAAACTGCCGCTGCATCTCGCTCCGACTGGTCGCCCCCGGCGACACCAAGCCAGTCGGAGCTCCGATAGCTTCCTCAAACACATCCGCTAACATACACTCACGTAATGTCTCGTGCCGCGGATTTATCTCTTTTTCCGCCGCAAAAAAGTGGGTATTTCCCAAATTTCGCTTTCTTTGCCTGTCTGCGCAGACAGGTCGGGCTTTATTGTTTTCTTTTTCGAATCGTCGCCCTCGTCCTTAAAGTCGGAACGGGGAATTTCCCTGTCTTTTTCCTGCCTGAACGGAGAAAGCGGTTTTTCCGCAGATTTATTATCGGCAAACTTTTTTTCCTCCTCCGCCAAACCGCGCTTCATATAGGAACTGAAAAGGGAGTTGGCCTGCGCTATGCCGTTGATGCCCGTCGCTATGAGCGTAACCTTTATCTGATGGGGGCGGAGTTTCTTGTCGCGATACGCCCCGAAAATTATTTTCGCTCCCGGGTCTACGGATTGCGAAACCAATCTTGCCGCTTCGTTTATCTCGCTCATTTTCATGTCGCTGCCGCCGGAAATCCCGAGGAGTATACCTTTCGCCCCCTCTGCGCTCGTTTCCAGAAGCGGGGAATTTATCGCCTGCTTTACCGCCTCCGCGGCCCTTTCCTGTCCGCTCGCTATGCCCAGACCTATGACCGCCACGCCCGCTCCGTCCATAACGGCTCTCACGTCCGCGAAGTCAAGATTTATTATTCCCGGAGAAACTATCACCTCTACGATTCCCTCGAGCGCGTTCCTCAAAACATCGTCAATGGCCGCAAACGCCTTAAGAAGCGGCGTGTCCTTTGAAATCACGCTGAAGATGCGGTCGTTGGGAACGACCATCAGCGCGTCAACTTTGTCGCGGAGTTTTACAACCCCCTCCTGCGCGATTCTGTCGCGCTGGCTGCCTTCAAAAGAAAACGGCTTGGTGACGAACGCAATTGTGAGCGCGCCGGCCTGCTTTGCGATTTCGGCGACGACCGGCGCGGCGCCCGTTCCCGTCCCGCCGCCCAAACCCGCCGCTATAAAAATAAGGTCTGCGCCATGAAGGACTTCCGCTATTTCGGAACGATTCTCCTCCGCCGCCTGCCGGCCGATTTCGGGATTCATCCCCGTGCCCAGTCCCCTTGTTAAGTTTCTCCCTATGTAAATTTTTCTCCTTACGGAAGCGTGGTCCAAATCCTGATGGTCTGTGTTTATGGCTATAAATTCAACTCCTTTTATGAAATTGCGTCCCATGCGCGAAACGGCGTTAGTCCCCCCGCCGCCGATGCCGACGACTTTTATGTCAATGTCCGAATTTATTTTTCCGCCTCTGACTTTTTTTGAGATGCGGCGGGATTTCCTCTTCATCCCGTTAGAGACAGGTCGCCTAAGGCGACCGTGATGTCGCGGTCAAATTCCGCTTTGACGACTTTTTGCAATCTTACGGTAAGCGTCATCATAAAATTTGTGTTGTCTCTAACGGGATTCATTACATTATTACGGAACGAAATACTTTAGAACGTTCTTGAAACTGAAACCGGAAACCGAAGACGGATGCCTGCGTTTCTCTCCGTCATAAGCCCAAAGGATGAGACCGAGGCAGTTGACGAATTCCGGGTCCTCAAACACATCCGCGAAATCTTCCCCTTCATTGCCCCATTCCTCGCGAAGGGTCATGCCTATCTGGCTTGTGAGTTTCAATTCTTGTTTTACAAGCTCCGCAAGTCCCGGGATTTTCGCTCCGCCGCCGACAAGAACCGCGCCGCCGGCAAGCTTTCCCGATTTCCCGAGCGCTTTCAGTTCATTATCAACCAGCTCCAGAATTTCGGCAAGACGGGCTTCTATTATTTCTGCGACGAACCGCCGCGACGCCGTCCCGCGTTCCTGCGGGGAAAACTTTTTGAGTTCTATAATTTCTTTCGAACTCACCTCTTTGGGGAATGCATGCCCGTAGTGAAGCTTAAGATTTTCGGCGGCGGCGACGGGAATTTTCAAACCGACAGCTATGTCGTTCGTTACGTTTCCCGCCCCAAAGGGAATGATTCCTGACGAGATGAGTTTATTATCCTCAAAGGCCGCGTATCCCGTCGTTCCGAAACCGATGTCTATGAGAACAACGCCGAGATTTTTTTCCATCTTCGTGAGAGCGCTTCTGCCCGCTATCAGAGGATTAAAAACCAATCCTCCTATCCTCCCGCCCGCTATCTCAATGGACCTTATAACGCTCCTTACGTGAGGGGCAAAAGCGTCGATTATCACCGAGTTCACTTCCAAGCGGCTGCCGCTCAAACCAACCGGTTCCATAATGTCGCCGACGCCGTCAACGACGAATTCGCGCGTAACGTTATGGATAATAAGCCTGTTTGTCGCCATGCTTACCGCTTGGCTTGAACTCACGACTTTTTCCACGTCTTCGCTGTATATTTCGCTGTCGGCTCTTGATATCGGAACTATGCCGCGCGAATTTTGCACCCGGATTTGCGGCGTGCCTATGTTCACGAAAACGGATTTCAATCCGCTCTTGTAATTCT
Source organism: bacterium (assembly GCA_027310625.1). Taxonomy (GTDB): domain Bacteria; phylum Patescibacteriota; class Minisyncoccia; order UBA6257; family 2-01-FULL-56-20; genus JACQKT01. The sequence goes on from DAIDAM010000009.1 coordinate 26,858, forward strand.
TTTTCACTTCGCTGAAAAGACGCCCCACGGCGGGCGATGCCTCGCCCATCTCAATTACAACGCCCTTCCTTAAACCGGAAGACGGTTCTTTGAAGACCGAGCGCAAAACGGGCTTGCCGCCGCGGACTTCAGCCACGGCTGCCTTCAGAAGCGACGTCCCGATATCGAGCCCGACGATGAAGTTTGACATGTTAAAAAGTAATCAGTTATCAGTAAGATTCTGATGTCTAGTGTCTGATGTCTAGTGTCTCTAATACTTTCCTTTCCAGCTTCTCCATTTTCATCCTATCACTTTTTTTCTTGTGGTCATAGCCCAAAATGTGAAGAATGCCGTGGATAAGCAGAGGAATCAGGTTTTTGGTTTTGCCGCCAGTCAGGTCGGCGTTGAGATAAATTTCGCCGAGACGGCGCTTGCCTTTCTCGGGATGGGGCCAGCTAGCCGGTTCGCCGAAAGAAAGCACGTTTGCCGGCCCTTTTTCCCGCGGCAGAAATTTCTTTTTCAGGCGCCGCATCTCTTCGTCGCTAAGTAAAAAAATTTCCGCCCTGCCCCTCACCTTTTGGCATAAAAGGTGACGGTAAGTGCGGTTCTTTGTTTCAGAATGCGCTATTTTTATTACCTTTTTCCCAAGCCGCTCCAAATTTAATAGAAGAACGCTTTTTTTTCTCATTCCGGGTGGTACCTGCCTGCCGCAGGCAGGGAAATTCAACTTATCAATAATTATTTACAATACATTTGCAATTGCAATAAGCCGGCGGGCGAAAATCAGCCGCTATGCTATAGCATAGTGCTGTGCTTCAGCACGGCAATTGGATTTTTCCGCCAGAGGTGCCCATCTGCCGCCTGCCCGCCGGCAGAGCAGGGACGGGCAGGGACCTGCTTCAGGTACGACGCTACCCGGCATTCAGGGCGTTTCTAACGATCTCGCTTACAAGTTTGCCGTCCGCCCTTCCCTTTGTGACTTTTACCGCTTCTTTCATAAGAGAACCAAAATCATTAAGCCCTTTTGACTTGAGCTCCGAGACCAAAGCTTCTATTTCTCCTTTCGTCATTTGCGGCGGCAGGTAAGAATTTATGAAAGAGAGCTCTTTTATTTCTTTTTCCGCAAGGTCGTTGCGTCCGCCTTTTTTGAAAAGCTCCACGGCTTCGTTTCTCTTTTTGACTTCGCGCTGGATAACTTCAATCACTTCTTCGTCTGTCAAAACCGGCGCCTGCCCCGTGCTCCTTTTTTCTATTTCGCGATTGTGAATCAAAGAAAGAAGAAAGCGAAGAACATTCGCTTTATCCTTTTCGCCCTTCAAAAGCGAATTTTTCAAATCCGCTTCAAGTTTTTCTTTTAGACCGTTATCCATTTTTATCCGTATCAATCAGCTTTATCCGCATTTATCAGCGGTGCGACGTCTTGATATGTTATCGGAGTTTACAACGCTGATTTACCTGCCCGCCGAAGCCTCGGTGCAGGCGGATGCTGATTTCTGCGCCTGCCTGCCGCAGGCAGGGATTCATGCCGATGGGCTACAGCAAACCGAGTTTTCTCATTCTCTCCAGTTCCGCTCTTTTGTTTTCCCGGTGGATGGCGGAAAGGCGGCGCTGGCGTTTGCCGTGTGTCCTTTCGTGAAACTTTCTTTTGCGGAACTCCTTTATGACCCCGCTCTGCTTCACCTTTTTGGAAAAACGATAAAGGAGGGCGCTTGCCGATTCGCCTCCTCTTTTTCTTACTCCTACCGATGGCATGTTAGTTTGAATTATGAATACAGAATAATGAATAATGGACTTTTATTACAAAGATTTTTTGCATCATTCATAATTCACTATTTTTTATTCTTCTTATTTTTTCTGCGACCTCTTTGACCGACCCGCCCGATTTATTGTCCACCACGGAGTGAATGGAACCGCCCTCATCGTCAAGGAATCTCGGAATGATGTGGATGTGAAGATGGTCGATCACCTGCCCGCTCGCCTTCCCGTGATTTATCCCTATCGTAAAGCCGTCTGGTTTAAGCGCTTTCAGAAGAAGCGACGTCGTTTTTTTCACTGCCGAAAAAAGCGGCTGGAGTTCGTTATCCGGAACGTCAAGAATCGTTTCCGAGTGATTCTTGGGCACCACCATCGTGTGTCCGGGGGCGCGGGGATTGATGTCCAGAATAGCGATATTCCCTTCGTCTTCGTAAATTGTTTCAGCCCCTATTTCCTTTCTGCATATTTTGCAAAAAAGACAATCCATTGGTTTATTATCCGCATCAATCAGCTTCATCAGCATTTATCAGCGGTGCGACGTCTTGATATGTTATCGAAGTTTACAACGCTGATTTATGCTGATTTTGGCGGATTTGTGCTGATTGCTACTTATTTTTTCTCGCCAAGCGCTTTTTCACTTCCTCCACGATTGTATCCATTGGAACGCTTTCCTGCAAGTGCGTCTCCAAATCGCGGACAATTATGCTGTTCTCAAATATTTCTTTCTGGCCGAATATAAGAGCAAGTTTCACCCCTTCCCTGTCGGCCAGGCGCATCTGCGATTTCAAAGAATCGCGGCCGAGCGCTTCAGTCGCGGAGATTCCGGCGGAGCGGAGTTTCTCCAAAATGTTGAGAGATTTTTTCTTGGCCATTTCGCCGACATGCATCACGAAAACTTTTTTCGCAGACCTGCGCGGTTGTTCAACGTCCTGCGCTTTCATTACTGCTATAAGCCGCTCAATGCCTGCCGCTCCGCCGACCGCGGGGGTCATCCTGCCTCCGAGCATTTCAATGAGGTAATCGTACCGCCCGCCGGCAGGAAGTGCGCCCACATCTGCCCCTGCGCCCTCGGTGAAAAATTCAAAGACGGTGCGGCTGTAGTAATCAAGGCCCCGCACCAAGGCGTTGTCTACCATGTAGGGAATTTTAAGTTCATCGAGATACTCAAAAACGCCTTTCAGGTGCGAAGTGCATGCGGCACAAAGCTTGTCCAAAAAATTCGGCGCGGACGCCTTGAGCTTGACGCAGTTCTCATTTTTGCAGTCAAGAAGGCGCAAAGGATTTATTTTTATTCTTTTTTGGCAATCGGGGCAGAGTTTTTTGTCTTTGTAATAGGACAGAAGCTGCTTTTTGTATATCGGCCTGCAAACTTTGCAGCCGATTGAATTTACTTTGAGAACTATGTTCTTGATTTTGAGTTTTTCAAGAAGGCGCTGGAATATAAGAATCACCTCCGCGTCGTATATCGGGTCGTTGCTGCCGCCGATTACCTCAAAACCCGCCTGATTGAATTGCCTGAATCGCCCCAGCTGCGGGCGTTCGTGCCTGAAAGCGGACCCCTTGTAAAAAAATTTCTGGAGCGAAGCGGAGCGCCCGAGATGGTGTTCTATATATGCTCTCGCCACGGGCGCTGTCATTTCCGGCCTCAAAACAAGTTTATCCCCGTTCCTTCCTTTCACGAAATACATTTCTTTTCCGACGATGTCGGTATCCGTCCCCACTCCGCGTTCAAAAAGCTCCGCCCGCTCAAGAATGGGGGTTTCTATTCTGCTGAAATTGTAAAAATCGGCGAGCTCGTTCACCACGGAATATATTTTTTCGTACCAGGGCCATTCCGACGGCAAAATGTCGTGCATTCCCTTCGGCGCCCGAAGCCCGTCTTTAATATTTTCTTTCTTTTTTTCTGATTTTTTATTTTTCATAAGAAAAACTTCTGATGTCTGATTTCTGATATCTGATGTCTTGATTAATACGACGGAGCCGCAAAAACCTTTAACGAAACAGGCGGCCAAAGGCGGATTTGCACCAGCCCCACTATATCGTTCTTCGGAAGCACGCCCCAGTTTCTGGAATCAAAGCTGTAGGAACGGTTGTCCCCCAAAACGAAGTATGAGTTATCCGGAACCGTGAATGTGCCGCTTCCGATTATCGGATAACTCTTTGAAACATATCCTTCGTCAAGCGCGAATCCTTCTGTGTTGGAATCGTTGAAAATAGTTATTTTATTTTCCTTTACTTGCACCTTTTCGCCGGGAAGCCCGATGATTCTCTTTATGAAGTAAACGGACTCGTCTTTCGGATAACGGAAAACGACGACCTCTCCTCTTTCGGGAACTCTGAAGCGGTAAGTAAGCTCGTCAATCAAAAGATAGTCCCCGTCGGAAAAAGTCGGAACCATGCTTGAACCGCTCACCAGAAACGGCTGAACGACGTAACTCCTTATCAAAAAAACGGCCACGAAAGCGACTGCCGTAATTTCGACTATCTCAAGAATCGAGGAAAAGAAATTTTTCATTTTTATTGTTGCGTAGGCGGTATTATAATGTGATAATTCTCCAACATCAAGTCGCCGTAAATTTTGCCGAAAACGCGCCGGAATGGAAAAAAATTTTTCCGAAAAAATGATAATCGGCCTCGGGAACCCGGGGCAAAAATACAAACACACTTACCACAATGCCGGGGCAATGATGGTTGATTTCCTTTCAAAAAAACTTGCTGGTGAATCGGGTCTTAAAAAAAGCAAGCGGAACGCGCTTTTTGAGGGCAAAGAAATTTCCGGGCTCGCCTTGGTAGCGCCCCTCACTTACATGAACGAAAGCGGAAAAGCGGTGAAAATGGCGATAAAATCGTTCAAAATCAAGCCGCAGTCAATCATGGTCGCGCACGATGACAGCGACATAGCGCTCGGCGACTACAAAATGTCGTTCGGAAAAAATTCCGCCGGCCACCGCGGGGTGGAATCGGTGATTCAGAGTTTAGGTACGAAGGATTTTTGGCGGCTAAGAATAGGAGTTAGGCCGGAAGCGAGCAGAGACCAGAGACGAGGGACCAGAAAGAAAGCTGGTGAATTCGTCCTAAGAAAAATATCTTCTGGAGACAGGAAAATTTTAAACTCCGTTTTTGAGAGAGCTTCGGAGGAAATATTCGAGAGAATAATTTAGCGCTTCAGGGAAAAAGTTATCGTGAAAGAAAATCCTCTTTCGCTCTGCTTTATGTCCGAAAGATTGAGATTCACGGAAGTGAACGCGGGATTTTGAGAAAGGGCGTTTTTGAAACTAAGAATCTTTTCCTGGGATTCCGCTTCGCCGCTGAAGTCAATCGGCTGTTCTTCCGACTGAAAATACACTCTGTTGGCAACAATGCCGTTGATGTTCATCATCAGCGTAAGTTTATCTATAATGTCAGTTTTCGGCTTCATTGAACCTTGAATTTTTGAAAGAAGAGAAACAGATTTATTGAATTCTTTTATTTTTGACGAAATTGAAGCTATTTCAGCCGCCTGCTGCGGGTTCAAGCGCAAAGAGGACTGCGATTCCAGCGATTTACTCATGCTGCCCAAGAAAAGACGGGTGATGAACAAAAATACAACCAATATCGCAAGCGAAGAGGGAATAAGAATTCTCCAGAATCCGACAAAATCCATAATTCTTTGCTGGTAGAACTCTTCCTGAACAGTCATCCCGAAAAGATTTATGTCTTCGTCTTCCTCGCGCGGAGTTTCTCCGCGGACGGCGCTTCCCGCGACCTCATACCACTCCCTTTGAAGGGGCTGACCGAGATTAAACCTCAGTTCCGAGACGTTTACGGAAAAATTCTCGCTTATCGCCTTTGAAATTTCATTGACCAAAGTGCTGGAAGCAATAACAACCTCAGTGAGCGGTTCCGGCCAGTGGCTGCCGTAAAAATTAAGAACCTGGTGCAAATTTCTTTTTATCTCCTCTTCGAAGTTTTCCCAAGAAATCTCCTTTTCGTCGCCCTGAATGTCCTTCCACGACTGGAAATATTCAAAATGGAGATAGCCGAGGCGTATAACCATGAATCTCAATCCTCTGTCGTCAATGCTCAAAACCAAGAACGGTTTGTCCGTTCTGAAGTTCAATCCGTGTTCTCTTATAAGCCTCGTGAAAGAGAGTCCGCCGGACTCGACGGCAATCGCAAAAAACCCGGCCTCATTGAGCGCGTTCCGCAACATGTCAACGAACGCTTTCTGCGCAAAGGCGCTCAAAATTTCTATTTTGAGCTCGTTCTTGTTCTGGTTTATGAGCTGCCATCCGGCGTAGGCCTGCGACAAATCAAGCGGAGAAACCATCTTAATGTTCAGCTGAATCGCCTCCTTCAGGTCCTTTTCTTCAACGAGCGGCAAACTGAAAACCTGCGTGTAAATGCGCACCGAACCGAGGGTCACTATGACATCAATGATTTTTTTGTTTCCGAAATCCGCAGGTATCAGGCCTCGCAACTTTTGAAGCGCTTCCACCAGGAGTCCGTAATTTTTTATTTCTCCGTTTTCAATTATTCCGGTGGGCAGTCGGAGCGAGAGCGTTTTCAGTGAACCGCCTGCGAAATAAGCGAATCTGACGGCGGAATCGGAAATTTCCAATCCTCCTATTTTGCTCTGCACGCGGAGAAAGGAAAGAATTTTTGTGAGCGCGTTTTTTAAGTTCATCCCGTTAGAAACAGGGCGCCTTGGGCGACCGTAAACTTGCCGCTTCTGCGGTTATACGACTTTCTTTGCGAAATTATGAACATTTTTGCTGAAATCATGGTTAGGGCGTCTCTAACGGGATTCGTATTTCGTAGCCATCATAGCGTAAGAAGCTGCCAGGATAATACGCTTATCTCGCTCGTGGAACTGTTCACAGCAACGACAACCTGTATTTTTCTTTGCTGAAAAAAAACTGTCGCATTTGATATTATTTTTGCCTGCCCCGAGGACGGCGAATTCTGGGTAATGGTCACGCCCGCGGAATAGTTCCCGATGGGAACGGAATAAGTTGAAGCAAGGTCCTTGTTTCTTGCAAGACGCATAAGCGCGTCCTCGGCGCCGGCTGTCGCGACAGCCAGGGCGGCATTCGAAAACTGGAACCCGTAGCCGGAATTGAGAAAGCTTATCGCAATCACTGCAACGGCGACCCCGATGGAAAGCATTATCGTCCCGATAATGAAGACGAAAGAAATGGCGGTTTGTCCATTACGGGCGACCAGCGACCAGTGACTAGTAAAAAGCTGTACTTCCATAGAATTGTTGGTATCACAATTATACAACGAAAGAGATTTTCTGGTCTCTGGTCTCTGGTCTCTAAATTCTGTTGTTCACGGGCTCCAGTTCACAATCACGTCGTCCACTCTAGGACTTAAGCGCTGTGCCTGGTCGGAAACGAGAAAAATCCTGTAGCGGAAGTAGCGGGAGTTGTTGAAAAGCAAGTAATCAAGCCTGAGCGACGCGTCCGGTCCCGTGTTGTAGTAAGTGTTGCTCGTTCCATCCGTTCCCATATAGTTCCACGGCCCACTTGAAGAATTGCTCACGGCGAACTGGAATCTCACCGCCGTGCCGGACGGAAGATCGCCGTGCCACAAAACGGAGTTGAGCTGGGCGCCGGTTATCACCCCTGTGTCGTAAGCCGTTGAGTCAAGCGTCATCACCGCGGAAGTTGCAACCCACGAAGTAAGAACTTTGTAGTTTGAAGTGCCGCAGCCGCCATTGTTGTCGCAGTTGAAACTTATCCAGCCGACCTGGTCGTTCCAGGCATAATTGTGGAAATTGCCGCTGCCGTCTATATAGACGCGGTAGTTTGACTGCGCGCAGCCGCCGTTATTGTTGCAGTCAAAGCTTATCCAGCCGTAAGTGTCGTTCCACCCCCAGCCGGTAAGGCTGCCCGAGCCGTCGTTCGTCACCCGGTAGTTGCTCTGGGAGCAAATGTTGCCCGCGGAAGTCGTGTGACAATCAAGTGAAATGTCGCCGGCGGAAGAGCTCGCGTATCCCGTCAAACCCTGCGAACTCACCGTTATAGTGTTTGTGTTGTAAAAGTCCATCCAGCCGACGATGTCGTTCCACGCCCAGTGGCTGCTCGTATCGGAGCTGATATTCGTTGCCGCCTCGGCAAGAAAAACAAAAAGAAAAACATTCAGCCCGACGGCGAGAAAAAAAAGGGCTATCTTTTTAAAATCAAGCATTTTAATTCAATTCGGGCTTGTCATTTGTTATTGTCAATTGTCGCCCGTTTTTCTTACTCAAATTCTATCATTATGGATCCCGTGGTGGTGGAATAATTTATCCCGGTGGAGGTGGAGAATTTGCTGTTGGTCGTCGTCGCCGGCCCATTCTGCCCCGGTCCGCCCGACCAGTCGGTTTGGATAAACGCCCTGTTCGCGAACCGCGAAAGATAAGTTGAAAAGGAACTCGTCGGCCCACCGAGCCAGCCGTAGACAACGGTTATTTTCTTCGTGGAAGGGTCATCGCTCCCGCCGCTTGACTGGAGAACATCGCTTCCGCTACGCCCGACGTTATCAACGTAAAAATATCTCGTGTAGACGCCGGATTTGTAAATCCGATTGATTTCGGAAGCGGAAAGCGCGCGGTTGTAGATGCGGACGTCGTCGAGCAAACCGTTATCCTGCGTCATCATGTCAAGAGAATAATTGTTGCTCCCGAGAGTAACGCCGGAACTTGAAGAGGTGGCGTTGAGGACACCGTTTTTGTAGGTGTAAACCACAGAGCCATCAAATACGCCCGCGAGAAAATACCACTGACTCTGCGTCAGCGTTCCGAAAGATGCAAAGTACTGCGCGGAACAGCCGGTGCTGTTATTTACTCCGAAGCCGTAATATCGGTGCATAAGCCAACCCATAGAAGAGCACCATCCCCTGTTTATAATCCGGTCGTCGCCGGTGTCGCCATTCCATTTGTACCAAGTCGTAACCGTTACCTGACTGCTCGTGGGAACAGAACTCGGAACAGTCAGATAGGCGTAGTAAGTTGTGGTTGCCTGAAAATTGAGCGCTCCGCCAGCAATTCCTGTAGTCGATAACGGCAAGTAACATCCTCCGCCTGAGCAATTGAGGGTGGCATTGTTCCCGTTCCCCGAAAAATCGTAAGCAGCCGTTCCAGTAGATTCATCGAATTTCCAATACCCGACCAAACTCGACGTCGCCGTCAAGCCGTCAGCGGCAATTCCTTCGGTGCCCGTCACGGCAATGAATGGAGAGCGAACGGTAACCAAAAAATACTTGTTCGCCGAACTCGTCGCTAAGTTGCTAATGTTGTGCCAGTCGGCTTCGGCGAATGCCCGCGCGTTTTCCAAAAGTTCCTTTCCGAGTGCAGATGAAACCTGCACCCTGTCCGCGTTCGTGTTCGCGCGGAGCGCCGGAATTATTATCGTCACCGAGCCGGCGATTAAAACGATACCGACTGTCAAGGCGATGAGAATCTCAAAAAGCGACTGACCGCGTTTACCAGAGACCAGAGACCAGAGACCAGAAAATAGAATTTTTTTTGTCGATTTTGTTGAAATCATTTGAATGAATTTCTTATTTATTCCGGTCTCTGGTCGCTTGTCCCTGATCACTTGTCTCTGGTCACTGGTCGCTCGTCTCTGGTTTCTGGTCTCTAAAGTTAAAAGCTCACCGCTCCCGACGAAGCGATATTTATCGTTGAAGAGGAATAAACTGTTCCTCCGCGGTAGGAATAAAGCGTTACTGAAGTTGAGACGGAGGCAAGACCGCTCAACTGCGAAAATGTTATATCAAGCGAGGAAGCAGAAGGAACGCTCGCCGTCGCGTAAATGACCGATGGCGGCAGGCGATAATAGCTGATAGTCGTCGTTTGGGCGTAAGTGGACGAATAAAAAAGCGCGTAGAACGAGCTTGACGTGTTTCCGAAATGCACGCCCCAGGAAGTGCTTGAGGTTTGCGAGACGGAGCGCGACCTTGCTTCGCGAAGAAGGGACGCCGCCTGCTGAGTCGCGCTGGTGAGCTCCGTCTGCCCCGTCCTTCCGAATAAACTGACGAAGGCGACGGCGCCAAGGACCGCGATTATCAAAATCACAACCATCAATTCAAAAAGCGTCGTCCCTTTTTCGTTAAAAAACAGCTTCTTCATTTTTCCCAAGTTCTAAGTCCTAAGTCCTATCTTCAGAACTGCGTCGTCAGCTGATAAATCGGGACGATTATCGCCAGCGCTATCGCGCCGACGATAATTCCCATAATTAAAAGAATCGCCGGTTCCAAAAGCGAAACCAGCGTTTTTATTCCCGCTTCCACATTTGTTTCGTAAAACTCGGCGATGGTCTTCAAAACTTCGTCCAAGTGGCCCGCTTTTTCGGAAATCGCTATCAGATTGACAACGACGTTCGGGAAAACATGTTCGCGTTTGAAAGCGTCGCCCATCGTCATACCCTTGGCAAGCCCTTCGTTTGCAATTCTTTTCAAACTTATTTTGAAGCTGTCCGCCTGCACAACTTCCGCCGTTATATTCATTGACTGAATTATCGGCAGGCCCGCTCCCATGAGCGAACTCAAGGTGTAGGCGAAGCTCTGTATCGCCATACTCCTGTAAATGTTTCTTACAAGCGGGAGATGTTCAAGGAGGCGGCTGAATATCGCACGGCCGATCGGGTTTCTCCAGAAAAACCATAAAAAAAATGAAACTATGGAAACAAGAAGAATTGAGATGACAATAATGTTGTTGCCTATGAAAAGCCCGATTCCGAAAACTATCCTTGAGAACGTCGGCGGCTTTATACCCGCTTCAGTGAAAGAACCGGATATTTTCGGCAAAGCAAAAGTAACAAGAAAACCGACTATGACAACGGCCATTACCGAAAGAATTATGGGGTAAATCAGGACGGAGCGTATTTTGCTTCTCAATTCCGCCTCGCGCTGAAGAGACACGCTCAAGTCCTCAAATGTCTTTTGGAGATTTCCCGAGACCTCAGCCGCTTTGATCAAATTTATAAAAACAACCGAGAAACCCCTTGGATACCTCGCAAACGCCTGGTAAAACGGCAGCCCCTTGCTCAAATTTTCCCTCACCTCTATCAAAAAATTTCTCATCGCCGGCTTTTCAAAGTCGGCTATCAAAATGTTTATCGCCGAAAGAAGGTCGGTGCCGACCTTGAGCATAAGCGACAGGTACTTCGTCAAAAAAAGTTTATCGGACAAGGTTATTCTTCCGCCCAAAAGGCCGAAAAACTTCGCTTTCACTTCCTTTATCGGTTTAACGGAAAGGGGTTTCAGTTCCTTCTGCGAAAGAAAAGCGAGTACCTGCTGAAGATTATCCGCCTCCATTTCTGAGCGGATTATTTTCCCGTATTTGTCCGCGGCGGAGTATTCGTAAAGCATGGATTTATCAACGAATATCTAATCTCATTGCGAATCTACGAATTTATTATAAGTTAATTTCATAAATTTATCATTCGCACATTCGTAATTAAATTCGCTATTCGCTGATGATTACTCGCGTATGACGCGCAGCACTTCCTCAATCGTGGTTTTTCCGAGCTGGACCTTGTATAACCCGTCTTCAAACATCGTTTTAAATCCTTTTTTGCTGATTTCTCTTCTTACGTTGTCTAAACTGAAATCCGCGCTGACTATCAGGTGCTTAACGTCTTCACCTACTTCCAAGACCTCAAAAATTCCCGTTCGCCCGCGATACCCCGACATATTGCACGCTTGACACCCCTTGCCCTTGTAAATGACATCGGGAATTTCCGTACCCTCCGCATTCAATTCCTTAAGCTGTTTTTTTATGAGTTCTCTCACCTCGGGCGGGGTATCGTAGGAGTAAACGCACTGCTCGCAGATTTTTCTCACAAGCCGCTGGGCGATGATGAGATTAAGAACCGCCGCGACAAGGAAGGGCGGGACTTCCAGGTCAAAAAGACGGGGAATTGCCGTCGGCGCGTCGTTGGTGTGAAGCGAAGAAAGAATCAGGTGACCCGTGAGAGACGATTGAACGGCGATTCCCGCTGTCTCGCTGTCCCTGATTTCGCCGACCATGATGATGTTCGGGTCCTGACGAAGAATGGAGCGGAGGCCGCTCGCGAAAGTGATTCCAGCCGCCGGATTTATCTGCGTTTGGTTGACATACCTGATGTTGTACTCTATCGGGTCTTCAATCGTCGTGATATTGACCGTCGGTTTGTTGAGAATTCCCATCATTGCATAAAGCGTGGTCGTTTTTCCGGAACCCGTAGGGCCGCATGAAACTATCATTCCGTATGATTTTTTGAGGTTCTCCGCGACAATCTTCGCGGTTTGCTCCGTCATTCCGAGCTCTTCCAGGGAGAGAGGTTTCTGTGTGGACTCCAAAAGACGCAATTCAAGCTTCTCGCCGTAAAAAGTCGGTATCACGGAAACGCGGATGTCTATGAATTGATTTGGAAGCGGATAGCGGAATCTTCCGTCCTGCGGTTTGTAGTGTTCGTCAATCTTCAATCCGGAAAGAATTTTCAGGCGCGCGGTGAGCGCGGAGTGGACTTCCTTCGGGATTCTTAAAATCTCGTAGAGTATTCCGTCTATTCTGTATCTTATAAGCGTGTCCTTCTCAAGAATTTCTATATGAATGTCGGAAGCGCGGAGGGAAACGGCGTAGGAAATCAGATTGTCCACAATGGAAATTATCGGGACCTGAAGAGACGCTTCTTCAAGAGTCCGGCTCGCGCTTTTCAAGGACGCCTGGACGTTTTCCTCTATTATCTTTTTGAAGTCAAGCGTCAGCCTTTCTCCGTAGACGGAAAAAACGCGGTCCATATCCTCTTCGCTCGCGAGGTACGGTTTTATCTTTCCGTTAAGTCGTCCTTCCAAAAATTCAATCGTTTCAAGGTCGTTCGGGTCGGCCATGGCGACGTCAAAAGTTCCGTCGGGCTCCTTCATAAAGGCGACCGCCTGCCTTTGGCGGGCTATTTCCTCGGGCAGTATTCTCACGACTTTTTCGTCCACGTTCATCACGGAAAAGTCGGCTATACCGACCCCGAGTGTCTCCGCTATGAACTGATTGAGGAAGCTCCGCTTTACAAACCCCTCGGAGATGAGTTTGTCTATCACGTCTTCGCCTTTCCGCTTCGCCTCCGTAGCCAAAGAGTCAAACTCGCCTTCGGAAATGAGATTTTCCTGAACGAGTTTTCTTTTGAGCTGGTCTATTGATACGGGAAGACTCATAAAAGTAAAATCATAAATAATGAATCTGAAATTCTAAATAAATCACAAACTACAAAAAGTTTGGGATTTTGAATTTTATGCTTCGAATTTCCGCTGCCGCGCATATCTCGCGACAAAATCCCTAAATAACGAACATATTCAGAATAGACAGAGGCACAAAACTCTTAACCAGTATAGCAAAAACGGCAACGGGCAGCCATAAATAAAAAAGAGGCGCGCGCCCCTTTTTCAAAAGCGAGTAAGCGAGCGCGAGTGAAACTCCCGAAACGAGCACAAGCGGGATGTAAATGAAAAGTCCGGGATAGCCCGACAAAAAAACTCCGAGCGCAAAAAGCCATCCTTCCTCTTTTTCAAAAAACCTTTCACCGGAACGGCGGTTCAAAAATTCGGAGGCATATTTCAAAAAAATCGCGGAAACGAAGGCGACGACTATCGGCAGGAAAATTCTCACGCCGACGTAGGAAAGAAAATAATTCCAGTTCGCGTGTGGCGGGAGAAGGTAAGCGGAAAGTTCGTTCACTCTCCATACGTTGTATTGCGCATACGAAAGAAAAATAGATGTTGAAAGCTCCGCCGCCACCGCGGAGAAAAAAATTGTCTTTACGTATTTTTTGAAAAACGCGCGGCCGCTGAAAACTTGCGCTGACGCCGCAAAAAAGAGGAGTAGGATGCCGAATTTGTCAGCGACAGCCATAAATCAAAGTGAGAGATTTGTGCCTACCTCGTATACAGTATTATTCGTTCCGCCGTCGGTTGATTCCACGTCCGCCGTGCCGCTCGCCGAATATTTCGTGCTTTCCATCTTGGCGTCGATTTCGAACTGCAAGCTTGTGGACGTGTTCGTCGCGTAGCTGTAAAAGTAGGTGGCGTTGTTAATGGGATCAACCGGTTCTTTTCCAAGCGGCGTTCCGGTGCCGATGGCATTGAAGTTGACGGGTATCCAGCCCGTGCCGTTGACCGCCGTCGAACTCGCGACGGTCGTCGTTACCACGCTTGTGTCGCTCCCTGACATCCTGCCGCAACCGAGAGTGTTCGGGGTCGCCGGCGCGGAACCGTAACAGACGTTGGCGTTGCCCAAACTTGGCGAGCTGACGTCCTGAAGGTAAAACGAGATGGCGCTCCGGAGAGTGTCGAGGTCTGTGAGGCGTTGCGAGTCCCTCGCCTGCTTCAGTATCTGCGCCGGATTGAGCGTGATAACGGAAATCACCGCGAGAATCGCGAGAATTGCGACAACTATCAGGAGCTCAATGAGCGTGAATCCCTTTTGCACGGAATTCTTAGAATCTCCAACTGTCTTCATTCAGAAAATTATAACAAATTGCGATATATCTTTCCCGTGAAACAAGGGAAAGCGCTTTTGTGAAAAGCTAAACGGCACGAAAAAGGTTTTTGTACAAAAATCAGAGTGCGAGGTCCGTACCCACTTCGTACACACCCACGTTATCTCCTCCGTCAGTTGATTCAACATCACTGGGCCCACTTGAAGCGTACCTCGTGCTTTCCATATCGGCGTCTATCTCGAACTGAAAATTAGGATAGGCGTTGGTCGCGTAGCTGTAAAAATAAGTGGCGTTATTTACCGGGTCAATCGGCAGAGTGCCGAAGGGCGCGCCGGTGCTTATCGCCGAAAAATTCGTCTTTATCCACCCCGTACCGTCAACTTTGTTAGCATTCGCTGCCGTCGTGCTGACAATCGTCGTGTCGCCGGAAGCCATTCTACCGCACCCTGCGGTTGTCGTACCGACGCCGGGCGCAGTAGAGATGTAACACGTGCTTGAGTTGCCGAGCGCGTTCTGTGCGGGGCTTAAAACATCAGAAAGGTAGAAGCTTAACGCAGTTCTTATAGTCCCTAAATCGCTTATCCTCTGGGAATCTCTCGCCTGCCTGAGTATCTGCGCGGGGTTTATCGTAATAATCACAACCACAGAAAGAACGACGATAATCGCTATGACTATCAGGAGTTCGATGAGGGTAAAACCTTTTTTCTCCATTTTTGGTTATTTTTTACTTGGCGTAATTATAACAAATCGTTTTTTTTTTTTTTTTTTTACTTACCTGTGGAAAAGTAAAAAAAACGAGAAATTACAGCGTAAAATCGCTTTCCGGCTCCGCTTCCAGCTTGACTCTTGCGCCCTGCGCGAGGCCCGCTTTGTCGGGCAGGGAAAACTCAAGAGAATAAGCGTGGAGCATCAAGCGTTTGGCGAAGTGGTTTTCTTTTCTTCTTCCGTATAAGTCGTCGCCGACGACAGGGTGGCCAATGGACGCCAAATGGACTCTTATCTGGTGCGTTCTTCCCGTCAGCGGACGGACTTCAAGAAGCGAAAACTCATTTCCGTCGCGCGTGAAAGTTTTTTTTACCTCGTATTCCGTCACGGCGCTTTTTATCATTTTCTCCGAATGAACGCTTCTTTTTACCGAGCCGTTTTTGATTCCGATCGCTTTTTCTATTCTCCCTTTTTTCTCTTTTGGGGTTCTGAAAACAACCGCAAGATAAGTTTTTCTAATCTTTCTTTCTTTAAAAAGCGATTTTATGTATTCGAAAAATTTTTGGTTTCGCGGGATAATCATTACTCCCGAAGTTTCTTTGTCGAGGCGGTGGACGATTCCGGGACGCATCGCCGGGTCGTCACCGATATTTCTTACCTCCGGATATCTTTTCAACAACCAGTCAACTAACGTCGCGGATGCACGCGGATAGCTACGCAGATTCTCGCGGACAACATCCGCGTTTATCCGCGCTTTATCATCTGCGCTTATCCGCCCGTTATCTGCGTTAGTCCGCGTTTTGTGAACGAGCATCCCCGCCGGCTTGGAAACCGCGACGAAATCCTTGTCCTCGTAAATTACCTTGGGCGCCATTGGAAAGTTAAAATGTTCGAAGTTTGAGTTGTTCGAAGTTTACGAGTGCGCCTTTTTTATTTCAATTCGAACAATTCGAACCCCAAACACTAAAACAGATTAACCACGTCTCTCACGGTTATTATCACCATCAAAAACAAAAGCAGCGCGAACCCAAAGCTATTGATGAGCGACTGCGTTTTGACGGAAACCGGAGAACCTTTGAGCTTCTCGATGATTATCAAAAACAGCCGTCCGCCGTCGAGCGCCGGGAAGGGGATGAGATTAAGGACGGCAAGGTTGAGGGAAATAAAAGCGATGAGCTGAAAAAGATAAATTATCCCCAGCTCTCCGGTTTTTTGCGCAATGGCAAAAATCCCCACCGGGCCGACGACGCCTGCAAGCAACGACCCGCGCAAAATCAAATTCTTCAAAAGCTCGTAGAACGCCGCGAATGTCGCACCGCTAATGTAAATTGACTCTTTGAAGCCGGCAACAAGCGCCGAGAAAAACCCCAGCGGCTTGATTCCCGACTCGGAAAATTCTACTCCCAGCGCTCCTTCGCCTTGTTTAGTGGAAACCCGCGGCACCGCCTTGAACTCCAGTTCTTTTCCGCCGCGGATTATTTGGAGATTGATTTCTTGCCCGCGGTTCTTATTCACAAAATTGCGGAAGTTGTCGGCGGTGGAATAATTTTTTATGATGTCGCCCGCGGCAATCCCAGCTTTTTCAGCCGGCGAGCCAACCTGAACGCCGCCGACCACTATCGCCGAGGAGGGCGCGCCGAGCATGAAAACTACCGAGAGTAGAAACCAGCCAATGGCAAAATTAACCGAAACGCCGCTCGCGATTACGACAAAACGCTTCCAAGCCGGCTGAAAAAGGAAGTATTTTTTCTTTTCTTCGGGAGAAAGTTCTCCGAGTTTTTCGGGACTGGTTATTTGTTCCTCCTCGCCGGCGATTTTCACGAATCCGCCGAAAGGTAAAAAATTGAAGCTATACTCGGTCTCGTCCTCCCAAGTTTCGCCACTTGCCCCACTAAATTTGCTTGGCAAATTTTTAGGGGTGAACGAAATTTGGGAGGACAAACCCTTTTTGCGCTTAAATCGCCATGCTTTTATCCGCGGCGGGAAGCCAAAGCCGAACTCGCTTACCTTGATACCGAAGAATTTAGCCGCAAAAAAATGTCCGGCCTCGTGCCCGAGAATCAGAATTGATAAACTGATGATGACAATAAAGGCGATGAGCATGATTTCAATCTTACGAAATTACGAAACGGCGCGAAAGTACGAAAATCGAATATAAAACGGAAAACTTGTTAATCCAATGCTATAATTTCGTATTTTCGTATTATTTCGTACTTTCGTAAGTGAACTATTCCTCAATTTCCTTAATCTTGTCCTTCAGCGCATCTTCAACTTTTTTGTTCGTTTCGTCAACCAATTTTTGAATTTTATCCTTCGCTTTGAAAAGCTCGTCTTCAGTTATTTCTCCTTTTTCCTCCGAGGTTTTCAATCTTTTTATGCACTCGTCGCGGTGGCTGCGGAGTTTTATTCTGAACGCCTCCGCCGCCTTTCCTGCAAGCTTCACAAGTTCTTTTCTCCTTTCATCGGTGAGAACGGGCAGCGAGGCGCGTATCACGCTCCCTTCCGTTGAAACGCTGAATCCCGATTTCGCGTCATCAATCGCCTTCGCCACGTGCTGAACCGCGTTCTTATCCCAAACGTGTATTTCAATTTCGCGCGGCGGGCGGAGGTTGAGAGAACCGAGTTGCTTTACGCTCATCGCCTGCCCGTAATATTCAACTTTCACATTTTCAAGAAACTCAACCGAGGGACGATTGCCGCGAACCGCCCCCAGTTCTTCCTTAAACAAATCGAAGGACTTATTGAGAATTGATTCCAAATCTTTGAGTGTTTTATCAAACATTGAATTTAATTAAGACACTAGTCATCAGACATCAGTAATCAGTAGTTGAAGTATTTTAATGTCTAGTGTCTGATGTCTGATTACTGATTACTCATCAGCGCTTCCAGTTGCAGTCGCGGATTCACATTATAGCGCGTCGCGTCGCGTCGCAAGGCGGAAATTTTATGCCAAAGCTCCCTATTTTCCTCCGAAGACGGACTTTTTGAAACAATCATAAGCATCGCTTCCAAAAATTTATCCAGGTTAAAATTGTCGTTGTCCAAAAGCGGTTTCAAAAAGTTTCTCCTCTCCCAAAATCCGGATTTCAAAAATTCTTCGGCATTTTCGCAAAGGAGCTTGAAATCGGCGTCCTTTGCGAGCATAAAAGCGAGCCCCGGCTGTCCGAAAGATGAATTGGCGAAAATCTTTGCTTCTTTTGCGGCGGAAACCCTAGTTTTTACAAGCCAATTTTCAATGATATCAATCCCAATCGGCGGAAAATAAACGCTTTGCAAGCGCGAACTAAGCGTAGGCCACAAACTTTCCGAATCCGAAGCAACGAGAATTAAAAGAGACGATTCCGGCGGCTCCTCGGCGATTTTTAAAATCGCGTTCTGCGCCTCGCCGGTCATTGCCTCAGCGTCGTTTACAACCGCGGTCCGCCGCCGGCTTACAGTCGGCTTCTGCCACAAAAAATTTCTGAGCATGCGGACTTGGTCAATGCCGATAGTTCCTTTACCCTCCTTAATTTCATCGCGCGAAATTCGGGAGGATGAATCCGGCTCGATAAACAAGAAATCGGTCAAAATTTTTTTTGGCCTGCCCGCCCAAGTTTCGCCCTGCGAAATTTGGGAGGGTGAAGAAAATTCCCCTGTTTCGAGATAATTCGCAAGGCAAGCCGCAAAAAGTTTCTTGCCGACGCGCGGCTCGCCGAAAAAAATGTAGCCATGGCCAAGATTGCCGCTTTCGGCAAGATTTTTGAAATCGTCAATGAGCTTTTGGTGACCGATTAACATAACTTCTAAACTATAAGTATCAACAAATTTCAATTAGTATCAATTAGTTTCAAGTGATACTTATAGAAATCGATAGAAACTGATAGATATTTATTGTTATCACCGTTTGTTTAACAAGGTTTGCTTGTACTTGTCCAAATGGTCGAGAATTATCCCCGTTCCCTTGGCAACGCAGAAAAGCGGGTCTTCGGCGACGTAGGTTGAGACGCCAAGGAAACGCTCGAAAAATTCCGGCAGATAATGGAGCTGGGCGCTCCCGCCGGAAAGTATTATCCCTTTTTCCATCACATCGGCGACGAGCTCGGGAGGGGTGACGTTAAAAACGTTTTGCACCGAGCCGGCAATTTCCGTCAGATGAGGATTGAGCGCGTCCGCTATCTCGTTGCTGTTTATCATCAAATCTTTCGGTAATCCGTTTATGAGGTTTCTTCCCCGGAATTCGTACTCCATCCTGTCTTTGGATGGAAGCGCGGCGCCGATTTCAATTTTTATCTGTTCCGCCGTTTGCTCGCCTATCGCAAGCGAATATTTTTTCTTTACATAGTCGGCTAGCGCCTGGTCAAATCTGTTTCCGGCAACGCGCATGCTCGTCCAGGAAACTATGCTCCCGAGGGCGATGACGGCGACCTCCGAAGTTCCTCCACCCATATTAACTATCATATGACCGCTTCTTGCATTTATAGGTATGCCGGCACCCAATGCCGCTAAAACCGGTTCGCGGACGATGAAAGCGCTCCTCGCTCCCGCTTCTTTCGCGGCGCCGATGACCGCCCTCCGTTCCGTTTGCGTTATTCCCGCCGGAACGGAAATAATAACGTCCGGTTTGAAAAAGTTCAGATTGCCGACGGCTTTGGAAATAAAATAAGTGAGGAGCGCTTTTGTTATGTAGTAATCGGCGATGACGCCGTCTTTCAGCGGCCGGTAGGCGACGATTTCCTCCGGCGTTCGGCCAATCATTTCTTTCGCCTCCGCGCCGACGGCAAGAACGGAATTGTCAGGCTTCCGAAGCGCGACAATCGTCGGCTCGTTTATTATGAATCCTTTTCCGGGAACGAAGACGACGGTGTTTGCGGTGCCTAAGTCAATCCCGATTTTTCTCGTGAACATTGTTAAGGTATTAAAATGTAAAAACGACCCAGCGTCAAACCCCGCACCTTTCAGCGTAATTCGCACACGACTCATTTTGATTTCAAGTCGAGCACCGCAATTCGAAAACTGAAAGGTGCGGGGTCAAACACGTTATTCGTTATTCTCTATTCGCTATTCAATCCTCTCTATCTCCGCTCCGATTTTTTTCAGACGCTCGTCGATTTTTTCGTAGCCGCGGTCTATTTCTTCAACGCCGTTTATTTCGGACTCGCCGTCGGCGGCGAGCGCGGCGATAAGATTGACGATTCCGGAGCGGAGGTCGCGGACGGTTGTTTTACCTCCGCGAAGTTTTGCCGGACCGAAAATTTTTGCCGTGTGATTGAAACCCTTGCCGTCGTAATGACATTCGGAATCCGGCGGGCATTCGGTTGAGACCTCGATGCGCGCGCCCATAGAGTTCAAATCCTTGGCGTAGCCGAAGCGGTCTTCGTAAATCGTTTCGTGAATCACGGAAGCGCCGTTGGCCTGCGTCAAAACGACGGCGAGCGGCTGCTGCCAGTCGGTCATAAATCCAGGATGAACCGCGGTTTCTATTTCAAGTGGTTTCAAGCCGCCGGCGGTCGGCCTCCAAAACGCGATTCCTTCGCGCGAAACTTCGTATTCCGCGCCGAGACGCCTCACTACGTTCAAAAAAGTTATGAGGTGGTCCTGAACGGCGTCGAGAAGCATCATTCTTCCGTTGGTCGCAATCGCAAGGCAGGCGAGCGAAACAGCTTCGTTCCTGTCGGCGATAACTTTATGCCGTGCTCCGCGAAGTTTGGAAACGCCTTCGATGTAAAAATCGCGGTTGGCGCCGAGTTCAATGATGGCGCCCATTTTCTGAAGCATCTTCACCAAGCTCATTATTTCCGGCTCAAGCGCGGCGTTTCGCAAAATCGTTTTTCCTTTCGCAAGAACGGCGGCGAGAATCGTGTTTTCCGTCGCGCCGACAGAAGGAAAATCGAGAAAAATCTCGGCTCCGTGAAGGCCGCGAGGAGCTTTCGCCCTGTAACTGCTGTCGGTAATTTCTATCTCGGCGCCGAGCGCCTCCAGCGCTTTTACGTGAAGATTCACGGGACGGGCGCCTATTTTGTCGCCGCCCAAAAACGGAATTTCGGCTTCGCCGGTGCGCGCAAGAAGCGGGCCGAGGGCGAGTATCGGAATTCTGTTTCGTCGGCTCAACTCAAAGACGCGGTTATTTTTTATTTTCGGAGTCGTAATCCGCGCGACCGAGCCCTTTACTTCGACTTCGCTGCCGATGAGACGCAAAAGTTCCGCCGTGATGGCGGTGTCGCCGATATTCGGAAAATTGTCCAGCGTGCAGGTATCGCCCGTAAGAAGCGACGCAATCATCAGCTTCGGCGCGCTCATCTTCGCGCCGGCAAGTTTAATCCCGCCTTCCAGTTTCTTTCCGCCGCGAACAATAAATTTCATGCTCTCAATTTTCGTTCAGTCGCTTACTATAATTAAATAACAATTGTGATATAATGATAGTAATCAGCGTTCTAACTTGGAATTTAGTGTTTCTGAAAGCTTCTTAATCGGGATACGCTCCTGTTTTGCCGTGTCGCGAACGCGGACGGTAACGTCTTCCTTTTCCAAACTTTCAAAATCAACGGTAATGCAAAACGGCGTGCCGATTTCGTCCTGCGAATAATAACGCTTGCCGATATTTCCCCGGTCGTCCCAGGCGACCGTAAATTTCTGCCGCAAGTCGTCATAAATTTTCCGGGCGAGTTTCACCAGCTCCGGCTTGTTCGCCAAAAGCGGGAATACTGCGGCTTTGTAGGGCGCTAGTTTCGGCGGCAATTTCAAAACAACCCTGTCTTTGTCTTCATGATACGCTTCAAGAAGCGTAACCAAAACCGAACGGTCGATGCCGAACGTCGGCTCGATGACATGCGGAAAAAATTCTTTTCCGGTATCCGGGTCGCGGTACGGTGCATCTTTAAAGTGATTTTTCAAATCGAAATCCGTGCGATAAGCAAGTCCGTATAATTCTTTTTGCCCGAAAGGATATTCGTATTCAAAGTCAATCGTTCTTTTGGAATAATGCGCGCGCTCTTCGGGAGAAATTTCCACTTCGTGCACTTTTTTGTAATTGACACCGAGGTCTTTCGTGAGCCATTCCTTCATTTCCTTCCGCCAGTATTCAAACCACTTTTCCCAGTCCTTTTCTTCGATGAAGTATTCAAATTCCATCAGATTGAACTCCCGCGTGCGGAAAATGAAATTTCCCGGCGTGATTTCGTTCCGGAACGATTTCCCCTGTGAAGCGATGCCGAACGGCAGCTTTTTCCGCATCGTTTCCTGAATCAGTTTGAAATTGACAAACATCGCCTGGGCGATTTCGGGACGGAAGTAAACTTTGTTGGCTTTTTCTTCGGTGGGACCAAGATGGGCTCTGAGCATTAAATTGAATTGCCTTTCTTCAGTAAAGTCCTTTGGGTTTTTGTTATTACACTTGATGCAACCTTTTTCGCTTATTCTTTTTTCAAGAATTTCATTCATCCGAGCAGCGACTTCATTCATAAAGCCTGCGGAAAGTGGCTTGCTTTTAGGAGGTTGCTTTTGCAAATCTTTCCTCAAATTAGTTAAATCGTTGGGTTCGTAAAAATCAGAGTCTCGATATCTTGAGTGACATTTTTTACATTCAATAAGTGGGTCGGTGAAATTTTCTAAATGCCCGCTCGCTTCCCAAACTTTGGGATTCATTATTACTGCCGCGTCCACACCGACCATATCGTCGCGCCGATGGACAAATCTGTCCCACCACAGCTGTTCAATATTTCTTTTCAATTCCACCCCCAGCGGCCCGTAATCATAACTATTAGAAAGACCACCATAAATTTCTGAACCAGGAAAAACAAAACCTCGGCGTTTTGCCAAACTGACAATTTTATCCATCAAGTTGTTATCCTTTTTTGTGTTCATATATACGAATTAGTAATATTCGTATCATTCGCATGTATTCGTATATTGGTATCGCGCTTCATTTCTGCACCGCTCTGTCCACAGAACCGCTTATCGTCGTATCGTCCGGCAAAAGCGTCGTCATCTCGCGATAAGAATTAGAAAGCTTGGTTCCCGTGAAATTGTCGTCTGCTTCTATCCCGGTGCTTCCGAGGAAAGTGACGTATTGCCCGACCTGGTTCGGCGCGGGCGTTAGTTCAACCTGAAAAATTGCTTCCGGCGGCGTGCTTACCACCCCCTTCGTCGCCATTATTGTTCCCAATTCCCATGTGACTTTTCCCGTCGTTTGATCGTAGACCGGCTGACTGCTTGCGTTTGATTTTACTTTGCCCGTCCAGCGCGCCCCGGATTGAAGAAAAGCGGAAACAACGGCGTTGGAAACATCCGTGGAGTAATTGTAAACAATCCAGTGAATTGTGTATTGCGTGGGTGAGCCGACGCGGGGCGGATAGTAACCGCCGTTCAAAATTCCCGAAGCGGCGTCGCGCCAGAACGCCTTTGCAGCCACTTCAATTTTGCCCATAACCTTGGTCTCCAGCGCGGCGACGGACATCGTCTTCGTGGCGCTCGTTCCCGGCGGAACGGTCGGCGATTCTATCTGAACATCAAGTTTCAGGACATAGTTTTTGTCGCTTATCCGCCGTATCGGAAAATTTTCCTTAAGACGTACGTCAAGCGTCAGCGTTCCCTCGCCGCCAGGCAATACCTGCGAAAGAGCGGACGTGTTCGCCGTTATCCACGTGAAAGTGTTGCTGCGCGCGTCAAAAAATGCGTCTGTTTTCACGGTTGAAAAATCAAACATCTCGCTGCTGAGTTTCGCTCTCACGACGACGTTATTCATCGCCGCCGACGAGCCGTTTTTGTAGCGGAGATTGTAAATAATTTCCTCGCCCGCGCGCGCGACGTAATCCGGCGAGCCGTTCACCGAAGGAGAAACGGAAAGCGGCGACTCGGAAATGGAGACATTTGCCGTTTGCTCCGCTATTGAAAAGTTCTGCCCTTTGAAAACGGTGGATACGATTCCACTGAAATCGAAAGAGGAATTGCTCGCGCCGACGAGATTCCCCGTTATCGTAATGGAGCCAGTGGCGTTCTTCGGCAGTTTCCCCAAATCCCACGTGTCATTTCCCGGGGACCCCGCCTGCACAGGCAGGTTTTCGGCGCTCGCTTTCACGAAATTGAAACTCTGCGGGTAGTTCATTTTCAAAACGGCGCTGCTCTGAAAGTCCTGTCTGGTGTTATTTTGATATTTCACAACCATATCGAAATTGATGCCGCTGAAAACGCCCTGTGGAACATCGAAACTCAAACCGATGGCTTGTTCCTCGAAAGAGAAATCAAAACTTTTTCTCGTCTCAAACTCCGCCGTTGAACCGCCGAGCCGATAGGAGAGCCGCGCCTCAATACGCTTCACGAACTGGCCGGAACTGACCGCTATTATGTTGTAGACGTTCGGGTTTATGCTCCCGGGACCGACATCGCCGACATTCGTCTCAATCACGCGCTGACTGCCGGAGCCGTCAAGATAAGAAACGCCCTCGGGAAGATAAACCGAGAGGACGGCGTTTTTGAGAACCTGCTCGGAATTGTTGGAAAACGAAACAGTAACTCTGAAGGGCTGGCCGGAAAGGATTCTGCCGGGATCGGAAAATTCCACGGAAACGTCCGCCCCCGCCGTGCGCATAAAAAAGTAGTAATAACCGAAGCCGGCAAGCGCAATCACCAAAACAAAAACGAAAATTTTAGAAAAAGCGGACATTTTTGATGTTTCGGTTGGCGGTTCATTTTCTCCGAATCCGCCGATGTTTTTGTCTTCGGCCCAAGGCGATTTAATTCTTCCCTCATCCATTATCTATAAATAATATCTCGCCCGCCCGAAGTTTTGAAGCGCAGCTTTTGCAGAAAAATTCCTGCGTCTTCGGCTTGAACGAATGCGGTTTTGCGCCGCACTCCGAGCAGGAAGCGAAACTCGCGTCCCAGCCGAGAACTTTTAATGTCTCTTTCCAAGGAAACATCAGCCAATCGCCGGCTCGCCCACCCAAATTTTGCCTAACATAATTTGGGCGGGTAAACATCTCCCAAATATGAACATCCGGCTCAAGTTCCGCAAGAAGTTCGCCGAGAAAGGCGAGTTCCCGCGGAGAAAATCCGGATTTCGACTTTTTGAGCGCGTCCACCACCTGCAGGTCGTTTTTCTCCACGAGACGTATTTGTACAAGATTTCCCGGCTGGAGATGCCCGGAAAGTTTGGAAGTCATTTTTTTGACGCTTTTCGCTTTGGCGACAATTTTCCCGAAGCGTTTCGTCAAAAAAACGACGCGCTCGTCCAAGTCGCCGTTCGGCAACCGGTCCAAAACAACGGCTTCGCTTGAGTATTCGTACATTAGGTAGATTTTAACAAAATCATCGTGTGCCGCGGGAGAGAATCGAACTCTCATGAGGTTGCCCTCGCAGGATTTTGAGTCCTGTGCGTCTGCCAGTTCCGCCACCGCGGCAAATCTAATAAATTCAACCCGATTTCGTTGCTAAAATCAAGAAAAATCTGTATCGTTAAACTATATTCTAGATTCTAGCTTCTAGATTCTAAATTCTATCTCTATGGCTCGCGTTATCGCAATCTGCAACGCAAAAGGCGGCGTCGGTAAAACGACAACGGCGGTGAACTTGGGCGCGTATCTCGCGTCAATGGGACGGCGCGTTCTTCTCGTTGATTTCGACCCGCAGGCGAACGCCAGTTCCGCGCTCGGCAGCGACCCGCTCAAAACCGACAAAAGCATTTATCACGGAATAATAAAGGAAGCGCATCCCGAGCACATCGTCAAGCCGACGATGCTTTTCAATTTTCATTTCATTCCGTCGGCGCCACATCTTGCCGGCATTCTCGTGGAGTTCGTGAATCTTCCAGAGCGCGAGCATTTTTTGAGAAAGTTTTTACATTCCCTAAGGCATCAGTACGATTACATAATTATTGACCTCCCGCCGAGCTTGAGTTTGCTGACAATCAACGGCCTGATTGCCGCCGACGAAGTGCTCATTCCCGTGCAAACGGAATACTACAGTTTGGAGGGCATCGGCCAGTTGCTCGAAATCATCGGCTTGATAAGAAAAAATCTCGGACACGATTTGAAAGTGAGCGGCGCGCTTCTGACGATGTACGACAAGCGCGAGCACTTGAGCCGCGAAGTAGCCAAAAACCTCCGTTCCCATTTCCCCCACCGCGTTTTTGAAACCGAAATTCCGCGGAGCGTGGCGCTTGCCGAAGCGCCGAGTTTTTCAAAACCGATAATCCTCTACCGCCCCGACTCCAGCGGCGCGGAGGCCTACAAGCGGCTCGCCGACGAAATAATTTCACAGGAAGCGCCAAAAATTGAGCAATCAATTTCAACTCCTGACTTTGGTAATTTCAACATTGTATAAAATTAAGGAGAATTATGCATAAAATCGCCTTGTTTCCTGTGGGGATAATTACTATTGACAAATGCAAAAGGTCTCAAGTACAATGCATTTAAAGAAATCCTTATCGTATGCTTCGGCGACGATAAGCAACGGAAGGGGGCGAAAGTCCCCTTCTGTTTTTTTTGTGTATAATTTAAAGCATGAGCAGGGTATCTGTATTCATAGATAATAGCAACGTATTCAAAAACATAAAAGCGATTAGAGATTACGGAGATAAAAGGTGGGTACAATTGTATGATCCTCTAAAACTCGCGCAGAAACTTGCCGGGAACAGACAACTTGTGAAAGTTCATTTTTATTGTGTCCCGCCGCCGCCATGGCTTTTAACAGAAGGAGAAGAGAGCAAAAAAAGACATCTTATCGCTTCGAAGTATTATTCAGAGATAGCAAAGCTACAGAATGTAGAACTCAAATACGGATATTTACAGGGAGACAAAAAAGGTCCCCACGAAAAGAATATTGATACACAACTCGGAACCGATATGGTTGCAGATGCAGCTTTGGGTTTATATGATACCGCGATACTTGTTTCGAACGACGGCGATTACTCAAGTGCAATCGCGAACACAAAAAGATTAGGTAAAAAGGTAGAACTGTTATTTTTCAAAGGGTACATTTCTGGCTCTCTTGTAATGAGTTGCGATGTAAGAAGGAGGGCGCGGATGTCTTTTTTTGAAAGGTTGGATTTAGATTTAAATAATTTTGTGGAATAATTTTTATTATGTTGGGCAAAGGACTGGAATCCTTAATACCGCCGACCGATAAGCAACAAGTGACAGGTAACCAGGGGCAAGACAAAGCAGACGCAGCACAGGAAAAAATAGGTGGAGAAAATTTTTCTTCCGAAACTCCGCAGCAGGCTGAGCATGGTCCGTCGTTTTCAGGCCCGCGAAGCGGGACGCCGACGGTCGGCCAGCGAGGACAAGCAAGCGAGTCGCTGGACGAGCGAAGCGGGTTGAAGAAAGAAAAATTTTCTCCAAGAAAACCGGCGGCGAGCGACGCGGTTTTCCACATTGAGGTTGAAAAAATAAAACCGAACCCGCATCAGCCGCGGAGAAATTTTGACGAAGAAACGCTTAAAGAACTCGCCGCCTCCATAAGAGAGTTCGGCATGCT
>DAIDAM010000011.1 GCA_027310625.1 bacterium
GCCTGCGGCAATAGCGTATCTCAACCCTGCCCACGTTATCACCCCCACCGCCAGAAACACCCCTCCGATCAATGAAAACACGTAGAAGTTCTGTATCCACTGCACAACCGAACCCCCCGAAGAGCCATAAGAAGCGATATCGGGGGCTCTGGTTAGGTCAACTTCAAGCGCAAAAGCGGAACCGGATACCAGAGACAAAAGACCGGCAACCAGCAAAAAAAATATTTTTTTATTCATCACTTTCAAATTATTGCGAATAGAGGATGTTTTCGCTTTTCGCGCCCCTTTCAAACTGATTGGATACGTTTTGAATGACAAGAGACACAGAGAGAGAAGAACCAACCGCAAGATTCCCGATTTTTATATTCAAACTTTGCGGGTTTTCCGCGCCCGACGGGGTCTGTCCGTTTATGCTCCACGAGAAGTTAAGCCCTGAAGCGCTCCCGATGTTGAAAAAATACGGCTGACCGACGAGTTTTATGGACGAGGAATAAAACTTTTTTGAAGGGAAAGGAATTTCTATCACGGCCTCGGGCGACGCCACGGGTATAGAAATCGTTTTTAGCTGGCTTCCTTTGGAATAGTTCGGTATCTCCGCGCGTAAACTTACCGTTCCCCCGGCAACGTCGGGAGCCCTGAACGAAATGCCCCGCAGTCCCGGGCCGCCACTCAGAAAGTTATTGTCCAAGTACCAATAAATAGTTTCTTTTGAAAGGTCAATCAGGCGACCGCCGTCAAGGAGCGCGACCGATGCGCTCACAAGAGAGCCCGCCGTCGGCAAAACCTTTCCGCCGAACGTCGGAGGGGCGTAGGAGTTTGCGATCCAGGTGATGATAACCTTCGGTTTTGCCGCCGCCGTCTGCGCAAGTGCGGTTGTTGATACTCCCAGAGAAACCGCCACAATTGTGAAAAAAATAATTTTTCTCATTTGTTGTTTATCTCCCTAAAATCGCCTTTCTCCGCCTCGCGGCGTCTTTTTCTTCTTGGCGGATTGCGAGCGCGGCGGCTTCTTCGCTACTCATCCCCATTCTCTTAGCAACTTCCATTCTCTCGTCTCTTAACTTCATCGCTTCGTCAACGCTCTTGTCGCGCATCCAGTCGGGCAATTTGTAACCAGCATATCCTTCATTTCGCAGATCAACCTCGTTTTTCCCAGCGTCTTCAAAAACGTTTCCGCCCGCTATTTCTTCGAATGACACCGGCGCCTCGCCTGTCGCCGTTGGCGCCGATTTTTCTTTTTTTGCCGCCCCGCCGCCCGCTTCTGCCGAGACCTCTGACGGCCGACCTGTTTCTTCGGGTCCTTTTTCGGCGGCTCCGGCCGCGGCTTTCTCTGCGCCAACCCCGCCCTTGACTTTTTTCTTTCCGGCAATCGCCGCCGCCTCGGCCGCTTTCGGGCTGTTCGCCATCGCTATTCCAAGCGCAGTCGTGATGCTTTCGCTTCCGGGAATATTTGCGATGTTTCCGAGCCCCCCGACTACGGCAAGGAGCGATGCCTTACTCATACCCGTCTTCATTATAAAGTATGTCTGGATTACCGCCCATAGTACCGGCGACACAACGAGCGAATTAATCCCAAAAATGACCTGACCGATGACTGGCACTAGAAAAAGTAAAAGAGTTACAAGGTCCGTTATGTCGGAAATAATTGAAAGGAGCATCAGGATAACGATGTCCACTGTGCCGAATGGTTTTTCGTTGTCATTCATGAAATCATCAGCGAATAACGAATCCCTTTCTAATTTACGAATTTGCGCGCCTGAGTTTTATTCGTTCATTCGTAATCAATTCGTTATTCGTTGATTCATCTTTTCTCTTCCAGTAATTGTTTCGGATTCGTCGTTATTATCTGGTCCTCGAAGTAAGAAGCGATAATTTGAATGGCGATATGTCTTCTACCGGCGAAGAAAAGTCCTGTGCCCACTTCCGCAGAGAGAAGATAATTTTTTTCCGCTTCCGTCAGCCCGAAGGCCTTGGCGACGATGTCTATCGTTGCCGGCGCCTGCCGTAGAAGCAGTTGGATGGACGAGTTGGTAATTATCGGGCGGCCGTACGGCGAACGGAGAAAGTCCTCCACGTCCTGCGTAATCGCCGTGAGGCCGAGATAGTATTTCCGGCAGCGCTTGGCGAGCCCGAAAAGAAACGCCGCGCTTTCCTCGTACTTCATCATCCACCACGCCTCGTCCACAATCATTATTCTTTTTTTCATTTTGGCGCGAATAAGATTCCAGATAAAATTGAGAATCACGTACATCGCTATCGGCCGCAGTTCGTCCTCCAAATCGCGGATGGAAAAAACTATCAGACGGTTATTCATATCCACGTTCGTTCGCTGGTTCAGGAATCCGGCGAAGCTTCCTTTGGTAAATTTGTATAGCCGCTCGGCCATTCCTTTGCCGCCTTCAAGATTATTAAGAACCGATTCAAGGTCTGCTAGGAGCGGCGGCTCGGCTTTGGAAAAATCCTCTTCGGGGGTTATCTCGCGCGAGGCGTAGGTCTCCGATATCGCCCTGTCAAGCACCGAATCCTCCTCCGGCGTCACCCTGCCGAGCATGAGTTTCACGAGGCCGGCGAGGTTGACGATGTGCGAGCGGAGCACGTCCGCCGGCGATTCGTTTTCGGGAATGGCCGGTATGTCAAAAGGATTGATGTGTTCATGCGATGAGAGCGAAATGTTGAAAAAGCTGCCGCCGAAGCTCTCGGCGATGCGCTGGTATTCGTTTTCCGGGTCGATGACGATGACGTCCACGCCCATCATCAACGACCTTATTATTTCAAGCTTGGTCGCGTAGCTTTTGCCGGCGCCCGCCTTCGCGAAAACGACTTGGTTCGCGTTTTCCATCGAGAATCTATCGAAAATCACCAAACTGTTGTTGTGTCTGTTGATGCCGTAAAGCACCCCTTCGTCGGAGGTCAGGTCTTCGGAAACAAACGGGAAGAGCGAGGAAATCGGGCCGGAGTCCATCGGCTGCGTCACGGAAAGCTTGTCTTCTCCGAGGGGCATTATTGAAAGAAGGCCTTCCAGCTGCTGGAAGAGCGCCGGTTTTATGTAGACAAGCTTCGCCTCCATCATGGACGTTATCTGGCTTTCAAGACGCGCGAGCTCCTCTTCGGTGTCAGCGTAAATGGCGACGTAAAGTCCGAGGTTGAACATTTTTTCCTGCGCCTGCTGAAGCGAGTCGCGGAGCATTTCCACGTCGCGGAGCGCGGTTTCAAGCATCGGGTCACGAACCTCGCCCTTGTCCTGTTTTTCTATCATTTGCGATTCTATCTGCGCCGCTTTCTTGCGGAGATTTTTCAGCGCCAGTCCCGTGTCCACCGGCGAGACGAAAATTGATATGTCAAAGAGGTTGGGGAGATTTATCATCTGGTCAAACCAGCCGCTCGAAAGGTAGCGCGGATAAGAGAAAGCGAAAAAGGCCTTGACGAGCTTGTCGCCGAGCTTCGCATAATTGGACTGAACGTCGAGACCCGCGGGCGCGATTACTTTTATTACGTTTGAAAATTTTTCTTCCGCCATTTTATTGCGTTGATTGTTTTTCCATTTTTTCTATCTCCTCCGAAATTTTTTTGTTTTCAACGGCGCTGGGATTGTAAAAATTGTAAAAAAGCTCAATCAACTCCTCGTTGTTCAAAACCTTCAGTTCCAAATCTATCGCGCGCAGCCCTTCAATCACCTGGTTGGTCCGCTGGCGGAGCTGTTCAATTTCCTTGCTTAACTCTTCGCCTCTTTCCCTCGCGTGTTCTTTTTCCTTTTCTATTTCCTCCCTGCTCTTTTCCTTTTTGCCGAGGAAAGGAATTAAGCTCACGAACTTCCCCACCGTTTCCCTGTCGGGGATTTTCACCGGGAAAAAAGGGACGACGACGAGAAAAGTTTTCGCCATAATCGGATTATCTTTCACGAAAGAACGGATGAATTCCCTGTATTCGGCTATCTGATTTTGAAGCAGTTCCGATTGCTCGACTTTTATCCGTCCGTCAAGAAGCGCGAGATAATCGTCAACGTTTATTTTTCTTGAATGGATGACGACTTGCACGGAAAAATCCAAGCTGTTGAGAAAGTTCTGATAGGAATACGTTATCGCGTCCTGTTCCTGCTCGGACTTCAGCGAGAAGTTGACACCCCCGACCATTACTATCTGCCGCAGGCTGCCGTCTTTAAGGACGATCGTATCATCCTGCACGGATTCTATTTCCACGAGGTCGCGCGTGTTCCCGAAAGTTTTAGGCATCGTAGTTTAAATTCTAAATTCAAAGCACTAAATCCTAAACAAATTCTAAATCTGAAATTCTAAACAACATCTAAATTCTAAATCCCAAACACTAACTGTTCAACGCGTCGACTTTTCAAGCATAGAAGCAAACATTTTCATAAATGCCGTTGCTTCCCCAAATAAATATTCTTTTTCTTCCAAGTCATATATCTTCCCGGCGGCGTTCATATCATTTTCCATTTAATAATTCAATTTTAATCAAGTTTATTATTTTGGGTTTATGATTTGTTTTGAATTTAGGATTTAGTGTTTAGGATTTGCGTATTGACGCGTCAACGGTAGTCGACGCGTCGCGCCATTTGTTTGTCGCCCGTTATTTTTCTCACGAGCTCGTACCTTTGCTGCAGATTCTTCGTCCCCCAGTGGAACATTTCCGCCGCCTTCGTGCCCGTCTGCAAATTCTGCCACGATTTTTTAAGCGCGATGCCCGAGATTATGTTTTCCAGAGAAAATTCCTCTTTTGCTTCTCCGGCGGGCTTCTCCGCTTTCTTTTCCTCTTGTTGCCATACGTACGTCTGCGGCTTCCAGTAGAACCAAAGCGCCGAGGTCGCGACTTTAATCAGCGGCTGACCGTTTATTTTAACGATGGCGAGCGCTATCGCTCCGGCGATGATGAAAACGGAGAGGATGAACCAGAGCCAAAGCTTGATTACGAAAAAGAGCATTAAACTGATACCGACCGCGCCGGCGATATAAAGAAATTGCTTAAGCGTGAACGGGCCGACGATTTTGTCTTCTACCTCTACGAATTGTGGAACCTGGAATTGCATCTTTTATGAAATTCGAAATCTGAAATTTGAAATCCGAAACAACACCGGGTAAATTCGAAAAAAATGGTTTCTAACTTTTTCAGATTTCATGCTTCAGATTTCAGATTTGCCTTTTCTTCGTTTCCTCAAACATGTTTCTCGCTCCCGGCGCGCCCGGTTTTACCGGCGGCTTGGGCGGCAGCGGAGTTTTCATCTCGCTGTAGTGGACGACGCGCTCTTCGGCTCGGCTCGGAACCGGCGCCGCAGGCGGCGAGACCGTTGAAGCCGTCTCGATTTTCGCCGGCTTCGGCGGCGGCGTCCATGTTTGCCCCAATTTGCCGAACTGCTCCACGAGGGGTGTCGCGCTTATCCCCGTTTTTGCGGGAGCGGTCGGCCCTATCTCCATTTCCTCGTGAAGTATGAACGGTTTGACTGCGCTCACCGCAGGCGGTTCCGCGCCGCTCGGCGCTTGCGGTTTCGCCGGCTTTGGGACTTCTTGCGGTTGTGGCGCGGAGGGAATCGCGCCGCTCGGCGCGGGAATTTCCGGCGCAGGCGCGGCTTCCGCTCTGGGCGGGGTTTCTCTGCTCGGCGGAACATCAGTTTTTGCAGGAAGTACAACTGGAAACGAGGGCGCAGCTGCTTTTTCTTCCTTTGTCGCTTCCGTCTCTATCGTCTCCAGTCCCTTCGCTGCGGTTACTTCTTCCATCATTGCCGGAGGCGGGCCACCGGGCATTACGGGCGCAGGCGCTTTCGGTTCTTCTCCCGGCGGAGCATAGATGCTCTCAAGTTCTTCGCGAAGCGGATTGAAAATTTTTCTTTGTATCGGCTCGGCTATCGCTGTCGCGATGCGCGCGTCGATTCCAAGTTCGTTTTTTATTTCATCGGCAAGTTCTTCGGGATGAATAAAGCCCATCAGGACATAGCCTGTTAGTTTTGAGACAATCGCGGACTTTTCATCGTGAAGATGTTCTCCTCTAGCGGTTTCTAAAACGATACCGGAATTTGTTTCGGATGTTATTGCTTCCCGCAGAATGTCAGGCAGCGAATCCCAGCGCGTATAAAGTTGTTCCTTTGTAATCGGGTTCATAATCTACGGTTACGGTGTTTTTGGTGGCGGGGTTGGAGGAGGTGTGCCGCCTGCGGGAGCGGCAGCCTCCGCCATCGGAACGAAGCCCATAACATTGTTGAGAATGCTTTGTTTAAACGCATCGTTTCTCTTTGTATATTCTGCCGTGGAAATTACACCTCTTCCTTCCGCACTAACGAGACTGTTTCTGTAGTCCTCGGTGAAGTTGTCTAAAGATTTACCTTTCAGTTTGGACAAAATGGTGGACGAGAACTGCGGTGCGGCAGCCGCAAAGCCATATGCGTTGGCCGTGGCAAGCTTGGAAATAGTTGCGGCGTCCAAACCAAAATTCTTTGCCTGTTTGCTGTGAAGATCAGACGCTTGCATATCACCAACCTCGGCCCTGCTGAATTTCGAAGCAAGCGTTGCGGCGAGAGCGTCGATTTCCTCTTGTGGTGCCCCGCGCTTGGCCGCTTCATACATTTCCGAACTGACTCCGGATTTTTTCTCAATATACTTCTCGTAATCTTTGGATTTGCCGAAATTCCCGAATAACTCCCGTGTTTCTTTTTTGTGCGTGTCATCCATATTTAATCCCTCCAAAACACCCCTTTTGCCGGCCTCCATCATGCGAGCAACCTTTTTGGGACCAAATGAAGTACTGATAGACGCCAACAAATCCGGCGTTGCCATCTTGGCGGCATCTTTCCCGTATTCGCTTACCAGGTCTTCTCCTCCCAGCGTGGCTGCTCGGCTGACTCCCCTTGCCCCCCAACCGGCGACATATCTGCCAACGGCGGTTTTTCTCGTTCTTGCAAATTCTTGTGCACGATCAGCTAAAGATTTCCGTTCTTCCCCAAACTTTGTCCTAAACGGTGCGCCGCCGTATTGCAGCCCCTTTCTCCCGGCCCATCTCCCAAACCCCGACGTCACCGCCGTCATTCCTTTGAGCGTTGAATCGGCAAACATAATTCCCATCTTCTGCGCCGTAAAGAGCCCGGCAAACACGAGAGCCACCATCGTCGCCATCTGGAGCATCGGGCCGAACGATTGGGAAAAAAATCCGACTGCCGCGAGCGACCTGACGATTTCGGTATCTCCTCGCCCTACCATTGCATTCTTGAGTCCGTTGGTTGTCGCCATGGCGAGATACAAAAAGAACATAACCACCGGCGCGAACATCGTCCACTGGATAAATTTACTCCACCATTTATGCCAATGCTCGGAAGTTACAGGGAAAATCCAAAAAAGCCATGCGAACGGCATCAGAATCAAGAGTATTCCAAGATATATGTACCTTATCAAGAACATTATCAATATTCCTCCAAGCGCTATCACTGAAACTATTAAAAATATTGTCGGGAAAAAGAGGTTTGAAATTGATACCAAAATTTTGGCGAACGAAGAGCCGGCGCCTTGCGCCGCCTCCACTTGGGCGGCGACAGTGCTTGACGTCGTACTTATTTGCGCGCTCAAAAAGACCGACTGCGGGCCGAACGAGTTCGCCATATTTAACGCGAAGGTGTGCAAGTTGCCCAGCACGCCGCCCGCGCCGCCGGCGGGATTCATTCCGGCAAGAAATGCGAGCGTAAGCCCGTCCGCGAAGCCGAGTATCGCGGAGGCGATAACCAAACTGAAATTTACGAGAATCGCCGCAGCCACAAGTTTCAAAAGCGTGTTTTTGAGCGCATACGCTTCCCACCTTATTATCGTCATAATGGCGATGACGATGATGGCGAGCACGAAGCCGAGATTGGCGATTGAAAGAGTTATCGGAAAACCGCTTTGCACGAGAGGCGATTGCGCAAGTCCGAAGTTGAGCGAAACTATTACGGTTATGAAGTACAGTATTACGGATATGGCGGCGCCGAAGATGTACGACACTATGTAATTAACAACAAAAGCTATCCAAGAAATAACTTTACTTAGAATCGTGCCGATAACTGACGGGCCGACGGTAGCGCTGGCGGCGTCGACTGGGTTACCACCGCTGACAATCGCCGATGCCGCCGCCGTACCCAATTTCAGACCCACACCAAGGGGTGTGGCTCCGAGTACCTGCGCGGCCGTGCTTCCGATAGTCGATGTCTGTGCCGAGATTTGGTTTGGCGACGAGAAAATCAGCAAGGCGGCGAATAAAACCGCGAACTTGAACGCGATTAGCGCCGCTCTCTTACTTTTGCTTTTGTTCTTTTGTCCGGCAGATTTGATCATTTGGTTAAGGAATGGTCGGCAGAACCGCGCCGCAGTTGCCGTCGAGAAGAATGTTCTGGGATGCCGAAATGAACGATTGCATTGATTCCAGACGCGTTTGCGCCGTGGTGGCGAGGTTTGTCATCTGGTCGTAAGTTGTTCCGCGCAGAATATTCACCGCGTTTTGCGCGTCGTTCGCGGAATTGGACGTCAAAGCCGTATTCCTCGCGTTTTTGATGTTGATTGCTTTTGTAAGTTCCGCCTGTGTCGTTGAGGCAAGCGAATTTACGGAGTTGAGCGCCGTTTGTATCTGCCCGTCCATCGTTCCGCAGGAGTTGGCGAGTTGATTGAGAACGAAAATCGCCGAGCTCGTCGCCGACGGCGAGCTGGTCGCGAGCGCGAGGAATTGTGCGTCCGCGTCTATCACGGCTTGGTTCTTCTGGAAAAATCCGGCGTTATCCAAAGACGTTATGAGCGTGCTCATGGTTGACTGGAGGTTTTGCGTGCTTCCGGGGTTGAAGACGTTTGCGGGTGTGGCGTTCGTGAACGACGGCGGCGGAGGATTGGTTGCCTCAGTAAGCGCGCTCAATCCCTCTTTTACAACTCTGTTGATAGAGGCGTTGACGATGGCGGCGACTAAGTCCTCAAAACGCCGGGCGCTCACGATTTGATTCGGTTTCCAGTTGAGCGACTGCGTTAACGATTCGCCGACGATGTTGCCGGGCGTGGTAGCTACTTCATACCCCGGTTCGCAGGTTGTTGTTTCATTCCCGGCTTCGTCGGTCACATACTTGGTGCATTTGGTGACCGACAAAAACCCTTTGTTTACCTGTGCCTGGGTTCGCGACACTTCAATTCTTCTTGCCGTTTCTTCCGCCAGTATGTCGTTAGCTATGATTAGCTCTCCGAAATAGTTGTTATTCGGCTGCATGGCGTAGCTGTAGGCGTACCAGCCGCCCGTGCTGAATCTGTCAAAGAAAGCATTTACGTTATTCACCACCTGCGTCAGCGTGCAACGGACGCCGGTATAAGCGTTCGGCACGGGGAGAAGATTAACTCTTAAAAGGGGCCCGAGGCCGGTGCATGCCTGAGGGATTATGTTATAAATTGTTTCACCTATCGCTTTATCCAATACGTTCCTGAAAAATCCGCTCCAGTCGGTGATGAATTTCGGGTCGCCGTTGCCCGCTATCCAGTTGACGACCTCGTTTTGAAATTCGTTGATGAGAACGTTAACTGCTATTCGAAGCGCTGTTTCGTAAAGCCACTGACCCCAGTCCTCTACTGTTTTTTTGGCTGCCGCCGCGGCTTGAGCAGTTGTTTGTGCAGTAATCGCTAAAAAAACTTGCGCATCAAATACAGGAAGTCCCTGAGCATAAACTTTCTTCATGCCGAACAGCTCGGAATAAAATTCTCTCCAACCATTACTGTTATCCAATGAGAAGATATTTTTATCTATCTTGGATGCCGCTTTTTGAACACGTGCTATGTCGCGGCTTACTATCTCATTCTCGTTCTCGATGGCGATGACCGCTTTCAGCGGGTCCGATTGATAACCGGCGATTGCGCTGAAAATATTTTTCTGGTTGGCAATCAACCTTAAAATCGCCGTGTGGAATTCAGTCAGCGGTTTTGGGACAGAAAGAGACGAAAGTTTTAAGAGTGCGCTTTCAATGGCCAATCCCGGCAGAGCAAGCTGATTCGACGCTTGTTCTGCACTTGTGTCGCCAGAACTCATTACCGCAGAGATCTGGTTTAGAACTTCGTTAGTTTTTTGGAAATATTCCGTGGCGTCATTCGAGTCAGATGATGACAGTATTTTATTGGACGCAACCGAGATTTTGTCGTCAAAGGTGAAAGCCGTTTTTGAAATCGCGTCTTTTATCATCTGCTCGGCGGTTTTTTCGGAGGGGAGATTTAACTTTGTAAGGTTGCCGCTTTCGTCCGGCTGCGGACCGGAGGAATTCTTTTCAATCATCTGCTTCGCGAAAATCCCCGCGAGATTCCGCGTGAGGTTTGATGAATTGGAAACCGTTGCCGTTTCCTTGTAGGCATTTTGGGTCGAGGCGTTCGTTCCGGCGGAAGTTGAGGAAGGAAGACCTTCAACGAAGGCGTTTTTGCTCACCGTCGAGAGCGGATTTTCCCCTTGGACTTCGAGCGTATTTCCGTTCGCGCTTTCTTTGCCGACGAAATTCAACGAAATCAGCGTAGCGGCGCTGGCTATCGCCGAGAACACCAAAAACGCCGAAATCAGCTTTTTTAGATCCGGTGATGTCACACCTTAATTATAGTGGAAAGGAAGCCCGATTCTAAGGATTTTATCCCCATTCAACGTGCCGCAACTAAATTTTCGTATATTCGTACAGCTTCGTATTTCGTAGCAAGGCACTACAAAGTACTGGCGATTTTGATAATATCTTCAACCGAAAGATTCTGCGGCCTCAAATTCGGGTCAATGCCGATTTTTTCGAGCGCGATTCGTGTTTTTTCCTTCGAGATTCCCATTCCGTCTGAGACGTTATTCAAAATCGTTTTTCTCGGCTGCGAAAAAACGGTGCGGACGACCGCGTAATAGCGCTTGGCGGAGATTTTTCTATTGATGGTTTTCAAAATTACCGTCGCCGAATCTACTTCCGGCTTCGGAAAAAAGTCGTTTCTCGGGATAAAAAAAGCGATTTTCACTTCCGCCCAAAATTGGACGCTTGCCGACAATCTGTTGGCCCGCGGCGGTTTCGCGGTCAATCGCTCGGCGACCTCCTTTTGCATTGTCAGAATGGAAATCTCCGGCTTTTTCGGTAACTCGCCTATCATTCGCAGGAGTTTGCCGGTTATGTAATAAGGAATGTTGCCGACGAGTTTATAGCGACCAGAAATCAGCGACCAGAGACCAGCGACCGGAGACCGGAGACTGGATTTTTTTAGAATTTGCAGAGCGTCGCCGTGAATTATTTTTATTTTCTTGCTTCTGAAAAATTTTCCTTGCAGTTCCTCCACTAAATTTTCATCTTTCTCAATAGCTATTATTCTGGTCTCTTGTCTCTGGTCTCTGATTTCTTCGGTAAGTTCTCCGTGCCCCGGGCCGATTTCCACAATCATGTCTGCCTTTTCTTGTGGCGAGTTTGTCGAACCATTCAAATCAAGAAGGCGCGCGATTTTTTTCAGCGTGTTTTTATTTTTCAAAAAATGCTGACCAAGTCTAATCATAAAATTCTAAATCCTAAGCACTAAATTCAAAACAAATCATAAACTATAAATTCTAAACGTCTGTAATTTGGTGCTTAGAATTTGTTTAGAATTTCGAATTTAGGATTTAGGATTTAGGATTTAATCTAAGGTTATGTATCTTTCTTCGTTGTCCAGGTCGGAAAAATTTCTTCCTTCCGAAACCAAGCTTTCAAATTTGACCAGCTCCTCCGGAACTTCTCCGAGGAACCGCGACGGTATATCATAGAAGCTCAAAAAAAGTTCCTTCATCGCCCTTGTCATTGCGACATACATCAGCCGCCTTTCTTCCTCAACCTCCCACGCGTTCTTCAGCGAGCGGTTGTGTGGCAGAAGACCCTCGTTGCATCCGGCGACGAAAACCTTGTTGAATTCCAGCCCTTTGGCGAGGTGAATGGTCATTAAATTAACTGATGACTGATTACTGATGACTGATAACTTGTTTGTCGCTACATCGGTCGGTTGCAGAAGCGCTACCTGCTCCAGAAACGCCCGCAAATCGCCGAATCCTGAAGCAAAGTGCAGCAATTCCGCTATGTTTTCCCTGCGTTCTTCGGCGTTTGTGGATGTCCTTTCAACGACATCTATGTAGCCCGTTGATTCCAGGAAGTTTTGCATCAATTTCGCCGGAGGGAGCGTTTTTTCATTACCTTCAATTCGCGCCGCAAACTTCGCGAACCGCGACTTCGTTATATTTTTCTCCAGTCGTTCGCGGCTGACTTCGTCTTTTCTGTTTTGCGCGTAGCGAAGCGCCGCGACAATATCTTTTATCTCCTTCCGTTCATAGAAACGCAGCCCGCCGAAAATTTGATAAGGTATTCCTTTTTCAATGAGCGCCTGTTCTATCGCGCGCGACTGGGCGTTGGTGCGATAGAGTACTGCTGTGCTTAGAATTGTGAATTGCGAATTATGAATAATGGATTTTTCATTTATATTATTCTTCATTCGTAATTCATTATTCATTATTCTTGATTCAATTTTGTCCGCTATCCACTCCGCTTCATCGTCCTCATCCGATGCTTCAATGATTGCTATCGGTTCGCCGCTGTCGTTTTTAGTCCACAGTTCTTTCGGTTTCTGATTTACATTATTTGAAATTAGCGCGGATGCCGCTTTTATTATATTGGAGGTTGAGCGATAATTTTCTTCAAGGAGAATTACGTTTGCTTCCGGCCAGTCATTTTCAAAATCCATAAATATTCTGTAATTGGAACCGCGGAAGCCGTAAATCATCTGCTGGTCGTCACCGACGACGGAAATTCGCGGGGAATCGCCGACAAGCAATCTGATGAGCTCGTATTGCTTGTTGTTCAAATCCTGATATTCGTCCACGAGGATGTGGTGGAAACGTCTGCGATACTTTTCAAGAACTTTCGGATTGTTTTTGAAAATCTCAACGACTTTTACTATCAGGTCGTCGAAATCAAAGGCGTTGTTTTTTTGAAGCTCCTTTTCGTACCGCAGGAAAATTTTTCCAAAAAACTTTTCGTCAAGATTCAAACCGGAGGCGGCGCTTTGGATTCCTTCGATCCCGTTTTTCACGCGCGATATGCCGTTGTACATCGCCGCCGCCCCGCTGCGGACGTCTTTGTCGCTCAGAATCGATTTAATTATCTTTTTCGCTATTTGGAGCGAATCGGAATCGTCGAAAATCACGAAGTTGCTGTTTCTGCCTAGCAATTTCGCCTCTTTCCTCAATATTTTTGCTCCGAAAGAATGAAAAGTGCCGATGAAAGGACTGACAACTGATGACCTATAACCTATAACATTGTTGTTTGTTATTTGTTCCAGGTTATGAGTTGAAATGCGTGAGCGCATTTCATTTGCCGCTTTGTTGGTGAATGTAATGGCGACGATTCTCTCGGCAGGAACGCCCCTTTCGATTAAATATGCGAGCCGCCCCGCGAGGGTTCTCGTTTTTCCCGTGCCCGCGCCGGCGACTATGAGAAGCGGCTTGTCGTCTGCTTGGACGGCGAGTTTCTGCTGGGGATTGAGGTCCATATCTTTACGAAATTACGAATTTATTACGAGAATACGAAAGCTTGTTGAACGCGCGTAGAAAAATAAAAACGATTTTTTTCGTACATTTGTACAATTTCGTATTTTCGTAATGATTATACTTCTTCTCTCAGGCG
Source organism: bacterium (assembly GCA_027310625.1). Taxonomy (GTDB): domain Bacteria; phylum Patescibacteriota; class Minisyncoccia; order UBA6257; family 2-01-FULL-56-20; genus JACQKT01. The sequence goes on from DAIDAM010000011.1 coordinate 13,637, forward strand.
ATAGCTGAACGCCTCGGCAAGGTGGCTGGCGGAAACATTTTCTTTTTCGTCCAAGTCCGCTATTGTCCTCGCGGTTTTCAGAAGCCGATAGTAGGCGCGGGGCGATAAGCGCGTTTTGTCCAACGTCGCCAGAAACTTTTCCGCAGAGGAATCAAAATTTGCAAGTTGCTCCGCCTGCTTCGAGCTCATTTCGGAATTCGTTCTTATGATTTTCCCGCCCGAGGCGGATCTGCCTTGGGCAGAGAATCTTTCGGTCTGCGCTTTTCTTGCTTTTTCAACTTCCTTTTTTATTTTGTCGTTGACCAATTCGTTTTGTTTCCTTTCGCGAAGGTCTGCAATTTTTACGTTAGGAACTTTTATCTGTAAATCAATTCTGTCCAGAAGCGGCCCGGAGATTTTTTTCTGGTACCGCATCACTTCGAACGCGGAACATTTGCATTCTTTTTCCGGGTCGCCGTAAAAGCCGCAGGGGCAGGGATTCATCGCGGCGACGAAAGTGAAGCGCGCCGGAAATGTGAGTGAATCTTTTGCCCGCGCGACGTGCACCGCGCCCGTTTCCAGCGGCTGACGCATCGCTTCCAAAATGTTTCTCTGGAATTCCGGAAGCTCGTCAAGAAAAAGGACGCCGAGGTGCGCCAAACTTATTTCTCCTGGTTTCGGCTGCGAACCCCCTCCTATTATCGCGACCACAGACGCTGTCTGGTGCGGCGAACGAAACGGTCTCTGCCTCATCAACCCCGACTTGTTCGCCCCCGAGGCGCTGTAAATCTTCGTTATCTCTATCGCCTCTTCAAGCGATAAATCCGGAAGTATCCCAACCATCGCCTGCGCGAGCAAACTCTTTCCGACTCCCGGCGGGCCGCTCATCAGAAGATTGTGTCCTCCGCTGGCGGCGATGATAAGCGCGCGCTTGGCGTTTTCCTGTCCTTTTATCTCGGAAAAATCGGTAATAAATCCTTCGTCTCTCGGGCGCAGCTTATCTTCAAAAGCGGCGGCGTTCGCCGGTTTTTTCTTTTCGAGAATTTCGATTGCTTCGCCGAGTGACGCGATTGGAATCACCGATATTTTCTTTATCACCGCCGCCTCTTCGGCGTTTTCGCGCGGAAGAAAAATATATTTGAAGCCCGCCCTCGCGGCCATCTCCGCCGTATTCAAAGCGCCGTTAATCGGCCTTGTTCTGCCGTCTAAACTCAATTCGCCGACAAACAATTTGTCGTTCGCATCGAACTCGCCGATTTGTTTTGTCGCAAGAAGATAACCAAGGGCTATTGCAAAGTCGTATTGCGAACCGGTTTTTTTAACATCCGCCGGCGCGAGATTGATTGTAATTCTTCTGTTCTCGCGATTGGGCGGCTTCACGCCGGAATTTTTCAAAGCGGAATTCACCCGCTCGCGCGCTTCGTTCAACGCTTTATCCGCGAGTCCGACGATATTGAAAGAATGAAGGCCGACGTTCAAATCAACCTCCACTTCGATAAGCTTCGCATTTATCCCCTCGAGTTCCGCCGAATAAATCCTTGCGATTTCTTTTTGCATTTCATCCCGTTAAGAAAATTTGTATAAGCGTGTGTTTTAAGATTGCAATGACCAAAATTTAATTGCAAATAATATTTTTATTAGATGAATATGTATTTTAATTTTCTTACGGGATTCATCTCATCATCTTTTTGCAGTTGGCGCATAATTCCGATTCCGGCGCTACATCAAGAACTTCATCCGCTATTTCTTTTTTGCATCGCGCGCAGACTCCGTACGTTCCCATTGCGATTCTGTTTAAAGCCATATCCACTTCGTTCAAATCTTTTTTCAAATCCGAGGCCATCGCCATTCTGTTGGAGTACGATTCCGATTCGTCGGCTTCTTCGTCTCCGTGATCAATATCGGCGCCAAAGTCCTCCGCTTCCGAATATTTTTCTATTTCTTTCGTCAATCTTTCTTTTTCCGTTTTCAGTTTTTTCTCGTAAGCGGAAATTTTTTTCTTATCCATCGTTGAAAGATTACTTAAGGCGATTGGAGCAGTCAAATTATTCTCGCTGTATTTTTCCAGTGAATTTGCTTCTCATGGATTGACGCCGCCTATATGGGCAGGAGTACTATGTTTTGAAATATTTATATTCATTTGTCAATCAGGTGCGCTAAATCGATTGCGTTGCAGGCAAGCCATACACCGGCAGTTTTAATCGGAAATTTAATCGGAAATCAATCGGCAATTGCCGATAAAACTCCAATTTCCGATTAAATTGTTGCCGATAGAATCAAAAACTGGATTCTGACAAACATTCTGACAAACATCGTGATTTTGCATATAAGCCGATAAGATTGAAAAACCTACATTTTTTGGGTTTTTGATATAGACGATGTAAATCAGCAAACATCGTGATCAACTATAATGCTTAAAATTTTTATCATAGTAGCCGTTTTTGTAGAGTTTTGGTATTAACTTATAAATTTTAAGAACTTTAGGGTCTTGTTCTATGTTGCTAATCCACTTATCAAATTGGACTGCTTTGTATCCATTAAGTTTTTTATAGAAAAGTGGAACGATAATGTTCTTTATATCGCCGAATCCTCTCACAAGAAGCACTGCCATCCCCTGTCGTTTATATCCATCCTTTCTTTGTCTCGGTGGATATACATAAACACTAGACTTAAGATTCAGCGAATTTCTTACTTTTCGAAGTAATTCTTCATCCCTCTTGCTCATTTCAAGTGCAAATGTAGGCATCTTTTTCTTATCATTTTTTGGGCCAACTGTATGAAATGTGAAACATCCTTCTCCTTCAACGAGTCCGCGAATATATTCCCAGGATAAATTCTTAAATTGATATTTATTTTCTTCCATTATTAAAAATTTATAATTTTCGCCTTGTTTGTTGTGAAACTTCACTATTGTGTTGGCGTGCAAACATATTTATTTCATGATAACATAAAACACGTGGAGAACAAAAAGTCTTTAGGTCAATTCGGCGAGGATCTGGCCTGTGAATACCTTGTGGGTAAAGGATATCGGATTCTCAAGAGAAATTACCGGAAGCCATGGGGTGAAATAGATATCGTCGCCAAAGCCAAAAATAACATACTTGTCTTTGTTGAGGTTAAGGCGCTGAAAGATGATTCGTCAGCTGGGCTTCAGCCGGAGGACCATCTGAATTATTCCAAGCTTCGGAAACTTCAAAGAATATGTCAGCAGTTCGTTTCTGAAAATCCCGATTTGATTGTCGGAGACAGGGGGTGGAGGATTGACTTGATTGCGATAAATATTCCAGTAGGTGCGGATAACCCGAACTTAAAAAATTGTGCGGTAAAGCATTACGAAAATATATAACTTGCTCGCTTTCACATAGCCTGCCGCAGGAATCTTTATTAAATATTAAATTAATACATTAACGATGATTAATGCATTAACGCGAAATGCACAATTTAGACGTTGTGCTATAGCACAACGGTGTGCTAAACTCACGCCGTGGATAAAAAACAATTTAATATTGGTAGGAATGAAAAATTCGCGGCGGATAAGAAAAACTTTTTTGTAAAAACAGCAATAATACCGTTGCTTGAGGGCTATTCTTCTAGAAAAGAATGGGAAGAAACATCGTGGCAAAAGATTTTAGAGTCCGGAGAAATACTGCCGCTGCTGATTACATCGCATGAACGGCATGATTTGGTTATACGCGCGGCGGTCATGGAGTGACTCGCAGGAGGTAAAGGACAAAGGCAATTAAGCAGAGAACTCTCGGTTTCCACACAAACAATAAACACGGTTAGAAAAGCGATGGCCGAGAACGGTTACCGCAGTTATTCAGAGAGAAGCAAGAAAGAACGAAAGAAAAGAAAATACAATTCCACCCCGGTTTCTCGCTCGAAATATCGCGGCAAGCCGGTGCGCACGAAATACGGAACATTATACATTCCTTAGCGATACATTCCCTCCTTAGCGATACACTCCTCAGTTGTTATTTGCCGGCTTATCGGATTGGAAATAACCGGCGATAACCAGCAATCAAAAGCGATCAAAAGCGTTGTGCTAAAGCACAACAGGGTGCTTGACAAAGTATTATTGTTTTAACCCCCTGCACGAGGCGTTTTTTTGCAAAACCTTGACTTTTCCAAAAACATTTCCTATTATTTAGACGATGAATCCGCCACCAGAGCGGATTTTTTAAAAGTCAACCATACATCAGCATCAATCAATAGTTATCCGCATAAATCAGCGTTGAAAGTGTCAATCACAGAAAAAACGCCGTATAGATGCTGATTTTGGCGGATTTATGCTGATATGATCGAAACAAGATAATGTTCAATCTAAAAGATTTGTCAAAAGCGATAAAGCAGGTTGCCGAGGAAAAAGCGCTTGACCCTCAGAAAGTTATGGAAGTCGTTGAGTCGGCAATTGCCGCCGCATACAAGCGCGAGTACGGAAAGCGCGGAGAAATAGTGAAAGCGAAACTGGATTTGAAAACCGGCGACTTAAAATTCTGGCAGATTAAAACCGTCGTTGACGAAACAACTGTGCGGTTTGTTGAAGAAGGGGAAGCTCCGACGCTCGCCGAAGGTGAGGTCGGAGTCCCGACCGCGAGGCGCGTCGGGAAAGAAGCGCCGGGAGATGAATCACTTTTACCGCGCTACAATCCCGAACGGCATATTACCCTTGAAGACGCGAAAAAAATAAAAAAGGACGCCAAAGTCGGCGACGAAATATCTTTTGACCTTGAGGAGCACGACGATTTCGGAAGAATCGCGGCGCAGGCGGCAAAGCAATCCATATTCCAAAAGCTCCGCGAATCGGAAAGAGAATCAATTTTGAACGAGTGGCGCGACAAGGAAGGGCAGATAGCCAGCGGGCTTGTTCAGCGTTTTGAAAGAGGGCACGTTTATGTTGATTTGGGGCGCGCTTTCGGCGTGATGTTCGCCAACGAATCCATTCCGGGGGAACACTATCGCATAGGGGAACGGCTTCGTTTTCTTGTTTTGGCGGTTCAAGAGGACACACGCCTGCCGGGAATAATTCTTTCGCGCTCTCACCCGAAGTTCGTCGCCAAATTATTCGAACTTGAGGTTCCTGAAGTTGCCGAAGGGGCGGTGGAAGTGAAAGCGATAGCGAGGGAACCGGGCAGTAGAACAAAAATCTCCGTCGCTTCCAATGCGGAAGGCGTTGACCCGGTCGGCGCGCTTGTCGGGCAAAGGGGCACGCGCGTGATGGCGGTCAACAACGAGCTCGGCAACGAAAAAATAGACATCGCCGAATGGTCGGACGACCCCGAAAAACTTATAGCGAATTCGCTTTCGCCGGCGAAGGTTGCGGCAGTAGAAATCATGCCGCGTCGCGAAGCGAGGGTTTATGTTCCCGAAGACCAGTTGAGTTTGGCGATAGGGAGGAGCGGACAGAATGTCCGCCTCGCCGCAAAACTCACGGGATGGAAGATAGACGTTCGTTCGCAGGCGAGGCCCGAAGAATCACAGGAAGGAGGAATTGCCTCGAGCGATGAGACGGAGGAACCCGATGCCGCAGACAATGGCGATTAAAATGGAAATTTTGGTTGTAGCCGCCGGTAATAATACAAGCGGTTAAACCCAAACCCACAACCATTCGAATTTCGGTGTTTCATTTACATCCAGTCATACTTCAAATAAAATAAATCCATGAGAAAACTTGAGCCGATAAACCAATACCTGATTCCGACGGTCGTCGAAAAAACGCAGCACGGAGAGCGCGCCTACGATATTTATTCGCGTTTGCTGAAAGAGAGAATAATTTTTCTCGGCGGGCCGATTAACGACGCCGTTGCCAATTCCGTCATCGCCCAGCTTCTTTTTTTGGAACACGAAGACCCGAAGAAGGACATCAATCTTTATTTGAACAGTCCCGGGGGTTCGGTGACGGCGGGAATGGCGATTTACGACACGATGCAGTATGTGAAGCCGGACGTTTCAACGATGTGTGTCGGCATGGCGGCGTCGATGGGCGCGGTTCTTCTCGGCGCCGGAGCGAAAGGGAAACGTCGGGCGTTGCCGAATTCTGAGGTTCTTTTGCATCAGGTGATGGGCGGAGCGGAAGGGCAGGCGACAGAAATAGAAATTACGGCGCGGCAAATAATAAAAATCAAGGACAAAATCAATCAGATTCTTGCTAAGCACACCGGGCAGCCGCTCGCTAAAATCGAAAAAGACACCGACCGCGATTTTTACATGACGCCCGAGGAAGCGAAAGAATACGGGCTGATTGACGAGATACTAAAGAAACACAAATAAAGCGACCAGAAACCGGAGACCGGTGACCAGAAATACGCGTGCGCCGCTGTAAACCCAGCCGTGTAACGGCGGGGTAAAAAGCGGCTTTTGTGATAAAATCAGGGAAAATGGATAAAGGGAAAGCCGTCGAACATCTCCTGACGCGAAATGTTGACGAAGTGATTGATCGCGGCCATCTGGAACAAACTCTCCGGAGCGGAAGGAAACTGCGCGTGAAATTGGGCATTGATCCGACTTCCCCCGACCTTCATTTGGGACACGCGGTTGTGCTGCGGAAACTCGCGGAGTTTCAGAATTTGGGACATCGCATCGTTCTTATCATCGGCGATTTTACGGGGAAAATCGGGGACCCGTCGGGGCGCTCGGAAGCGAGAAAGCCGCTCACCGATTCGGAAATAAAGCGGAATATGAAAGAGTATTTGTCGCAGGCGGGAAAAATCATTGACGTAAAGAAAGCCGAGGTTCGCAGAAACAGCGAGTGGTTTTCGAAAGAAGGCGCAAAGAACGTAATTGAACTTGCGAGCGCGGGGAGCATTCAGCAAATGCTTCGCCGCGCCGATTTCAAAAAACGTCTGGAATCGGACCAAGATATCACGCTTCTTGAGACGCTCTATCCTTTGTTCCAGGGCTACGACTCGGTAAAAGTGAAAGCGGACGTAGAGCTCGGCGGAACGGACCAGAAATTTAATCTTCTTATGGGACGGAGGGTCCAACGGCATTTCAAAATGAAGGAGCAAGACGTATTGATGACCCCGCTGCTTATAGGGCTGGACGGCGAAAAGAAGATGAGCAAAAGCGCGAAGAATTACATCGGCTTGACCGAAAACGCGGAGAACATGTTCGGGAAAATTATGTCTCTTCGGGACGCGCTTGTTCCCGAATACTTCTCGATGTGCACAGAATTGGGCGAAAGAACAATCAAAGAATTGAAAGGCAAGCTCCCGCCGCGCGATTTGAAAATGCGGCTGGGAGCTGAAATCGTTTCTCTGTATCACGGCGAATCAAAGGCAAGAAAGGCGCGGGACAACTGGGAAAAAATTTTTTCCAGAAGGGAAATTGTTCCGGGAAAATTGCCCGAGCTGAAATTGAAATCCAAAAAAATCAGCGTCCTTGATTTGGTTCTCGCGGCAAAGATGGTAAGCAGCAAAAGCGAGGCGCGGCGTCTTGTAATGCAAGGCGCGGTTGAGATAAACGGCGAAGTGAAGAAAAACCCTAATGAATCGCTGGAACTGAAGGGCGGCGAAACGGCAAAAGTCGGCAAGAAGAATTTCTTCCGGATTAAAATTTAATTGACTCGGGAGCGGGTAAGGGGAGTCGAACCCCTGTCATT
>DAIDAM010000014.1 GCA_027310625.1 bacterium
GACCTCATCGTTTTTGGGCCGGGCGACCTCTACACGAGCATTATCCCTAATCTTTTGGTTAAAAATGTTCCCCAAGCGATAAAAACAGCCAAGGCGAAAAAAGTTTTTGTCATGAATCTGATGACAAAGTTCGGCGAAACACAGGGATTTTCGGCAAAAGATTTCGTGGGAAAAATCGAAAAATACCTCGGCAAAAATGTTATTGATTACGTAATCGTAAACACCAAAAAACCGAAATCGGCGGTTTTAAAAAGATACAAAAAGGAAAAAGCGGAATTTGTGAATCCGGAGAAATTAAACGCAAAAGGCAAAAAACCGAAGTACATTTTTGCCGATTTGCTCGATTCCGACGGTCTCATCAGGCACAGCCAGAAAAAACTGGCCAAGGTTATCCTTTCGCTTTTGTAAAACATCTCGCGTCTATACCCTAAACCCTATACCCCAAATCAACATGTGCGGCATCGTCGGTTACATAGGAAAGGAGGAAGCGCTTCCGGTTCTCCTCGAGGGCATAAAAAATCTCGAGTACCGAGGATATGATTCCGCCGGTTTTGCAATTCTCGGTGAAGATGAAAAAGTCAGCGGCGAAAAAGCAGTGGGGAAGATTTCCGCTCTTGCGGAAAAAGTCGGCGGCAGAAAATTCGGCGGGAAAACCGGAATAATCCACTCGCGCTGGGCAACGCACGGCGGCGTGACGGAAGCAAACGCCCATCCGCACTCCGACTGCAAGGGCGTCATCTGGCTCGCGCACAACGGCATCGTCGAGAACTACAAAGAATTGAAAGACGAACTTAATAAAAAAGGACATTCCTTCAAATCCGAAACGGACACGGAAGTAATCGCGCATCTTATAGAAGAGGAATTGAATCCCGTTAGAAGTCGCGCTCCCGCACAAGGCGGGAGTCCTGAGGGGACCGCTGGCGCGGCTACTTCTAACGGGACGTTTTCTAACGCCGTGCGCAATGCGCTCAAAAAAATCAGGGGAACGTACGGCTTGGTTATTTTGAAATCGGACGAACCGGACACTTTGGTTGCCGCGCGGAATTTCAGCCCGCTTCTCGTCGGTCTCGGCGAGGGCGAATACATCGTCGCTTCCGACGCCGCGGCGGTTTTGAAGCATGCGAAAAACGTTCTTTATCTGGACGACGGCGAGATGGCGGTTCTGACAAGAGACGGGCACAGAGTTTTTGATTTGGAAATGAGAGAACGCGATAAGGAATCACAAGTCATTGACTGGTCGCCGGAGCGCGCGCAAAAGAATTGCTATCCGCATTTCATGCTCAAGGAAATTTTTGAAGGGCCGGAAGCGGTGGAGAATTCTGTCAGGGGACGGCTTGTTTTGGAAGAAGGGAATGCTAAGCTCGGGGGACTTGAAAAAGTTATGCCCGCTCTGAGAAACGCAAAAAGAATTTTGATTTCGGCGTGCGGCACTGCTTATCATGCCGGGCGCGTCGGCGAATATATGCTCGAAGAATACGGCGGGATTCCGGTTGAAACCGACATCGCTTCCGAATTCCGCTACAGAAAACCGGTTTTCCGCGAGGGCGACGTGTTTCTGGCGATTTCGCAATCGGGAGAAACGGCGGACACGCTGGCGGCTTTGCGAGAAGCGAAAGAAAAAGGTGTGCCGGCGCTTGCGGTTGTCAACGTTGTCGGTTCCACAATCGCGCGCTATGCCGACGCCGGCGTTTATCAGCACATCGGTCCTGAAATCGGGGTCGCTTCCACAAAAGCGTTCGTCTCACAAGTTTCCATTCTTGCTCTGCTTACATTGCTCATCGGCCGCCAGCGCGAGATGTCCGTTGTGATGGGCAGGCGCATCGCGAACGAGCTCACGAAAATTCCTGAATTGATGAGAAAAATTTTGAAACAAAGCGATAACGTAGCAACGCTTGCGCGCAAATACGGCAAATACGGCAACTTTTTGTATCTCGGGAGAAAATACAATCTGCCGGTGGCTTACGAAGGAGCGCTGAAGCTGAAAGAAATTTCCTATGTTCATGCCGAAGGGTGCGGGGCGGGGGAGATGAAGCACGGCTCAATAGCGATGATAGACGAAAATTTCCCCTCCGTCTTCATCGCGCCGCAGGATTCGGTTTATGAAAAAATGATTTCCAACATTGAGGAAATAAAAGCGCGGCGCGGTCTCGTAATTGCCGTCGCCACCGAGGGCGACAAAAAAATCGCCGACATCGCCGATGATGTGATTTATATTCCGAAAACGCTTGAAATGCTCACGCCGCTTCTGTCCGTCGTGCCGCTGCAATTATTCGCGTATCACTTCGGCGTGCTTAGAGGATTGGATGTTGACAAACCAAGAAATTTAGCCAAAAGCGTCACGGTAGAGTAATTTGTGATTGTTCCTCTATGTTAGAATTTTAATAATGGGAAAACTTGTCGTCGCCAACTGTCCCACAACTCCTCGCGAAGCGAAGCTAAGTGATTGGAGTTGGCGCGATCCCGCGTATCTCCGAATAAAGACATTCAAACATTTCCATCGCGAGGAGAACGGGATCCACGCCAATCTAACCTCATCGCTACGCTTTTCGGAGATTGGCGGGAGAAGATGAATCCTTCATGTTGAACAAAAAGCTCATAGTGGCGAATTGGAAGATGAATCCCGAATCCGTGACCGACGCGATTTCGCTCGCGAAGGAGACGGAAAAGGGGATTCCGAAAAGTTTGAAAGCGGAGGTCGTTATCGCTCCGCCGTTTCCGTTTTTGGCAGCGGCGAAGAAAGTGATTAAGCGCGCGGAACTCGGGGCGCAGGATGATTTTTGGGAATTCAAAGGAGCGAGAACGGGAGAAGTTTCGCCGACGATGCTCAAAAACTCCGGCGTAAAATATGTTATCGTCGGTCACTCGGAACGACGCGCGCTCGGCGAAACCGATGAGATGATAAATAAAAAAATCGAAGCGACGCTGAAAGCGGGATTGAAACCGATTCTTTGCGTCGGCGAGCCATCAGAGCGCGGACTAACGCGGACTCTACGCGGATTTACGCGGAATTATGAGATGGCGAAAAATTACATACGAAATCAATTGGAAAAGGATTTGAAAAACATTTCGAACCTCAAACGTCGAACCTCGAACATTATTGTCGCCTATGAGCCGATTTGGGCAATCGGCACCGGAAAGCCCGATAAACCGGAAGATTCGCTGGAAATGATTCGGTTCATTAAAGGGATATTGAGTTCGAAGTTCGGAGTTCGAAGTTCGATTGTTCTCTACGGCGGGTCTGTTAATTCACAAAACGCGCGGAGTTTTCTACAATACAAAGAGATAGACGGCGCTTTGGTCGGCGGCGCCAGCTTGAATGCAAAGGAATTCTCTAAAATAGTAGTAATCGTGAACAATGCGAATGCTGTAAAATAATGCGAATAGAACAAAAAAATTCGTATATTCGTACAAATTCGTAATTTCGTAACCATTATGGAAAACAATTACAAAAATTATTTCTGGATTTTGCTCGATATTTTAATAGCGGGAATCGTCGTGAATCTTATCTTTTTCGTTATGCCGACGATACAAAGGTTCGGCGATTCGCTGACGCCGGCGCGAACGCTGACCGTAACCGCCGAGGGCAAAACCACCGTTTCTCCGGATGTCGCCGAAGTTTCGTTTTCGGTTGTTTCGCAGGGAACGAATTCTGAAACCCTCGCCTCCGAAAACAACGACAAGATGTCGGCTGTTGTGGAAAATATAAAATCGAACGGCGTTGACGCCAAGGACATCAAAACAACCGGCTATGACCTGCAGCCGAGATACAGCTACGACAAAAACACCGGCAAAAGTTATATCTACGGCTACACTTTGACACAAACGGTTTTCGTGAAGGTGAGAGACCTGACGAAAGTCGCGAAAGTCATCGGCGGCGTGACGCCGCTCGGCATCAATCAAATCGGAGGCATTTCTTTCGTGGTTGACGACCCTGAAAAAGTTTTGGGCGCGGCGCGCGACGACGCCTTCAAAAAAGCGAAGGCAAAAGCCGAGGAGATAGCGAAGTCAAGCGGAGTCAGAATAGGAGAAGTTGTGAGCGTGAGCGAGTATCAAAATACGCCGATTCCTTATTTCGCGGAGCGCGCGGCCGTAGGCGGGGCGGGGGCGGCGTCGGTTCCGACCATTGAGCCCGGAACGCAGGAACTGAAAGTCAACATTACTATCACTTACTCGATAAAATAAATCGATTCAATTTCATTCGCCGCACAGTATAAATGACCAGAAAAGATTTATTTCTCTCGCTTCTTATAGGCGGTTTGGTCGGGCTTTTGTTTCAGCCGATAATTTCCAACTTTTCGGCTGGCATATCGGTTTTGGCGAATATTCCGCTGATTCAACTCCGCGTTGCGATATTTTTTGTTTTTCTCATCGGCGCTCCGGCCGCCCTTTCCGTTTTTTATTTCTTCAGCCGATTTATTCCCGTTCTTTATCAATTCGCGAAATTTGCCTCCGTCGGCGTTCTTAACACCACCATTGACTTGGGCGTTTTCAACCTTGAAACGTTTTTGTACAGCGGTTTACCCTCAGGATTTGTATTCGCTTTTTTCAAAGCTGTTTCTTTCGTTGTTTCCACGACAAACAGCTTTATTTGGAACAAGTACTGGACGTTTGGGGCAAATGCGGCTCCGCAGGCAGGTGAAGTGCTTAAGTTTTATACCATCGCGATTATCGGCGGATTTTTGAACGTCGGCGTGGCGACAGCCGTCCGCGGGATGAATTTCGGCTTCGTTTCGGAAAACGTTTTGGTGAATCTTCTCGCGCCGATTGCCGGAATACTCGCGACTTTCCTTTGGAATTTTATGGGGTATAAGTATGTGGTGTTCAAAAGATTTGACTAATTGGGGCTTCATCTGCTATAATGCCCGCGAATGAGTGTGAGTCCCGTAAGATGCTTTGCACTTACGGGATGAGTATGCCTCAACGATGATATCGACTGAGGCATGCCCTTCGGTTATGTTTGGCCTGCCCCGACTTCGGTCGGGGTTTGGTTTTAAAAAGGCAAATATTTTTCACAACACGCGTCGCTCATCCTGCGACTCGCTCGCTCTAGTCCTCGCCGATTGGTCGCCCAAGGCGACACCGTGCCAATCGGCTGCGGAGGTTGCTCAAGATATTTGCTTTTTTGAACTTTACGCTTGAGTATCCTATTATAGTTTTGGGCGGCCGAAGCGCACTCATTTAAACAAACATAACATTAAGGAGGTCACCTCGGCCGCTCAATGAAGGTTACGAATTTACGAATCGTTACAGATATACGAATTCGTACATTCGTAAAAATCTGTAAATTCGTAACCCACATTCATGTTCCAAGAAAACGTTCCGCTCGCGGGATTTTCAAGCTACAAAATAGGCGGGCCGGCCCGCTATTTTTTTGAGGCGAAAAATATCGAGGAACTTAAACGCGCCGTCGAAAAAGCGGGAAAAGAAAATTTGAAAATTTTCATCCTCGGCGGAGGAACAAACGTTCTCTTCGGCGACGAAGGATTCGACGGCCTGGTTTTGAGACCGGCCTTCGGTTTTATGAAACGCTCCGACGGCAAGGTGTCCGCCGGCGCGGGAGTTTTGATGTCCGATCTCGTGAACTTTGCGATTGAAAACGAGCTCGGCGGTCTTGAATGGGCGGGTGGCTTGCCGGGGACGCTCGGCGGCGCGATAAGGGGCAATGCCGGCGCTTTCAAGGGAGAAATAAAAGACGTCATTGAAAGCGTGAAAAGTTTTGACATTCGAACCCTCAACGAAATTGAAAGAAATTTTCAGGAATGTTGTTTCGGATATCGTTCAAGCGTTTTTAAAAACGATTCCGGAAAAGAAATAATAGTTTCCGCCGTTCTGAATTTTTCCAAGGGAGACAAAAATGAGATAAAAAAGAGCGTTGAAGAAAAAATTTCTTACAGGAAAGAGCGGCACCCGATGGAAAGCCCGAATGTGGGAAGCATTTTCAAAAACATTCCCGTTTCGCAGATTGACGCGGACATAGAACAGATTGATGCAGATACTATCCGCGTAAATCCCCGCCTCCGCCCGGCTTCGGACGGGCAGGCGCGCAGCAGTCCGCGATTATCCGCGTTCACCGCGCCGGTGAAGAGCGACCCCTTTCCCGTGGTTCCCGCAGCTTTCATAATTTCTGAAGCGGGACTGAAAGGAGTAAGGTCGGGTAACGCGATGGTTTCGCCGAAGCATCCGAACTTCATCGTCAATACGCTTGATGCGAAGGCGTCGGACGTGAAAAACCTTATAAATCTTGTGAAAAACGAGGTTAAAAAGAAATTTGGGATAGAACTGGAGGAAGAAATAATTTTTGCTTAAAGAATTTTTTTCGGCGGTGAAAGTTATCCACAGCTTCCGTGAAATTTTCAGAAATTGATTTGTTATAATTTAAGTGAAATAAATTTTCGGGCATCAGCGGTCGGGTGAGCTCGCTTGCAAAAAAATTTAAGCGGGCAAAGGTCGAGAAGCCCCAAAATTTCGCCTTATAACAAATGGCAAAAAGAAGAAAGGCCAAGAAAGCTAAGAAAGCAAGGAGGAGAAGATAGGTTTCTTTTCTTTGAGTCGCCCCGCCTAACCCTTTGTATCGGCTGTTGAGTTTCCGGCAGGAAGGTTAGGCGGGGTTTTTGTTTGAAATTATTGCCTTTCGGCTGGCGCGGGGGTAAACTTAAGGCCGATTCATCCCGTTAGAAGCAACTATCATGATTACAAGACATATTCCACAATTTGCGCAAATGGTCGTTATGCTTGAAATGGCGTGTGTTACGACCGCCCAAGGCGGCCTGCTTCTAACGGGATGAAAATAACAATAGAATCGTCCGGAATCGACTTAACGCCCTCGCTCAAAATTTACATTGAAAACAAGCTCGGGACTCTATCTAAAATAATAGAAAAGTTGGAAGGGGGAAAAAGCGAAGCGGAAATAGTGGCAGAGGTTTCACGGACTACGAAACATCATCATAAAGGGTTTATTTTCCGCGCGGAAGGAAATTTGAAATTCGGCAAAACCCTTCTTCGCGCGGAGGCGAACGGGGAAGACGTTCGCGCCGCTGTGGATTTTTTGAAAGACGAGTTGAAAAGAGAGATTGTGAATTTCAAGGAGCGATTTTCCGCGTTGTCCAGGCGAAAAGAGCGCTCGGCGAAAAAAGACATCCGTCTTTCGAAAGAAGCCCGTTTCTAGCGCATAAATTTTAATTTATCTGTTTTTTCAATGTCCTTTATCGGAAAAATTTTCGGCGATGCGAATGAACGTTATGTGAAGTCGCTTCATCCGGAAATTGAAAAAATAAATGTCGCGGAGAAAAAATTCGCGGCGCTTTCCAGCGAAGAACTTAAATCGTCAACCGAGGAATTCAGAAGGCGGCTGAGAGAAGGCGAGGTTTTGGACGACGTTTTACCCGACGCTTTTGCCGCGGTCCGCGAAGCGGCGAGAAGAACTCTCAGTCAACGCCCTTTTGACGTCCAGCTGTTGGGCGGGATTGTTTTGCATCGCGGCGCCGTTGCGGAAATGGCTACGGGCGAAGGAAAAACTCTTGCCGCCGTGGCGCCTTCGTATTTGAACGCGCTTTCAGGAAACAGCGTCCATATTGTGACGGTCAACGAATATTTGGCGCGGCGCGATACCGTCTGGATGGGGCAAATTTATCACGCGCTTGGAATGAAAGTTTCCTGTCTTGTGCCGAATTCCGCCTTTATTTACGACCCCCTTTATACGCGGATAAACGCGGATTCATCTGCGCAGATCCGCGCGGATGAAAATCTGCGTGAATCCGCGCTGTTGGATCGCGAACGCGATACAACGGGAGGTTTCTTGGTTCAGCAGGAGTTTTTGAAGCCGATTTCAAGGCGCGAAGCGTACAAAACGGACATTGTTTACGGCACGAATCACGAGTTTGGTTTTGATTATCTCCGCGACAACCTTGCTTACAGAATTGAAGATCAGGTTCAGGGAGAGCGCAATTTCGCGATAATAGACGAGGTGGACAGCATTTTGATAGATGAGGCGAGGACGCCGCTGATAATTTCTGCGCCTGATACGGGGTCAAGCGAGTTCTACAAGGTCTTTGCAAGAATTGCGGAAAAACTTTCCAAGGACGGTGATTATACGGTTGACGAGAAATTCAGAACGGTGAGCATTACGCAGGACGGGATAGAGAAGGTGGAAAAGTTAATCGGAGTGAAAAATCTTTATGCCCCGGAAAACCTGCGCCTTGTCCATTTTTTGGAGGAGAGTTTGAAAGCGAAAGCGATTTTCAGGCGCGACAAGGATTACGTCGTCAAAAACGGCGAGGTGATAATCATTGACGAGTTCACCGGGCGCATGCTTCACGGCCGCCGCTACAGCGGAGGACTGCATCAGGCGATTGAAGCGAAGGAAGGAGCGGATGTCAAAGAAGAGTCGCGCACTTACGCCAAAATTTCCATTCAGAATTATTTCCGCCTTTACAAAAAAATTTCCGGAATGACGGGAACAGCGCAAACGTCGGCGGAGGAGTTCCACAAAGTTTACAATCTTGACGTCACAAGCGTTCCGACGAATAAGCCGGTCGTAAGAACCGATATGCCGGATTTGGTTTACAAAAACGAGGAGGCGAAATGGAACGCCGTAGTGGATGAAATAAAAGAAAAACAGAAGACGGGGCAGCCGGTGTTAATCGGAACGACATCAATACAGAAAAACGAACTTCTTTCCGAAAAACTTTTGAAAGCCGGCGTGCGCCACGAAGTTTTGAACGCGAAGAACAACGAACGCGAAGGCGCGATAATAGCGCAGGCGGGGAAACCCGGCGCGGTTACGGTTGCTACGAACATGGCCGGACGCGGAGTGGACATAATCTTGGGGGGTAACCCGCAAGACCCTGAGCAAAGTCGAAGAGTTCGAGAAACAGGCGGCCTTCACGTCGTCGGCACGGAGCGTCACGAAGCGCGCCGCATAGACAATCAGCTCCGCGGGCGCTCGGGGCGGCAAGGCGACCCCGGCTCGTCGCAGTTTTTCCTTTCGTTGGAAGACGATTTGCTTCGGGTTTTCGGCGGAGAAAAAATAAAGAACATGATGGAAACACTTAAAGTTCCCGAAGACCAGCCGATTCAAGCGGGATTTTTGACGAAAATCATCGCACAAGCGCAGGCAAAAGTGGAAGGTTTCAATTTTGATTTGCGAAAACGTCTTTTGGAATATGATGATGTTTTGAACCGCCAGCGAACGAGCATTTATGGAGAACGCCAGAAGATTCTCGGAAGTTTAAACAAAGAAGACATAGCAAATCTTATTTTCGAAGCCGCGGGGGGTTTTTTGAAGAACAATTTTTTCGGGGAGGATTTGCCCTTTCCGGAGGCGCGCGAGGGCGATTTGCGGAAAATTCTTATTGATTGCGGCGCTGCAAAAGAAAGCGACCTTCCGGAGCGGTGCGATTTTGAAAACGTTTCCGAGCTTTTGAAAAAAAGAAGCGCGGATTCCGCCGAGAATCCGTTTTCCAGAAATTATCTTATAAACGTTTTAGATATGTTATGGATGAACCATCTTGAGGATTTGGAAGCGCTCGGCGAGTCGGTTGGGCTTCGCGCCTACGGACAAAGAGACCCCGTCGTTGAGTATCGCCACGAAGCCCATCGTCTTTTCAAAAGTTTCTGGAACAATTTCAACGAGTGGGTGTTTATGAACGTATTCAAGTTAGCGACCAGCGACAAGCGACAAGCGACAAGCGAAACCAATCAGCAGGCAACGCGCGTTTCTAATGGCTATACTCTAAGTTCTAACGGCCCTAGAGTAAAAATCGGCCGGAACGACCCCTGCCCGTGCGGAGCAAAATACGAGGACGGGCGTCCCATTAAATATAAGAAGTGTCATGGGAAATGAAGATATGACATACAATCCAGAGAAACCATACAAAGAACAAATTCTAAAGTTGATTACGAAAACGTGGAGAACACCCTATATTTCCGTTCGAGAAGGACTATATCCTGTATTCAAGAAAAAATTTGGTTTTCCCGAGATAGACCATACCGACGGGATAGGGACGAAAGGAATTTATCACTGGGAAAAGCGCACTTTCAGAAATGCAGTTCTAGCGACGGGATTTCAAGCCGGCTGACTTTAGAATATGACAACAGAATTGTTTGTCAAAACGTTTCGTTAAAACCCAAAAATGTTTTATTATTGATATGAAAAATGAAGAAAAATCAGTTATCTGACGCCGAAATCAAAAATAGAAAAACAAGGGCTGCCGAAATAATAAAGACGCTGAAGCGGCTTTTCCCGAACACAAAAATCGCTCTCCGCTACAAAACGCCGTGGGAGCTTTTCGTCGCCGTTGTTCTTTCGGCGCAGTGCACCGACAAGAAGGTGAACGAGGTCACGGAAAAACTTTTTTCCGCCAAAGGCGCCGCGCCCGCCGTCGGGCAGGGATCCGCCTCGGGCGGAAAGAAATATAAAACTGTTGATGATTTTGCCAAAGCCGATTTGAAAGCATTGGAGCAAATAATCCGACCTACCGGCTTTTACCATAATAAAGCTAAAAATATTATCGCGGCTGCTAAAGTATTAAAAGAAAAGTTCGGCGGGAAATTGCCGAGGACAATGGCGGAAACGCTGACATTGCCGGGTGTCGGAAGAAAATCGGCAAATGTGATTCTCGGAAACGCTTACGGCGTCATTGAAGGAATAGCGGTTGATACTCACGTCCGCCGCCTTTCGAAAAAACTCGGACTGACAAATCACGACGACCCGGTCAAGATTGAACGGGATTTGATGGAAATTGTTCCGAAGAAAGATTGGTTCAATTTCACTTATCTGATGATTGATTACGGCAGAAAATATTGCCCGGCTCGCCCCCACACCAAAGAACGTTGTCCTTTGTACAAATTTGAAAAACATTAAGATTATTGGTTTTGTCGTTTACTATGATTATCCAACAATTGTGATTATTTCATAGTAGATCTAGAACACCACAGTTGATTAGAAAATGAGAACTAAGATGAAAACTAAAAAAAGAAAAGTAGCCGTTTTTGACATTGACGGCACGGTTTTCCGCTCCAGTTTGCTGATAGAGCTGACGGAAATTTTGATTATCGAAGGAATTTTTCCGAAAAGCGCCCGCAAAGAGTATTTGGAGGAATATGTACGATGGTTGGACAGGAAAGGGGGGTATAAAGAGTACATTGAGGCAGTCATCAAAGCGTTTGATAAACACATAAAGGGTGTCCGCGAGAAAGATTTGGAGTCCGCCGTTAAAAAAGTTATTCCCGCGCACAAGGACCGGCTTTACCGCTACACGCGCGGCCTCATTCGCGAACTCAAAAATAAAAATTATTATCTTCTTGCAATTTCGCATTCGCCGATGTACGTTGTCGGTCGGTTTGCAAAGCAATTGGGATTTGACAAGGTCTATGGTCGTCTTCTTGAAACGAACAACAAAAAGAAGCTTACAGGTGTCCAGCTTTATCCGGAATTGATTTTCGACAAAGCCAAAATTCTCAAGCGCGCGGTTGAAAAAGAAAATCTCACGTTGAAAGGGTCGGTGGGAGTGGGGGATACGGAATCCGACATCCCGTTTTTGAAAATGGTGGACAAACCGATTTGTTTCAATCCCAACTTTGTACTTTATCGCGCGGCGCGCAGAAACGGCTGGCGTATAATTGTAGAAAGAAAAAACGTTATTTATAAAATCTAGAAAATGTTCTCAATGTTCTATAAGTTTTTTACAGGGTAGAGAGTATTCTAATATTCTTAAGAATATTAGAATAGATTTTGTTTCCTTTCTTGCGCAATGAAACGAACAAAAATTTTTAAAAATTTTAACGCCGAGACGGTGAAAATAATTTTGCGTGGAGGTATCGGCGTCATTCCGACGGACACGATTTACGGCATCGTTTGCTCGGCTTTTTCAAAAAAGGCGGTGGAACGCGTTTATCGTCTGCGAAAAAGGAGCCCGAAAAAGCCGGTGATTGTACTTATCAGTTCGAGGTTCGGCGTTCGAATGTTCGGCGCTGACCTCGATCGTCGAACCTCGAACATTTTGAACAACGTCTGGCCTGGCCCGATAAGCGTTATTTTTCCAGTTTCTGGTCTCCGGTCCCCGGTCTCTAAATTCAGGTATCTTCATCGCGGCAAGAACGCAATTGCTTTCCGCCTGCCAGCGAAAGCGAGCTTAAGAAAATTTTTGAAAATGACGGGTCCGCTGATTGCCCCCAGCGCGAATTTGGAAGGCAAAAAACCGGCAAGAACCGCAAAAGAAGCCCAGAAGTATTTCGGAAATAAGATTGATTTTTACGTTGACGGCGGGAAATTGAGGTCGAAACCTTCAACACTTGTCTCATTCAAAAATGGGAAATTGCGTGTAATCAGGCCAGGCGCAGCAAAGGTCAAAGGAGCCAACCTATTCTAATATTCTTGAGAATATCAGAATAGATTATTTGGTGAAATTAGAATTGATATGTACCAATTAAACAGCCTAAAAAAGATTCCCAGTTTGGTTCACGGATTTTCCGAGGTGAAGGATGGTAATATGGCTTTTAAGTGGGGTGATAAAAAATTGGTTTTTGAAAATAGAACGCGATTTCTTTCGGCCCTGGGAATAAAACCGGAACATTGCGTAATTTCCGCCGTCTCACACGGTACAAACATCGCAGTCATAAACTCAAAAGACGATGCGGGGATTGAAAATGGTTTTCGCACAGTGAACGCAGACGCGGTTATGACGAACAAGAAAGAAATATTTCTCGGGATTTTGACCGCGGATTGTCTGCCGGTAATAGCCTACGATAAAACAAGCGGCGCGATCGCCTTGGTTCACTTGAGCAGAATGAACACGCCTAAGGATTTTATCAGTTTAGTAATTAAAAAAATGAGTTATGAATATAGCACAAGAATTCCTGATTTGATTGTCGGCATTGGTCCCGGAATACGGAAAGAATCCTACATATTCACTGACGAAGAACTTAAAATGCGCGTGCCCGACGAAAAAATTTTTAAGGGATTTGTTATTAACTTGCCCGTCGGCCCGCTTCGCCGAAGCGAAGGCGAGGCGGGCAAAAAAGCGATAGATTTGGTCGGCTACAGCGTAAGCGAATTTGTTTCAGCCGGCGTGTCGGAAAAAAATATAGAAGTGAGCGAGATAGACACTGCGGCGGACAAAAATTTTTTTTCGCATTACCGCTCGCGCTCAACAGGAGAATTGGAAGGACGGATGCTTACGATTATTGGAATGGTGTAGTAGAGGAGAAAATGGCGGAGGAGAAAAATGTGAAATTTGAGGGTAAATATTATTTTTGTGAACTATTCTAATATTCTTAAGAATATTAGAATAGGTTTTAAGAATAAAATGCTATAATAAATGAATGAAGCAAACTAGAAAACTCGAGAGAATAGTAAGGGGTTTTTCTAACCATCGGCGAATCGAAATCCTGGATTTATTAGAGAGAAAGCCAGAACTTTCGTTATTTGAAATTTCAAGAGAACTGAATGTGAATTTCAAAACAGCATCCGAGCATGCCCGCAGGCTAGCAATTGCCGGCTTGGTGTTGAAGCGATATGAGGGTAATTCTGTTCGCCATTGCTTGTCGCCGCTTGGCAAGTCCATTCTCAAATTCTTAAGAATATTGGAATAGATTTTTTGTTTAAGACACATTTAGGGCACCTAAGGAGATGAAAAAACTTCTCAAAGTAAAAGTTTTCGGTGCCGTGCAGGGCGTTTTTTTCAGGCACACGGCGAAAATAAAAGCGGACGAACTCGGTTTGAGTGGATTTGTAAGGAACGAAGGCGACAGCTCGGTTTACGCCGAGGCGGAAGGAAAAGAAAGAGCGTTAAACGAGTTTCTTGAGTGGTGCCGGCGCGGCCCGCCCGCGGCGGCGGTTGAAAAGATTGAATTTTCCTTCAATGAGCCGTCCTCGTCGGGCGAGACAAGTGGAAAATTTTTGGGATTTGGGATAAAATAATTCCGAAAGGTCTTTTAATATCGTTATCACTTAATATGCTTCTTGAGTTTTACGGAACGGAATGCCCGCACTGCCGGCGGATGGACGAAAAAGTCGAGCGGCTGGAGAAAGAAACGGGAGCGAAAGTTGAGAAATACGAAGTTTGGCACGACGAGGCGAACTTGAAAAAGATGCGGGAATACGACAAGGGACTTTGCGGCGGCGTGCCGTTCTTTTTCAACACCGACACGGGAAAATATGTTTGCGGGGAAACGTCTTACGAGGAGCTGAAAAGTTGGGCGGGGAAGTAATATGGTTATTTCTGTCACCGCCGCATCGGGGAATTTGTACTCTTGTTCGGAGTGCGGGTTTAATTACAGAGACAAAGAAACGGCGGAGAAATGCGAGAAGTGGTGCAAAGAACACAAAAGCTGTAACGTGGAAATAATCAAATATGCCGTCAAAGAAAGCGAGCGGGATAAAGAGAGATAAGTTTGGCCCCGAATATATCGTCGAAGTTTATGACCCGGCACTTGGGATGGAGGGGTTTTTAGTTATTGATAACACCGCGCTCGGCCCGGGCAAGGGCGGGATACGGATGACTCCGGATGTGACCGCGGAGGAAATTTTCCGGCTGGCGCGAACGATGACGTGGAAAAACGCTCTTGCGGGAATTCCTTTCGGCGGCGCCAAAGCCGGAATTGTCTGGCCGCCTCGACGTACTCGAGACAGGAGAGACGGTTCGGATGTCCCTTTTAATTCGGATGGGCGCATTCGCCCGCCCGCCTTGCTTCGCAACGCGAAGCGGGCAGGCAGCGCGCTTTCGGATGCCCTGAAGAAAAAATTTATCCAAAGTTTCGCGCGGAGAATTTCCGTTTTCACGCCGAGGAAATATATTGCCGGGCCGGACGTTAATACCGGCGAACGGGAAATGAAATGGTTCGTGGAAGCGACGGGGAACTGGCGGAGCGCCACGGGCAAGCCGGCGAATGTTTGCATAGAAACTTTCGGCAGGGGAACCGCCCGCCTTAAAGCGGGCGAGCCTCGCCCCGCCAGCTGGCGGGGCGGGAAATGCGGCATACCGCACGAATTCGGCAGCACCGGTTTCGGTGTCGTGGAATCAACCGAGGTCGCCGCCGAACTTGCCCTCCCAAGTTTCCGAAGCAGAAATTTGGGAGGGTGGGCCGGGATTCCCCTTGAAAACGCGACCGTTGCCATTCACGGCTTCGGTAACGTCGGAACGTTTACCTATGAGTTTTTGAGAGCAAAAGGCGCGAAAGTTGTCGCGCTTGCCGACAAAAGCGGTGCCGTGTTTTCAAAAAACGGATTCGACAGAAAAACGATTGCGGAAGCGATTGCCCGAAAAAAATCTCTAACCGCCGTTTTTCCGAAGTCCAAAATAAGCGAGAAAAAATTCTGGGGTTTACCGGTGGACATACTGATTCCCGCTTCCGTTACCGACGTCATCAACGATTCCAACAAAAATTCCATCTGCGCCAAAATCATTGTCGAAGCCGGAAATATTCCAATGAGCGAGAAAATCGAAAAAGAACTTTTCCGAAAAGGAATTTTGATCATTCCCGATTTTGTCGCCAACGCCGGCGGCGTAATTTCGTCCTACGCGGAATACCGAGGATACAATCCCAAAAAGATGTTCGATTTGGTCAGCAGAAAAATCAGGGAAGCGACGCGTCTTGTTTTGGAGCAAAGCATCAAAGAAAAAAGAAATCCCCGCGACGTCGCGATGGAAATCGCCGGTAAAAAAGTTGAAGAGAGAATGAAAAGAATATAAAATTAGATCAAAAATGAACCACGAGCGAGTCCCGACTGCCCAAGAGAGCAAAGAGGCGTCAAATATCGAGAAAGAGCGCGGCTTCGACATAGAATTTTATGTTACCGACCACAGCCCAGATAATCCCGATACCGGAAGTCCGGAAAAGTTAAGAGAGCTTTATACCGATATTAAGCGCGACGGCGTTCAATCAGTGCGTTACGACTGGCATTGGAGAAATGTTGAGCCGGAAGCAGGAAAATACAGCGACGAACATTTGGAACGCTATAAAGCGGCGAAAGAAATTATGCAGGAAGTTGGACTGGAGGCGCCAACCATCATTCTTTCCAATCCGCCGAAGTGGGCAGTGGAACTTTATAAAACCGATAAAGGAAAATTTTATGAGGAATTTCGAAAATACGCGGAGCAGGTAAGAAATTCACTGGCTCAAGCGGGCGGAGAAAAAATCTCCAAGATACAAATTCTGAATGAATTAAACAACAAAGTTTACACCCCGGTTGAAACGGCAGATTTGCCGCGGATGTGCGAGATAGCGCGGGAAGTTTTCCGCGAATATAATCCGGACGCAAAACTGATGGCGACGCTTCTTGCCTCCAATACCACAAAGCTCGTAGGAACGCCGATTGAACAATATCTCCCGGAGTTCAAAAAAGTAAAAGATAATTTTGACATCATCGCAGTGGATTATTATCCGGGAACATGGCATCTCGATATTAAAAATCCAAAGTCATGGAGTCCCAAGGAAATTTTCAAAAATATGGTCAAGCAGATGGGGCTTTTGCGCTCTGTGTTTGAAGAAATTTCCGCTTGGGGCAAGGAATACGAATTGGGAGAAGTGGGGTTGCCGACGAAATTGCCGTGGGGCGGCGAAAAAAGTCAGAGATACTTTTATGACGCTTTTTTCCGCGCCTACAAGCAAATGATGGTTGATTTCCGTTCGAGGGGCAAAAAGTTGCCTTCCCGCGTTGGTTTTTATCAAGCAATAGATGAACCGCCAAGGAGTATTTTAAGCAGGGTGTTAAGAGCGACAACGCCTTTCCCGGAACATGATTTCGGCGTCAGGAAATCAAGCGGCAGAAGAAAATTTGTGCTTCAAGGCAGTCCTCGTCTTCCTAAAGACGAAAGAACGAGAGCGCAGTCCCGGTTGAGCAAGATAATAAGCTATCTTCGCGCTCCCATGAAAAAGGAAATAATATGAAGAATACAAATATAGAAAGCAAATCTTCTTTCAGCGAGAGGGAGAAGGGTCCAGAACTTGAAAATTTTTTGAATTTGTTTGATTTCTCAGTTTTTCAAAAACTTCTCGATGAAGAGTTTAAGAATGCGCAAGCCGATAAAAAGGCAGAAATGGTTTCCCAAAGCAGAATAGATGGAAATGCAGAACCCTATGGCGACTACCGCCCGAAAGACAAGTCAATAGGAATTAACATTGAAAGGATAAAAAAGCTCGCAGAGAGGAGCGGGGTGGATTGGGACTTGCTTGCAAAGAAAATATTGATACATGAACAACTCCACGCCGCAACGGATAGAAGTTGCCCTCAAGGAAAGTGGGAGATTAATGAGCATGTAGGCTATGGGAGAATCAGGCGGATTAAGGGAACGCCTATAGGAAGTGCTTTGTATATGTTGTGGAATGAAGGCGTTACGGAAACATGGGCTAGAGAATTATTGCGTCTTTACATTTCAAGGATTGGCGATAGAAGCACTAAAGAAGTAGACGATTTTTTTGAGAGGATTGCAGAAGCTAGAAAAACCGAAGCAGAACATCCATATGAAGATGAGATAGACCTTGTAGAAGCTTTTATAGAACGCTTGCACAAGGAAACAATGGTAGATAAAAGAATAGTACGTAAAGCTGTTATCCACGGCATGATAAGAGGAGAAGGTTTCACAGAGCCCGAGTTTAAAGAACTTGCCGAAGATATTTTTCCTTCAGGGTTCTTGGTAGATTTAGCGCTTGCAGAGAGACATAATACAGTTAGGCGTTTGATAGAGGAATTACGCCGTGGAGGTTCCGGATCATCGATTGCATCACGCACATGGAAACAGCTTATTGAGGGAATTCTTGAGTCAATGGGCAATGTCTACGGACGATAAGATTGAACCTTTGGAGGTCTTACTTTAATTGATAAATCTTTGCTTAAAAACTATTATGACTTGGTGACCAAACTCTCCCGTTCCAAAATCGATTTGCTCGCCGAATGTCCGCGCTGTTTCTGGCTGGAAATGAAAAAAGGCGTGAAGCGCCCCCAGCCGTTTCCTTACACCATCAATAACGCCGTTGATTACCTGATGAAGCAGGAGTTTGATATTTATCGCGAGAAAGGCGAGCCGCATCCGGTGATGGTTGAAAACGAAATAAACGCCGTTCCTTATCAAAACGAAAAACTGAACGAGTGGCGGCACAATTTCACGGGCATCAGGCATACGCACGAGCCGAGCGGATTCGAAGTGTTCGGGGCGGTGGACGACATCTGGGTCAATCCCGACGGCGAACTTATTGTCGTCGATTACAAAGCGACGGGCGCGAACGAGCACAAAGTTCAAGATTCCTACCGCCGGCAGATGGAAGTTTACCAGTGGCTTTTGCGGAAAAACGGATTCGAAGTTTCGCCCGTCGGGTATTTCGTTTTTGCGAGAGTTAATAAAGGGAATGGTTTTTCCGCCCAAGGCGGATCCGCCTCTGGCGGAGGCAGGCAAGCCGTTTTACCCTTCAATTTTTTCATTGAGTCGCACAAAGGCGACGATTCCTGGATCGAAGGGATTTTGTCGAAAGCGCGGGAAGTTTTTGATTCCGACGAAGCTCCGAATTCCTCCGCGGCTTGTCAGTACTGCGCCTATCGCGAAGGCGCAAATGGTGTCTAATCTCGAGATGTGTCTTCTGATAATCTATTCTAATATTCTTAAGAATATTAGAATAGATTTTTGATTTAATGCATTGACCGAATCTCCGTTTGTAAACAAAGATGATATAATTTTTGTACTCCATGGCTTTTATAAAAAAAGAAAAAGAGCTTTACTGGACCAGCCACAGCAAGTACAAAATGCGCTTTTACGGTTTATCGGAAAATCGTTTGAAGCGCGTAATCAATCATCCCGAAAGAATCGAGGAGGGAATTGCGCCGGAAACGGTGGCAATGATGCAGCCGGCCGGCAGTAAAAAACATCCGTACGAAATTTGGATTATGATTCAGGACGAGAAAAAACGAAGGAAAATAATCAGCGCCTGGCGCTATCCAGGGCGCACCAAGCCCGGTCAGCCGCTTCCGGAAGAAATTTTGAAAGAAATCAGAAGCGCGGTTTGAAAAACTGATGTCAGATGACAGCGAGATTGAGAAAACGACATTGATAATGAGTTACTATTATTTAGTCACAATTGTGATATAATTATAGTAAATCATAAAATCAAATCCCGCGATTCAAAACACAAAGAGCGCTATGACTAGTCATAGCGCTCTTTGATTGTACTCACCTAAATTCACTACTTTTGTACCGAACTTAGGTGAAGCTTGGTCGGGCAACTGCTTTCCAGACCAAGCTCTGCTTCCGCCTCAGGTGAAGTACAGCCGCGCGGCGGCGAGTGCCCACACGAGCGCAATTCCTCCTCCGACCTGCATTTTCCCCTGCGTTTCCAAAGTCCAGCGCTTGCTGAACTTTGCGGCGCCGAGGAAAAAGAATGGCGTTAGCAGGAGAGACATCATGACGATGTCGAACTTGGACACCGGCGGATTGGTCAGGCCAAAGTAGACCACGCCGAACGTCCAAATCACAGCAACCGCGAATAGCCCGTGAATCCATCCCGCGACGGTTGTGGTTCCGTCATGCGTGTGCGCCTCCGGCGTTACCTTGCCGCCCTCCTGATACATATAGCCAAGGGCGAGCGACGCGGCCAGCGCAATCGCGAGGATCACGAAACTCCATGCCGACGACCAGTCCATGCGGTACTTGCCCATGAAGTAGGCGACCATAGGCGAAATCACAAACACATCTGCCCACATCCCGCCGTGCTCCATGAAGGACCAGCCGTTCGTCACGCCGCGCGACTGCATCTGCGCCTGCGTGAGGTAGCCGTCAAGCCATGCCGCAATACCCTGCACGACGACCAGCGCTACCCCCACGAGGAGGATTGCGAGGAAGATTTTCCAGTCCACGACCGACTCCTTTATTCATTTGTTTTTGGCGCTCAGCAAATCGTCACAATGACGAACTGCCAGCCAAAATAAAGCTAATAAAAGTGTACCACGAAATAGAAAAAAGTCAAGGATTCCGGTACAAAGCAAGTGAACCGATTGAGCGTTACTATAATATAATCACAATTGTGATATAATTATAGTAATTAGTTACTAGTTATCAGTTATCAGGGATTAGCGACTAATAATAAGATAACGGAAACTAAAAGCCGGTGACTATAAAGAATGAAAAAAACATATTTTCTCTATGTTATAATTTTTCTAATTGCGGTTGCTGTCGGAGTTTCTTTTTTACCCCGGAAAACTTCTTCTCCGGTAACCTCCATTGAAATTAAAAATCAAACCTCGATGAATATCTCGAGCAAAGAATTTCAAAATGGCGACCCGATTCCGGCGAAGTTCACCTGTCAAGGCGAAAACATCAATCCCGAACTGAAAATCGACGGCGTTCCCGCCGAAGCGAAAAGTTTGGCGCTGATTATGGACGACCCCGACGCGACGGGAGGCGTCACGTGGGTTCACTGGCTCTTGTGGAATATAAATCCCCAAACTGCTTACATCGGAGAAAACGCTGTTCCGGAAGGAGTGATCGAAGGCAAAACAAGTTTTAACACGACCGGCTACGGCGGCCCTTGTCCTCCGGCGGGCGGCAAGCCGCACCGGTACTTTTTCAAACTTTACGCGCTGGACGCGGCGCTGGATTTGAAAACCAGCGCGACTAAAGCGGATATGGAAAAAGCGATGGCCGGACATATCATCGCCGAAACGCAGTTGATGGGAACTTATGTGAAGAAATAATCATCGGTCTGCAGGATTATTTTTTATCTAGTGAAATGTGAAAATTTCTGCCGCTATGACTAGTCATAGCGGTGTTTTGATGCGATTTGTACTACTAAAACTAATAAGATAATAAGAATTGTTAATAAAAATAATTGTATAATTGGGGTATGCAGAGAGGGATTGCGACATTTACTTTAGACAACGGCCGTTGTCCGCGGTGGCTTTTTGAACGGATGGTCAAGCTCGGACGCGAGATGACCGACGTTTTGGTCGCCGAACTCGGGCCGGACGAATTCGTCAAACGCATTGCCGACCCGGTTTGGTTTCAGTCGCTCGGGACGGTGCTCGCGTTCGATTGGAACGCTTCCGGCTTGACGACAATTTTGACGGCGGCGCTAAAAGAAGCGATTCGCGGCAGAGAAAGGGAGCTCGGCATTTTCATTTGCGGCGGCAAAGGAAAAACATCGCGGAAGACCCCGGAGGAAATAAAAAATTGGGGTTCACGATTGAGTTTGCCGGGTGGAGTCGTCAGCAATCTCTCCTACAATTCGCGGATGGCGGCGAAAGTGGACTCCGCTTTAATTCAGGACGGCTTTCAGATTTATCATCACTCGTTTTTCTTTTCGCGTTCTGGCGCATGGGCTGTTGTCCAGCAGGGAATGAACCAAAACGCCGGCACGGCGCGGCGTTATCACTGGTTTTCGGAAAACGCGAAGGACTTGGTGCGCGAACCGCACAGCGGCATCGCGTCGCAGACAAACGCAGACCACACCTTGAACATGGTCGCTCTAAAAAGCGAAAACTCCCGCGCCTTGAGCGTGGAACTCGCCAACTCGCCGTACACCGGTTTAATGAAAGATATTCAAATCCTCCGCCGCCATTTTTCGCGTTTGAGTCAGATGTTTTCTGCGGGAAACGGGCAGGGAGATTTATTTACCGCGCTGAATTTGTATCGCGGCGAGTTCAGGCATCATCCGGTTGAAAACGAAGATTTTACTCGCAGTAAATATCTCGAAAAAATTCTTCAGAAAGTTACTTATGAAAAACCGGCGAATTACGAAAAATTTTTGGCGATGCAGGGCGTCGGACCGAAAACCGTCCGCGCCCTCGCGCTCGTCGGCGAGGTAATTTACGGCGCCGAGCCGTCGTACGAAGACCCGGCGCGCTACAGCTTCGCGTTCGGCGGCAAAGACGCGACGCCCTATCCCGTGGACAGAACGACATACGACAAAGCGATTTCGCTGATGCACAAAGCCGCTTGCAGCGAGCTTAGTCGAACCGTGAAAAAATCCAAAATTGATTTTTCGGAAAAGGAAAAAATTGTCAGGCGCTTGGAGAAAAAGCTTTGATTTTTGAGAGTTTCTCTTGTGGATTTTTGGATTTGACCCGATTTATCGGTTGTTTTAGGATTTTTTAATCGGACCCAAGGGGTAAGAGTAATCACGAGGATACGGTCTGATAGGCAGCTATTTGTCAAAACCCACTGACTGGAAAGGGAACGAAAGTGAATAGGATAACGACTCTGGTAGTTGGGCCACTGGTCGAGCAGAAGGTGAAGGAGCTGGCCGGGCTTTTTCTGAAGGAGGTTCTGAAGAGCGGCG
The DNA here is from genome assembly GCA_027310625.1 of bacterium. Lineage (GTDB taxonomy): Bacteria > Patescibacteriota > Minisyncoccia > UBA6257 > 2-01-FULL-56-20 > JACQKT01. Next base: position 22,261 of record DAIDAM010000014.1, read on the forward strand.
GGAAGCTCGTGTGGCATCCGCGGAAGGTTCTGAAGTACTACGACCTCCACCCGTGGAAGAAGATCTGGGAAATGAAAATCGGAGAGAACGAGAAAGGAGAGATCGTTTTATCCGGCGGTCCGATTTACCTCACTGTTGTGGAGGCAGAAAGACCCGACGCGGTCGTGGATCGTCAAGGTGTTCTCCTTGTGCAGTTCGTCGATATGCGGAAGTCGATCAGTATCGAGAGTGATAGCAACGGGAATCCCGTGTTGAACATTTCCTTACACGTGAAGCCGTCCCACATGCGGGGCATCGTGCACCAGCTGATCGCCGATCACGTGGTCAACGGGAGGACTGAAGAGTACATTATGGCCGGCAGGAGAGCGGTTGAGAACGAAAAACGACGAAAGGCCGACGAGGACGAAAAACGGCGAAGGGCCGAGCGGAGGGCGGAGAGAACAGAACGGAAACGTGAAGAAGCGAGGCATCGCCTCTACCCCCAGTAGTTCCGGCAGGGTTCAGCAAGGAACCGCAGTTGCGGTTCCTTTCCATTTTTAATGCTTTAATTTTTATTTTCTGAAAAATTCTGTGTTTTGACATTACTATGAAATAATCACAATTGTGATATAGTGATAGTAAACAAAAAATTCATCAGTTCTGAAAATTTTTAAAATAAACATGAAACTTTCTATTGGGATTGTCGGTTTGCCGAATGTCGGCAAATCAACTTTATTTAAAGTTCTCACGAAGCAAAATATCAACATCGCCAATTACCCGTTCGCGACCATTGACCCGAACGTCGGTGTCGTGACGGTTCCCGATGAGCGTTTGCAAAGATTAGCCGACATCAGCAAATCCAAAAAAATTATTCCGGCGGTCGTGGAATTTTACGACATCGCCGGTTTGGTCAAGGGCGCGAACAAAGGCGAGGGACTCGGCAATCAATTTTTGTCGCACATCAGGGAAACGCAGGCGATCGTTATTGTAATTAGGATATTTAGAAATTCAGAAATTATACATGTCGAGGGAAATGTAGACCCACTGCGCGACCTCGAGATAATAAACAGCGAGCTGGCGCTGAAGGACTTGGAAACAATAGAGAAGCGGCTGAAAAGTTTGGAAGCGGAGAAAAAAAGTGGCGACAAAAAGGCGGCAAAAAATTTCGAGATTTTGAGTAAAATCCGCGAGGAGTTGGGCGCCGGCAATTTAGCAATGAAATACTTGCCGGAATTGAACACTTCGACTGACGCTCAGGGTTTCGCGCAAGCGAAAGAAATAATTCGCGAATTGCAATTGCTGACGGCGAAAAAACAGATATACCTTTTGAACGGCTCGCCCTCCGAAATTTTTGCGGGAGCAAAAACTTGGGAGGGCAAATTCGATGCCCCGCATGCCTTACTCGACAAAATCAAGGAACTCGGTGGCGATTACATCATTGCCGATTTGGCTTCGGCTGACGCAGTTCCGGAATTGATTAAAAAATCATACGAAACTCTAGGCTTGATAAGTTTTTTCACTACCGGCGAGGACGAAACGCGCGCCTGGACGATAGAAAAGGGAACGCTCGCGCCGCAAGCCGCCGGCGTGATTCACACCGATTTCGAAAAGAATTTCATCCGCGCCGAGGTGGTTTCTTATGAGAATTTGATGGCGGCTGCCCATTCGATAAGCTCAGGGCAAGCCCAGGGGGCTTGGAACCAGGCGAAGCAGAAAGGATTAATCCGTTTGGAGGGGAAAGAGTATGAGGTTAAAGACGGCGATGTGATGGTTATTAGACACGGGTGACAGACTGACGACGAAAACATCATTTACTGCTACTATTATTAAATCACAATTGTGATATAATCATAGTAGTCGAAATTTCTCCAATTTTTTATTAAAAATTAAAATGGCGTCAAAATTTGAGTGCGAAGTTAGATTTGAAATAAAAGGTATTGGGGAATATATGAAAAAACTCAAGGACCTCGGCGGCGAATTGAAATATTCGTACGAATTTACCGATTTTTATTACGAGCCGAAAAATGAAAGGTGGAATCCGGTTGAAAAAAATCTTCGCATAAGAGAATGGGTAAATCCAAAAAATCCGACAAAGATATTCTTCGTGAAGAGTGAAATCGTATCGTCGGGAAAAATTCATTTTAAAAGGGCTGTCTATGCTGAGGGAAAAGTGCCTTTGTATGAAGGGGAAATTAGTTTGTGCAGGTCTTTGCTGGAAGATTTGGGATTTAAAGAATGGCTCGTCGTCAAAAAAGAAAAAGCTGAATTTTGGTCTTTGCCTAAGCACGGTTTCGATACTGTTTTTGAATATATTGATGACGTCGGCTGGAGCGGCGAGTTGGAATTCGAAGGAGAAAATATTGAAGAAGCAGAGGAAAAAATTGTAAAAGCCCTCGGCGTGTTGGGCGTACCGATAAATTCTGCAAACTTTAAGCCGATTTCTGCAATAGTCGCCGAGAAGCGCGGGATTATTTAACTCCTTCTTTCCAGCGCGCTACCCAGCGTTTTATCGTCCGGCGCGGGTAAATGGATTTTCCATGTCGAAAACCAATTTCGGTTCGATGTTTATCCGGTCCGGTTCGATTCCGTATTTCATGTGGTAAACGTTCGTCACGGCGCAGAATAAAGCGTCTTTGTAATTGAAACCGAGCTTTTCTGAAACGCGCTTAACTTCTTCTTCAGATTTACCTTCTACTTCGACGAACGGTTCGAGGAACGGCCATTCATCTATCGTTATTTCGGCGCCATCCAATTCCCAAAGCTCGCGTTTCGTTTCCTGATAATTTTTTCTGATGCAGCCGATGGTCTCCAGAAATTCCACAGTTTCATCAAAATCATTTACTTCAATGTAAGTTTCTTTTTGGTCGTGTATTTTGTCGCCGTCGCTTGCTTTCAGGCTGAGTGTTATTTTGTTTCCTTCGTCGCGGACGCGCAACCACGAATTTGCCGGCAGTCCTTTTATCGGGGGATAAAGGTTTATCCGCCGCTGCAGAAATTCGGGGCGCAAAATCCGCGCGCCGGCTTTTTTCAACCGTTTGCGAACGTCGTCTTTATCCACGTTTAAAAAAGTGGCTTCGTATTCGATTTTCATTTGGCTTAGTCGCGCCGCTCCAGCGCGCTTCCGAGCGTTTCGTCGTCGGCAAACTCTATCTCGCCGCCGGTGGGCAGGCCGCGGCCGAGGCGGCTGATTTTTTTGGCGAATGGCTTCAGTTCCTTTTCAAGAAGCGAGGCGTTGAAATCACCGACGCTTGTAAGATTGAAGCCGAGAATTATTTCCTCCGCAATGCCGTTCGAAGTTCGAGGTTCGGAGTTCGATACAAGATTTTTTTCAATAAAGTTTTTAAGCCCCTGTAGGCGCAATTTCTGCCAGTCCTCCAAAATGCCGCTTTTGGGAATCTCGCCGAGAATAAAATACCTGCCGTTGTATCGTCCCGTATTTTCAAGCGACAGCAAATCGGTTTCTTTCTCGACGACGGCGATGATGTCCTGATGCCGCGAGGGATTGCCGCAGATATCACAGAGCGCACCGGCGTTTTGGTGCACAAAAAAACAGCGCTCGCAGATTTTTATTTTTTTCAAGTCGGCGATTCTCTGCGAGAGGGTTTGAACGCTGTTTTGCCCTTCGCGAATAAGGTGAAAAACGAGTCGGATGGCTTGTCGCGGCCCTATCGAGGGAAGTTCGGTAAGTAAGTCGGCGAGTTTTTGAAAAGAATCCGGAAGACGCATTCAATTAGTATAATCCGATAATGAATTGTTATTCAAACCGAATACAGGTATGAATTTCTGATTGTTGACTTTTTGTCAACAGTCAGAAGGACGAGAAATAAATCTGCGTAAACCCGCATACAAATCTGTATACAAATCCGCATACAAATCTGCGCACAAATCCGCGTTTACCCTTCTAAATTTCTCCGGAAATTTTGGAGGGTGAGTCCGCGCTTTTGCGCAAAGCGCAAAAGAATTAAAAATCCTCCGCGACGCCCGTCATCTCCTCGCTGTAGCGCTTTTCAATCGTTTTGAAGACGACGCGGTCGGGGTCAAATCTCAATTTCACCGAGCCGATGGGGCCGTTTCTGTGTTTGGCGATGATTATTTCCGCCATGTTCTGCTCTTCGGTTGCCGCCGCATCGTGCCGGTCGCGGTCTTTTCTGTAAATGAAAAGAACGACGTCTGCGTCCTGTTCGATGCTGCCGCTTTCGCGGAGGTCGGAAAGACGGGGGATTTTGTGGTCGCGCTGGTCAACCGCGCGGGAGAGCTGAGAAACCGCAAGGACGGGAACTTTCAGTTCGCGGGCGAGCGACTTCAAGCCGCGCGAAATTTCTGTCACCTGCTGAACCATGCTCTCCGTTCCGATTCTCGGCATTATGAGCTGAAGATAGTCAACGATAAGAAGCCCGAGCCCGTGTTCTATCTGCAATCGCCGCGCCATGGAGCGCATCTGAATTATGTTCGGCGAAGGAGTGTCGTCTATGAAAATGTTTGCCTGTGACAGTCGGTCGAGCGCGGCCTGCATCATTTCAAACTCAACGTCGTTCGTTATCCTGCCGGTGCGCAGTTTCCAGAGCGGCACCTGCGATTCGGCGGCGATGAAGCGGTCAATGACCTGTTCGCGCGACATTTCAAGCGAGAATACTCCGACCGGAATTTTTGCGTTGAGTGAGGCGTGACGCGCAATGTCAAGAGCAAAACTCGTTTTGCCGAGCGACGGCCTTGCGCCGAGCACTATCAGGTCGGATGCCTGGAGGCCGGAAAGTAAATTGTCCAGTTCCGTAAATCCCGTCGGCACTCCGCGGAGAGCGCCTTTGCCCTGATGCAGTTTTTCAATGCGGTCGTAAGCCGGTTTCAGTTCGTCGCGGATATGGACGAAATTCTGCGGAGACGATTTTTGCGAAATCGCGAGTATTTTTTGTTCTATGCCGTCCAAAATATCGTCAACTTCTTTTGTCGGCTCAAAGGCGTCTTCGCTTATCTGCGACGATGCTTCGATCAAGTCGCGTAAAACTTTTTTCTCGCGGACGATTTTGGCGTAGTGGTCGAGATGCGAAGCGGTTGTCACCTGATTGGTCAGTTCGGCGAGATACGTCGAGCCGCCGACGTCGGCGAGTATTCCTTTTTCCTTCAGGCGGTTCGTTAAACTCATGATGTCTATCGGCTGGTGTTTGTCAAAAAGTTCCAGAATCGCTTCGTAGATTTTTTCGTGAGCCGGAGCGTAAAAGTCGTCGGACATCAGACGATCGGAAACTCTGAAAATCGCGTTTTTGTCTATGAGAATGGAACCGAGCACCGCTTGTTCGGCTTCAAGATTCTGCGGCGGAAGTTTTGGTTTTTTTGTCATAATCGCGATTCCAATCTACAAATGCATCCGAATGATGCGAATAATTTACTTTCTTGCGCGCCTGATTATCGAACCGGTTTCGGTGTCGCGCACCGTATATCCTAATCCTTTGATTTTTTTCCTCAAGGCGTCCGACTGCACAAATTGTTTATTTCGTCTGCATTCCTCGTATTCTTCCTTCAATTTCCTTACTTCGGGCGTGATTTCGGCGTTGAAAAACTTGATGCCGAGCGCGTCGGCCATTTTATCTACGCGGGCGCCGGCGTTTTTGAAACCGACCAAGCCGCCCAAAATAGCAAGGGCTTCCGCCGTGTTCAAGTCGTCGTTCAATGCTTTCAGGAAATATTCTTCTGTATTCACGACATCTCCGGGATTATTCCAGTTGAACCTGGCATCGCTCAAATGTTCCAATCCTGCTTCGGCGGCCTTCAGCGAGTCGAGCGTGAAATTCATCTGCGTCCGGTAATTCGTTTGCAGAACAAGATATCGGAAAACAATTCCGGCGTCCGAGATTTCTTTTTCCAAATCCTTCAGCGTATAAAAATTTCCTTCGCTCTTCGCCATTTTCCTTCCGTTGACCAAAAGATGTTCGCAATGCGACCAATGATTGACGAACGGTTTGTAGAGCGGCTGGCTTTGGGCGATTTCGTTCGTGTGATGGGGGAAGAGCAAATCCACGCCGCCGGTGTGAATGTCGGTCGGTTCGCCGCGAAAAGCGATTTTATTTATTACCGAGCATTCAATATGCCAGCCGGGGCGGCCCGCCTGCAACGCCAGCTCTTGCGTGGCGGGCAGGCCCTCGCCGAATTCTTCGTCTTCCCAGAAAATATTTCCGTCGGATTCGTCGCGTCCTTTCCAGAGCGCAAAGTCGCTCAAGTTTTCTTTTTCATATTCGTCCACTTTCACGCGCGCGCCGATTTTTTTTCCTTTCAAAAAGTCCTTGCCGACGAGCGCCCCGTAATCGCCGAATTTTTTCTGATATTTTTCGATGCTGAAATAAACTCCGTCGTCGGTTTTGTAGGCGTAGCCGAGTTTAATCAGGTCTTTGATGAATTTTTTTATCTCTTCCAGTTCGTCGGAGACGCGGATGAATTTTATGTGTTTGGAATCGGTCGGGACATTCACCGCCTCCATGTCTTTTTTAAAATCGGCGAAATATTTATCGGTGTATTTCCGCAATTCTTGCGGCGTCGCTTTTTTGCCGTATTCGTCAACCGTGCGCTTGATGGTTTTGTCGTCAATGTCGGTGATATTCATCACCCAATTCACTTTGTAGCCGTCGTATTCGAGCGTGCGCCGCAAAACGTCGGCGAAAATGTAGCTCCGCAGATTGCCGATATGTGCGTTCTCGTAAACCGTCGGCCCGCAAGTGTAGAGATTTACCGCCTTGCTTTTAGGCAACTTAAACTCCTCGATATTGCGCGAGAGCGTGTTGTAGAGACGAAGATGCATTGGTCCATTTTACTTGAAACGCAAGGAGTCCCCCATAGCACTGAAAAGGTTGAGAAATGCATCGGAATCTGGTTTAATCTCGGCGACAAGTATTAGATCGTAAAGCACCCCTTTGTACCAGAAGACAAGTTCGCTATCTAGTGTCGGAACGCTGAATAGACGAAGCGAATCGTCCCCGTATAATATTGAATAAGTTTTCATACCGCGGGAAATAAGATACCTGCCTTTTTGTATCGGTACATAGTTGGGGGGAATTACTATGTCTGTTATGTTTTTCTTGATGTAGGGACCTAAGTAATTCTCCGGTACATTGGGCACGACGACTACTGTAACTATTTCCCGTAAATTATCGAGCACGCCCTCTTGAGGAGAAATGAAGCTGACGCTGTAACTTTGGTCGCTTTGTATTGTGCTTGTGAATAAAGTCCATTGGTCGGGATATTTGATGTCGAATCCGGGGAACGAATATGATTGCGTAAGATATTGGCTTGTGTTTGTCGCGTTCGACGGCGGCGGAGAATAAATTGCTTCACCCGTTAAGTTGTCCAAAAATTCTCTGATAAAACCAGCGGAAATAGAAAATGCAAGATTCCCGCCGCTTTCAAATGTCGCCTTAACGGGGATACCGTAATTACAACCTCTCGTGCTTACGACTATTCCCCCAGAATTACCAGCATTGGCACTCGCCGAAATTTTGGTAAAATCTCCGGAAAATCCGCTCACAACTCCGTCAGTGAGCGTGATGGATTTTCCTCCGGTTTTGGGGTAGCCGAGAAGATATACTTTCTCGCCGATTTCGATGGTTTTTTGAGGGCATAGCTCTTTGAATGTATCGTAGGGGTTCGGCTTATCCGGCGGAAAGGGGTATGTTTGTTCAATTCCCAGGAGGGTTGATGACGACAATAGTAGCTGAGCGTAATCGAGCCCATGAATTTTCTCTCCGCCCACAACAGACTCAGATTTGTCATAGGCCCACACTTTTTGCACGCTGTAAACCGAGTCATAAAAACTGCCGTCTGGTCTCGGAAAATATACGTTGCACCCGTGAAATTCCCCGTCCTTGCCAATAACTACATGCGCGGCAGTTTCAACCATTGGCGCCCCCGTGTCATCGGTGTAATATAGACCGCTTCCAATTTGCGTTTCTGGTCCTCCTTCAACATCAGAGCATCCGACCTGAACAACTGAAGGGAGAATTTTTTGTCTAACTATGGACAATATTTCACTTTCAGAGAGATTTACTTCTTTATACGCCCGATAATAGTAATATCCTCCAAGCGATAGCAGCAAAATAATACTGATTGCTAACAAAAAAACCTTCCAAGAAAAATTTGGAGTCCTCGGAGGAATAGGTTGGGGTTGTGCGATTTTTAATTTTTCCGGGACATCGGGCATATTCAAAGTTTAATCTACAGCCAGCGTTTGTTTTTGAAAAAGACAAGCATTGTAAGAACCGCGGCGGTCATCGCGCCGGCAATCAGCCAAAAGCCGTTCGGGTCGTTTGCGAGCGGCACGCCGCCGACGCGCATCGCAAAAAGCGCGGCGACAAGCACGAGAGGAAATGTCAGAAAAGCGAGGATGGTGAACATTTTCATCACATTCGTCGTTCTTGCGTTCAAGAGCTGGTTGTTCGTCGCCTCAAAGTCCAGTATTGCTTCGCGGTGGTAATCGAGCCGCGCGAGAAGTTTCAAATATTTCCCGAGCAAGTCCTCCGTGTAGATTTTGCTCTGCGGCCCCCAGAAACTTTCTCCTCTTTGGATGAAGGAAGAAAAAAGATGCTGCTGCGGTTTTGCAATCAGCTGATACTCTGAAAGGTCGCGTTTCACGTAGGAAATTTTTTTGAGAAGTTCGTTCTCCTTTCCTTTGAAGAGCTCCGAGCCGATGGCTTCGGTTTTTTCCTGAATGTGGTTGAGCTGGCGCTGGTTGAAGTTTATGAGGTGGGCGAGTAAGCGGTGGGCGAGCTCGAGCGTCGTTTCGGGAAAAATCCTTTTGCCTACCCCGAGCCGCATCGAGGGGTCTAATTCCTTCTTGAAATCGGCGAAAACGTTTTCGCTGTCGTAGCGGACGGTCACCAAGTCCTTTTTAGTAATGATAAAATCGATTTCCGCGCGGCGGGAAATTTTTTCGGCCGGGTCGTATATCGGGAAATGGTAAATAAGATAAAGATAATTGTCGGAGTACTCCACTCTGCCGTGAATGGAGTGATTCTTAAGTTCGTCTATTACAATCGGATGCAGGCCGAACTTTTTTTGCAGCCATTCAAGGTCTTCGCCCGCCGGCTTGACTATGTTTATCCACTTTATTTTTCCGCCTTTTATTTCCATATTTTATCAATTTTATATCAAGCCGGTTTCTAGGGCAATTTTTACGTAGTGCTAAAAACAGAAAACCCGCCGAAGCAGATTCTCTGCCGGCGGGCAACTAGTTGCCGGACGATTTGCCGAAGCAAATGCTCAGACCTTTGTTGCGGGCGCCGCATGCGATCGCGAGTTTCGCTGCCTGCGTGTCTGTTGCGTAGACCCTGATTTCCTGGTGCGAGGTGTTGTCTCTCACCGAGAGGAGAATACTTCCTCCGTCGTCAGTGATTTTCACCCGTCTGCTGCCGTGCACCGAGTGAAGCCCCGCCTTTATGAAACCAGGAGATATTCTTGTAACGCTAGGACACGTGTGCGCGATGTCGCATACGACAGCCGCCGCCGGAATGACGGTCGTATGGCCGCCCCCATACTTCCCACCCGACCTTGAGCCCTTGTCGCTCATAACGCCTCCTTGTTGTTGACCTGTGCAGATATTACAATCTAATGTAATATTTGTCAATCGAAGTTTGTGTTGCTGCTACAGTTGCTTTTTCGTCGCATTTCTGTTTATAATCTCTAGCGTTATTTTTCACCTTATGGAAAACAAAAACTCAAAAACCGCGCTGCTCGAAGCCATCAAGGACGAAATTTCCACCGTTCGTTTCCGCGAGGGCGAAATCGTGGAAGCGGAACTGATTCGCAAAACCCCCCGCGGCGCGTTCTTCGATTTGGGCAAACTCGGCACGGGAATCGTCTACGGCGCGGAGCTCTCCAACGCCCGCGACATCGTAAAAAAATTGAACGTCGGCGACAAAGTTTCCGCGCGCGTCGAGACCATCGACGGCGAAGGCGGCTACGTCGAACTTTCGCTCGCCGAAGCCGGTAAGCAAAAACTTTGGCAACAGGCGCAGGAACTTCAGGAAAACGGGGAAGTGGTAAAGGTTAAAATAACCGGCGCGAACCAGAGCGGACTTCTCGCCGACCTGCTCGGCTTGAAGGCGTTCCTGCCGCTTTCGCAGCTCTCGCAGGAGCATTATCCAAAAACGACTCCGACCGAAGCATCGGAGCAAAAAAGTTCCGATTTCTTGAAGAATTTAATCGGGCAGGAAGTTGGCGTGAAAGTCATCGCCGTCAATCCGCGCGCGAACAAACTGATTATTTCAGAACGTGAAATTCTCGCGGCGAACGTTAAAGAACTTCTCAATGCTTACAAAGTCGGTCAGGATGTGGACGGCATCGTTTCCGGTATCGCCGATTTCGGAATTTTCGTGAGGTTCGTTGACAATCCGCAGATTGAGGGGCTCGTCCACATTTCCGAAATTGACCACCGCATTATTGACAATCCGAAAGAAGTCGTCGCCATCGACCAACCGGTGAAAGTGAGAATCATAGACATCAAAGACGGCCGGGTGTTTCTTTCCATCAAAGCGCTGAAAGAAGACCCGTGGCAGAACGTTTCGGAACGCTACAAAGCCGGACAGGAAGTCGGCGGCAAAGTTTACAAATTCAATCCCTTCGGCGCCGTGATAGATCTTGAGGGCGGCTTTCAGGGATTGATTCACATTTCCGAATTCGGCGGCGCGGAGGAAATGAAAAAAGCGCTGATGCTGAATTCACTCTCCCAACTTTCGCCAGCCGAAAGTTCGGAGAGCAAGCTGCACAAGTTTGTGATTGATTCCGTCAAACCGGAGGAGAAGAGGATAATACTGAAGATGAAGAAGTGATCTGGAAATTAGGCACATAGGCAATTGGGAATTGAAAACGCCGTTTGTTTCGGTGTTTTTTGCAAACAAAAAACCCGCGTCATATGACTGCGGGGAGCAGCTGGTCTGCTCAGTCCTTGTTGCCGTTGCTCTGGGTCACGCGGTGATTTTTCTCGTCGGTATCTCGAATGCGATGTAGACAGCCGAGAACCACAAGAGAACCCCCATGCTCCAGATGAGCATGCCGGGCAAGACACCCCACGTACTCACTGCGGGCCACGAGGCTGCGTAGAGCGCGAGTCCACCGACCGACAGAGTAGCGGTCATCCACCCGTCGAACGTGCGGAGAGTGAACAGCAAAACAGCGAGTGCCGTTACCACAGGGGCGAGCGGCTCGATGATCTTGAGGAAGAGAACGAAGATGAACGCCACCGCAGCAACCATGGCCACCACTTGAACGACTTCGAAGCCACGGCGAATGAACCTCATCATGATATGTCTCCCGTTTTGATTGCAGCTGCGGGATTACAGCTGCATTACTTTGGATAAGGTAACATATTTATGAGATTCTGTCAAGCGAGTTTAGATTAAGAAAATAAAGGGGCGGACTAGCGTTTTCTTTTTTCGTATTTTCCGCTTAACATTGAAGTATTGAATAAAGTGAAATGGTTCATTCGCTCATTCGCGCGAATGGTGGAATGAGAAAAAGCAAACCAAAATACGTAATCGGTATTGATAAGGTGGGTCGTGCCGCCCCAAAAGGGCGGGCCTCTCGCCTCGCTGGAGCTAAGGCGAAGCGGACGCCCCGTAAATATGTAATTGGTATCGACGAGGTGGGGCGGGGCGCTCTCGCGGGGCCGGTGGTCGTGGCGGCGGTTTGTTTTCCGACAAAATTGAGAGTGCGGAACGCGGAACTCGGCGCGTTGAAGGATTCCAAAAAGCTTTCGCCGAAGGCGCGCGAACGCTGGCTCGAACATTTTAAAACTGTTCCCGAAATATTATCGCGAACAGCCAGAGTTTATCCGCGAAAAATAGAAAAAATAAACATCTCGCAGGCGGCAAACCGCGCCGCAACTTCGGCGCTGGAACGCGTCATCGAATCCGTTTTCGCCAGTAGGACAAAAAAACATTCTAACATTCTGCAGAATGTTAGAATGTTCAAATCTATGCCGGGAACAAACTATTCTAATATTCTTAAGAATATTAGAATAGATATTTTTCTTGATGGGGGATTGTATTTAACGAATAAAATTAATCCTTCGATAAACTTCCTTCGACACGGCTCAAGACAAGCAGGGCGAATGATTGTCAAAACAATCATTCGGGGCGACGAGAAAATCGCCGCCATCAAAATCGCTTCCATCATCGCCAAAGTGCAGAGGGACAAGTATATGAAAAAACTTTCCCGAAAATATCCGCGCTATGACTTTGAGATGCACAAGGGATACGGGACAAAAATGCACCGCAGGGCCATCAGAAAACACGGGCCTAGCGAAGTTCATAGATTGACGTTCTTGAAGAAATCCCATAGAATTGCTAATAGCAAATAGCGAAGGGCGAATGGCAAATAGTTATGAAATTGTTTCGTAACCATTTGCTACTTGCTATAAGCCATTTGCCAAAACCTTGGGCGGCGTACCAGTAAAACATCATACAAAAGGGAAAGTAGGACGCAGGCGTTCGCATTTGGCTCTCAAAAAAGCGAAGCTTTTGGTTTGCAAAAATTGCCGCGGCCCGAAGCTTCCGCATAGATTATGCTCACAATGCAACAGGAAATAACGATAAATTTCAATGAGTATCGATGAATATCAACCAGTATCAGATGATACTTACAGATACTGATAGATATTGATGGATACTGATTATAACTTCGCATTTTGAGATTCGATGGCAACCAGACATTTAGTGAGAAGCGTTGTTCTCCAGTCACTTTACGAGTGGGATTTTTATCACCGCAAAAAGGATTTGACGGAAATTTTAGAGCGTAATCTTAAAGAGTTCGCTCCCGGGATAGACGAACCGGATTTTGCATGGCGAACGACTAAGGGAATAATTGAACATCTCCCGCAGATAGACAAAATCATCGAGCGCGCCGCTCCCGAGTGGCCGCTCGAAAAAATAGCGATGGTGGAGCGGAACATCTTGCGCATCGGACTTTATGAGCTTTTATACGCCGATAAGGAAGAAGTTCCTCCGAAAGTTGCGATAAACGAGGCGATAGAAGTCGCCAAAAATTACGGCGGCCCGAATTCCATCAAATTCATCAACGGAGTTTTGGGAACGGTTTACAGAGAAATGGAAGCCGAAAAAAATGAGAATAAAAATGGATAAAAATTGAAAAATAATGGAGAAAAATAGAGAGAAATAAAAACGGCAAATAACAAAAATAAATCACAAAGCAACAAAACCTTGACCACTATGCTATAGCATAGTGGCGGGCTAATTGATGATTCTAAACGGACAATAAATTTTGGATTAACAATGAATAACGGAAATAATATTGCCGGACTGGAAAAAATAATTGGCTGCGATTTCAAAAATGAGGACTTGATTCTGGAAGCGCTGACACACCGCTCGTATTTGAACGAGAATTCGGGCTGGCGGTTGCCGCACAATGAGCGTTTGGAGTTTCTCGGCGACGCGGTTTTGGAACTCGCGGTGAGCGAGGAGCTTTTCAAAAAGTATCCCGACGCGCCGGAAGGCAAGATGACCGTTCTCCGAGCCGCACTTGTCAATTACCAGATGCTCGCCAAAATCGGCGGCGAACTGCGGCTGGAAGATTTCATTTTGATGTCGCGAGGTGAACGCGCCGGCTCGCCGAAAGCAAAAGAAGTGATTATTGCAAACGCGATGGAGGCGGTCATCGGCGCGCTCTATCTTGACGCCGGGCTTGCCGCCGCCGAAAATTTTGTGAAGAAATTCATCATGCCGCACCTCAAAGAAGTTTTGGAAACCGGAAGCTACAAGGACGCCAAGAGCGAGCTGCAGGAAATCGTTCAGGACAAGATGAAAATCACGCCGTCATACCGCGTTTTGGAGGAAACCGGCCCGGCGCACGAGCGACAATTCAAAATCGGCGTTTATTTCGGCGACACGCTGATTGCCGAAGGCAGAGGCGAGTCAAAACAGGAGGGCGAACTGGAAGCGGCAAAAGAAGCGCTGAAGGAATTTAAGTGATTAGCCAATAGCCATTAGCAATTAGCCATTAGCCATAAGCCATCAGCTATATGCTATAAGCACAAAAATCATGCCTCATTTACTCAAACGTCTGGAACTGAACGGTTTCAAATCTTTTGCGCAAAAGACATTGATTGAATTTCCGACGGGCATAACCGCCATCGTCGGGCCGAACGGCTCGGGAAAGTCGAACGTCATCGACGCCGTCCGCTGGCTTTTGGGCGAAAGGGAAGCGAAAAACCTCCGCGGAGCCAAAGTCGAGGATTTGATTTTCGCCGGCACGCCCAAGCGCCCGCGCGTCGGTCAGGCGCAGGCGTCGCTTCATTTCGAAAACGGGAGCAATTTTTTCCCCGCGGAATTTTCGGAAATCGTCGTCACGCGCCAGGTGAGCCGCGACGGCGACAACAAATATTTTTTGAACAAAGCGGAAATTCGCCTGAAGGACTTGATTGATTTCTTCGCGAAAGCGCGGCTGGGCACGAAGGGACTCGTCGTCGTGACCCAGGGCAACAGCGACGTTTTCATTCAGGCGGCGCCGCAGCAAAGAAGAGAAATGCTCGAGGAAATGCTCGGACTCCGCGAATATCAGTTGAAAAAAAATTCCGCCGAACGCCGCCTCAAAAATACGGAGATAAACATAGAAAAAGTTGACGCGCTGATGAAAGAACTCGCGCCGCATTTGCGCTCTCTTAAACGCCAAACGAGCCGATGGGAAAAGCGTTCCGCGATGGAACAGGAACTCCGCGAGTCGGAAAATCTTTTTTTCGGAAGCCAGCTCTATGAACTCCGTTCTAAAATCGCCGCCGTTGAAAAGGAAATTGAGGCGCGCAAAGAGGAACTGAAAGAAATTGAAAAGGAAAAAGGAAAGGCGGAGGAAAATCTTAAGCATGTAGAGGCGGGACAGCCGAAAGAGCGGCTGGAACTCGCTGAAATCAAAAAGAAAACGCACGCGCTTCTTGAAAAGAAAAGCGAACTTCAAAAAGAACTCGGACGGCTGGAATTCCAGCTCGAAATGGAAACTTCGGCTCCGGAGGAAGTTTCGGCAATACCGCAGACAAAACTCCTTCAGCTCGTGAAAAATATCAAAAAAGAACTTTCCGACGCGATGGAGATGGCGGAATTGAGGGAATTGCGACGGGCGATTTCTGCGGCGCTCTCCGAGATAAACGAGATTCTCGAACGCGAGTCGCCGAAGGAAGCGGCGAAAAAGGAGAACGGCTCGGCGTTGAAACCGCGACTCGCGGAAATTACGAGGAAACTTTCTGAACTTGAAACCGAAATTTCAAAGCACCGCGAAGCGGAGGACTCTCTTGAAAAGCACCAGGAGGATTTTTACGGAGAATTCAAGCGCGCGGTCGCGGCGGTGGAAACGGCAAAAGACAAAATCGAGAAATGGGAAATGAAAAATCAGGAGCGCGTCTTCGAGAAAGAGCGTTTTCAGTTGCGGCTTTCGGAACTGGAGAGGCAAATCGCGCAGGCGGGAAGGGATCCGAAAGAGTTCGATGGTTCGAATGTTCGAGCTGAAAACGATTTAAGCGCGCTCGAGCGGCGGATTTTCAAGTTGCGCGGAGATTTGGCGAGCATCGGCGAAGTGGACGAAGCGATTATGAAAGAAGCGAAAGAAACGGAAACGCGCTACGAATTTTTGGAAAAAGAATCGGCGGATTTGGACAGGGCGCGCGCCGATTTGAAGCACTTGATAGGCGAGTTGAGCGAAAAAATCAAAGTGGAATTCAAGGAATCGCTCGATAAAATCAACAAAGAATTCGATACGTTTTTCAAGCTGATGTTCGACGGCGGGCATGCGAAGTTGAAAGTGGTGAGCGAAGCGACTAGAAACCAGAAACCAGAGACCGACGACAAGAGACAAGAGACCGGCGACCAAGGACCGGAGACCAGAGAGATTGAAGAGAAAGCAAATGGAGATGAAGAAGAAAAAGAACCGGAAGAGGGGATTGAAATCGGCGTCAGTTTGCCGAGAAAGAAAATAAATTCTCTGGAGACGCTTTCCGGCGGCGAAAGAAGTTTAGTCGGCATCGCGGCGCTGTTCGCGATGATTTCCGTCAGCCCGCCGCCGTTTCTGGTTCTGGACGAAATTGACGCCGCCCTCGACGCGAGAAATTCCAAGCGCTTCGCCGATATGCTGAAAGAATTTTCCAAAAAGACGCAGTTTATCATCGTCACCCACAACCGCGCCGTAATGGAAGCCGCGGACATTCTCTACGGCGTCACCCTCGCCGAAGACGGAACGTCGAAGATATTGTCGCTGAAGTTGGAGTAAATAAAATTTATGAATAACGGGTTTAATGAATTCTTAAAGGAAAAACGTGCCTGGTATAAAACAATAGGATCTATTTATTGTCCAATTTTAAATACTAAAATTGTTTTCAACTCTAAGGGATTTTATCATCTTAGATACGATAGCTTTGGGAAAATGCGAAGCATAAAAGAACAATCTTATAAGTTGGGGTTACTACTACTTGTAATTCCAGTGATTAAGAACGCGAAGAAAATCCATGAATACAAAAAAGAACAATATTCAAAACCTCTCGGAAAATATTTTGAAATTTGGGAGTTGAGAGAAACTGTAGGAAAACAAAATACTACCATTTCGGTTGTACTTAGACGAATTGGTGATGGCAACATAACTTTCCTTAGCGTTTGGAAGAAACGAGAAAGAAACAAAAAAACCATCGAATAGATGGTTTTTTTGTTGTACTCGCTTTCGGCGTATGCCAATTGGTTTAGCCGAGATAAACCTTGCGGTTCACGAGTACTCTGACATTGTAGCACGATAAATCAAAAAAAGTCAATTTTATTAACATGGCTATTATTCAAAGTTTTTATTGAAAACAAAGGATTTTTAGGGTATTTAAATTACATTGGCTATTAAATCCCCCGCGCCAAAACAAAAACGCCGCGGGTTTTAGGCAATAAATACTTACAATTTCAGCCCTGTGGATATCGTTGATTTTTAACAACCAATGTGCTATATATATACCTGTATCACCACGGAAAGGCTCCCTTGAGGTTCCGTTCTCCTGGGGCCCTTTTCATTTTAAGTACTCAAGTTTGCGCCGAAGAGAACTGACGAATGAAATATATTTCAAATGTTCGTCGTTGACTTTTTTAAGAAGCGCGGAATATTTAAATTCGTTTGGGATTAACAATTGCTCCAGTTTATCTTTGGATTTTAAATAATCGATTAGAGAATAAAAATCTCCGTCGCCGCTGACAATTATTGCTTTATCGTAATTCGGGTACTCGACCATAACTCGCAAAACTAAATCGGCGTCGCAGTTGCCCTTCGTCGTGCCGTCTTTGTATTTCAATATTGGCTTGAAGACCAGGATGTAATCGAGCTGCTGCAACTTTGTGTACATCGCTTGATTTTCCGGCATGTAGCCGATGAAAATATATGCTTTTTGAACATCGAATTTTTCTCTAAGAAACCTTCGGAATTTCAAATTATCCAAGCTCCATCAAATTTCTTTCATGGACTGATAGAGGTTATTGCTATCTATAAAAGCCGCGTTATTCATTGAATTTATTTTATCACAAAACAAAAACGCCGCGGCCCCGCGGGCTTATTGTGGTTAAGCAATAGAAATATAACTGATACGTTTGGTTGAGCGTATGTCTTTACAGAAATAGCTCAGCCAATTACGACTGTTGACTTTTTGTCAACAATCGAAATCCAATACGGATGTTTGAATACGGATGGCGGAAAACAACTGCTTGACAACTAATTATGCGGCTTGCTATTATACTTTAATCCAAAGACAGCGGGCGGTTGCAAAACGTAGGCCCCGCCGAGGACAAAAGCGGAGAAATCCGCCGACGCGCCTGCTTTGGAGAGCAGGTTTTTTTATTAATAAACCATAACTCGAATCTACAAATTTGCGCGAATTTGGCGAATGGTAACAGAAATTTATTCGCCATATTAGCGCGCATTTGCGATATTCGAGTTACGCCATCATGAAAACAAAAAACCAAAAACAGACCGAACTCAACGAAGGAAAAAAGCTTTTGGACAAAAGCCAAATTTTGATTTTCACCGATTTCTCCAAAGTCGGCACGGCGGACGTGAGAAAACTCCGCCAGCAGCTGAAGGAAATCGGCGCGAAGTATTTCGTCATCAAAAAACGTCTTTTGGGATTGCTTTTCAAAGAGAAAGGAATCGAAATTGACACGAAAGCGCTCGGGCCGCAGCTCGGAACAATTTTTTCGGAGTCGGACATCGAGAAATCGAGTTCGCCGGTTTACAAATTCTTTTACGCTCTCGGCGGCGATTCCAAAGCGGCGCGCGCCGAAAGCGTCAAAAAAATTCTCGGCGCCTACGACTTGAAGAAAAAGAATTTTATTGACGCGAAAGACGTCGTTTTCATCGGGCAACTGCCGTCGCGGGAAATTCTTTTGGCGCAACTTTTGGGAATGATGTCCGCACCGATAAGTTCATTTTTATATGTGTTGAGTGAAAAGAGCAAAACCCCCACGCCATAACGTGGCCATTACTGAATCAATGTTTAAATATAAAAATTGGGAGAAACCAGCCACGTTTGGTGTGGGGGAAAAGGTCGTGAGCAAAAAGTGAACCATAACTCAAATCTACGAATGTGCGCGAATTTAGCGAATAATGTTTAAATTCGTCATATTCGCGCGAATTCGCGTAATTCGAGTTACGCATAAATCATGGACAAGCACCAGGACTTAATCACAAAAATAGAATCGTTGACGGCGCTTGAGCTCGCTGAGCTCGTGAAGGCGCTCGAGGAAAAATTCGGCATCAAAGCCGCCGCGCCCGTCGCTGCCGGAGCAGGAGCCGCCGCCGTCGAGGAAAAAACTTCCTTTAACGTTCTTTTGAAAGCGTCCGGCGACCAGAAAATAAACGTCATCAAGGTCATTAGAGAAGCGACCGGACTCGGCCTGAAGGAATCGAAGGACATCGTTGATGGCGCGCCGAAAACGGTGAAGGAAGGACTGAAAAAAGAAGAGGCAGATGAACTAAAGAAGAAATTGGAAGCCGCCGGAGCAGTTGTGGAAATTCAGTAAGCGACCGGAAGCCGGCGACCAAATATCAGAAACCGGTAACCAAAACACCGCTATGACAAGTCATAGCGGTGTTTTGGTTTTGATAGCTGGCGCGATGTTTACAGCAAGCGCGAGTTCGGCAGGCAAGAGAGACATGGAGAAATTGCCGCCGAGCGCGTAGAGAATGAAATTACTATCATCATATCACAATTGTGATTATATGATAGTAGAGGTTTTTGTTGTTGGTTGTCGGTTATTCGTCGGTTGATTGCCGCCGGTTAATTTCCTTAATTTCCGAGATTTCCACGAAAAGAGAGCCAACAACCGCTCCGATTCAATAGTCGCATCGGAATTCATTTCAAACACGAACTGTTTCCCCGCAAACCGTTTCCCGATTCGCGCGCACGTTCTTCGGCGGCTTTGAATTCGTTTTGATATTTGTACGGCAGGCGATAGGTATATTCGTAGGCGTAGCCCTCCTCAATCATAAGCTTGTTGAAATTTATTTCACCCGAAGATGAGTTTGTTGAATCGTCCGTCAGAAAGGCATACGCCAGCAATCGGCCATATTTGTCGTAATCTCCCTGCGTCGAGTCTTTTTCCAAATAAATCTTTTGGCTGTTGAGCATAAATTCCGCCTCTTTTTTTGCTTCTTGCGCGAGGCAGGCGACTTGCGGGCGTTTGTCGTTCAACTCCGGCGAGTCGATGCCGATGAGACGAACTCTCGTCGTCGTGTTGTTCAAAAGAACGTCAATCGTGTCGCCGTCAATAACCCTGACGACGGAAACAGCATCAACGGCACCGCTATGACTTGTCATAGCAGTGTTCGTTGCGGTGCTTGTCGGCTCAAGATACGCCTTTATCGATTGTTGACTTTTTGTCAACAAAGAGGAACCTGTGGCGAGCTTGTCGAGTCCATTGTCGATTACTGCTGCGGTTTGGTTTTTCGCAATCAGTCGGCTCGATTGGTTTGAAACCGGCGAATCCGCCGTTCGGCGGTCATAGCCAAGCCGATAAAAAATAACGGCGATTACCATAAAGAGAACTGCCAGCAAAAGTTTTTTCGGAAAATTTGTCATTATTGCGCCGATTTTCAGCGTCTGTTAATATTCTAAACGATCGGCAATCGAAAGCACCTTTAGCTCCTGCCTTCGCATAAAAGCTGCGGCGGGCAGGCAGTGCAGGGCTTTGGGCACATAGCTCAGTGGTAGAGCGCTATCTTCACACGATAGAGGTCCAAGGTTCAATCCCTTGTGTGCCCACAAAACAAACAATTATGGAATACAAAGGCAACGATTTTTATTGTGATGTTGCGCTGAAAAATACATCAGCGCTCAAAAAGGAATACGAGAGCGAGCAAGTGCTTGCTTATCATCACACAAAACCTCATTGGCCGGTTCACATTATTGTTATTCCGAAGAAACACATTCTCTCATTCACAAATCGAGAAAAAGAAAACGACGTTATCGTCAATGAATTGTTCGATGTCGTTAGAATGATTGCGAAAAAAATTGAGGAAGAAAGAGGCGGAGCGCGCATTTTGACCAATTTAGGAAATTATCAGGATTCCAAACATTTACATTTTCATGTGAGTAGCGGGGATCCTTTATTGCAATCCTGATAATCATAATCCTGATGTTGCCTCGGGACTAAAGCAGAACAGAAATAATAAAATAACATAAGAAATCCTTGATCACTATGATTATATCACAATTGTGATATAGTAATAGTAACGTTGTTAACTGGAAAATTCATGGATTTACAATGCTCTCCGAATTGAATCAGATAAAAACTAAAGACGGGCTGCGGTTGGAAGGACTTTTGTTCAAGGCGCAAGGGAAAGCCCTTCGACGCGGCTCAGGGCGAGCAATCGCACTTTGGCTGGGCGGTCTCGGCAGCAGGTTTTCAAGTAGTCCGGCGCGCGTTCACGCGATTGCAGGCGAGCTCGCAAAAAAGAAAATCTCTTTTGCTGTTTTTAACAATCGCGGCTTCGGCGACGTAAACAGCCTAACCATCAAGCACGGTAAAAAGAGTGCCTACAAATACTTCGGCGCGAGTTTCGAAAAATTCGAGGACTGCGTTCTCGATATTGAGGCAATGATCCGCTTTTGCCGGAAAAGGGGATACAAAAAGATTTTTCTTTTGGGGTATAGCACGGGCGCTAACAAAACTGCTTACTACATTTTAAAAAAACGCGGACGAGGGATTGCCGCCGCCTGCCTTCTCGGGCCAATGAACGATGCTATAGTTATCAAAAAAGAACTCGGCAGGAAATACAAAAAAGCGCTTGAAACTGCCGGCAAAATGGTCAGGCGTGGTAAAGGAAGTGAATTATTGCCAATGACAATGACCAACGGCATGTTTTGGACTGCGGCACGTTTTTGGAGCAATGCACGCAAGAGTTCAAATGAAGACCTCTTTCCCTATTACGACCCAAAACGCAAATTTCGCTGGACAAAAAACATCCGATTGCCGGTCTTGGTTCTAATTGGGTCCAGAGAACAGCACGCCGACCGCCCCGTCCTGGAAATTATGGAAAGATTTCAGCGTGAGATTCCCGCCGAATATTTCTCCGGCAAAATTATCAAAGGCGCTAATCACGGCTTCAGAAAAAAAGAAAAAGAACTCGGCCGCGAGCTGGCGAAATGGATTTCGATGGTATCGCGCAAATAACTTGTCGGCCAATCTATTCTCATATTCTTAAGAACATTAGAATAGTTTGTTGACAAAAATATTCTCATATTCTGCAGAATGTTGGAATGTTTCGTGGTTGCTTTATACCCCTCCCTAATTCGTGCGAATAAGGGATATAAAAATTCGCTTCAAAATTTTTGTTTGTGGCTTTTTCAGCTACAATCAGTATGTTTGCTAAATCTTCGATTGTTGACTTTTTGTCAACAATCGTACCAAACTGACCGTCGGCAATTTGTTGCTTTTGTTGCTTGATTGGCGTCAGTCAGTTTGGTATCTTTAACTCGGCCCGTAAGGGCCGCCGCCAGATTCGGTGGGGATAGTTGGCCGAGTTCCTCGGATTCAAAATCCGTAGTAGCTGCAGGCACCAAGTCCCGTGTACACAACGCACCGAGAAGAAGCTCTGGCGGCTTTCCCCTTTTTTATTTTCTTCGCCTTCCGTGAAAAGTTTTATGAATCTCGCGCAATTCCTTGTTGGTGAGGTGAGTGTAAATCTGCGTCGTGGAAATGTTGGAATGGCCGAGGAGCGATTGCACGGAGCGCAAATCGGCGCCGTTCATCAATAAGTCCGTCGCAAACTGATGGCGCAGCTGGTGGGGCGTAATGTGTTCTGCAATTCCCGCTTTTCTGCCGTAAAAATTCACCAGACGCTGAACGGCGCGGGGAATGATGCGACCTATCACTTTGACTGGTCTCTTGTCGCCGGTCGCTTTGGTTAAACTCACGAACAACGCTTCGTCCGCGTCCGTCCGCTTGCCCAGATAATTTTTAATCGCTTTTTTGGCGCGGTCGGAGAGAAAAACGACGCGCAGTTTGTCGCCTTTGCCGCGGACGGTGATTTCTCCGCGAGCCAAATCAATGTAGCGGCTGAGCGAACATAATTCCGAAATGCGGAGGCCGGTTGAAAAAAACGTTTCGAGAATCGCTTTGTCGCGGAGTGAGCGCAAATCCGAGCCGCTCGGCGCCGAAAGCAAGCGCTCAAGGTCGCCGTATTCGATTATGGAAATCTGGCGGCTCGGCGCTTTCGGCAGTTCGATTTTTTCGGCGGCGAGAGTTTCGATGTCGCGTTTGGTGAGATATTTTAAAAAATTTCTGATGGCGATGACGTAATAATTCTGCGTGATTTTTTTCAATGGACGGGCTCGCCCTCCCAAGTGTTTTTCCGAAAAATTTGGGCGGGCGAGCGCGAGGCGGAAATTTCTGACGGCGGCGTCCGTTATGTCGGAAGGAGATTTTATTTTCGCGGCGGATATGAATTCCTTCAGGTAATGCTCATAACTTTCCCGCGTCTTCGGCGAGCGGTTTCGTTCAATTTCCAAATAATTCAAATAATCGGTTAAGAATTTTTGTATGTCAGTCATAAGAATTATGAATTTGTGGCGCAGGCGAATCGCTATTCGTTGACTGTTGACTTTTTGTCAACGATGAGAAGTTTTTCATTTTAGTTTTAGTTGTTTAGTTTTAGTTGTTGTGTAATTTTTTTGATTGTTGCGCATTTTTTTGGTTTATATCTGTATCGTAGCTAAAAAGGGAACAATGGCTAGTTTGGTGACTGTTGACAAAAAGTCAACAAAGAAAATTTGCGGCTTTTATTAATTTAATGTTTCCCGATTACTTAATTGAATTTGGGGTATATATTAATTTTATAGCATTTTCCAAAGTGTCGCAAAACTAATTTTGAACAACATAAAAGATGTTGATGTCGTTCAAAATGAAAATATTGTTGCAACAGATAAATCTATCGCAAAATATTTACTCCGTATTTATGTTGACCTTTTCTATTTTTCATGTTATTTATTGCTTATGCGGCCGGGGATTGGCTCTGGTCGCAAAACCCGCATGATGCCAAAGGAGGCGCGCGATGGGTAGCAATTTGTCACATGAACTTCTGGACGCAGAATTCCTCTGTGCGTTTGGCACAGTGGAATATATAAGGGGCTACAAATACTACGTAGGCCGGGGAACGTCGTTAACATACGACACTAATAACGGCGTTCTCGCAGTTTACGACGAGGAAGGTCGTCCGTGGGTTACCAAGTTTGTCAATCCCCACAAGAACGATCCCACCGTAATTTCAGGTTCTGATGAATGGCTGGGGCGACTGTGCAAGGAATACAGGCTCCGCCGCGGGGCGCATGTTCCGCACTCTAACGATGGAGGGCGCTTCATGAATTCCATCCTTCCTAATCTCCAAAACTTGCCTCTTATAACAGTGCCGCTCTAAGGCGACATTATCCGGCAGAATTTCTCCCGCCACGCTGAAAGGCTTGGCGGGTTTTTGCTCTTGAAATAATTATAATTTGCACTTATAATGTAAGCCGATTCCGAGTGGCTAATAATTAATAACCGATGACTGATAACAATAAAGACAAGCAAAACCCCTCTAGCCAGCCGATTCCGAAGCCGGAACCGTCTCGACAGAGTTCCCGCTCGGAGAGCGAGGTCCGCCCCGCAGGGGCGGCGGGGCAAGCAGGCTCGGACGAAAAGCTTGCCGCTTGCGAAAAGCAGCGTGACGAATATCTCGCCGGCTGGCAGAGGGCAAAAGCCGATTTTCTGAATTACAGAAAAGACGAGGCGGCGCGATTTGAGCAAATGATTAGGTTTGCGAACGAAGACCTTTTGGAGGAATTAATAGAAGTTCTGGACAGCTTTGATTTGGGTTTACAGGCGCTCGAAAAAAAGGGGCCAGTGGAGAAAGGGGTTTACATGATTCGCTCAAAACTGGAGGATGTGATGAAGCAACGCGGCGTTGAGCGCATATCGGTAAAGGTTGGCGAAAAATTTGACCCCTCTTTAGCGGAAGCGATAGTTGAGGCGGAATCCGAACAGCCGTCGGGAACAATTGTGGAAGTAATTGAAAACGGCTACAAGCTTAACGGAAAAATTTTGAGGCCGGCGAGGGTGAAAGTTAGCCGCGGTATGCAAACATCGGCATAAATCAGTTATAATCAGCATTTATCAGCGTTTGTGCTATTGACTCAGCTTGAACGCTGATTTACCTGCCCGCCACAGCCTTCCAATGAAACCCCGCAATTGCAATCAAAGGTCAATACTTATTTTGAGACTACATCGTACCTTTGTTGGTAGACTTTGGCAGGTGGGTACAGATACCTACTGATTAATGCTGATATAAAAATTCATGGCAAAAATTTTAGGCATAGATCTCGGTACGACCAACTCCGCGATGGCGATTGTTGAGGGGGGCGAGCCGCGCATTCTTGAAAATGCAGAGGGGGCAAGAACGACTCCCTCCGTTGCCGCGATAAGCAAAGCTGGCGAACGCCTTGTCGGGCTTCTCGCCAAAAGACAGGCGATAACGAATCCCAAAAACACAATCTTTTCCGTGAAGCGTTTGATAGGCAGGAAGTTCGCCGACGCCGAAGTGCAGCGCGACAAGGCCTGGCTGCCTTACGACCTTCAGGGAAGCGCGGCCGGCGGCGTGGAAGTGAAAATGTCCGCCCCTGCGGGGCGAGATCTCGCCCCCGGAGGGGGCGGAGGCGATAAATGGTACTCGCCGGAGGAAATTTCTTCTTTCATTTTGGCGAAACTCAAAGCCGACGCCGAGGCGAAACTCGGAGAAAAAATAGAGGAAGTGGTGATTACTGTTCCGGCTTATTTCGACGACTCCCAAAGGCAGGCAACCAAAAACGCGGGCGAAATCGCCGGCTTGAAAGTGCGCCGGATTATCAACGAACCGACGGCGGCGGCGCTCGCTTACGGTTTGAACAAGCAAAAGAACGAAAAAATAGTCGTTTACGACTTCGGCGGCGGAACTTTCGACGTTTCCGTTCTGGAAGTCGGCGACGACACTGTTGAAGCGCGCGCCACGGGCGGCGACACGCATCTCGGCGGCGACGACTTTGATAAAAGAATCAACGAGTACCTTGTCGCCGAATACAAAAAACAGGAAGGAATAGACATTTTCAAAGACCCGCTTGCGCTCCAGCGTTTGAAAGAAGGAGTGGAACGCGCGAAACATGAACTTTCAACGGTTGCCGAAACGGAGGTGAATCTTCCTTATATCACTTCCGATGCTTCCGGTCCGAAACATTTTTTGCTCAAACTTTCGCGCGCGAAGCTGGAATCGCTCGTTCAGGACTACATTGACCAGTCGATAAAACTGACGGAAGAGACGGTGAAAAGCGCCGGCTTCCAACTTTCTGAAATCAACGAAGTGATTCTCGTCGGCGGACAAACGAGAATGCCGGCGATGCAGGAAGCGGTCAAGAAACTTTTCGGCAAGGAACCGCACAAAGGAATCAATCCCGACGAAGTCGTGGCGCTCGGCGCCGCGGTGCAGGCGGGAATTTTGCAGGGGGATGTAAAAGACATCCTTCTTCTTGATGTAACTCCTCTCACTTTGAGCATAGAGACGCTTGGCTCCATTGCGACGCCGATGATTGTGAAGAATACGACTATCCCCACGTCAAAGACGCAGGTTTTTTCAACTGCAGCCGATAATCAGACCTCCGTTGAAATTCATGTTCTCCAAGGCGAGCGTCCGATGGCGGCGGACAATAAAACCCTCGCGCGTTTCGTTTTGGACGGCATTCCGCCTTCGCCGCGCGGATTGCCGCAGATTGAAGTTATGTTCGACATTGACGCGAACGGAATACTGAACGTTTCGGCGAAAGACAAAGCGACGGGAAAATCGCAGTCGGTGAGAATCGAGGCCTCCACCAGTTTGTCGAAAGACGAAGTTGAGAAATTGAAGAACGAGGCGGCGAAGTACGCTTCGGAAGACCAGAATAAACGCGACCTCGCCGAAGCAAGAAATCAGGCGGAAGCCCTGATTTACACGGCCGAAAAAGCCGTCAAAGACCTGTCCGCGCCCACTAGCGCAGGCGGGCAGGCGGGCGCCGGCGACAAACTAGCTGCCGACGCAAGGTCCGCAATAACGGCAAAAATAGACGCTCTTAAAAAATTGCTTCAGGAAAACAGAGATGCTGACGCAATAAAATCGGGCATCGCCGAGCTTTCGGCGGAAATTCAGAAAATAGGGCAGAGCGCCTACAGCCCTCAGGACGAGGGAGAAAATAATCCGGAGACAGATAATCAAGCTAAATAATTCGGGAAGAGGAGTGCTATAATAAAGCGGATGTTAACGGAGTTGGAGAAAACGATAAGAGGGAAGCAAAATTTTCTTGAACAGGTTTCCGCCGGAAGAATAGCAGAGCCGAAAGGTTTTTATAAAACAATAGGTCTTGATTTTCTAACTGTCGCTTCGGCGGTTTACTTCAGTTATGCCCTCAGTATTTTTTTGAAAACCGGCGCGGTGACCGGACTCGCGGCAGCCGTATTTCCGTTTCTTATTTTTTCCGCTCTTGAGGTGATTATGATAAAAAACATTATCCGTCGCTTGTCGATTTTACTGATTGAAACGTTGGCTATCCTTCTGTTTTTTTACGGCGACCAGTTAAAGTATGTCATCCTTGCCGGCGCTGTTTTTTTTGCGCTTTCATTTTGGGGGGAAATCGCAAGCAGAACGGAGATGCTGCATTCAACGGAGATAAAATTTTTGAGATTGACCCTGCCTCTTTTGAAAAAAACTATAACCGCCCTGATACTTTTTGTGATAATTCTTTTCTTGCCGCGCTGGAACGATAAAAACGTTTTCATTTCGGAACGCTCTTTCGGAGGAGTTTTCATCTGGTCGGCGGGCATTGCAAACAACTTTTATCCGGAATTCAACTTCGACTCCACCATTGACGACTTTGCGTCGTCAATAGCGAAATATCAGCTGCGGGGCACGCGTCCTTACGAAGACCTACCGGTGGCGGCGCAAAAAACCCTTATGGCTCAGGTTATCCCTCAAGTAAGCGACCAGATAAAAAGAATTCTTGGCGGAGAGCTGACGGGAAACGAAAGATTGGGAGACGCTTTATACAAAGTGATTCTTGCTTCCCTGAATGATTGGAAAGAAAGGTTCGGGATATGGTTTACGGTCGCATGGGTTGCCGTCGTGTTTCTTGTTGCAAGAACAATAGGCGCGGTGATTCTCTGGATATCGGCGTTTCTTTCGTGGTTGATTTACGAACTTCTTGTTGCGATAAACTTCATCGCCATTCGCGGCGAGGCGGTTACGAAAGAAGTCATCGTCTTTCCCTGACGCGGCACAGAGGTTTCTCTGAAGAAAACCGAAAAATTTATTTCCAAAACACCGATTCGCATCCCACGAAAGATTATCGGAGGTCGGTTGTGGACGTTTATCTGAAATCCAAAAAATGAAAATTTTTGTTATACTATATTCGTAATTCATAATTCTTTATTCATGATTCTTAAACCCAAATCAAATGTTTGACGTCATCACAATAGGGAAGGCGACAAGAGACGCTTTTTTCGAAGGGGATTTTCCATTCGTCCGCTGGCCGAAAGCGGAATCGGGCAAAGCCTACGCCTTTCCCTTTGGAGAAAAATTGGAAGTGAAAAAAGTGTATTTCACCATCGGCGGCAACGCCGCCAACGCCTCGGTGACCTTCGCAAAACAAGGATTTGAAACTGCCTGCGTCACAAAAACGGGAGCCGATGTGTCAGGCGAAGAAATAAAACGCCGCCTCAAAAAGGAAGGCGTGGGAACAAGATTCATAACGAGCGACCGGAATTTACCGACGGCTTATTCTGTTTTGCTGCTGGAGAAAGGCGAAAGAACGATTTTGAACTATGCCGGCGCGTCCGGCTCGCTTTCCGCGGGAGATTTCGACATGAAAAAAATAAAGGCGAAGTGGTGGTATGTTTCTCTGCCCGGAGATTTCGGACTGTTCCCCCGAATTGTAAATTTCGCGTCCAAAAACGGGATTGCGCTCGCTTTCAATCCCAGCGGCCATCATTTGAAACAAAGGAAAAACGAAATTTTATCCCTGCTCGACAAATTGTCTTTCGTGGTCATGAACGAAGAAGAAGCATCGCTTTTAACCGGCGTAAGCTTCAGAAAGAAAAACGCCGTTTTTGAAAAATTGTCCCGCCGCGCTTCGGGAATCGTTGCGATAACGGACGGAAAAAAGGGCGCGACGGTTTCGTGCGGCAATTTCGTTTATAAAGCGGGGGTTTTCAAGGAAAAGAATCTGATTGACAGAACGGGCGCCGGCGACGCTTTCGGCTCGGGTTTCGTGTCGGGTTTGCTCAGCCGCGGCATAACTGCGAAAAATGTCGCTTCCGCAAAACCTTTCGATATCGAATACGCCTTGCGTCTTGCGACCGCGAACGCGACATCAGTCGTCGAAAAAATCGGCGCTACCGAGGGAATTTTAAAAAGGAGCGAGTTTGAAAGAAACAAACGCTGGCGAAATTTTAAAATAGCGATACACAAAGCATAAAAATGGAAAAAATCGCAAAAATTTTGCGCGCCGACAAACGCCATCTCGCCGAACTGGAAAAAAGAATGGCCGAAGTGACGGGCAAAAAGGGCGTTTTTGAAAAAATAGACCAGGGAAATAAATCGCTGATGGAAGATCGGCTGCTGACGCTCGGCGTTTCGCGCGAAGCGGACGCAAAGGAAATATACGACGCGCTCATTTCAAAAATAGAGGCCGACGACCACCGTGTCTCGGAAATTCTCGGAGGGCCGGTGTGTCACAGCAGAGAGGACTGCGATAAAGTCGCTTCCACCGCGCTGCGTTTAGCCGGAAATCCCAAAGGATTTTTCATCAAACACGAAAAAGCGAGAGAATTTCTTTTGAAAGAACCGCCGGCGAACACGATGAAATTTCTCGGGTATGACTCCGCTGAAAAAATGCTGGCATCGGAGAATTTGACGGAAATATACGCAAGTTTGCGGTTCATAGAAGGAAACGAATGGCTCAATTCCAAATTTTTCAAACAATACGAAACGCTGAAGCCCGGAGATTTCGAGGAACGCGAGGTAAGGGTGATTGCCCTTGACTACAAATGGGCAAAAACCGCGGGTCAGTTTGTTGTAAAGAAAAAACACAACATCAGTCATCTCAAAGAACTGGGAATTGTTTTCATAATACCGGTGACGCTCGGGATATCCGGCGAAATTCTCCGCATGTTCGCGCTGATAATGCATTATTTGAATGAAATTCCTTTTTATTCCGACATTGCGAGAAAAATGTCCGGCGAGAAAAATTTCTCAGAGAAATACATCTCGCTTCTGCGGGGAGACGTTTCGGAAAAAGAGCCGGAAAAGAACGAAAAGGTCTCATGGCTTGTGGTTCAAAGATATCTTGCAAAGGATGATGAAAACGACTGGCGCTTGTTTTATCCGCATATAAACCCTGAGGCGATACACTGGGAAAAAGCGGAGAAAAGTTTATCGCTGCTGGGGGCGGGCAAAGACAGCTTCGAAAAGGAGCTTTCTTTCTGGAACGGGTTGAATTGGGTGGGAGATTACTTCCGCGACGAAAGCGGCGTGCCCGTGCTCGTGAGCTTCGACCTGGTTGACACGGTGATGTCGCTCGTGAAAGAAAAAGAAATGGTAAAATATCTCTATCATCATCAGGAAGCGCTTTGGAACAAAATTTTCTCGGAATACATGGGTGAGGAAAATCTTGAAAAATACGCGCGCGATTATTTGCTGAAGGGATATTTTGAAGTATAGCATCCGAATAGCGCACTACGAATGCGCCCATCCGAACGAATCATGAAAACATTAAGAGAAATTATTAAAGAAGCTGATGCCAAGAAAATTGCCGTCGGGCATTTCAATATTTCCGACTTGGCGGCGCTGAAGACGATTTTCGAGACCGCTCATGAAGCCAACACGCCTGTCATCATCGGCACTTCGGAGGGCGAGCGGGAGTTCGTCGGCCCGAAGCAGGCGGCGGCGCTGGTGAAAAGCTTGCGCGCCGCTCCTCCGGGGAGCGAGCCACGCCCTAATGGGCGGGAAGAATACCCCATTTTTTTGAACGCCGACCACACGCGCTCGTTTGAAAAGGTCAAAGAGGCGCTCGAGGCCGGCTATGACGCTATTCTCTTCGATGGAAGCAAACTGCCGTTGGAAGAAAACATCAAGCAGACAAAAGAAGTTGTTGATTATGTGAAGTCGGTGCGACCGAAAATTTTGGTCGAAGGCGAAATCGGTTACATCGGTTCGTCTTCGGAAATTTTGAAAGAAATTCCCGCAGGCGCGGCGCTCAAACCGGAAGAGTTGACTACGCCCGAAGAAGCAAAAGAATTTGTCGAAAAAACCGGCGTTGATTTGCTGGCGCCGGCAGTAGGCAACATTCACGGCATCGTCGTCCAGCCGGGATTCAAAGAAAAACTCGACATCGATAGAATCAAAGCGATAAAAAAAGCGGTCGCTGTTCCACTTGTGCTTCACGGCGGTTCGGGATTAAGCGATGACGATTTCCGTGCCGCGATAAAAGCCGGTATAAGCATTATTCACATCAACACCGAAATACGCCAGGCCTGGCGCCACGGAGTGGAAGAGGGCTTGAAAAAAAATCCCGACGAAATCGCGCCTTACAAAATTTATGTTCAAGCAATGGAGGAAATGAAAAAAGTGATTGCAAAAAAAATTGCCATTTTCGGCGGCCGCTGAAAACTTCTTGCCTAAGCTTTTGCGCCACCGTATAATAGGGTTGCATGGGTAAAGATTACTACAAAATTCTCGGCATTGATAAAAGCGCTTCCGATGAAGAAGTAAAAAAAGCCTACCGTCGACTGGCGCATAAATACCATCCCGATAAAGCGGGCGGCAACGAAAGCAAATTCAAGGAAATAAACGAAGCGTATCAGGTGCTTTCGGACAAATCCAGGCGCGCGAATTACGACCGCTTCGGCGCGGCGGAGCCGTTCTCCGGATTCGGCGGAAAAAATCCTTTCGAGGGGTTTTCGGTTGATTTCGGGGGTTTTGGAAGCGGTTTCTCCGCCGGAGGCGGACCAGCCTCGGGCTGGGGCGGCGGGCCGGGATTCAATCAAGATTTTTCTTTTTACAACGCCAGCGACGTGAGCGACATGTTTGAAAACTTTTTTGAAGAACTCGGCGTAAAACCGCGAAGGCGAACCTACGAGCGCGGCTCCGACATAGAGGTTATTCAGGAAATAACTCTTGAAGAGGCGTTTCGCGGAACGATGCGCGACGTAAGAGTAAATCTTTTTGTCACGTGCAGCGAATGCAAGGGCAGAGGCGGCGATTTATCCGCCGGAATGAAGACATGCGAAACATGTTCGGGGAAGGGCGAAATACGCGAGAAAAGGCAGACGTTTTTCGGCAGCTTTTCGCAAATAAAAACCTGTGACAGATGCCGCGGTTCGGGAAAAATACCGAACAAAATTTGCAGAGCGTGCAGCGGCAGCGGAAGAATGCGCGGCGAAAGAAACGTCAGGATCGAAATTTTGCCCGGCGTCCAGGACAACCAAATAATAAAAGTTAAAGGAGCAGGAGAGGCGGGCGAACTCGGGACGCCCGCGGGAGATCTTTATGTGCGGTTGAAAATAGCGCCCCACTCCGTTTTTGAACGAAGAGGCGACGACCTTGTTGTAAGGAAAGAATTGAAGATAGTTGACCTTCTTCTCGGAAAGAAAATTGAAGTGCCGACGATAAGCGGCGGAAAAATTTCGGTTGAAATACCGGCTCACTTCAATTTAAGAGATGATTTGCGGATACCAGGAGAAGGAATGCCGCACCTCTCCGCCGGAGGCGGATCCGCCTTTGGCGGAGGCAACAGAGGGAACTTGCTCGTGAATTTCGTTATCAAGGCCCCGAAAAAATTAAGCCACAAAGCGAAAAAACTTCTTGAAGAATTGGAGAAGGAAGAGTAGAATTGGTTCGCTATTCCGCACAGATTGCGCCCATAGCTCAATTGGTAGACCTGCCCACCGTAGCTTTAGCGAAGGAAGGGCAGCCCCCTTTATAAAATTTTAATCACGATTAAAATTTTATCAGTCGGTTCGCTCGCCGAAAATAAATGCGCCCATAGCTCAATTGGTAGAGCAGCTCCCTTTAGCAATCGTAGATTGCTCAATTGGTTCGTTCGGCTAAAATAAATGTACCAGTAATGCCCCGTTAGCTCAGTTGGTAGAGCAGCTCCCTTTTAAGGAGAAGGTCGCAGGTTCGAGACCTGCACGGGGTACATTTATTTTACTCCTCACTTTACAATTGTAAGGAGAAGGTTCCAGGCCTGCTCCGTATAATTGCGAAGCAATTTGTTCGGGGTTCGAGACCTGGTGGGCGCACACACTTTATAGTTGGTAAAATTTCATCATGGTACGAGGCGACATTTTGCTTATCTTGGATCCAAGGGTTCTCGCCGTTCCCGTCGAAGACAACGGAGATTTACTGGTCGACCTGAGAGATTTAAAAGAACTGTTGGTTGATAACAGAAAGAGCAAGGCCTCCAATTCTTTTTCTTACATACGCCAATCCGTCGCATCGAAACTTCTCGAAGCTCAGCGAGCATTGCCAAAGAACATGCGCTTGCTAATCATCGAGGGGCACCGGTCGCTTTCCCTGCAAAAACAGTATTTCGACGATTACTCTGATGAACTTAAGAAATTACATTCGGAGTGGTCGGCTGAAAAAATATATCAAGAAGCAAGTAAGTATGTCGCTTCTCCGGCTATCAATCCGCCCCACTCTACGGGAGGCGCTGTTGATTTGACTCTTGTTGATGAAACCGGAAAAGAATTGGATATGGGGACTCGGGTTAACGCCGACCCGGAGGAAAGTCGGAACGCCTGTTTCACTTACGCGGAAAATATTTCGGAAAATGCGAAAAAAAATCGTAAGATTCTAAATGTCATTATGTCCCGGAACGGATTCGTTAATTATCCAACCGAATGGTGGCACTGGTCCTATGGCGACAGGTATTGGGCATACAATCAAAATAAGTCGCACGCGATCTTTGACTCGGTGGAAACGCCGCAATAATAACTCCATGAAAATACTGATCATTACGGGCGGATCCTCGTCGGAAAGAAAAATATCTCTAATCTCGGCTCGCGCCGTTAAGAATGCACTGGAAACCAAAGGCCATGATGCGGTTTTGTTCGATTTTAAAAAAGGTTATCCGGCTATGAAAACTCTTTTAAAAGAATTTGAAATGGTATTTCCAGTAATGCACGGCAAGGAAGGCGAGGATGGAAACTTGTACCGCTTCCTGCGCTCGTTAAAAAAGCCCTATATTGGTTCCCACCCCGAAGGCGCTAAAGTAGCTTTCAACAAAATCCTCTTCAAAAGATATTGCGGCAGCAAACATATTCCTACGGCGCATTGGAAAATCATTAAAACTAAAGGGGATATTATCCGATTCGGTTTCCCGTGCGTTCTTAAAGCCGCTTACGGTGGTTCATCGCACGAGGTGGACGTGCTGCATTCGAAAAAAGAACTTTCGAGAGCGCAGGTAAAAAAGATACTGGCTCTTCCTCATAGATGTTATGCGGAAAAACTTATCAAGGGTCCTGAAATAACTGCCGGCGTCCTCCATGGTAAAACGCTTCCGATTGTTGAAATTGTCCCGCCCAAAGGAGGATGGTTTAATTACAAAAATAAATATTCCGGTGAATCTAAAGAAATTCCCTTTGCGCCCTCGGTGGATAAAAAGGTTCAAAAGCGCGCGCAAAAAATTGCCCTGCGCATTCATAAAGACCTCGACCTCGGCAGCTACTCCCGGGCCGATTTCATTGTCGAAAACGGCATCCCTTATATTCTTGAAATCAATACGCCGGGAGGCGTAGGGCTCACGTCGGAGAGTTTGCTCCCCAAAGCCGCGAAGGCAGTGGGTATCACGTTTGAAGAATTAGTGGAGAGGATGCTTGAGCCATAAAAATAAGTATTCCGAGCGAATAGTTGCCCAAGGCGCAAAAACAAAAATTTGACTTTTTGTTGTTTTTGTATAATGCTTTATTCGGCAACACCAACAAACCAAATAGAGGAGAGACATGAAAGAGGAAAAAGTGATCAACGGCCGCGCTGCGATGACGGCGGAAACAATCCAAAAAATCGTTGCAGGCGAAATCAAGTTGAACCTGCCAGGCGCGGGCCAGCCCAACCGCCACGCCAAAAAAATCCTCACAAAGGGGATTAGGCAGGCAAAACACAAGAAACCGATCAGGGTGTAATAAGAATGCGAGGAAAGGAGGGAAGGGCGCCGCTTCGGCGGCCCTTTTATTTTCACCCTCCTAAATTTCTTTCAGAAATTTTGGAGGGTAAATCTGCGTCAGTCAGCGTTAAGTCAGCGTAAGTCCGCATAATTACTTCATCACCTTCCACAAGAGCGGGTCCTGTTCGCCATCCAGTTTGAAAAACGCGACGCCGCGGAGTCCCATTTTTTTGGCGATGGCTATCGCATTGGCGGCGGAACGCGAGTCGGTAAACGAAACGAAGCGCGTGTAAAGCCCCTGCGCGCTGGTGGAAGCGATGAAAGCGGGAATGGTTGAGGTTATATTCCACGTCAAGACGGACGACACTCCGCCGTACTCCTCAATAGAAGTGCTCGTGGCGTAAGCGAAACTCAATTCGCCGGCGCTGTTCGGCATCGGAATCGCGCCGACTTTCACGGCTCTGTCCAAGGCCTGGAAGAAAGTGTGGCTGCGGAGGCGTTTGTACGTTGTGTAGCCGTCTTTCCAACTTACTTCGTATTCGTAGCCGTAGGTCGGAATCCCGAGCATTATTTTTTTCGGGCTGATGTATTTCAGGGCCTCCTGAATTGTTTTCTTCGCCCACTCCGGGTCGGAAACGGGAGCATAGAGCGTTCCGTTGCCCTTTTTGCCGTCAAGTTTTCCGTCAACGAGCCCCTGGTCGTAAGCCATTATGCGCACCTCGTCGCAGTACTTGTTGAGAATTTTATAATCGTTTGCGACTCTCGTATCGTCGGGCACGCCGTTGGTCACAACACTGAGAAGGTCATTCAGCGGCGTTCTTGCTTCCACCGTGCAGGAAAGAATTTTTCCGAGCGGACGAAGACGGAGCGAGAGACCGTAAATGAAAGTTGAAAAATAATCCTTCGTTTCCGGCAGTTTCGATTCGTAATCAATGTCTATGCCGCCAAATTTCATGTCCTTCACAAGTTTCGCGATGGCGTCCTCGTGGGCGATTCTCTTTTTTTTGTCTTTGAGGAGATTCTGAATCGCCGGACCGTCAAACCAGGCAATCGTGGGAATAATCTTGACCTTCGCATCTTTCACGGCTTTGAGCCACACGGGCCAAAATCCTTCCGTAAGCTTGAGTTTATCAACCAGGGTTCCATCGGATTTAACCTCATAAGAAAAAGGGCTTAATTCCTGAAATTTATAAAGATTGCCCGAAATGTCCTGCGCTCCGTCCTGTTTTTTCCAAAACGGCAGCCAACCGGCGTAGTAAAATTGTTGCGTTGCAGCAAATCCTGTGGACGCAGTTAAAAATGAAATTCCAAAAAGAATGAAAATAAGAATCGCCGCTCGCTTTACAAACATATTTTGTATTATGCCTCTTGATGGATATTTATAGCAAGAAGTATCGATTCAAAGTCTATGTCCTCATTCGCGCGAATGGTGGAATGAGGAGTACTTGCGATGATGATGAAATAAAGCGGAAATTTTGCAAATAAAAGGCCACCTCCTTTTTTCGTCTGCCTCTTGTCAGACGCTCTTTCGAGAGAGGTGGCCTCTTCTTGCTTTACCGGCTATCGGCCGACATCGGCCGATGCCGGTGCCCGCGCGCAGCGGCTAGGCGGTGTTGCCCTGGTTGTTGTCGCCCGAGGCGCCGATCTGGTCGGTGATCGAATTGACGTTGACGATCAAACCCTCCTGAGTCTGCGGCTTGCCCGGATTGCCGGCGAGTTGGGCGTTGATGTCCTTCGGGGGTGCTGCGGTGCTCCGTTTCATGACGGCTCCTTTCTGGTTGAGCGCCCCATGCCGCTACTTCAGGGTGCTGGCGCCATAGTAACATATACCAGCAAATAATGCAAATCATCGTTATGGTTCAATAGCTTGGAAACACCCATCATCGTTTAGACTATGAAAATGGCATATTCAAAAAATCCCTACCTGCCGCGCGTGCGTCGAGACGCAGCGGACCTGGTACGAAGAGGGTGGGGCGTTAGAAGGGTGGCGA
>DAIDAM010000008.1 GCA_027310625.1 bacterium
TCCGAAAAAGCGAAATGGGAAATAACGAAATTCGTCGGCGGGAAAAGAAAAACGCAATACCGCCTGCGCGACTGGGTTTTTTCACGGCAACGCTATTGGGGAGAACCGATCCCGCTTGTGTTCTGCAAACACTGCGCGGCAGACATCAGAA
The DNA here is from genome assembly GCA_027310625.1 of bacterium. Taxonomy (GTDB): domain Bacteria; phylum Patescibacteriota; class Minisyncoccia; order UBA6257; family 2-01-FULL-56-20; genus JACQKT01. Next base: position 152 of record DAIDAM010000008.1, read on the forward strand.
ATCAGACATCAGAAATCAGGCCGGATGTCAGTATGGTCGGTTCCTGGAACAGATCGCGCGAGAGAATCATAAACGGATTGAAAAAGAACGGAATTGAACCGGTTGTTTACGGAGCAGGATGGGGAATGGGCAGGATTTCCGGAGAGGAAATGATAAAACTTTTCGGCCAAAGCAGAATCAATCTCGGCCTCAATCCGCCGGTGGATTTTTCTCCCAAATCCGTTGGCAAGCTTTTCTTCCGGAGGAGCGCCAACAAAATAATTCCTGACCTCCGGCACTTCCCGAGAAATTTCCGTTCCTGGCTTGTCGGCAAAAACATCTCGCAAATCAAGGCGCGCGTTTTCGAAATCCCGGCTTGCGGTGGATTTCTTCTTACCGGTTATGCGAGGGGGCTTGAACGCTACTACGAACCCGGAAAAGAAATCGCCGTTTACCGCGACGAGAAAGAAATACCGGAAATGGTAAAGTATTATCTTGCGCACGAGGACGAACGAAAAAAAATCGCCCGCGCCGGCTACGAACGGACGATCCGCGATCACACTTACGAAAAAAGATTCCGGGAAATATTTAGTAAAATAGGTTTAAAGGTTTAGTTATAGCAGCTGGTCGGTAATTAAAACTAGCAGCTAAACCCAAACCAATGTCCATTTCACCCAAAGTTTCCATACTAATAACGGCTTACAACGCCGAAAAATTCATCAAAGAAGCGATTGATTCTGCGCTGCGTCAGGCATATTGGAATATCGAAGTTGTCGTAATAAACGACGGCTCGACCGACGGAACGCATAAAATTGTAAAACCATATCTCAGCGACAAACGAATTGTTTATTTCGAGCAGCCGAACGGCGGAATTTCGAGAGCAAGAAACAAAGCGTTTGAACTCTCGCATGGGGACTACATAACTTTTCTTGATGCCGACGATAAGTACGCGCCGGAGAAAGTTGAGGAGGAAGTGAAATTTTTGGAAACGCACCCGGACTACGGAGTCGTTTATTGCCGTGTTTTGAGCTTTTACGATGACGCGCCGGAGAAGATATACGGTTACGCTCGTCCGATGCCGAGCGGGGACATTTTCCAGCAGTTACTAGAACATCAATTCATCAATCCCGGCTCGGTGATGATGCGACGCGAAATTTTTGCTTCCGAGAACGGCTTTAATCCCGACTTCCGCGACGCCGAGGACTGGGATTTGTGGCGGCGTCTGGCGTACAAAGGCGTAAAGTTCGGCTATGTCAACAAGCCGTTCCATTACAACCGCATGAGCAAAAAAAGCTTATCCGGCTTTCACAATCAAGTGAAAATGAAAAAAATGAATTTGCGGAGCTTTCGGGAGCTTTTCAGTAGAATGACAGCGGAGGAAAAAGAAAAATACTGCGAACGTGAAATAATCCGCCTCTTGAAATTGAAGCTTGCCGTTGCCCATCTTTTGCTGGGCGAAAAAAATGAAGCGCTTGGTGTTTTCAAAGACGCTTTTTCCGGAAGCTGGCTTGCGATTTTTTATCCGCTCGTATTTTTAATTGTGAAAATTGTCCCGGGCACGATAATTTCGGCGGTCATAAAATTCTTTTGGAGCCGAAAGCACAAAATGTTATTCTATGAGGAATAATTATGCCTAGACACGAAAGAGAAAAAGTTTTGGTTACGGGAGGTGCGGGTTTTATCGGTTCGCACACCGCCGACGCGTTGGCGAAGAAAGGATATTCGATAGTCATTATAGATAATCTCGCGCCGCCGGTGCACAACGGCAGGTGGCCGAAATACGTCTTAAATAAAGGGTACAAACTTATCTGTGGGGACGTGCGCAAAAAAGCGGATTTGGCAAAAGCGCTCAAAGGAGTTCATTACGTCTATCATCTCGCCGCCTACCAGGACCAGCGTCTCGATTTCAGCAAATTTTTTCACACCAACACCGTCAGCGCGGCGCTGATTTACGAACTGATTTTGGAAAAGAAACTGCCGGTCGAAAAAGTGATTCTCGCAAGCACGCAGTTTGCTTACGGCGACGGGATGTATCAGTGTGCACATAGAGACCAGAGATTAGAAACCAGAAACAAAGTTTTTTATCCCGAACTTCGCACTGAAAAACAATTTAAATCAAAAAGGTTTGACATCCTCTGCAAACACGGCAAACCCGCGAAATTCCATCCCTTCCGCGAAGACCAGCAATTGACGCCGACGAATTCCTATGGCCTTTCCAAAGAAGCCATCGAGCGTCTGGCGCTCCGGCTCGGAAAAACATACGGCGTGCCGACGACGCTTCTCCGCTATTCTATCGTCCAAGGACCAAGGCAGTCGCCGCGGAATCTTTATTCCGGCGCGCTCCGTATTTTTACGGTACAGGCGCTCGCCGGCAAGCCGATTACGGTTTACGAAGACGGCCAGCAGACACGCGACTTCATTAACATTGACGATGTTGTTGCCGCCAATCTTCTTTGTTTGAAAAACAGGAGGACCGATTTTAAGATTTTCAACGTCGGCGGCGGCAAGGCGTACAAAGTTATTGACTTCGCGAAGACGGTGAAAGAAATCACCGGCTCGAAATCGCCGATTGTCATCGGCGGCTTTCGCAGAACCGATACGCGTCACGCCGTTTCCGATATTTCCAAACTGAAAAAACTCGGCTGGCGGCCGAAATTCGGACCGGAGAAATCGGTTAAGGATTACGCCGAGTGGTACCGAAGGGAATACCGAAATTGACATGCCTTTCCGGAAAATCGCCGTTTTTCTCGAAGAGAAAAGAACGCGCTTAATTATACTCTTCGCACTGGTCGCGCTTTATGCGATTTTACTCGCTCAAAACATCGCTTCACCGCTCTGGGGAATTCTCGACGACGAACCGGCTTTATTCGGCATCGCCGCCAAAAATTGGATAAACCATTCTCCGCTAACGTTTAACTTCGGGATGTGGCTTCCCAAATGGGTATGGGGCGGGAATGGATATTTTCTCCATCACCCGCAATTCATCGCTTTCCCGCTTTACTTTTCATATTTGTTTTTCGGCGTCGGCGAGTGGCAGACACGGCTTCCGGCGATAGTATTTTCACTTCTTTCACTCGTCGCGTTTTGGTTTTTGATTGAACTTGCGTTCCGCAATCACTTTTTGACGCTGGTGGCGTCCTTCTTTTTCGTGCTTTTTCCCACCTCTGTTTTTTTCGGCAGAATGACTTCTTTCCATGTGTTCGCAAGCTTCTTTACCATTCTTTCTTTTCTTCTTCTGCTTCTCATCGAAGCTAAAAAGGAGCGAAAATATGTTTGGTTTTTTCTCCTCAGCGTTGTTGTCGGCGGGTTTTCGGATTGGACATATTTTCTCGGCGCATTCGCGGCCTGGCTTTACATAATTTTGAAGAAGGATATCGCCTATCGCCGCACATTGTTCTGGTTGGTGCCGCTGGCGGTGGTGGTATCGGCTGCAATAACGGCGTTTCAGATGCTTCTGCTGGGGGGAACCGCTGCACTTTTAGAGGTGGTAGGTGTGTTTGCCAACCGCACGACGCAATATCAAGCTTCGCTTATCAAACTGATTTTATTTAGGGGAGAAAATGAAATCAGGATGTTCACCGGCATCGGCCTTGTCCTTGCTTTGGCCGGCGCCGCGTTTTTGTTCAGAAAAAAGGAACATCGGCTTGTCGCCGGCGTACTTCTTTTTCCGGGCGCCGTTTACCTTCTGCTGATCGGCGGCTGGTCCCTGGCGCAAAACCATCCTTTTTGGACCTTTAATCTGATACCCTTTATTGCCCTGGCTGCCGCCTACGCGCTTCAAAGAGTGAAAAACGTTGCATTTATTGCATTAATTGCGGTGTTCGTTTTTGAAAGCGCCTGGCTCACTTACGGACTGTTTAACACCAGGTCTTTTGAAAAAGACGATTATGCGCTTTTCAAAAAAATCGACCGCGAAGTTCCTGTGCAGGAGATTATTTGCTCTGGCAAAGTAAATCCCACTTACGCGCAATCGTTCATTTTTAATCACGAGATGGAATATGGTTTATGTGCCAATTCTCGTTATGCGGTGATGAGAAGATGGGAACCGGCAATCGAGTACGCCAAGCAGGTATCGTACGGATTAGACAAACCATTTGTTTCCAACGCAAGGAAAAGTTCTCCGGAAGTTGCTCTTGCCATAGAAATGATAAAATTATTCCCGGCACTGAAAGCGCGCGTAACGCAACTTATAGGAGATAGCGGCGCCGATTACCGCGAGAAAATTGCCATGTCCGCCGAGGAAGAATATCTTAGGCAGCAGCGCGGCTTCAGAGAAATCGAGTGCTCAACCAACTTTTGTTTTTATCGACGATGAGAAAAGATTTCTTTTGGGGAAGGTTAACCTTTTTATCAACAAATGCAGGGGCGAAACTTTTTGCAAGAAGGTTATCTCGCTTGACGAGGTCGAAAGCGCTGATTTTTTGAAAATGGACATCGAAGGAGGAAAGTTCGAAATTTTCAGGAACACGAAAAATTTCCGCAAGTTAAAAAATATGACGATCGAATTCCACGACTTGCCGAAACCATTGGAAGAGAAATTGAAATCACAGGGGTTCGAAGTGATTACGGAATACACTTCGGAAAACGCAAGTTATCTTTATGTGGTGTTGGGGTAGTCAAACAAAAATTCCTATTCCCACCAGGAGCCACATCAAGCGGAACAAGGACATATTGTCGAACATCGAGGCGACAACGAGCCCGGCAAGCGAGGAGAGGACGTAAGCCAGCCATAGTTTCATTTCGTAATCTGCTACGCGGATTTTTTCGAACAAATTCGAAAAAGCGACAGCAAAAGCATAAATAAATCCTGCCAAGCCGATCGGCCCGGCGAGCACCAGAAATTCAAGAATGGTGTTGTGCGGTCCCTGCGGGCCGGACCCTGTATTTACGGGTTTGTAGTTTACGCCCGAGCCAGACCGCGATTCCAAGAGTTTTTTTGAGTATATACCCCATAGGTCAAAACGATGCTGGTCGCCCAAAAGGCCCTGCTGAGCAGCCGCCGATGCTCGAGTGTTTTCTGTTTGCGAAAACATACCGGCAAAGCTGGGGCTAATTCTCGAAAGAATTAAAGTTTTGGTCTCCGATGTGAGAATTAAAAAGGCAGCGGCAAAAATCAGGATGAGCGATAAAAACGCGAACGCGATTTTTTTGATATTTTTTTCTGCCCAGAAGAAAATAAACATTGAAAATGACAGCGCCAAGCCCAGCCAGGAAGCTCGCGATTGAGCCCAGAGCATAATCGCCGAAAGCCCGATGCCTGTTGCAAAGAAGACAAGAAAACTTTTTTTGAAAGGGTTAGTTCTTTCTAGAGCAAAAACAGAAATGCAAGTTAAACTCACTATAAGGTAATAACCGACGTTTGATGGCCAATTCTCGAAAAGCTGGAAACGATACATCGCAATTCCCAATTTTGTGTTTTGCAGGAAGAGCATCGGCAGGTAAACGAGCGTTGAAAGCTGTGCCAACGCCGCTTTTTTATAAAAGTTTTCGTCGAAACTTTGGAAAAAAGAAACGAGAAACAGAATCGCGAAGACCTCGGCAAATCTGCCGATGTTCAACAACCCTTCTTTTGTGAAAACAAGTCCTTCGGAGAAATAGCCGTTCAGCGAAGCGACGACAATGCCGAGAACAATTAACGACAAAGCGATTAAAATATTTTTTCGAGCAAGAAACTTTTCATACCCCGTTCTAAAGCGGACAATTACGAAAAAAGCTATTAAAGCTGAAACAAAAAAAAGAATGTCGCTTGCGCGCTTTATGAAAAAAGGATAGGAATTATTTCTGACGATTAAGAGCGCCACGCCGGCGAGAAAAAAATATTTTCCCACAGAGATTATTTTTTCTTTGAAGAGCATTTAGACGATTATAACCCAATTTCATCAGCGAAAAACAATTTTGACACCTCGGCGAAATTGTTTTAGCATTTTGTTTATCCAGATGATTGTAGTCAGGGCACCACTTCGCATAAGCTTCGTCGGGGGAGGAACGGACATCGGCGATTTTTACAGAAGGCATCCCGGGAGAGTAATTTCCACCGCGATCGACAAATACGTCTACGTTGTTATTAATCGCACCCCGCTGATTCCGAAGGTCTCGGCGCGCTATTCCGTTTCCGAAACCGTCAATAAGCCGGACGAACTTCAACACACGCGCATCAAGGCGGCGCTTTTGGATTTGGGCATAGGAAGGGGAATTGAAATCGGTTCGTTTGCGAGTTTGCCCGCGAAAACCGGACTCGGCTCGTCTTCAAGCTTTTCGGTGGCGCTGATGAAAGGGCTCCACGCCTTCAACGGCAGAAAACTGGACAAAGGCGAGGCGGCGGAAGAAGCGTCGCGGCTTGAAATAGAACTTCTCGGCGAGCCGATAGGCAAGCAGGACCAGTACGCCTCGGCTTTTGGCGGCTTCAACGTCATTCAGTTCAATCCCAATGAAAGCGTTGACGTTAATCCTGTCCTTTTGGATTACAAAAAGCGGCTCGGACTTGAAAACAGCATTCTTCTTTTCTTCACCGGCATCACGCGCGCGGCGTCAAGCGTTCTTACGGAGCAGAAATCAAATATAGACAAAAAAATGGACACATTGAAGCAAATGGCGGAATCCGTTCATGAATTCGAGAAAAAACTTCTTGCGGGCGACTTCAAGGGACTCGGTGAAATGCTTCATCAGGCGTGGCTTCGGAAGAAAAGTTTGGCTTCCAACGTTTCCAATTCCGCGATAGACGATTTCTACGGCGCTGGGATGGATTCCGGAGCGTGGGGAGGCAAAATTTTGGGCGCGGGCGGAGGCGGTTGCGTTATGCTTCTTGTTCCCGAAGAAAAAAAACCCGCGGTCAGGGAAGCGATGAAAAAGGTCGCCATATCCCGCAATTTAGAGGAATTTCGCGAAATTCCGGTAAAATTTGTCCAGTCCGGCGCCGAAATTGTTTTTAACGGCGACGAAAATAGATAAACGCGCAAAAGTCGCAATGAGTATCAATAAGTATCGCGAAGCAAATATCCATAAATATTAAACTTTGATATTCATTGATACTTGTAGATACTATTGAGTTGATAATCACATGAGAGATTTTATTGTCGAGTTTTCCAAAAAATTCACAACGGCGATAGAGGAGTTGCCGCGCGAGGAAATCGCCAAGGCGCTTAACGTTCTTCAAGGCGCCTATGAGAACGACGGCCGCGTTTATGTTTTCGGCAACGGCGGCTCGTGGGGCATTGCCGGGCATTGGGTGACGGATTTCAATAAAACGATTTTCAGCAATCATCTTGAAAAGCACAAACATCGTTTCGTCGTCAGCCGCATTCCGGCGAGCGAAGAGGAACTGACGGCGTGGGCGAACGACGTCGGCTACGACATGGTTTTCGCCGGCCCGCTCGACAACGTTCTTGAGGATGGCGACGTGGTTATCGCCATTTCGAGTTCCGGCAATTCGACGAACATCATCAAAGCTGTGGAAGTGGCGAAAAAGCACAAAGTTCCGGTTATCGGTTTGTCGGGCTTCGACGCTTCCAACAAACTGAACCAGCTCGCCGACATAAAAATCCACGTGCCGACGCCGAAAGGCGAGTACGAAGTCGTGGAAAGCACGCACGACACCGTGATGCATTTGATGACGAAATATTTCAAGAGTTATTTTGACCATCTTGCGGAAACCGACAAATAACCGATGACTGATAACTAATGACTGATGACGAAAGCCGTTTTTCTTGACCGCGACGGAGTTATCAACCGCGAAGTTGATGTTTTGCGAAGCGTCAAGCAACTCCGCATTTTGCCGAAAGCGGCGGAAGCGATAAGGAAAATAAATAGAATCGGCTTTCTTGCGATTGTGATTACCAACCAGCCGGTCGTCGCCCGCGGCTGGCTGACGGAAAAAGAAGTTGACAGGATTCATGCCGTTTTAATTAAGCGGCTCGGCGCAAAAGGAGCGAAACTGGACGCGATTTATTACTGCCCGCATCATCCGAACGCAAATCTGAAGAAATACCGCATGAAATGTTCCTGCCGCAAGCCCAACATTGGATTGATAAAAAAAGCGGCGAAAAATTTTGGGATAAACCTCAAAAAAAGTTTCATGGTCGGCGACAGCACACGCGACATTCTCGCCGGCAAGCGCGCCGGAATGAAAACAATTCTTGTAAAAACGGGGTATGCTGGAAAGGATAGAAAGTATGATGTAAAACCTGATTTCACGGCCACGGATCTCAATAAAGCCGTCGGTATAATTAAAAAACACGTAAAGCAGTAAAAAAACTAACCGTTGTGCTATAGCACAACGCTGTGATATGTCATAACATAGTGGCAGAAAAATTTCGTAATTTATGTCGAATAACGTGAAAAAACAGAACGGTCGAGTTTCTACTATCCGGCAAGCCGTTATTCTTTCCGCCGGCCTGGGCACGCGCCTGCGGCCGCTGACCGACAACATTCCGAAAGTGATGGTGCCGTTTTCGGGAAAGCCGCTTCTTCAATGGCATGTTGAGCAGCTGAAAAAGCACGGCGTTTCGGAATTTTTCATAAATCTCCATTACTTGCCGGATGTGATTCGTGATTATTTCGGCGACGGCTCGAAATTCGGCGTGAAAATAAATTATTTTTTGGAGCAGCCGGAAATTCTTGGCACTGCGGGCGGCATTAAAGATTTCTCCGCCGAAGGCGGATCCCCGTCCGCCGTCAGGCGCGGCGCCTCTGGCGGAGAAGGCAAATTGCGCGGCGATTTTTTCGTGATCTACGGCGATGTGTTTTCCCTGCTTGACTATTCCAAAATGGCGGAGGCGTTTTATGCGAAAAAAGATAACCCCATCGGGATGACGATTGTCGGATTCAACGACCATCCGCACGATTCCGACCTCGCACAAGTTGACGAAAATCTGAAATTTATAAAAGTTTATCCAAAACCGAACAAAGAACTGCCGCCGAACTGGCGCGCGATGCGGACGACATTCATTTTCAACGAGCGGATTTTGAAATATATTCCGGCGAACAAGTATTACGAAATAGACCACCAGTTACTGCCCGACATTTTGCCCAAAGGAGAAATCTTCTACGGCTACGAAACCGACGATTTTCTGAAAGACATCGGCACGCCGGAACGCTACGCGGAAGTGCAGAAATATCTTACGGAGAAAGGATTGTAGAAATAAAACGCCGTCCGGTAATCTTCTTTGAGATTATTTTCCCGGACGGACGTTGATTGTGCGCCTGCCTGCAGCAGGCAGGCGCCCCTGCGACGCGGACTCACGGCATTGCCACCCTGTCTTGTTCAAGGCCGGTTTTGCGGACCAGTTCGTTGAACTCGACGATTGCCACCGCTTTGCCGATGTGACCGTGCGTCCTGCCGTTTAGGAGCTCCTTGAAGTCCAAGAACGACAACGTAGCATAGTCATCGGCAGTAACGATTGCCGTCGCGCCCGACGAACCGGACGACTCAACGACGAGCTCATACGGCTTCTCGTAGTTGAGCGTTGCGCGGCCGTTCTCGAAGTCCAACCGGAGGAAACGCTCGTTCTTGGGCCAGTACTTGCCGACTTCAAAGCTGAAGGTCGGCATGCCGTAGCTTGCGATGAACATTCCTTCGGCGCGAGCGTATGTCTCGCCCTCACTCACTTTCGCGACGGGACGATACTCGCCGGGACGCATCCACGAATCGTACTTCCCGAGCTTGACGCGCAGACCGACAACTTTTGAATCCGCCAAGCCGAGGTCGTAGAGCGAGCCGAACATGTGCGAAAGGAGATCGCGCACCATCCCGCCCTGATTGCCGTCAAGGAGCCAGAGGCGATGGTCGGCAGTGCTCCGCGTTCCTTCGCCCTCAAGCATTTTCCCTACAACTTTCTTCAGGCAGCCGAGTCGGGCGTAAACCTCGCGGATTCTTCCGTCCGCTTTGAGATATTTCAGCCGCGGGTCGTCCCTCCGCAGTTTTCTCGCCGCGTAGAGGAGACCGAGCGCCTTCCCGCTGTTGCAGTACTCCGCCGCGTAGACGAGACGAGGATGCGCTTCCGCAAGCTTCAGGAATTTCCGCAGCTCGTCCATGCTCACGACCGCCGGTTTCTCCACGTACACAGGCATTCCACGGCTCGTGAAAAACTCGGCGTACTGGAGATGCGACGCGTTCGGGGTCATGATGATTCCCGCCGCGTTTTCGGGAACCGGCAAGCGGTCAAGCTCGCGCGGATGAAGCAACGCTGCTTTTTGTGCCGCAATGAACTGCTTCGCCTTCGGATGCAGAGCATCGTGAGGCAATACATCTATCGCGGCCAAAACGCGCATGTTGAGGTTCGGGTTGGTGGAGGTAACCACGCTGGCGACGGTTTTGTAAAAACCCTCGCCTGCTCCGGCAACAATCAGGTTAATCACTACACTTCTCCTTTCGTGTCCATGGCGAGCCAGAAGCTCGAACCGATGATTAGGATGCCGCCAACGATGGCTGGGATCGTCGGCAGTTCGCTGAGGAAAAAAACAGCGTACGCTGTCGCGAATACCGGCTCGCTTTTGCCGAGGATGGAGACGTGGAGTGCCCTCGTTCTGCTGATGCCATAGTTGTGGATTCCGGAAGCCACGAAGGCGAACAGGAATCCGAACGCGGCCAAGGGCCAGAACATACTCCAATTCATCTCGACGAGCGTTCCGTTCCAGCCGAGAATCGGCAGAAGGATGAGAACGCTCAAAGCGAACCGCCAAGTGTTTACAACGCTTACCGTCCGACCGCTTTCTTCTTTGACGAGCTTGCGGTAGAGGACGATGAGCAGGGCGTAGAACACTGCCGAAGCAAGCCCCAGCGTAATCCCGAGCGTGTGGCTCCAGCCAAGCGCTATCCCGTCGGAGTAAAGCACGCCTGTGCCGATGACCGCCAAGCCGAGTGCAATCCACTCGTTCCGCCTCGTTTTTTCTTTGAGAAACAGCGGGGCGAAGAAGAGCAGAAACACCGAGACCATTTGGTGCGCAACCGCCGCGTTTGCCACCGTAGTGAGACGGAAGGCAACGAAGTAAGTAAGGTCGTTGGCGAGCGCGACTACCGCGAGTGCCGCGAGCAGCCGCTTTTCGCGCGAGGACAGCGCGGGAAATCCTTGTCTCCACGCCATCGGCCAAAAGAAAACCAGACCGACGACTTGGAAAGCAAGAAGAAACAGAAGCGGGTTGATGTCCGGGAAAAAGCGCAAGAAGAGCGCGTAACCCCCGAAGAGCGACATGGCGAACAACACGAGGAGGTCGCCGTACAGCGTATTTCCGTTTTTCATTTCATTCCCTTTCTTTAATTCTATCAGGTATTCATAAATCAAAAGCTCTTACGTTTCCGTAAGAGTGCTGGGAAAATGTAAACACAAATTCATAAAATTGTAAAGCCGCGCTCGGATTTCTCCGAAACGCGGCTTTGTTTTTGTTGCCTGCCTGCCGGCAGGCAGGCAGGTGTGCCGTTGCGATCAGTTCAGGACTTCGACGGCGCGAACGCGTAGCCCTGTGTGCCGAAGTTGTAGCGGCCGGCACGCAGGTCTTCGATGCCTTTTCGTTCCCGCTCGGCTGTGCGGCAGTAGGCCTTGGAGATGAGAAGTTGCGACAGATACGACGTTACGTGCGGCATTTTCATCATCAGCACGGCTTCCGCGGCGATGAATTTCACTCCGTAGTCACGGAATCCCGCCTCCGCCTTGAGCGCGAACTCGTAGAATTCCTGGCAGCGCGCGAGGTGAACGAGGACCGAGACGATGGTTATCTGCCGCAGGCCGCGTTCCTTCGCGAGATGAAGTACTTGAAGGACGTCATCTCGGGTATTCTTGTTTTTGTCGAAGATGATGATTTCCTTCGCTTTGTGGCCGAGATACTCGAGGCGTTGAACGAAGTACTCCTTCATGATTCTTCCCTCGGTCAAGGTCGGGTCTGGATCATCCGCGAGATAGTTCGGTCGGCCTGCGGCGAAAACGACGAGGGGTGCATCTCTTCCGCCGGAAACAAGCCCGGAGAAAAGTTCCGACGCCGCCATTGCGTTGAACTCGGAGCCGGCGATGACGACGCGGGGATCGTCGCTGTTCATTTCCAGGTCGCCGGCGCAGATTCCAGAGTGGCCGTTTTTCTCCGACAACCTCTCGATGCCTTGTGTGGGGTGCCAGCCGTTGGCTTTCTCGATGCCACGCCCGAAGACGCAGAGTATGTCCACTTTCTTTCCTTTCCGCGGCGGTGCCGCTGAAGCGTTACAGTTAATCGGAAATTTTTCGTGTTACAAGCCGCAGTTTGTTGCGCCTGCGGAGCTGTCGCCTATATAAGCATAAAATCAGTTTTTTGTAAAGGTTTGAAAACAACCCTTCGACTGCGCTCAGAATGTTTCAACGATGTTCAAAACAAAAACGCGGTAGGGTCCGCTTTGGGCGGAATGCCGCGTCGTCGAACTCGTGCGCTAGATGCGGATGACCCTCTGCTCTCTTCGGAGGAGCTTGAGGGCGGTCACGTAGTCGTGCAAGTGCCCGTTGGAGAAAACGAGGTCGCTGCAGTTCTCCGGCGACCACTTTCTTCCGCAGTGGTCGGTGACTTTGCCGCCTGCTTCCTCAACGAGAAGCACGAGCGGCAAGTTGTCCGTCGGCTTGTTGCCGTTGGAAATCAGAACGTCAATGCTCATCGGTAAAGATTTCCCCGACGCGAGGCGCGTCCCCGACCAGCACGACGACATCCCGAATCGCGCGCGTCTCGTGGCAATGATTGCGCGAAGGTTGAAGGCGAGCTCACGACCGAAGGTTTCATTTCGCGCGCCCTCGAGCCAAACAAACACTTCTTTGATGTCGCGTTTTTGCGAGACCGCGAGCCGGCGCCATCCTTCTCCCGGGATATGTTGCCATGCCCCGCCCCCTCTCAGAGCGAAGTAGAAACCCCGATGACGAAGGGGATAAAAGGGAAGCCAGATAACCGAGAACTTCACGTCCCCGCGCTCCACCAGTGCGAGCATCGCCCCGCACATCGGCGTCAACGTGCCGATGTTATGGGTGCCGTCGCAGGGGTCTATCACGAAGAACTTCTCCGCTCTCGGCGACCACTTGCGCCAATCGTGCTTTCCCTCTTCGCTCAGGACTGGGCAGCCCGGGAAGTCCTCGGCGATGATGCTTTTCATTTCTTTTCCGGACGCCCCGTCCAGCCAGCCAACCATCTCGCCGTCCTTTTTCTTCTTGAGAGCCTGCTTTCCGAGCAGCGCTTTCTCAAAGAGCGGTCTCAAGCGCTTTTCAAACGCCGCCTTCATTTTTCTTGCGATGAGAAAGAAATCAGGAGCGTTGTTCATATTTTCCTTTCCGCGGCGGTGCCGCAAGTTAAGGTTGATAGGTTAGTCAGTTTTATTCAGTTTTCGGCGGAGATTTTGCAACCTCCGAAACTGCGCCTATGGAATCACAAAATCAATTGTTTGTCAAACAAAATTTTTTCTGTTATCTTTAGCTTTTATGAGTAATCCCAAGGTCTCCGTTCTTCTCGCGACATACAATCGCGCGCGTTTGATAAAGTCCGCCGTTGAGAGCGTTCAAAACCAGTCGTTCAATGACTGGGAAATTATCATCGCCGACGACGGCTCGGCGGACAACACGCGGCAGATAGTCACGAAGCTGCGCGAAAAAGAATCGCGAATTATCTACACGCGAAGCGAAGTGAATCAGGGGATTTCCAAAAACTACAACCGCGGATTGCGGCTGGCGGAAGGGGAATACATCGCTATGCTTGACGACGACGATCCGTGGTGCGACCCGAAGAAGCTCGAAAAACAAATTGCTTTTCTCGAGAATAATCCCGAATACGTCGGCTGCGGGGGCGGTGTGATTGTCGTAGGTGAAGGAGGAAATCCCGCCGACGCTAAAGTTATGGCGGGCAGAGAAATTTACAGGTATTTGAAGCCGCGGACTGACGAGGATATCAGAGAGAAAATGCTTTTCGGAAATCCGATGGCGAACAGCACGACGATGTTTCGCCGGAGTGCCGGCGAGAAAGTGGGCTGGTACGACGAAACGACGCGCTACTCCGGCGACCGGGATTTTTGGCTGAAGATGGGACTCATCGGAAAGCTCTGCAACCTTCCGGAATATTTTTCGTACTACTTGATGTCAAACGACAATACGTCCATAAAAAAAATAAAGCCGCATCTCAAGGCGTCTTTAATGATAATGAAAAGATACAAAGGCAAATATCCCCATTATTACGCCGCGCTGGTTTTCAATTACCTCCAATATTTTTACGCTTTCGTTCCGGAAGGAATAAGAAAGTCGGTGCACCCGGTTCTTGCGAGAGCAAAAAGAAAATTATTCGGCTGATTGGATTCAGGATTTCGTTTGAGATGCGTTTTCTTCGGATGAGCCGGCATTCCGTCCGGCGTTCAGTATATACCTTATTTCCTCGAGAAGCGGCTCTTTGAAGAAGTGAATGAGTGCGAGGTAAGAAGCCGCCGCCAGCGGTATCGCAAGAATAACGTTCACGCCTGTTTTCAAAAGGGCGTAGAAAAGTATTGAAGAGATTATCGCGGACGAAAAAATTTTCCCGAGTTTGAGGTTCAAATCGAAGCCGACTATTTTCCACGCCACGTACCAAAGGTAGGAGTCGGCGATGATGGACGAGATGAGCGTGGCGACGGCGGAGCCGCTTATGCCGTAGGGGGGTATGAGAAGAAGGTCAAGGGCGACGTTCGTTAGGCCACCTATTGCCGCGTAGATAATGAGTATTTTTTGTTTGTCGTAGACGAAAACGACATTATTGAGTATTACGGCTACAAAACTGAAAGCGAAGGTGAGGAGAAGAATTTGAAACGACAGAGTTGCCGGCAGATATTCGCTGCCGAAAAGGAGCGTGATGATTTCCCGTCCGCCCGCTATTCCCGAGAACGCAACCACAAAAGAAAAAGAAAGGGCAAACCTCAAGATGTTCTGTATTGCTGTTCTTATTCTTGCTTTTTCCTCTTTCACGAACCGCGAAAAAATAGGAAGCGAACTTTGGGCGACGGTGCCGGCGAAAATGTAAAGAAGCTGTATTACCCTCACCGCCGCCGAGTAAAAGCCGACATCCTGCGCTTTCCGAAACATTCCGATGATGAGAATATCAGTGTTCAAAAGGAGCAAACCCAAGACGCCCGAGATGGCGAACGGCCAAGCGGAGGAAAGTATTTCTTTTACGAGCGGTTTTGAAAAATTTGAGAAAGCCGTAGCGGCGTCTTTTCGGAGAACGAAAAGCGTCGCAATGAGCCCCGCCGCCGTGCCGACGGCGTAAGCGAGCGTGAACGCTTTTACTGTCGGATGAAGATAAAGCGCTCCGAAACCGAAAGCGACAATGGCGATGTTTGTGAAAATATAAAGTCCCGCCTCAATCTCCATTTTTTCCCGCGACCTGATGAGCGAGAAACCGAAGTTACGGAAAGTGTCGAAAACGAGAATCAACGCCATCATGTTCAGGAGCGGAATTACCTCGGGTATGGAGGCGAATTTGGGGGCGGTGAAGACGACGACGAAAACGCCGATGGCAAGAAGCAATATCTTTATCGAAAGCGAAGTGGAAATTATCTGCCCCTGCCTTACTATGTCTCCCTTTGCTTTCGCGCTTTCGCGCGTGAGGATGGCGTCGATGCCGATGTCGACGAAAATCGTCAGGAAGGCGACGAGCGTTATGCCGTACGAAAAAACGCCCCAGCCGGCGGCGCCGAGAATGCGGGCGGCGTAAATGATTATGGCGGCGCGTATCAAACGGCCGCCGAGGTTGCCGACCGCAAGCCAGAAGGCGTTTTTGGCGAGCGTTTGTCTGTTAGTTATATTTGCGAACAAGAGATTCTTTACATTTTTCAGCATATTCAGTTATACTTCCTTACTATAAATAAATAACACCTTTTTTCATAGTTTTACGTCCGTGAAAAAGCCCAGGAAAGTTTCCAAAGCAAAAAATAAGAAGAAAAAAATCGTCGCTGTCAGCGGCGGTTTCGACCCGCTTCATGTCGGCCACATCCGCCTTTTCCGAAGAGCGAAAAAACTCGGCGACGAGCTGGTCGTGATTTTGAACAACGACAACTGGCTCAAAAAGAAAAAGGGTTATATTTTTATGCCGCAGGAGGAAAGACGGGAATTGATAGAAGCGATTGACGGGGTTGATAGAGTAATTTTGACAAGCCATCCGGAAAATCCCGAGGATATGAGCGTTTGCGCCGAGCTTGCCGAAGTAGAGCCGCATATATTCGCCAACGGCGGAGACAGAAAACCGGACGGCGACCCCGTTCCCGAAGTTGAATTATGCGGCGAGCTCGGCATCGAACTCGTTTACAATGTCGGCAACGGCGGAAAGGTGCAGTCCAGCTCATGGCTTTTGAACAAATTTTTGGAAGAAAAATCTAACGGAGCGAGTCAATAGTTTTTCCGATTCCTTCCTCCAGTTTTATTTTGGGGCGCCAGCCGAGAATTTTTTTCGCGCGCCCGCTGTCGAGCGCAATCTGATAGACCTCACCCCTTCTAAATGGTGCGTAAACCGGCTTCTTGCGGAAATTCAGTTCTTTAGCGATGATTTCGAAAATTTTCTTGTCGCTGACTTTTTTGCCCCAACCCAAATTCAGAACTTCATTTTTCCCGTGGCGGAGGGCAATGTTGTTTGCTCGCACAACATCGTCTATATGGACGTAATCGCGCGCTTTCGCGCCGTCGCCGAAAATCGTCGGGCGGATACCGCGCTTCATCAGTTTTGTGAAAATCGGAACGATATGGCTGACATCCCTCGGCCCGTAGATATTCGGGTAGCGGAAAACGAGATATCTGAATCCGGAGGATTCGGAGTAAAATTTTATCGCCCCTTCTCCGAGCAGTTTGGAAAGTCCGTACGGAGACAGAGGAACCGGGGCGGCGTTTTCATCTGCGGGAATTTTTTTCGGCTGCCCGTAAAGCGTTCCTCCACTGGAAGCAAATATGAATTTTTTCCTCGGCGATTTCCGACAGTATTTTCCGAAGAGAAGAAGAAGGTTGACCGTGCCCATAACATTGGTTTCGTGGGTCAACGTCTGGTTGTCGATGGATGACATCACTAAAGAAACGGCCGCGTGATGATTCACTATTGTCGGCCTCTCGCGCTTGAAAATTCTTTCCATCTCCGAAAAATTTCTGATATCGGATTTGTAAAATTTCGCTCGATGATTCAGATTTTTTCTGAAGCCGGTGGAAAGATTGTCAACCACGACGACTTTGTGCCCGGCTTTAACGTAAGCATCGACAATATGCGAAGCTACGAATCCCGCGCCGCCGGTGACCAAAATTTTCATTCCTTTAAATTATTACTTTTTGTTTATTTTCGGGCAAGCAATGCGTCCGCAGGAGAAAAGCGATAGTCGAAGCCGACGGATTTTATTTTCGAGCCGTTCACGTTTATCGGATAAATCAAGCCGTTCGCGGAATCGGGATGCGTCGGGATTTTGCCGAGCGTTAAATTCCAAGCGAGCCAGAACAGTGGACGGACAAGCGATTTCGGGATTTTGATAACGATTTTGCCGAGGAGTTTTGCCATATCGCGCGCCGTAAGAAACGACGGCGGAGCGACGTTGTAAATTTCTTTTTTCCCTTTCTTGACGGGCGAGTTCAGGATCTTGATTATTGCTTCTGTCACGTCTTCTTCGTGCACGAACTGCCGCGCCCACAAGGGGTCCGCTTCTATCACGAAAGGCAAAAGTTTTCTTATGAATGAAACCAAGCTTATTGATTTGCTCCCAAGGTTTTGCCCGATCGGCCCAGTGACGCTCCCGAGCCGGAGAACGATGGTTTCCGTCTCGGGACGCAACGCCGAAATCGTTTCAAAGAGAATTTTTTCAACTTCTTTTTTCTGGAGTCCGTAAGGAGATTTATTTTCCTTGAGCGGCGAGGTTTCTTTCAAAAGCGACCCAATGTTTTCGGGAAACGCTCCGTAGGCAGCGACGCTTGAAGAATATATCAACTTCGGGATTTTGTTTTTGAAAGTGAAATCGAAGACGTTTCCGCAATTCGCAAAATTTTCTTCGGCCGTTTGGCGAATTTTTCCGTAAGGACTTCTTATTTTGAACGCGAGGTGAACGACGGCGTCAAGCTGGCCGTGTTCAAGCGCTTTTTTCTCCCAGCCGTGTTCGGCAAGATTGTGTTTTATCCAGAAAAGTTTGGAACTTTTTATATCATCCGGTTGCGGGAGAAGATCTATTCCGACCACTTTCTCGATTTTCTTTTCTTGAAGAAGTTTTTGGAGAAGTACGCGCGCTATGTAACCGGCGCTTCCGGTAAGCAATATCCTCATGATTTTATTTTATCTTCCCTGCGCGGTGAACAAAACTTTAATCGTTTTCACGATGATTACAATGTCCAAGGCGACCGACCTGTTTTTTATGTAGTAAAGGTCGTAGGCAAGGCGTTCCCTCGTTTGCTCGAGCGAAGCGGTAATCGGATATTTCACCTGCGCCCATCCCGTTACGCCGGGGCGGACCAAAGTTCTTATCGAGTAGTGAGGAATGCTTTTTTCAAGGTTTTCGTAAAAGTCCACGAAGTCGGGACGCGGCCCCACGAAAGAAACGTCGCCTTTGATGATGTTGATGAGCTGGGGCAGTTCGTCAATGTGAGTTCTTCTCAAAAATTTCCCTACGCGCGTGATTCTTCTATCGTTTTCCTCCGGCCATTTGTGCGCCTCGTTTATTTTCATCGTCCTGAACTTGTATATCGTGAATTTTTCCCTGTTTCTGCCGACGCGGGTTTGCTTGTAAATCGCCGGTCCGGGCGACGATATTTTTACCAGAGCGGCTGCAATGATTTCAATCGGCAAAAGCGCGATGCCGATGATTATGGCCAATGCCAGCTCAATTCCGCGTTTCAAGTTGTCGTAAAACTTTTCTTTTTCAACTATCTCGTCCAAGAACCATTCTTCATTCACCTCGTCCAGCGGAACTTTTTGAAAAATTGTTTCGTAAAATGTCGGTAAGTCCGTGACGTCAACGCCGAGAGTCAGAAGGCCGTAAAAAATCTTTGCGGCATCTGTTTCGTTTTTGAAGCGCCGCGGAATGACTATCAAATCTATTCCGTTTTCCCTGACAAATTTTTCCCAATTACTCGCTCTTTTTAGCGAAGACGATTTTTCGTTTTCTCTGACAAAGATGCTTATTTCATAACCGAGTCGGGGATTTTTTCCGACGAAGTCGTAGATTTCTTCGGCGGCGCGGCTGGAACCGATTAGCGCCACTCTTGTTTTGGGATAAAATCCTGCAGTCAGTTTGTTGAAAGAGCTGCGCCAGGTTGCTTCAAGAATCGCGAAGACAATCGTAAATATGAGAAGATTCGTTTTGGGAGTTATTCCGAAATAGGGTACGAAGTAGAAAAAGAGCGTTGAGATGACCGCGCTCACGGCGATGGCGAGCGAAAGCGTTTTCAGGAAATCAATGTTGTTCCGCAGGCGCCTCGGGTCGTAGAGTCCGGAGACGTAAAAGACAATTAACCAAAGAACAAAAAGCGCGCTGAACGGCGCGAGGTGGGCGTCGGTGAATTTGCCGAAGTTCGAACCGTAGCGGAGAACGAGCGTGAGAAGAAGACCTAAATAAAGAACGGCCAAATCACCTATTAAAAGCAGTGTTGTTTGCATTTGAGCAATCAGTTGTTTCTCAAGTCGGAATGTTCTTTCGTGAGCGATTTTTTGAAATAGCTCACCGAAAGGAAATTCGCCGCGTAGCGCGCGCCGGTTTTCACAACCCCTTCTTCCATCAACCGCCTCCCCGAAGCGTAAATCGGCAGTGAAAAACTGAATTTCACGTCGCCGACGCCGTTCAAACGTCTGGCGATATCCGTGTCTTCGCCATAAAACTCGATGGATGTGTCGAACCCCCCTATTTTTTCGAGTGCTGAGCGCCTGACGATAAAATTTCCTCCCTGAACCATGGAACCGATTCTCAAAACATGCTTGTTTATCAGATAGATCAGAAAACCAAACCCGTAGAACGCTCTTGTGAGCGCCCTCGTAAAAACAGGCGCGTCATAATAGTGGTGCGGGCCGCTCAGGCAAATAAGTTCGCGATTCTCGGAAAATTCGTCGACGACTTTTTTCAACCATCCTTCGGGAAGAACGACGTCGGCGTCCACGTTCGCTATCAATTCTCCTCTGGATTTCACGAATCCCGCCTGCCTCGCGCGCGTGAGCCCTTTCCGCGGTTCGTTGACGACTTTAACGCCGCCGTATTTTCTCGCGACTTCGGGAGTTTTGTCGGTGGAAGCGTTGTTGACGACGATAATTTCGCAGGCAATCCCTTCGTTGCGCGCCACTTCGTTCAAAACCGATTGCAGGCAAAGGGGAAGCGTTTTTTCTTCGTTATACGCCGGTATGACAAAGCTTAATCTCATGGAGCAATCGCGAACAACGCCAATTTTTATTAAATAACGCGAACATTCGCGTTATTCTTTATCATAATTCGCATTATTAGCGATTATTTCTATTGTACTCCTTAATCACTTTTTCGTAAATTTTTTCCCATTCTATTGAGATACTTTCGGAACTGAAATTCACGGCGAATTTCCTCGCGCCTTCGCCAAGTTTTTTTCTCGTTTCGGAATTTTTGAAAAGGAAAATTATTTTTTCCGCGAGTTCTTCGTGGTCGCCGGGCTCGACGAGAATCCCGTTTTTCTTGTTGACATACTCCGGCAACGCTCTTGCTTTCACAGCCACGATTGGTAGGCCTGAGGCCATCGCCTGCATCATTACCATACTCTGCGTGTCGGATGTGCTCGTGATCGCGAAGACCGAGGAAGCATTGTACGCTTCGCAGAGTGTCGGTTTTTCCAAAAATCCCAAAAATTTCACCGAATCGCCGACGCCCGATTTTTTCGCCAATGATTTCAATTCTCCTTCAGCGCTTCCGTGGCCGGCGATGGCCAGTTCCGCTTTCGGAAATTCTTTTTTCACCAGCGGCATCGCTTTCACTATTACGTCCACGTTTCTTTCCGGTGAAAGTCGTCCGGCGTGGATTATCGTGTAATCGGAAAAACCGAATTTTTTCCGGAGCCAGTTTTTGTTCGGAAGCGGGGCGAATGTTTGAACGTCAATCGGGTTGGAAATCACGTGCGATTCTACGCACAATCCGCAAAAATTCATTTCGTCAATAACCGAGCGCGACGGCGCCGTCACCAAATCGCACTTGTTGTAGTACCAGTTAACGTAGGCGATTACTTTCTTTTTCGCCCATTCGTTTTTCAGCGGACCGTATCTTACATACTCTTCTATCGCCGTGTGGTTTGTGCCGATGAGCGGTTTTCCGAGAATTTTTGCTGATATGAGCGCGTCAAGACCGGCGCCGAAAAAAAGCTGGGTGTGGATGACATCGGGGTTGAACTTGCGGATGTTGAACAAAACCAGCGGATTGGGGACAACGACTCGCCCCTGTCCCGTTCCGGTCGAATACGGAATCGACGGAAGACGAACTATTTCTATATTTTTACCGAGCTTCACCTCCTCTTTTTTTAGACCGACCCTTGCATAATTTTTTCGGGAATAACGCGGCACGTAAAATTTTATTTCGTGTCCGCGTTCGTCGAGTTCTTTTGCAAGCGATATTATTGAATCCGAAATTCCCGAAATCTCCGGATGAAAAACGTCTGAGAAAATCGCTATTTTCATAAGTATATATTACAGTTAATGCTAATGGAAAAACTTAGGTTTGAAAACGAAGAGCGAAAACTGCAGCTTAGGGAAAAAGTGGAGAAATTCAATGTTGCCGGAGGAATAGCGAGGGTTGTAGAAATTGAACCAAGCAAACCAAAAACGGAAATTCCTGTTTTTTTCGCGCCTGCGTGGTCATGTTCCACAGAGGTTTACAGGCCGGCCCTAGAAGAACTAGCGCAACAAAAGCGTAGGATTATCTCAATTGACCATCCGCGCGTGGGCGGCGATTTAAGCTCGGCTCCGGAGGGAGCTGTAGATAAATATCCCCAAGAAATACTGAGAAGAGCATTGAATATCATTGAAACGATCGATAAAAAGAAAATAGAAAAAGTAGACGCGATTGCGCATTCCATTGCCGCTGTAGATACAGTTATTGCCGCGATGCTTCGTCCCGAGAAGTTTCGCAATATCGTTTTTTTCGGGGCAGCCGGGTTAATCGGCAAAGATACATTCCCGAGATTACTTAAAGGTTTCGTTGGACAAATTAAGAGGGCGGAGACAATGAAAGAAATACCAATTACTGAAACAGAGAAAAAAGTAGTCGCCAAGGCGGCGACGGAGGCGTTGAAATACTTTGTTAAAAATCCAATCCGCGCCCTTAGAGAAGCCGTGGCTTTAACGAAAGATGAAAGCCAAATCGCAGAAATGATGCGATATCTCCATAATGAGAAAGGCATCGGCATTGTCGTTATGCATGCCGTTGACGACCCGGTGTTTCCTATGAACCGAATACAAAAAATGGTGAAAGCCGATATGATTGACGGATTTCTGTCTGTTCGCGGCGGTCACGGCGAAATAGGTAACCATCCGGAACTTTACGTAACGGCAGCAGACCAGATGTTGACGGCAATGGAGGAAAAAAGTAACAAAAAAGAAGTCGTGAAATAACTCCGCCACGCCAACGTTCCATTGCAGACCAGACATTGACATTTTTTAGATTTTAGTGTACTATTGCAACGGTAGTTTAACGTGGAGATTGAAAAATGAACCGCATCCATCGCTTTTTCGCGCCCTATACCTCACAGACGATGCCCATCAGCTTCCAGATGAAGGAAGCAATGTACCCCGTCGTCTTGACAGTTCTGTTGTCGGGGGTAAGCATGACGCCGCTGTTCTATGTGGGGTACTGGGCTGTCGGCCTGCTGTTGACTGCGGTCATGTGCATCGTGCTCCGCAGCATCTACAGCGGCTTGATGTATCTGCTCTCCGAGCCGACCGAAGAAGGCAATAGGTATATCGGTCCAAGTGTTCACGGCTTGGCGGAAATGTTCTCGCTTTTGCTTGGATTGGTCGCTGCTGCCGCCGGCTTTTGGAGTGCTGCGTATATCGCTGGATGGCCGCCGATCAACTGACGCCGCTCACAATCAGGTTCCGGGCGATTACCTAAAAATATCGCCCATAAACAAAAGGTGTGATTCAAGAGAATAACGCCTTTTGTTTTTTTATCACTATAATATCGGAATAATAATTTATGTTTTTTCCAATTTCTCCGATATTTTTTCAGTTACCTTTTTGTAAGCGTAATAAATTCCGACAACGATAATCAGTCCGATGATCAAGATATACTCGGCGTTTTTGATGTAGCGTGATATAGAATCATAAATTTGTCCGAAGTAGTATCCGATAGCGATGAAAATCACCGCTCTTATCAAGGCGACTATGAAATTTATCAAAGTGAATTTTCTGACGGACATCCGCGTTGAGCCGACAAGCATCAGTCCGGGTACGGGGAGAATCGGGGCGAGTTTTATGGCGGTGAGCATTTTGCCCGGATGTTTGCGAACAAGATTTTCCCATTTTTTCGTTTTTTCTTCCGTCAGTCCGAAATAGCGTCCGTATCTTTCGGCGACCGCGATTCTCCCGAAATAGCCGATAGCGTAAAGAACCAAATCAATCAAAATCTCGCCGAAAACGGCTATCAGAAAAACGATTGTGACGTCGAAATATCCGAGAGCCGCCGCGAAAGCCGCCGCCGAGATTATTATCGGTCCGAATGTAAATATTCCGACGAATGTCAGAAAATAACCTCCGGCGATGACCCATTGAAGCGCTGCGGAAAAAGAAATTTCCTGCGGAAGATTGATTTTTTCTCCTCGGTAAAATTCAAAGTGAACCAACGCGGCTATGATGAGCGTTATTGTCGCGGCCAGGATGAGAATGTAAATTATCTTTCTTGCGCTCATTGGTTAATGATACCAGTTTTCATGCGCGATGGTCCGCATCTGTGCATGGACAGCCGCCTGGTTTTGCGGGACGCAATCGCTTTGGTATAATTTACCGTGCTGACAATATGGCTAAAAAGATTGCCGATATCTTTCGCGAACACGCCGGCTTTTGGACGAAAGAAAGAAAAAAATCTCTTTATACGGGGATTTTGTTTTTGATTGCTTCTTTGATAGCCCAGTCCTTTGCCGGGCGATACTCCAGCAAAAGCGCGACCAACATCGTCGGCGATTTGTTTTTGGACAACCTGCCGACAATTGACCTCACCCGCATCCTCGTTGAGGGAGCTTTCCTGCTCGTCATTTTGGTAATTATTCTCCTTCTTCTGAAACCAAAATATATTCTTTTTTCACTTAAGGTCGTCGCGCTTTTCACGATAACAAGGGCGTTTTTCGTCACTCTGACGCACCTCGGCATTTATCCCAACGAGATAACTCTCGGAGACAGCTTCCTCGACAAGGTCTACGTTCTTGTGGGTATGAAGGACGGATTCTTTTTCTCGGGACATACGGGGATGGCGTTTCTTCTGGCTCTGATTTTCTGGCGCGAGAAATTCTGGCGGTACTTTTTTATAGCATTGTCTATTGTTTTTGGCGCAACCGTTCTTTTGGCGCACGTGCATTATTCTATAGACGTTTTCGCGGCTCCTTTCATAACTTACGCCATTTTCAAGCTCGCGGAGCAGGAACTTTTCAAAAAGGACTACGCGATAATGGCGGGGGACCTGCCGAGCACATAACATAACTTGTTATGTGCTCGGTTGACACCCCTTTGTTTCCCGTGCTAAATTTGAACCAATGGAACCGAGAAGCAGCAGCTACCTCCTGCCGGCGAGCATCATCGTTGCGGCAGTTTTAATTTCCGGCTCGATAATTTATTTGGTCGGCGCGTCTAAAACCGGAACGGGAAACACCGGAAAGTACACAGCGGACGTTGCGGCGAATGCGAGCGAATCGTTCAGGAACACTTCGTCAAACGACGTCATTCTCGGCGACCCGAAGGCGCCGGTAACGCTCATTGAATACGGCGACTACCAGTGCCCGTTCTGCGGCCGTATGTTCTCGCAAGTCGAACCGAGGCTTCGCGATGAATACATCAAAACGGGCAAAGTTAAAATGGTTTTCAGAAATTTCCAGTTTCTCGGGACGGAATCCGTTCTGGCGGCGGAGGCGGCGGCTTGCGCGAAGGAACAAGGAAAATTCTGGGCCTATCGCGACGCCACTTATCAGGCGGAGATTAAGGACGGCATAGAAAACAACGGCAATCTCAACAGAAATCTTTTTGTAGCTCTTGCCAAGAACGTCGGGCTTGACGTTGAAAAATTTTCTTCCTGCTACGACAGCGGCAAGTACGAGAACCAAATCAAACAGGAGACGAGCGACGCCGCTTCACTGGGCGTGAATTCCACGCCGACCAATTTCGTGAACGGACAAGTTATAAACGGCGCGCAGCCGTACGAGCAGTTCCAGTCGGCAATCGAGAACGCGCTCAAAGGAGCGAAGTAAAAAGCGACAAAGAAACATAGAGATAGTGGGGCAAACCCCCACACCAAACAGCAAGCACAGCGCGAAGCGCTAAATTTTAAACTTTAACACTTGCTGTTTGGTGTGGGGGAAAAGGGCGAAAAATAAAAATAATAAATGGCTTTCAACAATCAGGGTTTCCAAAGAACGATGCACAAGGCGGGAGACGCCGATGGCTGCACCGGCGGCTGGACTTGCTCCAACTGCAAGGCGTCCATCGAAGAACTTCCTTTCGCTCCCGACCCGAGCCGCCTCGGACAGCTTCTCTGCCGCGACTGCCATCGCGCGAGGAGGCAGTCGTCCGGAAGGTAAACCCAGCCAGCGGCTGGGTAAAACCCGTTCAAAATGCTTGTAAATCCGCCCCGAAACATCGGGGCGGATTGTTTTGCCGTATTGCAATTTTTTGAGAAAGGTTCTGCAGCCACTATGACGCGTCATAGCACTATGCTATAGCATAGTGGCAGAGTTTTTACTTTTACCACCTTGTTTTGACAAACGCGCAAAATGGGGGTATAATATCCCTAACTTAACAAGTTCATACCGGGTAGTAACGCTGAAGTTCTTAGCCAACCGGTTCCGACTAATGATTTTATCCGCCTCGCGCGGAGAAAGGTGTGTCATGTTTGCGTATTTGAAGTTCGCGGTTGCTGCCGTTTTCTTGGGCTTCCTTGCCGGGTGTGCGACGACGGGCGGCGAGGTGAAACAGCCCGACGTTACCCCTGACGTTCAGAGGGCTCTCGCTGGAAGGACGTTGAAGGAGATGCCTATCTACGTAAAGCCGGGGGTGGTGTACTACGAGCTTTCCAACTTTGAATTGCGGAAGGTACCGACCTCGTCGCTGGTTGCGTCGGACGTGGAAAACGGAAAAAGCTTCAAGAATCGCTTTGTGAAGCAGCTCCGTGAAGACGGCTTCAGGCTGGCGGATCTCCCATGCGCCGAGTGCCTGGAGATGGAGGTGGGATTTCTCTCGAGTTCCGGGATCTACACTATTGGTTATGGAGCCACCCTGGACGTAGCCTACGACAATGTCTACGTATTGAGAGTGGAGAGAGGCGCGACTAGAAACAGAACCATCTGGGGAGGAAAGATGGATTACGTAGAAAGCGACAGCGAGTGGCTCTCGCGTAATGCGGCCGATGGGCTCCTTCAGGAGTGGGGGAAAAAATTCGGAAAAATCCCCGCCGCCGCGGCAGCAGACCGGTAGCACAGCACAGCAAGGAATCAGTTAGGGGCAGAGAGTTTCTCTCTGCCCCTCCTTTTTTTACAACTCTACGGCGCAACCTCTTTTATATTTGTTTTTTTGACGGTGACTGTTGCTTGATAAGCAGCGTTGCCGAAACCGTTTGCGCAAGAAAGAGTGTAAGTAGTCGTCTCCTTCGGCGCAACGGTTTTCGAACCGGAGACGCCAACGCTCCCTATTCCCTGATTGATGGAGCAGGAGTTGGCGTTGTTGCACGTCCATTGGAGAGATGTAGTTTGAGGCGGGATGATTGACGAAGGGGATGGAGAAAAGGCGCAGGTCGGGAGCAAGAACTGCTCGAGGGTCGGCTTAGCCGGCGGGGTTGTGGTTGCGGCTGAAGTTGAAGTAGGCAGGGTTGCAGCATTGAATCCTTCAGACCACGTCCAACTGCCGAGATTGACGCCGTTAGCGGGATTTTCAACCGTGCCGTAGGCGGTCGGCCCCACTACACTGTTCACGACCTGGTATGATGAGAGCGATGCTGTGTAGGAACCGATTTGCCCTAATAGGGCACCTCCAATGTTTCCTGTTGTTATATCTAATAATTCAGAAGGGATAATCACATCCGTGATGGTAAATGGTGCAACAAATGACCCGACAAACAGCACCCCGCCCAATATGTCACAAAAGAACCCGCAGCCGCTCTTCCTGTCCGAATAAGCCGCTGTTCCGACGCGTCCGTCCGCGGACATCGCGTAAGTGCGGCAGTCAACTGACACGCTGGAACTGAAAAATCCGTCGCTGGAGTTATATTCGCATTTCGGCGGGCGCATCCAGACGATGTCGCTGTTGAGCGACCTCACTGTAGAAGTGGTTTGCGGGTCCACGGAGCCGGATATTTTTGATATTGAAGTCGCCGGCTCTCCCCAGTTTGAAGTTGGATTATAATACCAGTATTCAGCGCCATCCGTTCCGCCAAACGGCGGATAGGCTACGTATGTCCTTCCGTTTTGATACCAAACAACAGGGGTGAAGCAGATTTGCGCAGGCTTATATGCATCTTCACTATTTTCATAGGGTTGACAAAGACTGTAAGAGTATGAACCGATCTCATCGCCAATTGAGTATGTAAAAAGCTTATACGGGCTTGTACACGAACTGGGGTCATCGTAACACCGGGGCGCGGCGAATCCGTAACGAGGATCGCTGTACTGCGCCACGTAATTCCCGCTTATTGAAAAACCAATATTCAATCTTCTCGCGCTTGGCACAATATTTTCGTAAGAGCCGGAAGTTGTAACGGAAAATTCTACTTGTTGCGGATTGAGATAGCGCACCTGCGTTGTTTGCGAAAGGTCAGTCATATAGGGATACGCCGGCTGGGTGTAAACCTGAGCGAGAGCGTTTGTACTACCACCCACGTAATATTCAACCAATCCGCTCAAATCTTTCGGCGGATTGAAAGCAAAAGCGGATTGAAAAATTTTTTCCGAGGCGGCAACCCTGTCCGGAGCGACTACGCTTGCCGGATAAGGGAAATCGCTTGTTCCCGATTCTCTAAGAAACCCGCCCCCAATATCTTTTCCTGGCCAGTAATTTCCGGCGGTATTCCGATAATCGCCGTAAATCGAGCTGTTATTTTGATTTATTATGAAATAACTAATGTAACCACTGGGGTCGTTAATTTGAGCCGATGGAGAAGCGGAATTCTCATCGCTACTGTATAAAGAAATAGCCAGCGCTGTGTTAGGCTTTGGAAAAATACTCGCGGCAAGCGCGACTATCAGAAAAATGGAGAGGGAAGAGATAATTCTTCGAGGCATCGTTATTGCGTCATCAGAAAGATGACTTTGGAGCCATCGTTGAGTATTTTCAAATTCACCACGCTGCCGGATTTCAAATCGGAAATTGTTCCGCTCGCTTCGCGAAGAAGCGTCGGATTTCCCGGAGTCGGTTCAAACCTAACTATTTTGTCGTTTTTGCCGACGGGAACTTTTACGGAGGTTGTCGTCGCGCTTTGGGTATTGAAAGGATTCACCAATCTCACTTCCAGCGTAAACTCGCTTGCGGATGCGGAAGTGACTTTGCCGATAATTATCTGGCCCGGAGTCAACGACGTTACTCGTTTCACCAAGTCAGGCGGAAATTGCTGTCGGGAAAGCGCTTTTTGCAAGGATTGCGGCTGAAATCTTGCGAAGAGCGCTTCTCTATTCTTGTAAAAACCGTAAGCCGCCGCAATCAAGCCGAGCAAAAAACCGCCGAGAAAGACCGAAACTACGACTGTCCAGAACGTTGATTTTTTGACGGGAGGAATTTGCATTTCCTTAATTGATATTATACAAGATTGAACCTTCACGTTTAGGGGGCGCTTGTGGATAACTCCGGATGAAAAATTTCTGGTTTTTTCGTTGACTTCAGAACGTACGTTTTGATAAAATAACTCCGATGACCAAAAATTACGTCATTCTTGTTCTCGGAATCTGGATTTTAGTTTCTCCTTGGACGCTCGGGTTTTCGAGTATCGCGATTATGATGTGGAGCAACGTCATTTCGGGAACAATTCTTATTTTGATTAGCGTCTGGGAGATTTTCGGCAAAGAGGAGAACGGCGAGAGTAATCAGTAATCAGTTATTAGTCATCAGTTATTTCAGTTATTAGTCATAAGTCATCAGTTATTAGTTGCTGAACCATGTCCAAAGTTACGATTTACACCACGCCCAGCTGCGTTTACTGCAGAATGGCGAAGGAATTTTTCAAAAAGAGCGGAGTGGAATTCGTGGAACACAACGTCGCCGGGGACGACGCCGCGCGGGACGAGATGATTAAAAAGTCCCGCCAGTTAGGCGTGCCCGTGATTGACGTCGGCGGCGAAATTTTCGTCGGCTTTGACAAAGAAGGATTGAAAAAAGCGCTGGACATACGTTAGTTAATATCGAGAGCGTGAGCGAGCAAGTATCCTAATATCGTCTCGCGCAACGAGACAAGCATCATGCCGAAATTAATAGAAACTTGGCTTCGCCGATATTTGCTCGCCTGCGGCTCGCGATATTGTCATTGAGAAGATATGTATGATCTCATAATCATCGGCGGCGGACCAGCGGGCGTTGCCGCGGGAATCTACGCCGCGAGCCCCGTACAATTCCCGCGAAAAGTATTTTAGTTACACTTTAACTATGTATGATTTGATAATTATTGGCGGAGGACCGGCCGGTGTTGCTGCGGGAATCTACGGGGCGAGAAAAAAAATAAAAACCCTTATCATCACCGATTCCTTCGGCGGGCAATCGTTCGTTTCGGCGGGAATCGAAAACTGGATAGGGACGAAATCCATTTCCGGTTTCGATTTCGCGAAAATGCTCGAGGAACATCTTCGCGCGCAGGAGGACATAGAAATAGAAGGCGACGACACGGCGACCGCCGTTGAAAAAACCGGCAATGGATTTTTGGTGACGACCAAGCTCGGAAAAAAATTTGAAACGAAATACATTTTGATAACCACGGGAAGCCAAAGGAGAAAACTCGGCGTGCCGGGAGAAAAAGAACTGAACGGAAGAGGGGTCTCGTACTGCTCGACGTGCGACGCGCCGCTTTTCAAAGGGAAGGACGTTGTCGTCGTCGGCAGCGGCAACGCGGGACTGGAAGCCGTCATAGACCTTTTGCCTTATGCGGCGAAAATTTATCTGATGGAGCGTTCGGACAAGTTGAAGGGCGATTCCGTAACGCAAAAAAAGTTCATTGACAATCCGAAAGTCCAGATTTTGACGATGGCGCAGACGACGGCGATAGAAGGGAAAGATTTCGTGACGGGAATCAAATACCAGGACCTCAAAAGCGGCGAGACGAAAGCGCTTATCGTCGGCGGAGTGTTCGTTCAAATCGGCGCCGTGCCGAGCTCCGATTTGGTGAAAGGGTTGGTGGAAACGAACCCTTACGGCGAAATAAAAGTGAACCATCAGAATCAGCAGACCTCCGATCCGGCAATCTGGGGGGCGGGCGACGTCACCGACGTTCTTTACAAACAAAACAACATTTCGGCGGGGGACGCCGTGAAAGCGGTGCTGAACATAGACGAGCAGTTGCGGAAGAAATGACGTCGTTGAATTGGAATAACTTACTCAAAATCGTTTATCGGAAAGCGCAGGAAAGCACAAATCCGTCCACACAAAACGCGGCGATTCTCGTTGATGATTCCGGCAAAGTCATTGCGTCTGCCGATAATGGATTTCCGTCGGGAATAGCTGAAACGGAGGAACGCATGTTGAAGCCGCTGCGCCATAAGTTCAGCGTGCATGCCGAACGCAACGTTGTCTATCAAGCCGCAAAATTGGGCATCAAGACCGAAGGACTCACAATGGTGTGTTCATGGGCAACGTGCAGCGACTGCGCGCAAGCGATTATTCAATCAGGAATTGTCCGCTTAGTGACTCACCAGCAAGCCCTGGAGAAATCAGGCGAGTGGAGAGAAGATATTGACCTTGCGTTCAGCATGCTTCGTGAAGCAGGAATCGAGCTTATAATTTATGACGGAAAAATCGGCGGCGTAAAAATCAGACGCAACGGAATCAAGTGGGAACCATAAGGGCTTGACATAAAGTGATTGGTACGCTTAAAATATCGTTTACTTTTAATCGTACGCAGTTCAACAACCGGACTGGTCGCTGGTCACCGGTCACTACGTTGCTCCAATCTATGAACTTCAAACCCTTATCCAATCGCGTTTTCATCGAGCCGCTGGAGGAAGAAAAAACCACGAAGTCGGGAATCGTAATTCCGGACACCGCAGAAAAAGAAAAACCCGTCAAGGGAAAAATTCTTGCCGTCGGTCCGGGAAAATTGAACGATAAAGGCGAGCGCTCGCCGATGTCAGTCAAAGTCGGCGACACAGTGCTTTTCAAAAAATACGGACCGGACGAAATAGAAATCGAAGGCAAAAAATATCTGGTCGGCGATGAGGAAGATATATTAGCAATTTTGGAATAATCACGAAATTAATCACGAATCGCGTCTCGAATTATCTCGAACCGGCTTACTTAGAGAACATTAGAGAAAACATTTCGTGATTGATTCGAAAAAAATATTATCATGGCAAAACAAATCTTATTCGACGAAAACGCGCGGGTGGCGCTCAAAAAGGGAATAGACAAACTCGCGCAGGCGGTGAGAATGACGCTCGGTCCGCGGGGGCGGGCGGTCGTCATTGAAAAAGGATACGGCGCGCCGCAAGTTACTTTTGACGGCGTGACGGTGGCGAAAGAAGTCGAGCTGGAAGATAAATACGAAAATCTCGGCGCCGATTTTATCAAACAGGCGGCGGACAAAACGAACGACAACGTCGGCGACGGCACGACCACTTCCGTCGTTTTGGCGCACGCGATGATTGAGGAAGGCGAAAAAGCGATACGCGACAAAGGGTTCAACGTCATTCAGCTTTCGGAGGAACTCAAAAAAGCCGCCAGCGAAGTCGTGAAGTCGCTTGAAGCCCAGCGCGAGGCGATAAACGACAACAAAAAAGTTGAGGAAGTGGCGACGCTTTCGGCAAAGGACGCCGAAATCGGCAAGCTCATCGCCGAAGTGATGGGAAAAATCGGCAAAGAGGGCGTCGTTACAATTGAGGATTCAAACACCATCGGCAACTCTTACGAAATGGTGGAGGGAATGCAGTTCGACCGCGGCTACGTTTCGCCGTACATGATAACGAACGCGGAAAGAATGGAAGCGATTTTGGAAGACCCGCACATTTTGGTTACCGACAAAAAGATTTCTTCCATCCAGGAACTTCTGCCGCTCCTTGATAAACTCCTTCAGGCGGGCAAGAAGGAACTTGTCATCATCGCCGACGAAGTGGAGGGCGAAGCGCTGGCGACGCTTCTCGTCAACAAACTGCGCGGAATTTTCACGGCGCTGGCGGTGAAAGCGCCGGGCTTCGGCGACAGAAGAAAAGAAATGCTTCAGGACGTCGCGATTGTCACCGGCGCGACATACGTTTCGGAAGACGTCGGCAAAAAACTGGAAAATATTGAAATCGCCGATTTGGGTCATGCCCATAAAGTTGTTTCCAACAAAGACAACACGACCGTCGTCGGCGGCAAAGGCGACAAGAAAGCGATTGACGAGAGAATCGCGCAGCTCAAAATGCAGATTAAGAAAACTGACTCCGAGTTTGACAAAGAGAAACTGCAGGAGCGGCTCGGCAAACTTTCGGGCGGCGTGGCTGTTATCAAAGTCGGCGCGCCGACGGAAACGGCGCAGAAAGAATTGAAACAAAGGGTGGAAGACGCCGTCTCGGCGACGAGAGCGGCGATGGAAGAGGGAATCGTGCCGGGGGGCGGAATCGCGCTTTACAACGTCGCCACCGGGATGTCGGGAACGGCGAAAGAGAAAAACGATGTCGGAAAAGCGGCCGCGGCGATAATCAACCGCGCGCTCGTTTCGCCGGTTCAGGCGATTGTCGCCAACAGCGGCGAGCACTGGAGCAGAGTGGAAGCGGAACTCTCAAAACGCTCGCAATCGGATTCTTGGAAAGGGTTCAACGCGCTCACCAATCAAACGGGCGATTTGAAATCAGCCGGCATCGTTGACCCGCTGAAAGTCGTCAAGACCGCTTTTATGAACGCCGTTTCCGTCGCCGCCAATTATTTGACCGTCGGCGCGGCGATGACGAACTTGCCGGAGAAAAAGAATCCGCCAACCGGCGGAATGGGAATGGGCGATATGGGGGGAGATTACTGAACAAACAAAAAACCGCCCCGGCGGTTTTTTGTTTGACTTGATTCTCGCCGGAGAGGTATTCTTTTCTCGGTACTACCTGAAAGATTTCTTTCAGGGCTGAACAACTTTTTCATCGGAGAGCCATAACATGAGCGCAATGGAAGAACTTTGCAGGATGACCTACGCAGTTGAACACAATCCCAATTGCCGGATGCCGTTCATGGTGCGATTGGCTGGCCGTGCAGCCGCCGCCGTAGATTTCAAACCCCCCGAGTGGACAGATGACGTACTCGGCTACGGCAAGACCATGGAGGGGGCGGCGAGACGCGCGCTGTCTAAACGCAAAAGGCAGCAAAAGATTCCTCTTCGGAGACTGCTCGTTGAGCGCGAGAAACACCACGAACCACGGCTTATCGCCGTTGGATACAGATAAGGCAGCGGGGTCCGCAGGGGTCCGTAAGGGCGGCACAGAGCAACGCCGCCCTTTTTGTTTGACTTACCCGCCCATGAAAGATTATTCTCTTTTCAGCGCCTGAAGGCATTTATGATTTTTTCGGGCATTGATTGACAACCAAGAGGAGACAAAAGTGAAAGCGAAAAATGAATTGAGCTGGATGCAGTGCATGCGCTGCGGTTCGAAGGTTCCTCTCTACGGCGCAAAGAGTTTCCTGTGTCGCTGCGGCGGCTTGTACGATGTCCGCCACGATTTCTCGGAGATTGCTAGAGGGGGGCGTGTCTATTGGCATGACGTTTTCGACAAGCGTTGCCGCCCGGTAAGGGGGCATGCGGAAACAACCTCCGGGGTTTGGAGATTCACGGAGCTCGTCATGCCGAGCATCGAGCGTTACAACATCGTGACGCTGGGCGAGGGCGTTATGCCGTTCTGGCGCGCGGGGGAGAACCTTCGCAACTGGGTCGGCGGCAACCTTGACCTTTGGATTATGCCGGAAGGCCTTACGCCAACCGCATCGTTCAAAGATTTCGGCGGTACGGTGATGGTCAGCGTCGCGAAGCAATCCGGCGTGGAAGCGATCGGCTGCGCCTCCACGGGCGATACTTCTGCGATGGCGGCGGCATACGCGGCGGCGGCGGGGATGAAATGCGTCGTTGTCCTGCCGAAAGGCAAAGTCACCGACGCCCAACTCGTTCAACCGCTTGCTTACGGCGCCAAAGTCATCAGCATCCCGGGCAGTTTCGACGACTGCATGCGGGTTGTGCGCGAACTGGTTGACGCCGGCAAGATGTTTCCCGCGAACAGCCTGAATCCGGCGCGCATCGAAGGGCATCAGGCGACCGTGTTCCTGGCCGCCCAGTTTTTCGACTGGTGTCTTCCGGACTGGTTTGTCGTTCCCATTGGTAACGGCAGCAATTCCAGTTCGGTCGGTAAAGGCATGCGCACGTTGTCCGAATTGGGACTTGTCGGTCGGCGTTCGCGGATTCTCGGCACGCAGTCCGAAGCGGCAAACCCCCTCGCTATGTCATGGGGAACGGTTCAAAAAGACGGCTGCGCCCAGGCGAGCGAGAGTGAATGGATGAAAGCATACAAACCTCTCGAGGAGCTGGGGGATACAACGGCGACAGCCGCGAGGATAGGAAACCCCGTCTCTGCCGAGAAGGTCATGCGCGAAGTGGTTTCCGCCGACGGTGCGGTGCTTACTGTGTCGGAAATCGGCCTCAATACCGCTGTGCTCGTGGCTGGCCGAGACGGGCACTTCGTCTGTCCCCAGACAGGGATGGCTCTCGCGGGATTGCGCAAAGCCGTACCCCTCGGGCTGATTCGCGAAAGGGAACGGGTCGTCGTCGTTTCCACGGCGGCCGGCATCAAGTTTCCCGGCGTGGTCACCGAGTACGGTGACGGAACGGTTCTCGAAACCGGGAGCTGCAGAACCGAGGAAATCGCCGAAGCGATCGGCGTTTGAGAATGGGCGAGTTCGCCCGGGCGGTGCGTTGCGCCGCCCTTTTTGTTTGAAAACTATGTTTTATAGTGATAAAATCAACTTATGTCAGGTAGTGTCGTGCCTGAGGCAGATCCCTGCCCGTCCCTGCCTGCGGCAGGCAGGCGGCAGGCAGGCGCCTCTGGCGGAAAAATTCAATTGCTGTGCTAAAGCACAACGCTATGCTATAGCATAGTGGCTGATTTTTTCACATTGGCTTCTTGCAAAGATATCGTAAATAATTTAAATAATTATTGATGAGTTGAATTTCCCTGCCTGTGATAGGCAGGTACTACTTGGTATGCCTGAAGCATTCTGGATAATCGTCGGAGTCATATTCATCTTATTCGTTTTATTTTTCATATGAGCGTTACAAATATTGTCATCGTCATTGTCATCGTCATTGCCCTCTGGCTGGTTTACGTCTACAACCGCCTTGTTACTTTGCGGAATCGCGCGAAAGAGGCGCTGTCCGATATTGATGTTCAGACCAAACGGCGTTACGACCTGATTCCGAATCTCGTCGAAAGTGTGAAAGGTTACATGAAGCACGAGCGCGTGGTTTTTGAAAAAGTCACCGAGGCGCGCACTCGGGCGATGGGCGCAACGAGCAATAAAGACAAAGCCGCCGCCGAGAATATGCTTTCCGGCACGCTTAAAACCTTGTTCGCCGTCGCCGAAAATTATCCGCAGCTGAAAGCAAACGAAAACTTCATGCAACTTCAGCAGGAACTCACGGACACGGAAGACAAAATCCAGGCGGCGCGCCGGTTTTACAACGGCAGCGTGCGCGATATGAACATCGCCATCCAAACTTTTCCGACGAACGTCATTGCGAATACTTTCGGCTTCGCGGCCATGGAATTTTTCGGCGTAGAGAATGAAGCAGAGCGCCAGCCGGTGAAAGTTAGTTTTTAATAATGGAAGTATCGACGGTTATCTTCGATTTTGCCGGCGTTTTGACCACCGGTAATTTTTTTCCTGCCCTGGCGAAGAGATTAAGCGATAAATTTGGAGTAGATCGCGGAGAAACGGAAAAGAGATTGTACGCTAACGAGAAAGCATATATGAAAGGGGAGGAGACAACGAAGGATTTTTGGGAAAAGTGTTTTCCTAATGCAGAAATTACATTGGAAGATTTCGTAGGCGAATTTAGTGAAGCGTATGAACTCAACCCCGCCGTTTTGAATATAATCAAAGACATCAAAAAGAATTACAGCACTTTTTTGCATTCGGACAACTTCGATGCTCTCAGCTCGGCTATAAAAAATGATCAGCGCATTACACCCCTTTTCGAAAATATGTTCTTTTCGAACGAGTTGGGTTCGACGAAGGAAGAAGAAAATTCTTTCCTTGCGGTTCTAGAAGATGCCGGCAAAAAACCCAGCGAGTGTGTTTTTATTGACGACAAAGAGAAAAATCTCAAAGCCCCAAGCAAAATAGGTATGCATACTTTACTTTTCAAGGAGCCGGAGCAATTATTGATTGACCTTAGAAATCTCGGTTTAAAAATATAGATGGCCAACATTTATAATCAACAAGAATCGAATATACGTCGTACATGGGTGCTTTTCAGCGCGTTTCTGATTGTCGTCATCGGGCTCGGCTGGGTATTTTCTTACGTTTACGGCAATCCGGGGATTTTGTGGTTTGCGGCGGCGTTCAGCATTATTTCAAGCGTTTTGAGCTACTGGTATTCCGACAAACTCGCGCTTTCGATGGCGCGCGCCGTTCAAATCGAAAAAAAAGACAATCCGCAGCTCTATAACATAATTGAAAATCTTTCCATAACCGCTGGCTTGCCGATGCCGCGAGTGTATATCGCGCCGGGACAGCAAATAAACGCCTTTGCGACGGGACGAGATCCGCAGCACGCCGCCGTCGCCGTCACGGAAGGCGCGCTCAAGCGTCTGGACAAAACCGAACTTGAAGGAGTCCTCGCCCACGAACTTTCTCACGTCGGCAACCGCGACATTCTCGTATCCACCGTCGCCGTCGTTCTTGCGGGAATAATTTCCCTTTTGAGCGATTTCTTTTTGCGCTCGCTCTTTTGGGGCGGTTTCGGAAGGAGAAACGACAACAATCGCGGCGGAGAAATTTTTTTTCTCATCGGTTTTGTTCTCTCGATACTCGCGCCCATCGGCGTGATGCTTATTCAGCTCGCGATTTCGCGGCGGCGCGAGTCGCTTGCCGACGCCTCGGGAGTTCTTCTCACGCGCTATCCCGGCGGTCTGATTTCGGCGCTCAAAAAAATCGCCGCCGACCAAATACCGCTGCCGACAGCGCGCGATTCCACGGCGCATCTCTGGCTCGATAATCCTT
Source organism: bacterium (assembly GCA_027310625.1). GTDB lineage: Bacteria > Patescibacteriota > Minisyncoccia > UBA6257 > 2-01-FULL-56-20 > JACQKT01. Next base: position 37,649 of record DAIDAM010000008.1, read on the forward strand.
TCAAAGGCGAATCGACATCATGGTGGCAGAAATTATTTATGACCCATCCGCCGATAGAAGAGCGTATCGCTGCACTAGAACAAATGTCGAGATGATTTTTACTTGCCCCGTCACCAAAAGAGCAGCAGATTCATTTCTTCCCGGCGGTGAGCCGAGGAAGCACTGCTCTTTTTGGTGCGGGGTGACCCATCCGCCGATAGAAGAACGGATTGCGGCGTTGGAACAAATGTAAACAATAAAAATCCTAATTCCAAAATCCTAAATCCTAAATAAATTTTAATGTCCCAAATCCAAAATCGTAAACGATACGATCTTGAGGAAAGAACTTTGCGTTTTGCACAGCGGTCTGTAAATTTTTCGCAAAAACTTCCCAAGAACCTTGAAAACATAGAGATTAGAAAACAATTTGTGAGGTCGACTGGTTCTGTGGCTGCAAATTACATTGAAGCCAACGAAGCATTGAGCAAGAAAGACTTTATTATGAGGATAAAAATTTGCAGAAAGGAAGCAAAAGAGAGTGAACTTTGGTTCAAACTTGCAGTAAGTGGCAACAATAATGAAATTGATAAAGAACGCCAGGAGTTGATCGGCGAAGCTGTAGAGCTTAGGAAAATTTTCGGTTCGATTTTGGAGAAATCTAAATAGTTTTCGAAATTCGTCATTTCATTTTTTTGACATTATTTAGGATTTAGACATTGTTATTTAGGATTTTATGAGATATAAATTTGGAAAGACAATCATCATCGCCCTCGGCGGTTCAATCGTTTATCCTGATGAAATTGATTCGGCGTTTATCAAAAAATTCAGAGTACTCATTCTCAAATTTCTCAAAAGAAAGCGCAGGTTTGTGCTTGTTGTCGGGGGTGGGCGGGCTGCCCGCCTTTTTCAGGAAGCGGCGCATGCGGTTGTTCCGGTGACCGACGAAGACAAGGACTGGCTCGGCATTCACGCCACGCGGCTGAACGCGCATCTTTTGCGGACCGTTTTTCGCAATATTGCCGACCCCGTCGTGATAGACAGCCGCGACAAATTAAAGAAATTATCCGCCCATGGCGGAAGATATCCGGTAATCATCGCTTCCGGCTGGCGGCCGGGTTGGTCGACGGATTACATTTCCATAGCGATTGCGGATTATCTCGGCGCGAAAGAAGCGGTGATCGCCGGCAAACCCGCGCATGTTTACCCCGTTAGAAGCAGCCGCGCCGGCGGTCCCGGAGGGACTCCCCGACCGCGGTCGGGGAGCGCGACTTCTAACGGGGTTGACGACAAAGACCTCAACAAAGAAAATCCTTTGCACGAATTGTCGTGGAGTGAATACCGCAAACTGATTCCCGAAAAATGGAAGCCTGGGCTTCACTCGCCGGTTGACCCCGTGGGCGCAAGGTTGGCTCAAAAGAAAAAAATCGCCGCGATTATCATCAACGGCAAAGATCTGAAAAATTTTGAGAATTTGCTGAACGGTAGAAATTTTAAGGGAACTGTTATAAGGTAAAGAAACTAAAGGAAGGGTCGCCCCGATAGTGTCCGCCCGAGGCGAAACTACGGGGCAGGTGCCGTGGTCTAGTGCGGCTGTTTGTCCCGATTTCTCAAAATGGTAATTTTAGGGAAATCGAGGATCCTCGAAAATTTAATTTTCTTGCGGAGCGGAGAGGTCGCATAGTGGTCTAGTGCACACGCTTGGAAAGCGTGCAACCCGCAAGGGTTCGCGAGTTCGAATCTCGCCCTCTCCGCCCCGCAAGAAAATAATTTTCGGGAGAAAGACTGTATACCAGAAATGGTATCGAGAGTTCTCGTGCCAGAGGCAGATCCGCCTTTGGCGGAGAATCTCTCACCCTCCGCAGTGTGCGGGAGAATGCGTATTCGCGAGTTCTCCGCCTCCGCTAGAGCTTCGGCGGACAGGGAATCTCTCACCCTCCGCAGTGTGCGGGAGAAAGCAAAAATTTTGACATAGAAGCGCTACTCGTCTTAACCTGTAGGCTGCAGTAAACCAACTGAATAAGGGGTGACACGTGAACGTGAGACTTCTTGGTAAGTGTCCGAGATGCGGTGCCGACGACTCCATCGCTATCAACCACGACAATGGCGAGGAAAAAGCCGCCTGCGAGAAGTGCGGCTGCGGCTGGGATGACTGGCTTCAGCTCGAGCGAGACGAAAAGAAAAAAGGCAATAACCTCATCTTCGTATGGGTAAATGTCGGCAATGGGTGTGCGATGGTTCATAACCCGCGAATTGACGAGATACCCTGCGCGAGAGTCATCGTCAACGTGCTGAACGTCGCGGTGATGGTTCGCTTCAAACTCGGCGTGTCGTTTGCAACCGAAGGCGGGCTGAATGGAATCGTGAAGCACGACGGCGGCAAGGGGTACGTGGACCTCACGAACGCCTGCGGTTACATCGGCTTGATGGAAGACGACATGTACTCTCCGAACCCCGTGAGAAAAGCCGTTCTCCGGTGGTACGGAGACCTGCTGAATCTCCTCTTTGAAGACGAGCTCGTCGTTGACGGCAAGAGCTTTGGCAGGGGAGCGATTCTCAAGCTCTCCGGCGAGGCGCCCGTAACGAAGGTTCAGAAAGCGACCAACTTGCTCTGGCTGGTTCTCTACAAGAAGACCGGAAGCAAGGGATTTGCTGACGAAGTGTTTCTGCGGATGAGGGCAGCACTGAGGCAGTCGTTGGTCGCGCCTTACATCGCGGGACTCACCGACGAGCAGATCGCGAAGTTTTTCGTTCCACCGCCGTGGCGCTAGCCGCACGCAAACGCCGGGGAACGTCAGCCGAGCACATGAAGCTTTGTGTGCTCGGTTTTGCTTTATTTGTACGTTTGGTAAAATATTCCCACTATGAACAACACGAAAAATATTCTCGTGGTTGCGGCGATAATTCTTCTGGCGGGAATAGGCGGATTCGCTTACAGATACTTTGCGCAGCCGCAGACCGGAAATTCCGGCACGCAAACAACCGCAGTAAACTCGCCCTCGGTTTCGGAAACTTCTTCCGCGCCTCAAAAAACAAATCCATCCGCTCCAACGCAGACCCGGCAACAGGAAACGGCGATAACCTATAACAATGGCGGATTTTTCCCGCAAAGCATAACGGTGAAAAAAGGAGCGACGGTCGTTTTCAAAAACGAGAGCAGTTTCGAGTTCTGGCCGGCGTCCGCCGTTCATCCGGTTCACGCCGTCTACGACGGCACATCGCTCGAACAGCATTGTCCGAACCCCAGCGGCACGGCTTTCGACGCCTGCGCGCCGGTGCAACCCGGCTCTTCGTGGTCGTTCAAGTTCGATAAAATCGGTTCCTGGGGTTATCACGACCATTTGAACCCAGGCAACTACGGAAAAGTAACGGTGCAGTAACGATACGATGGAAGAGTCAACCAAGCTCAAGTCGGTTTCTCTTCTTTTGCGCGTCGGCATCGCTTCCACATTTTTGTATCCTGCGATTGCTTCCTTTCTTGACCCTTACTCCTGGGTGGGATTTATGCCGCGGTTTTTGAGAAATATTTTTCCTTCCGCTTTTTTACTTTCGGCGTTCTCGGTTTTCGAAATAATTGTCGCGCTCTGGCTTTTGTGGGGGAAAAAATTATTTTACGCTTCGCTGCTTGCGGCTTTGACGCTTGCGGCGGTGATTTTTTTCAATCTCGGCGCGATGGACATTGTTTTTCGCGACTTCGCCATACTTTTCGCCGCCCTCGCCCTTGCCCTTCTTGACCGCCGCCTGAATAATTAGGTTATGGAGTATCTCAACCTTCTTGCGCCGACGATTGAAAGTTTGGGCGGCTTCGGTTATTGGCTGATTTTTCTCATTGCTTTCAGCGAATCGCTCGCTTTCGTCGGAACGATTATTCCCGGCTCAATACTCATTTATCTCGCAGGATTCCTCGCGTCCCGCGGATATTTCAGCATCATCAACCTCATCTGGTTCACGACCGCCGGCGCGATTCTCGGCGACGGCTTGAGTTATTTTCTCGGCACGAAAGGAAAACATCTTTTCAAGAACGAAAACAAACTTTTGAAGTTGAGTCATCTCGAGAAGGGCGAGGAATTTTTCAGAAAACACGGACCGAAAAGCGTTTTCATCGGCCGTTTTGTCGGGCCGCTGCGCCCGATTATTCCTTTCATTGCCGGTTTGTCGCGGATGGACAAAAAAACTTTCTTCCTCTGGAACATTTCGAGCGCGATTCTCTGGTCCGTTTCCCATCTGCTCGTCGGCTATTTCTTCGGCGGCGCGATTGGCGTGATAGAAGCGTGGACGACGAGAGCGGGGATAGTCGTTGCGTCCATTGCCGGCGCGCTTGCTTTGTTTTGGCTTCTCATCAAGGCAAGCAGACCGTTTCTTGATTTTGTGAAATCGGCTTACGCGGCTTCCGCAGCGAAAGTCGCCTCCCTTGCTCCGTTCAGAAGATTTTACGGGAATAATCCCGCCTTGCTCGGCTTTTTGAAGGAAAGATTTTCGAGCGAGAGGTTTTCCGGTTTGCCTCTTACGCTCTTTTCGGCGACATTCGTTCTTGTTCTCCTTCTCTTTTTCGGCGCCGCAAGAAGCGTTCTCTCCTCCGGCGTTTTTATATCGTCCGACGAACGAATTTCAAACGCGCTCTTTTTGTTGAGAGACGCAAAACTCGTTATTTTCTTCACGTGGATAGCTCTTCTATCCAAGTGGCAGGTGATTGTCGCGGCCGCGCTCGCGCTGACGCTTTTCTTCCGGCTTTGGCGAAAAGATTTTTACATTCTACCCCTTTGGATAACGGTCGGCGCAGGCGAACTTTTCAATTTTTTGAGCGGACTCGCTTTTTACCGCGAAATTCCCGAATCCGCCCTTTATCTGAGGAGCGGCTCGTCGTTTCCGGACGGGTATTCCGTAATGGCTGCCGCTTTTTACGGGTTTCTTTTTTACATTGCGTTTCGGCATTCGCGGGCGTGGGGCGGAAAAACGAACGCTTTGTTCTTCGGTTCGTCGGCGATTCTCATGGTCGGGTTTTCGGTTCTTTATCTCGGGGAAAGTTTTTTGAGCGGCGTTCTCGGCGGCTATCTTCTCGGGCTACTTTGCATGATGGTCGGGGTATCGCTTTCCGAGTTTTTGAAGTCGCGGGAAACGTTCGCCCCGCCCGCGGTAAGCGCGAAACTTATTTCTTACGTTCTTCTTGCGGCTTGGGTCGTTTTCTACGCCGGATTTTCGCTTTTGTATAACCCGTCGCTGAAAGAACTTTCCAAACCTCCGGAAACTACGAAAGTTCCCCGAGCAATAAATATTTTTGAAGACGGGAAATTACCCAAGTTTTCGGAAGAACTTTTCGGCGGAAGAGCGGAACCCATCAGCTTCATTCTGGTTGCAAAAAACGATGACGAACTTTTTTCGGCAATGAGTCGCGCCGGCTGGAGATTATCCGACCCGGTCGGCGTCGGTTCGCTTCTGCGTCTCTCAAAATCGCAGATTACAGGCGAGTTTTACGCCGGGGCGCCGATGACTCCATCTTTCTGGAATTCCGGCACGAACGATTTCGGTTTTGAAAAACTTTTTTCGCCGTCCGACATTTATTCCCGACGCCACTTTAGGGTTTGGAAGACGAATTTTGAGGCGCCCGAAGGGCGGGTTTACGTTGGCAATGTCCGCCTTGACGAATCAAAATGGCTCGTGATTCGGAAATCCAGTCCTTATGCGGACGTTGAAAGAGAACTTTTGTTTTCCGACTTGAGCGCAGCAGGCGTAATTTTGAAATCAAAAAAGTACGACTTTGTCGGAATAGTTGAGCCGATGAAAGATACCTCAAGTTCGTTTTTCACTGACGGGAAAGTTTATGAGGTTGTGCTGAAGTGAATTTGTGCCCGGGGCCGGAATCGAACCGGCATGGCCTGTTACAGCCACGACATTTTAAGTGTCGCGTGTTTACCTATTTCACCACCCGGACATATTTTCTACCACCGCGACCCCTATGATTCGGGGTTAAGCTATGGCAATTAGGACACAAAACTCTCAAATTCTCTATTCTATTATCATGCCTATCTCCATTTATGTGGTCAAGTTCAAGGGGTAAGTGTCCACCTTCTGTTCTTTTAGCCCAACCGCATTGTTCACAATATCGCGGCTTCAACCCTTCTCGAAAAAGTCTGTTTTTTAACTTGAAACTTTGATAGTAACTATTTTTTATTAGAATACTTTTTAGTGGCAAACGAGGCTTACCTATTCCTTTCAATCCTTTGTTCCAGGCCTTTCCTTTGAAATGAGCAGTGCTTATTTTATACTCTTTTATGTATTTCTTTACTTGATCGTAATTGCCGCCCGCTTCACGAAGTTTGAGCTTGACAAGAACTTGTCTAAAGCTCGACGAATTAAGAACCGCTTGCCCTAGTTGTTCTTCCGTCCAAGATCTTCTCTTCACTACCCAATGATAACAAAATGGAAGACGCGAAGCAACAACTGGCTAAAAGTGTTTACCTTTTAAAATCGAGGCGCGAGAGGGATTCGAACCCTCGCATAGTTGTTTTGCAGACAACCGCGTTACCTCTTCGCCATCGCGCCTTCTGCAATCAAATCCTACTCCAGCGAGAGCAATTTTTCCACTTTCGCCGCGTTTTCCGGTCCGCGGTCTATTTCAAACCAAATTCTCGGCATCGGCTTGAGATTCAATTTTTTGAAAAGGATGTTCTGAAGAAAATTTCTCTTTTTTGAAAGCGCGTCCAAAACCTCTTTTGCTTTTTCTTCGGGAAGAACGCTTACCATAACCCTCGCTGTTTCCAATTCGTCGTCAACTTTCACTTCCATTATTGTCGCCAGACAATTTTCAAACTCCATTTCCTTCACGATTATCTTGCTAAGCTCTTCGCGTATCAGTTTTCCCATGCGCTCAGGGCGATGCTTCATCCCGTTAGAGACAGGTTGCCTCAGGCAACCGTGATATCGCGACCAAACTTCATCTTTAGAGCTTTTCTTGATTGTTTGATAAACATCCTTTTTAAACTTTAAGTTGTCTCTAACGGGATTCATCTCCTTACAATCAACGCTTAAGAATGCTTATCATTACTCTTTTTTGTCTTCCGGAGAGATAATTTTGTCAGTGATTCCCCCGAGGGTTTGCAGGCAGTTTTTCTCAATCATTCCTATCATCATTCTGTTATATTCTATTTTTTCTCTGGCTTCGTCTGCATTGACGTTTATCCGGCCTTCAATCGCGTGCGTCAGTTCGACAACTTCCGCGCGCATTTTGTCCACGTAATCGCGCAAAGCGTACTCGGCGACAACGGCCGTACCGCCGCCTATCTCTCCTTTTGTTCCAAAAACGTTTTCTAAAATTTTCCTGTCGCTGACGCCAAATGGTATACCGCTTTTAAAATCCTGGCCTTTTTCTGCGACGATAGAAGCGATGTGTTTAAGTTCAGCCTTTTCGTGCGCTTTTTTTACAGGGGCAAATTCTGGTTCAGGCAGTGATTGTTCGTAACGGTTCATGATTTAACAATACACCCCCGTATCAAGAAAATGCAAGAATCTCCACAAACCATTTTCTGTTACTTCCCCGGACTAATGTATTAAAAGGACATCTCCGACTTTTATTTCCGTTCCCGAACTCACTAAAAGCCCCGCTTCTTTTCCTTCGGCGACTTCGCTCACGTCTTTTTTCTGCTGCTGGAGATTTGAAATTCTTCCTTCGCCGACAACGGCGCCGTCCCGTTCTATTTCAAACTGCGATTTATTTTTGAAAATCCCCGATTCCACTTTCCCGCCGACCACCTGTTTTCCCAAATCGCTTTGGTTGAATACGGCGAGTATCTTCAGCGTTCCGAGCGGAGCGGGTTTTTCGAGCTGGAGCAAAAACTCATCTACCGCTTTCAAGAGTTCGTAAATTATTTCCGAAGAAATTATTTTTACTTTATTCGTTTCGGCAAACGCTTTCTGCACTTTTCCTGTTCTGCTTTTGAAAGCGATTATCGCCGCCTTGGTCGAAGCGGCGAGCTTGACGTCGTTGTCCGTTACGTCGCCGACCGACTCGGCGATTATTTTTATCGGCTTTTTTTCGGCGATGGCCTTTATTATTCCGGCGAGCGCTTCCAATGAACCGCTGTCAGACGATTTTATTATTAATCGCAGAACGGGCGACTCTTCTTTTTCTGCAGGAAGATTTACTGGCCTGATTTCCGGCGGTTCAATCTTGCCCACCGCAGGCAAGGCCGCTTTTTCCCCGGCGCGGAATTCCTCGCCGACCTGCGGCAGGGTTTCAAATCCGATGATGAGGGCAGGGGATGAGGGAAAAAGTTCCTCCGCCTGTTTGCCGGTGAAGTCCTCCAATATTTTTATTTTGCCCTTCGCGGTTGCGGTTGAAATCGGTTCGCCTTTTTTGAGAACGCCGTTTTTAACGATGACGGACGCTTCCAATCCGCGCCTTTGGTCCAGTTTTGCCTCAAGAACGTATCCGCCCGCAGTCGCGTTTTCGTCGTATGTTAAGTGTTCCACTTCGGCGGCGAGAAGGATTAGGTCAAGAAGTTCGTTCACGCCTTCGCCGGTTTTTGCCGATACCGGTTGGTAACTTATCTGTCCGCCGTAGCCCTCCAGAAGAACGCCTGCGGACATAAGTTCGTTTTTTACGCGCTCAATGTCGGCGTTGTTCTTGTCTATTTTCGTAATGGCGACGACGAATGGGGTTTTCGTTTCTTCCAAAATTTTTATTGATTCCTTCGTTTGCGGCTTCGGTCCTTCGTCGGCGGCGACGACAAGAACGGCAAGGTCGGCGACATTCGCCCCGCGGGAGCGCATTTTTATAAACGCTTCGTGCCCCGGCGTGTCGATGAAAGTTATTTTACGGGCCGCTGATTCGCGCTGATTGGGCTGATTTATGCTGATATCATTCGGATGGGCGCTTTCGGATTGCCGAAGCCCAGTAGGCGGAGGCGCGCTATTCGGATGCACAATCTCGTAAGCGCCAATGGATTGCGTTATGCCGCCCGCTTCCCGCGAAGCGACGTTCGTTTTTCTGATGTAATCCAAAAGAGTCGTCTTGCCGTGGTCCACGTGACCCATGACGACGACAACGGGCGGCCGCCGTATTTTTCCTGCGTTTTCTTGCGCCATCATCCATAAAACCTAACAAAAAAGATTGCTGAACGCAAATTGAAATATAGCGCGGTACATTGTAATATGGAAATATGGTAGAATCGCTAAAATCCAAAAGAATAAAATTCCCGCGTCGAAGACAGAGAGAATTCTTGGAAAAATGCCGGCTGAAATTAGAATTCACGTTTGAAGAATTGGCGAGATATCTCAGAATTGATACTCGCACAGCGACCGATTGGAAACGCGAGAAATTTCTTATGCCAGCAAGCGCCGTGGAAGCATTAAGCCGGAAGGCCAAAGTGTCAATCCCGGCCGGCGGAAAAATTTTGGGACAATTTTGGTATACGAAAAAAGGAGCGAGAAAGGGCGGACTTGTCACGTATAGAAAATATGGACGAGTAGGCGGAGACCCCGCATTTAGAAAAAGGCGCTGGCGCGAATGGTGGGATGGAAAAGGAAAATTCACCAAACACCCGATAATCAACGTCAGTTTACCAATAAAAACTCCAAAATTGTCTGCGGAATTGGCCGAGTTTATAGGCATTATTTTGGGAGACGGGGGAATAAGCAAATATCAAGTAACCGTTACTCTTCATCATGTAGACGACAAAGAATTCATGAAATTCGTCGTAAATTTAATTACAAAGTTATTTGATGCGATCCCAGGTGTTCACCATAACCCCAAAGATTCCACAAATACGATTTTCATATCGAGAGTGAAATTGGTAAAGCTGCTTACTGAAAAACTTGGCTTGAAAGCCGGCGACAAAGTGCGAAATCAAATTGATATACCTTTATGGATTAAAAAGAACGAAAAGTTTCGAATTGCCTGTATACGCGGACTTTTAGATACCGACGGTTCTGTTTTCATTCATAAATATCGTTCAAAGAATAAGCAGTATAAGTACAAAAAAATCGATTTTACAAATAGATCTTTGCCGCTTTTGAATTCAGTCAGCAAGCTACTTGTAGAATTGGGAATTAACCACAGATTCCGCGATAGATATCAGATAAGAATAGAAGCTCAAAAAGACGTTAAAAAATATTTCGACTTGATTGGAAGCCATAATCCTAAGCATTTGAAAAAATATCGCGCCGCGCTATAATGCAATTAGTTTACAAACGGAGGGTTGCGCCGAATGGCAAGGCAGCAGTTTGCTAAACTGCGACGGTGTAAAAGCCGTCTATGGGTTCGATTCCCATACCCTCCGCACAACAAAAACGGCACGGCTTTATGTCGTGCCGTTTTTGTTTTGCGTCGTCGGTATTTTCTTACATCGCTGCGCTCTTATCTTCCTGAAGCGGGGTGATGCTAAATTCGACCCATTTCATCTTTTCAAAATAAGAGGGTTGTGCTACAATATCCTGTCCGCGCGGGTCGCCGCGCGGCCGTGAAAGAAAATGGAAAATCTCAGCATATCGCTTTCATCGGAAAAATTGGGAAATCTTTTCGGACTGCCGTTTACAAACACCCTCTTTACGGCGTGGGTTGTTATTTCTCTCTTATTAATTGTCGGCTTCGTCGTCAGAAAAAAAATATCGCTCGTGCCGGGGAAATTGCAGAGCGCCATCGAGATGTTCGTGGAGTATCTTTTCGGATTCATTGAAGAAACGCTCGGTTCGCGGGAGCTGGCGAGACGCTATTTCCCGCTCATCGCCACGATTTTCATATTTATTCTTACTGCCAATCTTTTTGACTTTCTCCCGATCTTCGGCGCCATCGGAGTATACAAGGGAGAAAAATTCGTGCCCCTTTTCCGTCCGGTGAACGCCGACCTCAACTTCACGCTTGCGCTCGCCATCATTTCTTTTTTGGTAATAGAAATTTCCGGAATCGTCGTGCTCGGTTTCTTGAAATACGGCTCAAAGTTTGTTAACTTCAGGGAAGGCGCGATGGGATTTGTCGTCGGCATTCTTGAAATCGTCAGCAACCTCGCGCGTCTCGTATCGTTCTCCTTCCGGCTTTTCGGAGCAATTTTCGCCGGAGAAGTGCTTCTGATGGTCATCGGCGCGTTCGTGCCTATTTTTTTGCCGGTGCCGATGATGGCTTTCGAGGTCTTCATCGGAATCATTCAGGCGGCGATTTTCGCGGTATTGACGCTCGCCTTCATCAAGATATCGCTGATGGAGCCGCACGGAGCGCACTGATAACTGTTAACTGATGACTAGTAACTAATAACAATGACAATGACAAGAGCAAGGTCGAAACAAACAATGCTACGAAATACGAAAAAGTACGAAAATACGAAATTTTTTAAGCAGATCGGTTTCGTACTTTCGTAATTTCGTAAATGATATGGATATAGAATCAGCAAAAACATTGGGAATGGCGATTGTCGTCGGGCTGGGGGTCATCGGTCCGGGCATCGGCATCGGCATCGTTGCCGGGAAAGCACTGGAAGCGATGGGTCGCAATCCGGAAGCGGCGGGAAAAATCACGCCATGGATGTTCGTCGGCATCGCCTTTTCTGAAGCGCTGGCGATTTTCGCCCTGGTCATCGGCTTCATCATCAAGTTCACGTAAATTGCGATGAATTTCGCGAGCCGCAGATGAGCAAATATCCCGGTATCGCAGCGAAGCTGCAAGTATC
>DAIDAM010000010.1 GCA_027310625.1 bacterium
AGGGTTGAGATACGCTATTGCCGCAGGCAATCCTTCCACGCAGGCGGACGCCCGAGACCAGATACTGCAATCTCTTCTCGGACTTCTCCTTCTCTTCGGCGCTTACCTCATCCTCTACGTCATCAATCCCGGTCTTGTGCAGCTGAAGTTTCCGGAGCTAAATAATGTGAGCGTGGGGCCGGTACAGCAAGGAGGAACTGGCGGTGCAACGGCACCCGCAACCGACAATGGAACTATAAGTCCGGGCGCCACAACTGGCCTTTTCCAGTGCAATGTCGGAGGGATAATTACAAAATTCAACACTTTAGCTGCGTGCAATTACAGGTGTGTGCCCGCCGGGGGAGCGTGCAGTCCAACGCCGGTAGGTGGAGGTACGGATAACACCGGGGAAGACAGCGAAAATCAGCCGTAATAAATTTAAAAACAAATGAAAAAAATTTTCATAGTTTTAATAGTCGTTTCCGCTATCATCATTCTCGGCGTCGGCGGCTACTATCTTCGCTCAAGACAACAGGCACCCCAGCCCGCGGCGCAAGAAACGGGAACTCTCCCGCCGGTGCAAACACAAACGACGCAGCCCGCCGGCGTCCAAACGAGCGGCCAGGCAACAACCGGCGCGCAAAGACCGGCGGCCGTCGCGCAGGAGAAAGCGCTTTACTACTCGGTTGACAAGGGGAACAACACGATACTCGTCCAGGAAGACGGAAAAATTCTCAAGGCGTCGGGAGGAAAGTCGGAAATATTGAGCGGAAACGCAATGGCGGGATTCCGAAAGGCCTACTTTTCCTATGACGGAAAAAGAGTTTTGGCGCTTTCGTTCGACGGAAAGGCAAACATTTTTGACGTTGACCAGAAAAAGTGGACTTCCGTTTCGGGGGTGTTCCAGGACGCGGCCTGGTCGCCGTCAGACCGCAGGGTCGCGCTTCTTTCTGTCCCATCCGGCGGAGCAAGCTCAATATCAACGCTCAACGCGGACGACGCGAAAGCGAAGCCGGTTGAAGTGACAAAAATAAATCAGCGCGATATGACCATAAACTGGCCGTACGCCTCAAAAATTTTCCTCGGGGACGAGCCGAGCGGGAACTGGGCTTCGTCGCTTTTTTCCCTCGATGTCGGAAGTAAAACTTTTTCTCTGATTCTTGAAAATAGACTCGGTCTTCAAACAATATGGAGCTTTTCTTCGCCGGCTGTCGGTCTTTCCTTTTTTGCCGGAACAACCGGACGCGGCGGAGAACTGCGTCTCATTGACCAAAACGGAAGACAAATACAAACTTTTAACTTCATTACTTTCCCCTCAAAGTGCGCGTTTTACAACAAAGCGGTTACTGCAAAAACGCCGACAACTCAATCAACTTCTTCCGCCACGTCCACAAAAACGGCGGCCGCGCCGCAACAAACGGCGCCCACTCTTGTCTGCGCCATTCCAGGAGACCAATCCGCCCTTCAAAACAATCTCCTACCCGATTCCTACCTCAAAAAATCAATCTTTACCTCGGACAATTTCGTTGAAATAGACATTTCAACGGGCAACTTAAAAGCTCTCTTAGGCGACGCGGGGCAGGACATGGACGCCGACGACCTCAAAGTATTCAATCAGTCGGTTTTTTTCATCAACCGCTACGACCAAAACGTTTATTCCTTCCAGCTGCCGAAGTAGCCATCAACGAATGGCGAATCTGTTGCGAATAAACTAATTCGTAAATTCGAAATGAATTCGTTATTCGCTGATTTCGTCGCGTGCCGCAGCTTCCTTTTTCTCAAACCCTCCTTCTTTTATCGGTTTCACAATTACATAGCGCGATTTCCCCGCGCCGACGCTCTCGGTCAACACATCCGGACGCCCCGCAAGTTCAACGTGGATTATCCTTCGCTCGTAAGAATTCATTGTCGGCAGGGAAATTTCCTGCTTGGTGGCGACGGCTTTCCTCGCGGCGGCGCGCGCAAGTTCCGTAATTATGTTCTCGCGCTCGCGCCTGTAGTTGTTGACGTCAAAAAAAATGGGCTGGCTGTTTTCTTTTTTAGCGACAAGCTGAGAAAGATGATTTATTGATTCGATGATTACCGGAAGATTTTCCTTTACAAGGGTTTGGTTGCTGTAAATGAAAATTCTTCCGTGGCGATGTTCTTCGTTCAACTCCACGTTATAATCGTCGAATCCCATCAGTTCTATCATCCTCTTTATAAATATTTCCGTGTTCTTCATCCCGTTTAGAAGCGGGTTGTCATTAGACAACCGTAGCGCCCGCTTCTTAAATAAAACGATGTTTTGCAAAAATTGCCGGGTGTACTTGTAATCATTGGTTTTGGTGCTTCTAACGGGATTCATTTGATTTCAGTTTGCGGCTTATAACTTCCTGCTGGAATATTGAAAAGAGGGTGCTCGTCGCCCAATAAAGTGATATTGCGGCAGGCAGCCTCCAGAAAATAAACAGCGTCAGCGCCGGAGCGAGATAAACCATTTTTCTGCTCATTGCCTCCGCCGGCGAGGGGCTTCTCCCTTCAACCTTCGGCAGCATCATTTTCCCTTGAAAATACTGCAGAATCGCCGCCAAGCCAACTACTACAATATTACTCTCGTTGAGATTTATCAAGCCCAAAAAGGAAGTGCCGAAGCGGTCCGGCGCACCGACGAAGGAGTAAATATTTTTCAAAACATCGGGCGTGATTTTGTTGTTGAAAATCTGAAAAAGCGCTATCAAAACCGGAATTTGAATCAACAAAAAAAATATTCCGGAAAAAGGATTGATGCCGTGTTCCTTATAAACGCCCATTGTCGCCTCAAGTTGTTTCTCTTTGTTGTTTTTGTGGGTATCTTTTATCTTCTCGAGCTTCGGCTGAATTTTCTGCATCATCATCTGATGCCTGGCGCCTTTTTCAAAAATCGGATAAAGGAGAAGGCGTATAAAGAGAGTGGAGAGAATTATCGCAAGCCCAAAGTCATACAGAGCGGCTGTTTTATAAAAAAAGATGAGGATGTTGAGTATCGGCTGATAAATAAAAATATTGTAGAGGTTGTAAATCATTTTGTTTCTTCCGCCGCTTTTTTGAAAATTTCCTCAAGTTCTTCTTTAGCGCTCCTTGCCGAAAGAGAAACAAGGCCCCGCTTCCCGAATATTATCACGTCCTTTGAAAAATTCGGCTGAGCGGCGGCCACGTTGAGTATAAATCTTTTCCAGAAATTTCTCCTCGTTGACAATTTTTCCACCTTAGAGCCGATAACCGCCGCGAACCTGTTGCGGCCCAGGTTGTTTTCAAAAACTTTGACGGCGAAATGGCTTGAAGAAATTTTCTTTTGGGGCGCCTTTGAAAAAACGCTTCTCGGAACCCTCGATTCTCGTGGTATCATAGGGCGACCCTGTTGCGCTTCTTTCTTCTTCGGCGCCTGAGAACGTTTCTGCCGCCGGCGGAGCGCATCCTTCGCAGGAACCCGTGCGTTCTTTTTCTCTTCTTTTTCTTCGGGTTGTATGTTCTGGACATTTCCGCGATTCTATCATAAAAAATAACATAATCAAACGGCGGCATTGCGGAGGCGCGAAAAGCGTTTTCAACAGACAATCCACATTTTTCGTTGCTTGAACTATTTCCTTTTGGGGCTTTTAATTATATGGTCATTGGTGGAATTGAAAGCAATTGCTAACCATGGAAAAAAATCTTGAAAAACTCTGGCAATCTGTTTTAGGAGAAATGGAGCTCCAGATTTCAAGGGCCAATTTCGTAACCTGGTTGAAAAACAGCAGGCTGACCGAGGAAAAAGACGGGACTTTGTTTATAGTTTTGCCGAATAATTTTGCTAAGGAGTGGGTTGAAAACAAATACCACAAAAATTTACTGGGCATAGTGAGAAATTTTGACGATTCGGTAAGAAAACTTGAGTTTGTTGTTTCCGGGCAGAAGTTAGAAATTTTGGAAAAGAAGGCGCCGGTTGGGACCGCTGTGGTGTTTGAAAACAAAATAAATTTTGAATTCAGGGTTGACCCCGAAAGCAATTTGAATCCGAGGTACAACTTGAATTCTTTCGTGGTCGGGCCGTCGAACGAGCTCGCGTTCGGCGCAGCCAGCGCGGTTATTCAGAATGTAGGAGTAAAATACAATCCGTTCTTTGTATATGGAGGGGTTGGTCTTGGAAAAACGCACCTAATTCAATCAATAGGAAACGAGATAAGGGCGAAATACAAAGGGAAAGTGCGGCCGAAGTACGTTCCTTCCGAGAAATTCACAAGTGATGTGGTGTGGGCGATAAGAAACAAGAGAATGGACGATATAAAAAGGAAATATCGCGACGTGGATGTTTTAATAATAGACGACATACAGTTTATAGGCGGCAAGGAAAAAACCGAGGAAGAATTCTTCCACACATTCAACGCCCTTTACGAAAACAATAAGCAGATAATCATATCCTCCGACCGCCCCCCGCAGTCGATACCGACGCTGGAGGAAAGATTGAGGTCGAGGTTTGAGGGCGGGTTGATAGCGGACATCGTCTATCCGGAATACGAGACGAGGGTAGCGATAATAAAAAGCAAGCTTCAGGAAAATAAAAAGGAGTTGGGTAATGAAATAATAGAACTGATCGCGAGCAAGGTAAGGAAAAACGTGAGGGAAATTGAGGGAGTTATAAACAAAATAATCTTTTATCAGGACGTCAGGGGTTCTCAAATAAACGAGAAAATTGTCGAAGACATAATAGAAAAAACAACGCAAAACTTCAGTAAAAGGGTTAGTGATTCGCAGATAATAAAATCTGTTGCCGAGTTTTATAGGGTGTCCACAGACGATTTGGTTGGTAAGGTGAGAAAAAAAGAAATTGTGGAACCGAGGCAGGTTGCTATGTACTTGCTTAGGGATATTCTGGATATGTCCTATCCCTATATTGGTGAAAAGCTGGGCAAAGACCACACGACCGCTATACACGCCATCAAAAAAATAAACATTGAAATAAACAAGAACTCCTCATTATTTCAAAAAATAATCACAATAAAAGAATTGATTTATAAGTCATAATCCAACTTATCAACCAAAAAGTTTCCTATAACAACAGTAATAAATTAAATAACTAATTAAGTTAATGAAAGCAGTAGTTGTGAAAGACAACTTAAAAGAAGGTCTTTTTGTGGTTGGTAGAGTACCGACGGAAAGCTCGCAACTCCCCATACTCAAAAACGTTTTGATTGAAACGTCGGAAAATAAATTAGTTATCGCGGCGACGAATTTGGAAATAGCGGTGAAATTTTATATCTCCGGAAAGATTATAGAGAACGGCGCGCTGGCCGCGCCAATCGGCGTCCTGTCCAATATCATTTCGAACATATCAAGCGAAAGGATTAATCTCTGGGGTAAAAAAAATATTTTTGAGATAAAAACCGACAATTACCACGCGCAAATAAATTCCTCACCAAGCGACGACTTCCCCATCATACCGAAGATAAAAAACCAGGGCGGATATATAGAAACAGACTCGGAACTATTGAAGGAATCTCTGAGCCAGGTCACGTCGGCGTCGCAGTTTTCAGAATTGAGGCCGGAATTGAACAGCGTTTTTGTGGACTATTCAATTGATTGTTTGAAATTTGTTTCTACGGACAGCTTCCGCTTGGCGGAAAAATCGCTCAATCCCAACCAAATCAATTCAACAATAGAAAGCCCGTTCAGTTTACTGATACCGCTAAGAAGCTGTCAGGAACTTATGAGAATTCTGGGGAATGACGGCGCTGTGAAAATTTTTTTTGATGATAGCCAAATCCTTTTCAAATCGGACAAGTGGGAACTGTTTTCGAGATTGCTTGAGGGTTCATTTCCCGACTACAAGCAGGTCGTGCCCAAAAAATACGGCGCGGAAACCACAATGTTAAAAGACGAACTTGTAAGCGGAATAAAACTTTCGAGCATCTTCAGCTCGAAGAACAACGAAGTGAAAATCAAAATTTTGGAAGGAAAGAAAAATATCGAAATTTCTTCTTCGGACCAGACGACCGGCGAGAATAAATTTGTGCTGCCGGCGAGGATCAACGGCTCCGTAAATGAAATCTCATTCAACTGGAAGTATCTTGGCGACGGTCTCAAGGCGATAAGTTCCGAGGAGGTTATGTTTGGATTCAGCGATGATAATAAGCCGGCGGTTATAAAATCACCAAAAGACGACTCATTCTTCTACCTAATAATGCCGATTCTCAAGGCGTGAGCCGCCGCTGCCTAAACGAGGGATAGGTTCACTGGTAAACTATAACTTCGTCTTGCGAGCGCTGGTTTTTTTCGTCAAAGACCTCAACGACGAGCGAATTCTGTGGCAGAAGCGCATATGCCGTAAAAGACCAATTCAGGGTGTAGTTTTTGCCGAAGCTTCCGGTGAAACTCCCCACGTTTTGGTTGTTGAAGTAAACGTTTATCTTTCCGACGTTGAAATAAGACACTATATCGGCGGCGACACTTATCTGCGACCCCACAAAACCTCCCTGTTGCGGATTCCTTATTTTTACAACGGGCAAAGACGACAATTGCAGCCCCGGGCCCGATTGGCCCGGCGTTATCTGGCTATAAGACGAAACCACCCCAACGTTGTTTTTTGCCCACTCGAGAACCCCCGTTTCCCAATTTTCAAATTGCGGGTCGCGCGAGGGGTCGAGTGGCTGCGGTCCGAGCGGGTCGGATTTATCCGCGTAGTAAAGTATCGAGTGAAGTTGGTTGTTATAGAAATAATCGCCGTTGAGCATCGGTTTGTCTTCCGGAACAGCGTCCGGCCTGTTGAACGTTTGTTTTGGTTGGCTTTTCAGCGCCTCCGTCATAAATTTATTCCATATGGGAACGGCGGCGAGAATGCTGCCGGCATTTTTTTGCATCTTGGTATTGTCGCTGTTGCCTGCCCATACCCCGACAACAAACGTCGGCGTGTAGCCGATTGCCCACGCATCCCTGTAGTCCTGTGTTGTCCCCGTTTTCAGCGCGACATCGTATTCCGGAAATACCGTGAGCGAAAGGCCTCCGCGGAAAAGCCCCGACCTCGCCTCAACGTCCGAAAGAATATCGTTCACGAGCCGCACGGATTGCGCATCCGCAACGACTTCTTTTTTGTCTTCGTATGATTCAATTGTGTTTCCGTTGCCGTCGCGAACCTCAAGCACCAGTGATTGCTGACGCTTTACGCCCTCGTTCGCAAGGACCGAGTACGCGCCGACCAAATCAAAAAGTTTCACCTCCCCGCCGCCGAGCACGAGCGAAAGCCCGTAGCGATTCGGTTCGTTAAGCGTCGTTATACCGAATTTGTGGAGATTGTCCAGAACATTCTGAATCCCCGCGAGATAAAGAACCTTTACTGCCGGAAGGTTTACCGATTGCGCAAGTGCGTTTCGGAGCGTTATCGGTCCGGAAAACGTATTACTGAAATTTTGGGGATGGAAGCACTCTGTATTTTCATTGTTGAAATCCACTATCGCCGGACATGACGGATTTTTTGACGCAAATTCCGTCGGAACGTCGAAAAGGACGCTGTCGGGCGAATAACCTTTTTGAAAGAGAGTTAAATAGGCAAACGGCTTCAACGCCGAACCCGGCTGTCTCAAACCCTGCGTTGCGACGTTGAAATTCCCGTCAACATCCTTGTCAAAGTAGTCGCGCGAGCCGACCATCGCGAGAATCTGACCCGTTCCCGCGTCCTGAGCGACAAGCGCAGCATTCTTTCCTTGATAAAGCTCCTCGTTTCTTTTTGCGCCGTCATAAACGGTTTTCTCCGCAATTTCCTGAAGGTTCCAATCCAGCGTTGTGATTACCCTTAATCCCCCGCGGTTGACCATGTTCTCGCCATACTTTTGGACCAGGTAATCCTCCACGGCCATGACAAAATGAGGGGCCTTGATTCCGCCGATTGATTTCGGCTGGAAACTTACATTGTAGGCGACCGCTTCATCAAGCTCCTTTTTGCTTATCTTTCCCAATTCGTACATTTTCTCCAAGACGATTTTCTGTCTCTTGAAAAGGTCTTTTAAGCGGCTGCCCCACGGCGAGTAGTAAGTCGGCGCTTTCGGTAAAGCGGCGAGAATCGCCGCTTCCGCAAGGTTGATATCCTGCACCCCCTTGCCGAAATATGCCCGGCTTGCCGCCTCCACCCCGTAAATTGTCGGACCGTAAGGTATCTGGTTGAGGTAAAGTCCCAAAATTTCGTCCTTGGAATAATTTTCATCCAGCTTTATGGCGAGGACCAACTCTTTTATTTTTCTCAAAAAAGTCCTTTCCGGTTTCAGGAAGGCGTTCCTTGCAAGCTGTTGGGTTATCGTTGAGCCGCCCTGGAAAATTCCGCCGCGGGTGAGGTTGACGAGCGCCGCCCTTGCTATTCCCCTCCAGTCAAAAGCCGGCTCGTTGTAAAAATTTTCATCCTCAATGCTTATCGTTGCGTCTTTGAGATATTGCGGCATCTGGCTGAAGGGGACGATGGTCCGCGTTTCGCCGGAATCACTTATCTCATATAGAAGAATTTGCCCCGTGCGGTCGTATATTTTCGTTGATTGGCTTATCTTGCCGCTTGTCAGCTGTGTGACGGAGGGAAGGTCGCTTGTTACGGCGATCGCTGCGCCTATTAGGAACAGAAAAAGAAGCGCAGCCGAAAGACATGCGTACCAAACCGCTTTTTTGAGAGAAAATTTTTTCTTCCGCATTTTTCGGGTTTTCATTAGGGATAACAAAAATCGCCCGCTTTGTCTATGCGACTGCTGCGGGCGATTTTTGCTTTTGATTTTTTATCAGTATGAATCCTCGCTGTCGCCTGAACCCCCAGAAGGATTCTCAAGCGGTTCTCCCCCCTCTTCATCATAATCCTCCTCATCCTCTTCTATATCCACGTCTACATCGTCCGTGTCGTCATCTGAATCGTCATCAACAAGGCCATCTTCTTCTTGGAGGAGCAGCTCGTCCGCAATTTCTATTGCCATATTTGGCTCCGCCAGTTGGCGGATTCTTACGATTGATATGGTAATTTCTGCGACCTTTGGCATGTATCCAAATGCCTTAACGAATGGCACATCCGAACCGCTACTTGTGTTTGTGTCCAAGTTTACCTCTCCAACATCTGATTTGTTCGGAGTATTCGGATGTAATTCGGAGCATCGAATCGCTGTTCTTTAATCAGAAAAAGTATATGGGAAAGATTTTTTGTGTCAATCCCCAGTTTTCAAGCCCTGGGCGGCGAAAATCGCGATGGCTAAAGCGTCGCTGGCGTCGTCAATCACCTTCAGGCGCGGGGTTCCGAGAATCATATTCACGATTTTCGCCACCGCCGCTTTGTCGGCATGGCCGTATCCCGTCAGCCCCGCCTTAACTTCGTTCGGCGAGCATTCCTTGATTTTTATTCCCGCCTCCAGGGCGGAAAGCATTATGATTCCCCGCGCCTCGGCGACGGCCATGGCTGTTTTTTGATTCTTTGAGAAATATAATCTTTCGACTGCTACAAGCGCCGGACTCCATTTTTTCAAAAGCGAGCGAAACTCTTTTTTTATTTGGACGAACGGATGTTCGTTTGCCTTTTTTACTTTCAAGATACCGGCTTCAAGGAAAACTATCCCTCCTTTTTCTTTTTTGACGACGCCGTAACCGACGCGCGCCGTTCCGGGGTCAATGCCTAATATAATCATGAGAGCAAATCTTAAATATGAAATCTGAAAACTTTTCTTTCGAATTTCATGCTTCGGATTTTGCGTTTGTGTAAACACCTTGCACGTCATTGTGCTCATCAAGCGCCCCGAGAAACTTTTCTAATTTGTCTTTATCCTCTTTGTTTAGCTCCTGCGTAAACTTCGCCGACCATCTTCCGTGTTCATCAGCGCTTTTCTCGAATGCCCAGCGCACGCTTCCCGGCTCCGCCCATTTGGCGCCGTGCCCGTTCAGAATTTTTTTCACTTCGGAGATCGTCCGATTTTTGTTGTCGGTTGCAGCTTCAATCAAAATCGCAACTCCGCCCGGCCCATACGCCTCTATTTCCAATTCTTCAATCGCGCCGCCCGGTTCGGAAGCGCGTTTTATCGCCCGCGAAATGTTTTCCGTAGGCACGCTTGCGTCTTTTGCTTTCTGCACCGCCGTGCGGAGACGGGGATTGAATTCCGGATTCGGCTCGCCGCGTGCGGCAGCCGTAATCGCCGCGAGAAGTTTTGAAAAAATCTGTCCCCGTTTTTTATCCGCAATTTCCTTTTTGTGCTTTATTCCCGCCCAATGACTATGTCCGGACATAAATCTATAGTAAGACGAAAATCGCTTATATCGCAAATATAAAACTGGCACTGCGGGAATAAATTTTCCCCGTGTTGGAAGATAGGAGCGAAGCGACGTAAGAAACCAGAAGGTGTCTAATGAAACTTTGTTTCATTCAATCGGTTCGCTCAGCAATCACAATAACTTTATATTCTTGTGTTGCCTCGTTGCCGATTGTAAGCGGGGGTCGGGGAAAATTTAAAATTCCTGTCCCAATGTGAATGTCCAGACATTGCTTTGAATGATGAATTATGAATTTTGAATGACGAATTATAAATAAAGAATAATGAACTCCAAATTTTTATCAAATCCGAAATACTGTGAAATACACTAACTACTAAAAGTATGATCGTTGTGCTATAGCACAACACTATGACTTGTCATAGCGATGAAGCCGGAGGCCATCCGGAGACCATTCAGATGTACTCGGATGTGTCTATTCGAAGGCATTCGCATACAATACAAAATGAAAAACCCGGGGGCTATGAGCATTGCACTCATAGTTGCCCCGGGGTGCTGCACGCGGCTGGCGGCAAGGGAGTTACCGCCAACCGCGCAAACTGACTACCAGCCGACGTAGATCGCCTGCCAGCGATCCTCTGGCCGGACCGTGAACAGGATAAACCTGTATACTTCCAGCACGCCGAAGCTCGCTGTCGGGCGCTCGATTGTCACCTTCACCCGGTGTTCCCCCGGCTTGAAGGCGATGTCCACACTCGACTGATAAGGCTCGAGTCTTATTTCCTCCTTCTGATCGTTCAGGCGGAGGCGAACCACATTGCTCGACTGGTTGACGAATGCCCGTAATGTCGGGTCGTCAACTTTCTTGTAGACGGTCGAGTACTGCACGGCCGGCGGCGTGACCGCTGTGCCGGGCGGCTGGAGTACCGGCGACGGAGGCGGCGCGCCCGGCGGTGTTGGCGCCGGCTGGGTTGTTGCGCCGTACTGATACACCGTGATTACAGTGCCGAACGCCGGCACCGGCCGTCCCTCCTTGTCCTTGTCGGACTCGAACCCCAGAATCGGAGTTCCGCCGACCGTCAGGGTTCCGCACCCGCCGACAGCCAAGCCGGCGACCAACGCTACGAACGCAGTCAGAAACTTTTTCATCGTCATCGTCGCCTCCTTAGCGTCCGAACGGGTTGAGAACCTGGAACGACGGAAGACCCGTCGCCCCGTCGGGGATGTTTGTCCCGATCTGTAAGACCCATCCCCAGTAGCGCCCGCCGTAGTAGTAGGCGGTCGGGTTCGCACCGACGCAGACGGAGTACGTCTGTTTCGGTAAATCCGCACGCACCATCACGGGCGGCAGCGTCCAGCGCACGGTTTTGTAGAACGGCCACACTTCCGCCCGATAGCAACCGGGCTCGAGCATGAGAACCTTGTACTGCGGGTATGACTGGCCGTCGTAGCGGACGGAGACCCTGTCCGCGCCCGACATGTAGATTACTCCGTCCCTGCCGAGCTGCTGATTCGGTCCCAACTCCGGCAGAATTGGAACAACGATACGGTTCGCTTGGTCGTAGAAAACCAAGTTGCTCGGTGCCGTGCCGTTGTTGACCACCAGCCCAACGCGCGGGTCCTGGTTGCGGAGCGGAAACTGCTCTGCTTCCGTCCGCGGCTTGGCCGGGTCGGACAGGCTCGCGCAGCCAGGCAGCGCTAATAACACCACCAGCATTACGGCTGCGAGAATAGGGAATAACAATTGTCGGCGGATTTGATACCAGTCCGACCTCCACTTGTTCTCCCTCACAAACACTACGATTGCGACAAGTATTGCGGCCAGCGATACACCGAGGAAAAGCGGTTCCATGATTTACCCTTCCTCCTCGCTAAGCGAGGATAATCCAGTTTATGAACTCCCGAAATGCACGGGAGGGCTGTGAATAGCTGTTGAGCATAGTACATCAAAACTTCCATTTTGTCAACGCAGTTGAAAAACTAACTTGTTTGTTCACCGCCTTAGGGCTTATCCTAAACTCAATGTTCGGAGCCAAGCAACAGACCGTTCTCCAGAAAAAGCTCGGCGAGATGCGTCGCGAAGCCGAGGAGCGGGACGCTTATCGCACGGCACAGAAACTCGGCATCGGCTACATAGACCTGAAAACCGTGCCGGTGAGCATAGACGCGCTGAAGCTGATTCCGGAAGAAGACGCGAGAAAAGCCGGAGCCGCCGCTTTGGAAGTGTCCGCCCAGGGCGGATCCCTGCCCGCCGGCGGGCGCGGCGCCTCGGGCGGAAAAAGAAACGTCGTTGCCGTCGCCACTTACGCGCCGCAGTCGCCGGAACTGGAAGCGGTAATAAAAAAACTTAAATCCTCCGGCTACGACGCGAGAATTTTCGTCGCCTCCAGAAGCGCGGTTGAAAAAATTTTCGAATCGTATTCCTTCGTTCCCAAGGAATCGAAAGAAATAACCGGCAAGGTTGAAATTTCGCCGGAGCGCATCGCCGAACTTGCGAAAGAACTCAAAACCCTCCGCTCCGTTCAGGAGGAAATAAAGAACATTGATTTCGCGCAGGCGAGCACCACGTCAATTCTTGAAATAATTCTCGCCGGCGGGCTTTCCGTGGGAGCGTCGGACATTCACCTGGAAGCGGAAGAGGAAAAAGCGAGGATCAGATTCCGCATGGACGGGATTTTGCACGATGTCTCCGCAAACTTCCCGTTAAAAAACTATGAGCACATCGTTTCAAGAATAAAACTCATTTCCAATCTCAAGCTCAACGTGCGCGACAAGCCGCAGGATGGCAGGTTCGCCATCGGGCTCGGCAGGAAAGAAGTGGAGGTGAGGGTCTCAACCGCGCCGTCGGATTTCGGCGAGACGATAGTTATGCGCCTTTTGGACCCGGAAACGGCCGCCGTTGGTCTTAAGGAGCTTGGCTTGAGAGAAGACGACCTTGAAATTGCGGAACGCAACATAAAAATGCCGAACGGGCTCATTCTCAACACCGGCCCCACCGGCTCCGGCAAAACGACGACGCTCTACGCCTTCATAAAGGAAATATCAAATCCGGGGCTGAAGATAATCACCATAGAAGACCCGATAGAATACCGCCTTGAGGGCGTGGAACAGACGCAGGTTGAGCCGGAATCGGGCTACACTTTTGCCGACGGCCTCCGCTCCATCATGCGCCAGGACCCCGACATAATTCTTGTCGGCGAGGTGCGCGACCGCGACACCGCCGACATCGCGCTTCAGGCGTCGCTCACGGGACATCTTGTTTTTTCGACGCTGCACACCAATGACGCCATCGGGACGGTTCCGCGGCTTGTTGACCTGGGTGTGAGACCGGCGACCATCGGGCCGGCGCTGACGCTCGCCATCGCCCAGCGCCTCGTCCGCCGCCTCTGCGCCAACTGCAAGAAAGAAACGAAACTGGACGAAAAATTGAAATCAAAAATCAAAGCTTTCATTGACAAATTGCCTTCGCGCGTGGACAAAAAACATTACAAGACAGATTACATTTACGAGCCGGTTGGCTGCGACAAGTGCAGCGGCATCGGCTACAAAGGTCGGGTGGGAATTTTCGAGTTTTTGGAAAGCAAGTCAGAGTTCGAGGAAGCGATTCTGAAGGACTCCACGCGTCTCACGCTCAAAGAATTGGCGAAAAAGCAGGGAATGGTTACCATGCAGGAAGACGGAGTTCTCAAGGTTCTTGAGGGCAGGACAAGCTTTGAGGAGGTGGAAAGCGCAACGGGGCCGATTAAATGGCAATAAATTTGAAATCTGAAGCATGAAATCCGAAATGGATCGGTGCTTCAGTTTCAAATTTCAGATTTGTGATTTGTAATTTTAAAATGAATCGCCTCATATCTGGGGGCTCTTCCCTGAAAGGGAACGATGAAACTCTTTTTAATAAAATTAAAAGAGGTTAGAATTATCCGCGAGGATGGGTTCAGCCGGAACCGAACCGTCCTGGTCGCAAAACAGTTCCCGCCCCCAGGTATGAGGCGACTCCTTGAATCATCTCCAAAGAGTGCCGACATGCTAGCACAAGATTTTTATTTTGTCAACCCCCACGCCAAACGGCAACTCCTTGCGGAGAATCTGCATTTAACTTTCCGGTAGCCATAATTGCCGTTTGGCGTGGGGGTCAAGACCATTTTTTCACATAAATCTTAGCGTTTTCTGACAACACCATGCCCGAAAACAGCGCAACACTTTCAAAAGAGGATATAACGATAGACCAGGCGCTTCGTCCTTCGCGCTGGGAGGAATATTTCGGTCAGGAAAAAATAAAAAAGAACCTTCGGGTGATAATAGAAGCGGCGCTAAGGAGAAGTGAGGCAATGGACCACATTCTTTTCTGCGGACAGGCGGGTCTCGGGAAGACGACGCTTGCTTATCTCGTCGGCAAAGAACTCAAGGCGAACGTGAAAACGACTTCCGGACCGGCGCTTGAAAAGCTCGGCGACATGGCGGCGATTCTCTCCAACCTTGAAGCCGGGGAAGTTCTTTTTATAGACGAAGCGCACCGCGTTAACCGACTGATTGAAGAAGTTTTGTATCCAGCAATGGAATCGAGAAAACTTCACCTTGTCGTCGGCAAGGGTCCGACGGCGCGGAGTTTCAGCATCGACTTGCCGCCGTTCACTTTGATTGCGGCGACCACGAGGGAAAATCTTTTGTCGCAGCCGCTCCGTTCCCGCTTCGGCGCGATTTTCCGCCTGGATTATTACAACCCCGAGGACATAAAAGCGATTATCGCGCGCTCGGCGAAAATTTTGGGCATCAACGTCACTCCCGGAGCGGTGGGAATCATCGCCAAGGCCTCAAGGGCGACACCGCGCGTCGCCAATCGGCTTTTGAAGAGGGCGCGCGACTACGCCGAGGTTCACGGCGATTCCGAAATAGACGAAAAAATCGCGAGAAAGACGCTTAATGCTCTGGATATAGACGAGGCGGGGCTTGAGCCACAAGATAAACGGCTTTTGGAAACAATAATCGGCAAGTTCGGCGGCGGGCCGGTAGGGCTGGGAACGCTCGCCGCGGCGTTGAATGAAGACAAAGGCGCGATAGAGGATATCTACGAACCGTATTTGATGACGCTCGGTTTTCTCAAAAGGACGTCGAGCGGGCGCGTGGCCATGCCCGCCGCTTACGACCACCTCGGAATAAAAAAGAAAGGAGAATTGCTGTAAGCGTGATACCAATATACAAATGCGTGCTAATGATACTAATCGCGCTTAGGCATTAGGAATGCAAATATGCTAATGAAAATTGATTCGTATATTAGCATCATTGAGCTGTAGCGACATTCGCAGCATTCGCATACATTTGTAGATTAGTATCATGGTATATATCAACGAGTGGTTTCCGAATCCCGTCGGCGCCGACAAAGGCAACGAATGGGTCGAGCTTTTCAACGGCGGCGAAGAGCCGGTTTCGCTCGGCGGCTGGTTTCTCACGAACGGCACAGGCAAGGAGTTTGCCCTGAACGGAAAAAACATCGGCGCGGGGCAGTATCTCGTTCTGAATCCCGAGGAGGCGAAAGTGACTCTGCGGAATACCGACGAACTCATTTCCCTGTACGACGACAAAGGAAACCTTGTCAGCCAGTCGCGCATGCTGGGAAGCGCGCCCGAAGGGAAAAGCTATTCGCTTGCCCCCACACCAGAACGAGAATCATCAACCGGAAGCACCGTAGGCGCGAATTCTCGTTTGGTGTGGGGGTTCGCCGAGCCGACCCCGGGGGCGGCGAACAAAATAATCAAGGAGTTCGCCGCCGTGGACAGCTATCCCTTGAACCAACAGCTCAACAAAACCTTCGGTTATTTCGACTTCACGCTGCTGGCGATATTCGTCGGCCTCATTTATTCTTTTTTGACAATCGCCGTTTTTAAAAGAAATGAATACTTATCTAAGCTCTTCTTCGGCCGCGACTAAACGGTTCGGTTTTGATTTTGCAAGACGGATTTTGAAGAGCAAACAAAGAAAGAAAGCCGTTGTTGTCGCTCTTGTCGGGGAACTCGGCTGCGGAAAGACAACTTTTGCGCAGGGGTTTGCCGCCGGCTTGGGCGTCCGCGAAAGGGTTTCCAGCCCGACGTTCATTTTGATGAGAATTTCAACGCTGAAAAGAAAAAGATTCTTGAATTTTATTCATGTTGACGCCTACCGCGCAGAAGCAAAAGATTTTTTGAAGTTAGGATTCAAAAAACTGGCCGCAGACCCGAAAAACATAATTTTGATAGAATGGGCTGACAGGTTGAAAAGGATTTTGCCGAAGTCGGTTTTGTGGGTCAGGTTCAGACACGGGGGAAAAAGAAACGAAAGGATAATCGGAGTAATCGCGAATAATGCGAATGTCGGCGAAATAATGCGGATATAAAATTCGTAATTTCGTAAACCAGATGAAAATCCTGTTTCTCATAGACGCCAATTCCATCATCCACCGCTGTTTTCATGCTCTCCCGAAGTTCACGACGCCTGACGGGAGACCGAGCGGCGCGCTTTACGGACTTTCAAGCATTCTTCTAAAAATTTTCCGCGAGAACAAGCCGGATTACGCCGCGGCGCTTTTTGACCGACCTGAGCCGACCTTTCGGGACGAAATTTACAAGGAGTATAAAGCCACCCGTCCGCCGACCGCCGACGCGCTTATCCCGCAAATAATCGAAGCACCAAAGCTTTTTGAGAAATTCGGGGTGAAACCGTTTGATAAAGCGGGTTTTGAAGCGGACGATTTGATTGCGACCTTTGCCGAAAAGTTTTCCCACGAGCCGGATTTGAAAGTGGTGATACTCACGGGCGATATGGACACGCTGCAACTTGTCCACGACGATAAAATAATGGTGCGCGCTTTCAAGAAGGGAATCAGCGAGACCGTTGATTATGACGAAAAAGCGGTTGAGGAAAAATACGGCTTGAAGCCGAACCAAATCATCGATTACAAAGCGCTGGTCGGCGACGTTTCCGACAACGTCAAAGGCGTTCCGGGAGTCGGCCCGAAAACAGCCGCAGACATTCTCCAGAAATTCGGCACGATTGAAAACGTTTACAAGAACGCGGGCTCTCTGCCCGAAAAGGTTCGCGCGAAATTGCTGGAGTACGAAAAACAGGCCGAGATTTCGGAAAAACTCGTCACTCTCGAGAAAAACGTGCCCGTCGGCCGCGTTGAATTGGAAGAACTTTCTGCGGATATGAACCGCGAAAAACTTGAAAATTATTTCAGCGAAATGGGGTTCAAATCGCTTTTGAAGAGATTGGAAAACGGCGGTAACGCAGGGAGAGACGAGAACCACGCGCCGCAGGGCAAAATCTTTTAAATAAACTGGTATAATTTCTTAAAGTTCTCCCTTGATCCAATGTCCAATCTGAAATTGTTTTTCATTTCTCTTCCACCGGCAGTCGGCATTGCAGTAATATCTTTTTACTTCCTTCCTCTTTTGTGGAGCGTTGTTTCCGTCGCGCTCGCGATATTGCTGCTCGTCATTTTGTTTGTTGCAACAGGAGGATTTGTCGGGACAAGGGCGCGGCAAACCGAACTTGGCGCAGCGGGAGGGATTCCGGACTCGGAAGTGAGCGAGTCCGAGCTCCGTCTCATTTTCAATACTCTGGGAGACGCGCTTTTGATTTACGACGAGGACTTCAGAATACTTTTCTTCAACGCCGCCGCCGAACGGCTGTTCATGATGTCCGAAAAGGAAGTGTCGGGAGCGAGAATGCAGCCGGAGAACATAAACGACCCGAAACTCAAACTTCTTGCAGAAGTGATTTTTCCAAGCCTCGCGCCGGTCATGGTCCCGCGCTCGCAGGCGGGTGCTTGGCCGCAAATTGTTGACCTTTCGTTTGACGAGCCGCAACTCGAACTCCGCGTGATGACCTCCCAGCTCGGCCAAGCCCCGGGTCAGCCGGCGAGATTTCTGAAAATCATCCAAAACCGCACGCACGAGACGGCGCTTCTCAAAACCAAAAGCGATTTTGTGACCGTCGCCTCCCATCAATTCAAAACGCCGCTTACGCATATAAATTGGGCGCTGGACGCGCTGAAGAGCGACCCTGCATTGGGCGAAGGAAACAAAGAAATGATAAATGAAGCATCGAAAGCCGGGCATCTTCTTGCGGAAATAGTGGAGAATCTTCTGAGTATTTCAAAAATGGAAGAGGGACGGTTCGGCTACAAGTTCGAGCCGGCCGACCCGGTGGAATTTTTGGACAAGGTTTTGGGGCAGGTTCTGCCCGAGGCAAACAGGGCGGGCGTGCGGCTTTATTTTGAAAAGCCGCCGTCGTCCCTGCCCGAGGTCTTTATTGACAAGCAGCGGCTTGCTCTCGCGCTGACGAATTTTTTGGATAACGCCGTTCGTTACAACACTAAAAACGGCGAAGTGATAGTTCGCGTCGCTCAGCTCGCGGATAAGCCGTTTCTTCAATTCAGCATAAAGGACACCGGCATCGGCATACCCGGAGAGGATATCCCGAAACTCTTCGGTAAGTTTTTCCGCGCCGAGAACGCCGTGAAATTCCAAACTGAGGGAACAGGACTCGGTCTTTACATCGCAAAAAACATCATTGAGGCGCACGGCGGCAAAGTTCGCATTGAGTCGGAGCTTAACCGCGGGACGACGCTTTATTTTACTCTGCCGACCGACAAATCGCTCGTGCCCCAGAGGGAAATGCCGATAGAATAATAAATCTGAAATTTGAAGCACGAAATCCGAAGCACGAAATCCGAAAAGTTTCATATTTCAGATTTGAGATTTCAAATTTTCTGCAAATATGCCCGAGCTTCCGGAAGTCGAAACGATTGTTCGCGAGTTAAGAAAAAAATTATCCGGCAAAAAACTTTTGCGTCTGGAAATTTTTGACCGGCGTTTGAGGCGCTTGCGTTTGCCTTTGCCGCTGAAAATTTCCTCCGTGGACAGGCACGGGAAATATATTGTCGTTCATACGAAGAAAGGGAAATTGCTTTTGCACCTGCGGATGACCGGGCGGCTGCGCTTCGCGAAAAAAGTTTCGCGTGCGCCGGAGGAAAAACACGAACGGGCGAGATTTTATTTCGGCGGAGGTGTTATTTTAAAGTTTATTGACTCGCGGAGGTTCGGAACAATTGAGTGGTTCGACTTTACTCGCTACAAGTGGAAAACGGAAAAACTTCCCGAACTCGGACTTAACCCGATGAAGGGGGAATTTAACGCCGGGAGTTTGAAGGATGTTCTTCGTCTGCGGTCGCGCGCAATCAGGAGTTTGCTCTTGGACCAGAAAATCGTCGCTGGTCTCGGCACGATTTACGCCGACGAGGCGCTGTGGTACGCCAAAATTGCCCCGGGGCGCAAAAGCGATTCGCTGACGGACGCGGAAGTAAAGCGACTCGTCGCTTCCATAAAACGTGTTCTGCGCCTCGCGATAAAAAAAGGCGGCACTACATTCCGCGATTACAGAAAAACCGGCGGCGACCCCGGCGGCTACCAGTTTTTCCGCAAGGTCTACGGGCGGGAAGGATTGCCTTGTTTCCGCTGCCGAGGCAAAATTAAGAGGATGAAAATCGGCGGACGCAGCGCGCACTTTTGTCCTGCCTGCCAGAAATGAAGAATGACACTTGATACCTGACACATGACACATTCTACCAAATACATTTTCGTCGTCGGCGGAGTGATGTCGGGCGTCGGCAAAGGCATTACCGCCGCATCCATCGCAAAAATCATCCAGTCCCGCGGCATTGAAACGACCGCCGTGAAAATCGACCCCTACGTCAACGTTGACGCCGGCACGATGAACCCCACCGAACACGGTGAGGTTTTTGTTTTGGACGACGGCACGGAGTGCGACCAGGACATGGGCAACTACGAGCGCTTTTTGAACAGGAGTTTGACAAAAACGAATTACATGACGACGGGCAGCATTTATCTTTCAGTGATACAAAAAGAAAGAAATTTGGAATACGGCGGCAGGCAGGTGGAAGTCGTGCCGCGGATACCGCTGGAAGTGATCGACCGCCTCGGGAAAGCCGCGACGAAAAATAAAGCGAAGGTTGTCATCACAGAAATCGGCGGCACGGTCGGCGAATACGAAAACATTCTTTTTTTGGAAGCGGTGAGAATGCTCAAACTCAAAAAACCGGAGGACGTTGCCCTCGTTCTCGTAAGTTTTGTTCCCGCGCTCGGCGCCGGCGGAACGGAACTCAAAACAAAGCCGACGCAGCACGCGGTAAGAAGCTTGAACTCCGTCGGACTTCATCCCGACTTCATCATGGCGCGGGCGCACATTCCGCTCGATAAAAAACGGAAGGAAAAATTGGAATTTATGTGCAGCATCGAGCAGGGCAACGTCGTTTCCGCGCCGAACGTGGAAAACATCTACGACGTGCCGCTCAATTTCGAAAAAGACGGCTTGGGCGAGAAAATTTTTAAAAAGCTGGGACTGAAATCAAGAATACGCGACATGAAGGACTGGAAAAAACTTTCCGGCGCGGCGAAAAACAGCAGGAAAGAAACGAAGATAGGCATCGTCGGCAAATATTTCGGCAGCGGCGATTTCACGCTCACCGATTCCTACATTTCCGTCATCGAAGCCGTGAAACACGCCGCTTACGCGCTGAAAATGAAGCCGATTATCGAGTGGCTGGACTCGGAGGAATTCTCCGCTCAAGGCGGAAAATCATTAAAAAAACTCTCCGGCTACGGCGGCATAATCGTTCCCGGCGGCTTCGGCGGCCGCGGCGTGGAAGGAAAAATCGCCGTTATTCGCCACTGCCGCGAAAATAAAATTCCTTACTTCGGGCTCTGCTACGGCATGCAGCTTGCCGTCGCCGAGTTCGCGCGGAACGCCGCCGGAATGAAAAAAGCGAACACGACGGAAATAAATCCCAAGACGCCGTTTCCGGTGATTGACATCCTTCCCGAACAGAAGAAAAATGTTGAGGAGAAAAATTACGGCGGGACGATGCGTCTCGGCGCCTACCCGGCGCTGTTGAAAAAAGGAACGATTGCGTACAGGGCATACGTTTCCGGTCACCGGTCGCTTGTCTCCGGTCGCATATCGGAGCGCCACCGCCACCGCTACGAAGTGAATCCCAAATACATCGAGCGGCTGGAAAAGAAAGGACTGGTTTTCTCCGGCGTTTCGCTGGACAGACGCCTGATGGAAATCGCCGAACTGCCGCGGTTCGACGCGGCTCACCGCAAGCGCGAGACGCATCCTTTTTTTCTCGGCACGCAGTTTCACCCGGAATTCAAATCCCGCCCGCTTCATCCTCACCCGCTCTTTTCGGAGTTTATGAAAGCCGCCGCGAGAAGTAAAAAGAAATAATATGAAAAATCCTTTTGAAAAAGAGAAACGGGAAAACCCGGAAGTTAAAGAGCTCTTTAGTTCTTTATATCATCATATAAGCCATTTTCTTTTGCTGTCTAGGATTGGTGAGCCCGGCATTGGACACTTGCGCAAAAGCAACGAAATTATTGATCAAATACTCCAAATTTCGAAAAACGATTCACTTGTTTCCGTTTTGCAAAGGTTAAAAAATGAAATTGGTAATATAAGTGTTAATTTAAAGCCGGACATCGACCTATTGACTCCCATAAACGAACTCGCGAGCGAAGCAAACAAACAAGAAAAATTTTAAATGATTATTTTCCTTCACGGGCCGGACGAGTACCGGCGCCTGCAAAAGAAAAAAGAAATAACCGCGGAGTTCAGGAAAAAGCACGCCGTCGTCGGGGTAGACATCTTTGATTTGGAAAAGAAAGACGAAGTCGCAAGGTTCAAAGATTTCGTCGGCAGTCAGTCGCTCTTTGACACGAAGAAAATGGCCGTTTTGGAGAACGCTTTCTCGTCGGAAATAAGCGATGCCGACAAAAAAGAACTCGCCGCCGGGCTGAAAGAGGTTGCAAAAAGCGACAGTACAACCGTTCTTATCTCTGAAAAGAACAAAACAAGCGAAGATTTTCCGTTTCTCTCGCGAAAGATTCACCCCCACATCAAAAGTGTTGGCGTGGGGGCGGGCGTGAAGTCGCAGGACTTTTCCTGGCTGACCGGCCCGAAATGGGAAACGTTTATTTCGGAAATCGCGAGAGAGAACGGCGTTGTGCTAAAGCACAACGCCGTGGAGTTCCTCGCCGAGGTTTATCAAAACGATACATGGGGTTTAGCAACCGAATTGGAAAAAATCTCCGTGCTCAAAAACCCTTCGACGGGCTCAGAGCATGAAAGAACAATCGGTTTAGACGACTTGAGAAAACTAGATTTAGAAATTAGTCAGGACTTCTTCGAGCTTTTGAAAAACTTGAAGAATTATGCTCTCGAAAACCGACTGGCGTCGCTCGAAAAACTTTTTTCGGCGAACGAGCCGATGCCGAAAGTTTTCAATATGATTGCCTACCAAATTCCCGACAAACTGCCGCAGCTCGCGAAGTACGACGTGCTCGTGAAATCGGGAAAACTTGATTATGAAGAAGCGCTTGTGGACCTGATTGTTTGAACCATAGCTATGCATATTTTGAGTGTCACATCGTGGTATCATTAAACTGGTAACTCAGCCGACCAACCTGACGGAGGTAACCATGCCGCAATACGTTTTGGAGTTGCGCGCAGGATATCGGCTCAGAACCGAGCCGGACTCGCTGGAATTTGAAGCTGGAGACGACGAGGAGGCGTTGGAGAAGGTGGCGGAAGCCATCGGCTCCGAACTGACTGACGGGAAGCTGAATGAAGAAGATTTCCTCGCTTTCGGCGCGGAGGCGCTAGTGAAAGACGGCACGGTGATATTTCTATCGCCGCTACCGAGAACCATCTGCCACTGACGCTCGGGTGCAGCATTTCACTCGCTGCGCCCCTCACCCAAGTCCAGTACACAGCACAAGGGTAGTGAATTTAGGCGAGAGTAAAACGATAAAACAAAGAACGCTATGACTAGTCATAGCGTTCTTTGTTTTTTAAATCACAGACAATTTTGTGAGTTACTATGATTACATCACAATTGTGATATAGTCATAGTAAGTGAAATCACTTATTTTTTGCTGTTAGTTTGGCGAGGCGGGACTTAAGGCGGGCGGCTTTATTTTTCTTGATGGCGCCGGTTTTGGCGGCTTTGTCGAGCGCCTTGTAGGCGGCGGCGAGTTTTGCCTGCGCTTCCTTTATGTTTTTCGCAGCCAGAAGTTTTTTGTAGATTTTAACCGCGCTCTTGTAGGCGTCTTTTCTTTTGATGTTCCTTTCGCGCCGGCGGACGCTCTGCCGCAGGGCTTTTTTGGCTGAAGATGTGATGGGCATAAAAGTGGAAGTTAGTATAGCAGGGAATTTATGATTTACAAGCTTTTAAGGCTTACTTTCAAGAAAGATTTAATGTAGATTTTACTTGAAATATTTTATGCGGCTGTTATAATTTTTGCTGAGCTTTTAAAAAGTGTTGTAAAAAAAGCTCAAATTCAGCTTCTAAACGTTAACCCTTGACAGCTATCTTATAGCAATATATTATATTCGTATAAAACTATTGATTTTGCTGTGTTAATACGATACAATATAGCATCATATAGTTTAAAAGGTCGTAAAAATTAAAGAAAAATTACAAACAAATGCGACTCGATAAAAGTACGGTAACCGATGCAGTGAAAAGGACGATTGAATTACTTGAGGGCATACCAGAATCAGAGCGCTCTATGAGCTTCCCTGTTGTCTTGTCTAAAATTCTTGAGGCGGGCGATAAAAAACCTGATCGTGCCTCGGAAGTGATGATGAAGACAGAGGCCGCAACAGAAGAGAACTTTTCAGGGCTAACTGGAGGGATAAGACTGCTTGTTCGAGAAGGGTTCTTTAAGGAAGGAAAAACGCAAAATGATATATTCGAAGAACTTAAACGACAGGGATATCATAGTCCGAAAACTTCTCTGCCTATAACGCTCAAAGGATTTATGCAAAAAAGAATCCTTACGCGGTTTAAAGGTGATGATAAGCAATATCGTTATGTTGAAAAAAAATAACGATAATCTCGGCTTTAAAAAATCCAAGTTTGGTGCGTCGTCGAACACTGGACGTGGGTATGCTTCTGCAAAAGCAGGAGTAATAAAAAATAAAAACAATCAGATATGTCAATACAAAACCTTCTTGTTAAGAGTTCTGATATCGGAGAAACAGCAATGGAAAAGATTTTGAAACCCTATATGCAGTTCGTAGATAACGGGGAAATTTCTTTTAACGGTTCTTTCTTCGATCTCGGGGCCAACGAGAGAATCGGTGTTGCTTTGCTGGCAAAAGATGCCTGGAGGTATATTCCTGGGAAGGAAAATTTGGCGGGCGGGATGAAGAATGAAGAACTCGAGAAATTAACCCTTCTTCGTGGTAATACTGTTCGCCCGATAGTTAAAGGTTTGCGTGATAAAGGATTGGTAAGGACAGATAAAGCAATTCATTATCCAACCGCTAAGCTTGTCATAGCACTCCACGCAAAACTATCAGGCAAAAAATGATAAGCAGCATGGAATAATTTTCGTCTCGAGCGAGCACTATTTCAAAGGAAAGCGCCCAGCTAGGAGGATATCACCTGCTGGGCACTTTGCTATTTAAGTATATCAAATCAAATAATTTACACCTCCACGTCCTCCTCGCTTTCCTGGATACCGGCGATTTCGAGGAGGTCGATAGACCGTTAAGTCGGGGTCGGTAATCCCAACTTTTGTAACGGCAAATAATGAAAATAATACTGACACCCTACTGAAATAACGTAATCTAAGACATTTTTATATTCCGGTTTTCTAAACCAATCGTTCAAAATATAAATATATTCTACTTCGATATTGAGCGGCGCCATCAGTTTGGCGTATTGTTTCCTTTTGAAATCGCAGGTTTGTAGTTTTTCGTCCACAGAACCAGCGACTTTTTGGAATTTGATTTCAATTATGAAAAGAGTGTTATTTACAATGACATAAATTGCTTCATCAGGAAGTAATTTTTTAGAAATATATTTCTTATAGTTAACGCCCTTGGATTCCAAATATTTGTAAAGAGAATTTTTCTTAAAACTCTTGGCGACTTCTTTGCCTTGATAATAAATAGTGTTTCCCTTAACGCTATAACCGATTTTCCTTTTTAATAGAGATAGAATATCAACTCTTTTCTCGAACAAAATGCCGGTTTTCGTGTTGGCGCCACCTTTACCTTTTTTAATCATGAAATTTTCAAATCCTCAAACCTTTTCATGGACAAATCCAAGAATTTTTTCTCGTTATCGATACCGACGAATTTGCGTTTATGCACAATTGCCGCAATACCAGTAGTAGAACTGCCAGTAAATGGATCTAGAATGATATCTCCTGCCTTTGTACTCGCCAAAACAACCCTTTTCAATAAATCTAGAGGTTTTTGTGTAGGATGTTTCCCAAATTTTTTTTCCTCTTTCTTTGGTGTGCCAATTGACCAAACTGAACGCATTTGAAGTCCTGCTTTTTTTATTTTATCTTCCGGCCAGCTTCCATCTTTCATTATTTTATAATTGAAAGTATGCTTTGATTTTTTTTCTTTGCGAGCCCAAATCAAAGTTTCGTGGCTAGCGGTAAAAAATCTACAACTTAAATTCGGCGCTGCATTCGGCTTGAACCAAGAAATATCGTTTAAGATGTGATAACCAAGAGATTGCAAGGCGTGACCGCACTGATATATTGAATGATAAGTACCACTAACCCAAAGCGTTCCGTGCGGTTTCAAAACACGCCTACAGGTTTCAAGCCAACGATAGTGAAAATCATAATCATCTTCAAACCCTTTGCTTATGTCCCAGATGCCCTTGTTGACGCTAACCATTCTGCCAGCATGGACGGTAAAACCGCCATTCGAGAGATTGTATGGCGGATCAGCAAAAATCATGTCAATTGAACTTTCTGGAAATTGCTCGAGGATATTAATAGCGTCGCCGAAGTAAAGGACAAAATTACCATTTTTGTAGTATGGTTTTGTGTTTACTTTAGAAAGTATTTTAGGAGATGCTATAACAGGCGATGGCATAAATTAATTTTATCCCCTTCCACCCCTATTTTCAAAGACATACCTACACCTCCACATCCTCCTCGCTTTCTTGAATGCCGGCGATTTCGAGCAAGTTAGCCACAGTGAGCGGGCGGCTGGCGGTTTGGTTTATAGAGCAAATTTAACTTTTTCTTTGTAGTCGTTTGTAGATTTTGTCACGTTTGTCGGCGGCGAGAAGCAAAATTACACGCGGAGCGTGAAATTTGAAACCGACACGATAATCCCTGACAATGCGGAAAGAAAAAATGCCCTGAAGCGGAGCGTTTAACGGCTTTGTATGAAGCGAAGAATTGAAAGGGTCTTCTTGGAGAATTTCCAAAAGCTCGGCAAGTTTTTCCCGAACCTCAAGCGGCAGACGGCGAGCGTCTTTAATAAAATCCTTACCGTAGATTATTTCATTTTTTGGCACCGACATGCCGCAAGAACGATTCTTTGCCGGAGAAGCGATGGAACGGTCCTTTTTCTCCCGCCCGAGAAAGCATTTTCTTCACAAAAGATGCTTTATATTCTCCTTCTTCGTCTTTAAGCGGAGAAAAAATAAATTTCTTCATTTCCCGCAAATCTTTTTTTAGCCCCTTTACTTCCTTGTCCAATTTTTTTACAAGCACTTGAGTGGTCATAAGTGTAAACATACTACATCCGGTTTGTAAAAACAACATTAATCATCTACTTAATGTCATATCCTCCTCGCTTTCCTGAATGCCGGCGATTTCGAGCAAGTTAGCCACAGTGAGCGGGCGGTTGATGGTTTGCGGCGTGATACCGAATTTTTTGTTGTAGGCGAGCTGGATTTTGCGGCGGCGGTTGGTTTCGGCGACGGCTTTCCTGATCGATCCCGTTATTTGGTCGGCGTAAAGAATAACCTGGCCGTTAGTGGAACGCGCTGCGCGTCCCGCCATTTGCATCAAGCTGCGTTTGTTTCGCAAGAACCCTTCGCGGTCGGCGTTCAAAATCGCGATCAAGCTCACTTCCGGCAAGTCCAGTCCTTCGCGCAAAAGGTTGATGCCGACAAGCACGTCCACTTCGCCGCTCCGCAACTGGTGCAAAATTTTCGGGCGCTGGAGCGTTTTTATTTCCGAGTGAATGTATTGCGCGCGGATGCCTTTGGCGAGCAGAAATTCCGTCAGGTCTTCCGACTGCCGTTTGGTCAGAGTCAGCGCCAGCACGCGCTCGTTCCGCTCGGCGCGCTTTTTTATTTCTTCCAGCAGACTTTTTATCTGCGTCTCCGCCGGCTTGATGACGATTTCCGGGTCAATGACGCCCGTGGGACGGATGAGCTGTTCGACTATCTGCCCGCCGTCTTTTGCGTGATTCATTTCGCAATCGCCCGGCGTCGCCGAGACGTAAATCGTCCGCCCGATTTTTTCCTTGAACTCGGCGAAGCGGAGCGGGCGATTGTCCAGAGCCGACGGCAGACGGAAGCCGTGTTCAACGAGCGTCTGCTTGCGGCGTCTGTCGCCCGCGTACATTCCGTTCAGCTGGGGAACGCCGATATGCGATTCGTCAATGAAAAGTAAAAACGGCTTTTGAAAATAGTCAATTATCGTCATCGGCGGTTCGCCCTGCTCGCGGAAGGCGAGGTGGCGGGAATAATTTTCGATGCCGTTCACGTAGCCGTCTTTTTTGAGCCGCTCCATATCGAAGGAAACGCGCTTTTCCAGGCGCTCGGCTTCGGCGAATTTTCCCGCCGCCTGCAAATCTTCCACGCGTTCGGCGAGTTCCTTTTTGATGTTCGCCATCGCGAGGCGCAGGCGGTCGCGCGGCGTCACCCAAAATTTGGAGGGAAAAATTTTCAGCGTTTGCAATTCTCCGCTTTTCACAATGTTTAATATTGATTCCAGTTTCCGGTTGCGGAATTCGAGGAGAAATTTTTCTCCGGTTATCAAAACGAGCAGCAGTTCGTTTTTGTTCAGGGAAAACTGGCCGGCGAATTTCGGTTCGCCTTCCACCCGTTCGTACTGGAGGAAATTCAAGTGCCGTCCGACGTCGGCCGGGCTGATTTTCTGCCCGACGGCGAGCTCCAAGCTGACGCGGTCGTATTCCGCCGGGTCGCCGACGCCATAAATGCAGGAAACGGAAGAAATTATAATCGCGTCGCGACGGTTCAAAACCGCCTGCAAAGCGGCGTGGCGGAGTTTGTCGATGTCTTTATTGATGCGCGCGTCTTTGGCGATATAGGTGTCGGTCGCCGGCAGGTAGGCCTCGGGCTGGTAGTAGTCGTAATAGGAAACGAAGTAGTGAACCGCGTTTTCGGGAAAAAAATTTTTGAACTCCTGATAGAGCTGGGCGGCGAGGATTTTATTCGGCGAAACAATAAGCGTCGGCAAACCGGCGTTCTTGACGATGTTCGCCATCGTGAACGTTTTGCCGCTGCCGGTGACGCCCAAAAGCACCTGCTCTTCGAGCCCCTTTCGAAGCCCGTCGGTCAGTTTTTCAATGGCGGCCGGCTGGTCGCCCTTGGGATGAAAATTGGAAACGAGTTTGAACATTTTAGTTAGTCGCCGACGGGATTTTTCGGAATCGCGGTTCGCTCGCTCCTGCGGCTCACGCCCGCCGCGCTCTCGGCGAAAAAATCCTTCGGATGCCGAGCTTTTTCGCCTCCGAGAGCTTCCGAAAAATCCCGTCGGCTGATACAATAAAGTTAATCCAAATCAAAATGATCTACACCGTTTCAGGGAAGCTCGCCGAGAAAAAAGACAATTTCGTGGTTGTTGATGTCGGCGGAGTGGGATTGAAACT
Source organism: bacterium (assembly GCA_027310625.1). GTDB lineage: Bacteria > Patescibacteriota > Minisyncoccia > UBA6257 > 2-01-FULL-56-20 > JACQKT01. The sequence goes on from DAIDAM010000010.1 coordinate 28,912, forward strand.
GACGACGCACAAGCGAGCGCTATCAAGTTTGCCGTCCGTAGGCGCGGATGTCAAATTATTTTCCTATCTTTACGTCCGCGAAGACGCGCTCGACCTTTACGGTTTCCTGAACGAGGAGGAACTGAATTTTTTCACGCTTTTGAATTCGGTCGCCGGCGTGGGACCGAAATCGGCGCTTTCCATCCTTGAAATCTCGGAGCTGAAGGAACTTGCCGCCTCCATTCAAGAGAACCGCCCGGATTTATTGACGCGCGCCTCGGGCATCGGCAGGAAAACGGCGGAGAGGATAATTCTCGAACTCAAAAACAAAGTACTCGCCGAAAAATCGGCGGAGGCGGTGAAAAAAATGGAATCGGATGCGGATATTGTTGAGACGCTCGCCGGACTCGGCTACCGCCGCGAAGACGCAAGAAACGCGCTTCAGAAAATAGACAAGTCGATTGCCGGGCTGGAAGCGCGGCTGAAAGCGGCGCTGAAGATTTTGGGGAAGAAATAAATCGGCGACTTATAAATCAATTTTATGTTCGTAACGCTGAGCTTGTTGGCGGGGTTGATTTTAACCCTCGTCAATTTCGCCGACAAAACAATTGTCAGTAAATACGTCAAAGATTGGCGCGTCGCCGTAATATTCGGCGCCGTTGCCGGGGGAATTTTGGCTTTAATAGTCCTGCCTTTCAACACGCCGTCATTATCGGCGAACGATATGTTCCTCGCCGTCGGGGTCGGCGTAATATTGTTTGTCGGCTACTTCATTTATTGGAAGGCGATTTCGATATCGAGCGCGTCGTTAATCGTGATGCTTTTTCAAATGTCTCCGATTTTCACGCTTGTATTCAGTTTTTATCTTCTCGGCGAAAAATTGACCGGCGCGCAACTTTTCGGGTTCGGCTTGATATTGCTGTCGACGACAGCTTTATCAATAAAGAAAAATTTACAAAGCAGCAAACTTGAAATAAGCGAGGCGTTTTTCCTTGCTTTTGTTTCGAGCATATTTTTCGGGATAGCGGGGGTCATCGCAAAATACATTGTTTCGGAAACTGGTTTCTTTTCAGCAACCGTGTTGGAAAGCGCCGGAGTTTTTATCGGCGGCGCGATAACACTACTTTTATCTAAAAGTATGAGGGAAAGCTTTGTTTCGATTTTCAAAACCAATTGGGGCTTGCCGATTTTGTTTATTTTCGGCGTAGAATTACTTTATTTAAGCTTCCGTTTTATTTCATATGCCGCAACGTTTCTGGGCCCCGTTTCGATAGAAAGAGTTCTTGAAAACGCGAGAATATTTTTCGCGCTGATTATCGGCTTGATATTGTCGAAGCTGATTCCCTCCATATTTGTTTCAGAAAAAGAAAACTTTACGCCTCTTAAAATAATTTTTGCAATCATTCTTTTCTTTGGCGTCTATCTGATTTCTTAAATACAAAATTTTCGATTATTATTTACGATATGAAACTAACTTTCTACGGCGGGGTCGGAAGCGTTACGGGGTCGAACTACCTTCTTGAAGCGCGGACCAACGCAGACCTTACGCAAACGCACGCAGAAAATGGAAGTCCGCGTAAGTCCGCGTCTAGTCAGCGTAAATCTGCGGTACTGGTGGACTGCGGGATGCAGCAGGGCAGCCACTTTGCCGAGCGGAAAAATTTCGAGCCGTTTGCCTACGACGCCTCAAAAATTGACGCCGTTTTCATCACCCACGCGCACATCGACCACATCGGTCTTTTGCCGAAGCTTTTGAAAGCCGGATTCAAGGGAAAAGTTTATTCCACGCCGGCGACGAGGGATTTCGCGGAGCTGATGCTCCTCGACTCCGAACACATTCTTGACAAGGAAGCGGAACGCGAAGGCAAGCCGCCGCTTTATAAAACCAATGACATTCAAAATCTGATAAAGGTTTGGGAGGGAATCGGGTATCACAAGCCGATAAATGTCGGCGGCTTCGCCGTCGAGTTTTTTGACGCCGGACACATTCTCGGTTCGGCGATTATTCATGTGGAAGCCAACGGGAAAACAGTCGTTTTTTCCGGCGACCTCGGCAATTCGCCGGCGCCGATAATCCAGCCGACGGAAAAAATCGCTTCCGCCGATTACTGCCTGATTGAGTCAACCTACGGAAACCGTCTGCATGAAAACATCGGCAGGAGACAAGAGGAACTCGAGGACATTATCGAAGAAACCGTCAAATCCGGCGGGACGCTGATGATACCGGCGTTCGCGCTCGAGCGCACGCAGGAACTTCTTTTTCACATGCACGAACTTTTCGAGAAGGGACGCGTGCCCAAAGTGCCGGTGTTCATTGACAGCCCGCTAGCCATCAAACTGACGACGGTTTACAAAAAATACGAGGCGAGTTTCAACAAAGAAATCGTCAAAATGGAACGCGACGGCGACGATATTTTCAATTTTCCGGGCCTGCGCTTCACACTGACGACGGAGCAATCGAAGGAAATCAACGACGCGCCGCAGCCGAAGGTGATTATCGCCGGCTCGGGAATGTCGAACGGCGGCAGGATTTTGCACCACGAGATGCGCTATCTCTCCGACCCGAAGAGCGCGATACTTTTCGTCGGCTATCAGACAGCCGGCTCGCTCGGGAGAAGAATTCTCGACGGCGCGAAGTCCGTCAGAATTTTCGGCGAAGAAGTTCCTGTCCGCTGCCGCGTCGCCGAAATCAGCGCTTACTCCGCGCACGCCGACCAAGGACAGCTTTTGGATTGGCTGAAACCGATGCGCATATCTCTCAAAAAAATTTTCGTGGTTCAAGGCGAGGAAGGTTCGAGCGAGGTGCTGGCCCAAAAAATCAGGGACAATTACGCCGTGGAAGCGGCAGTCCCGAAGCTCGGAGAGAAATACGTGCTATAATGAACTGATAAAGAAATGTCACTGATGGGCAAAAATTTCAAAGGATTGCGGAATAGAATCAACCGCACGCAATATCTTTTTACACGCTTCATCATTTTAGCGTTTTATGCGGCGTACTTCGTAGTTTTTATTCCTCTCATTGCCAATGCCACTTTACCATTTACAATTGGCAGTTTTCTCTTTGTTGCTTTAGCCATCACTATTGTTTTGAGCGCGGTGCTATTCGGATATGAAATCTATTGGGCTGTGTGGAGATTTCATGATCTCGGTAGAAGCGGATGGTGGGCTATTTTGAGCTTTATTCCATATCTGAATTTTGTAACATGGCTTTTTCTGCTATTTTTGAAGGGCAATAAAGGACTGAACAAATACGGAGAAGAACCCGGCAGGGTCACGATAAAGAGTCTATTCGGTTATTAATCGACGTGCTTGAAAAGAAAAAGAACAACAACCACAATCACGGGTTTTATCACCTGAAGTACAAAATCTGCGTCTCCGGCGCGGCGGAGACCTCGCGCATGGCTCCGGAGGCGATGGAGAAAGTTGAAGAACTCGGGCGGCTCATCGCCAAGCGCGGAATAATTTTGATAACGGGCGCGACGACGGGCGCTCCCTACTGGGCGGCGAAGGGCGCGAAGGAAGCCGGCGGTTTCGTCATCGGCATTTCGCCGGCGTATTCCAAAATCCAGCACGTGAAGACCTATCATCTGCCGCTGGATTATCACGACATCATAGTTTACACGGGTTTCGGATATTCCGGACGCAACCTCCTTTTGACGCGCGCCTCGGACGCTGTTATCACTGTTGCTGGGCGGATCGGAACGCTCAACGAGTTCACCGACGCCTTTGAAGACGGAAAACCTCAGGGCGTTCTGCTCGGCATGGGCGGGACGACGGATATGCTCCCGGATATTTTGGAGCGCGCCGGCCGCGGCCGCGGCAAAGCGTTTTTCGGGAAAGACGTGGAGCCCCTGCTTGATAAAGTGGTGGAAATGATAGTTGAGGAAGAAAAAGAGCTGGAATAAATAATTCCTAATTTCCAATTGAATTGAATCATAATTTCGTATCATAATTTTGTTTGGTGCGGGGGAAAGGTCGTATAATAATAGAAGTCATTATGGCTGAAAAAAAAGAAAAACCAATCGGCGCCGTTACTCACTATTACGGTCATCTCGGTGTTGCGATTGTGAAATTCAGTAAGGCGGTGAAAGTCGGCGACAAAGTTCATTTCCGGGGCGCGACGACGGATTTCAACGAGACGATAAATTCCATGCAGTACGACCACAAGCCGATTGAGGCGGCGAAAAAAGGACAGGAAGTGGGAATTAAAGTCGGCGACAAAGTAAGGGAAGGGGACGAGGTTTACGCATCCGAATAGCGCGCCTCCGCCTTTGGCTGCGGCAATCCGAATGCGCCCATCCGAATCAGACTTTCGGGGCATTCGGATGTAATTCGGGTTGTTCGTATCGCTTCAATTTTATGGCTAACCGGAAATCTTTTTGGGGCAGCGTGGGATTGCTGACGGCGACGACCATCGGCGCGGGAATGTTTTCGCTGCCTTACGTTTTTCAAAAATCCGGCTGGCTGCTTGGAATTTTTTACATGGCTGTTTTGGGCGCGGCGGTGATTTTCGTTCACTGGCTTTACTGGCTCGCGCTCGCGCGGGTTGACGAGAGAAAACGCCTGCTCGGCCTCGTGCGCGAACGCCTCGGAAAATTCGCTTACTACTCGGCGATAATTTCCGTCGTTGGCGGACTTTTTTTGATTCTCGTCGTTTATCTTATTCTCGCCGAGATTTTCGGGAAATTGATTCTTCCTTCGCCGCTTGAAAATTTCGGCGCGGTTTTGTTCTGGATTGCCGCGACCTTCCCGCTCTTTTTCAATCTGCCGCGGGTTATCGGCGCGGAATTGTGGGGAGCGGTTTTGATGGTTCTTATAATTCTTTTCGTTTTTTTGACGGGAAATTCCGGACTTTCCGCCGCGCCAACGATAAACATTCAAAACTTTTTGTTTCCTTTCGGCGCGGTGCTTTTCTCACTGACGGCGTGGACGGCGATAGAACCGATGTTTGAGTGGGACAAAAAGAACGGCGGCGCGCTTTCGAAGCTCGCGCTCGGAACAATAATTTCCGCGGCCGCCTATCTTCTTTTTACCTTCGGGATTCTCGGCTCCGCCGGCGCGATTTCGGAAGACACGCTTTCCGGGCTCTCGTCGTGGCCGTCGTGGAAAATTCAACTCCTCGGCTGGCTCGGAATTTTCGCCATCTGGACTTCGCACGTGCCGATAAGCATGGAACTCAGAAACGAACTTGAAAAAGACCTCGACTTGCCGCCGTCATTCAGTTTTTGGATCGTCGTTTTTCTTCCGCTTCTACTCCTTTTTACGGGTATCTTCAGTTTTTTGGGAGCGATAAGTTTGGCAGGAGGATTTTTCTTGGCGCTGCAGTACGTTTTTATCATCCTCGTCAGCAAAAAAATTCTCGCTTTGTCGGCGACAAAAAAGTTTTTTGCGAATATGCTGATCCTCGTTTTTCTTGCGGCGGCGGTTTACGAAACGTGGTACTTCGTAATAAACTAGGCAGATAAAGCTCTCGTAGTTTCCGCCAAAGGCGGATCCGCCTCGGACGGACAATGGATTTCTGCACCTTTTACGCCCTCATAGTTTAATGGATAAAACGCGAGCTTCCGAAGCTTGAGATCGAGGTTCGATTCCTCGCGAGGGCACATAGAAAGGTGCGAGGCAAGCAGAGTGCGACCCTCCGAAGGAGGTGATGCAGGTTCAATTCCTGCCGAGAGCACCATTTCGAATTCGAAAATTGCAAGCCAGAGGAAGCCGCCTCGCTGCGCTCGGCGGCTCGCGCGTATCGCATTTTCGGCTCAAAACGGAATTTGCTATTTCGCTTAAGGGGAAGAAAAATTTTTAATCCAGTACGAATACGAAAACCCAGAAAAAGCCCTAAAATGTGGGCTTTTTCTGTTGCCACGATTTGTGCCACGATTTGACCATTTTCTAATCAATACCTTTCACACCCCACCCTCTTCGTACCAGGTCCGCTGCGTCTCGACGCACGCGCGGCAGGTAGGGATTTTTTGAATACGCCATTTTCATAGTCTAAACGATGATGGGTGTTTCCAAGCTATTGAACCATGGGGGGTTGACAATTACATTATATTCTGTCACAATTGCCGCGTAATCCTGATGGATTATAAAGTTCTTTAACCCTCAAACCCACTAAACAGGAGGTCAGTATGACGAGCGAAAAGCGGATCAGTTGTGCGGCCCAGATCATGGCCGCCGTCGGGGTGTTGCTATGGATAGGAGCGACGATATACTTCGGGTTCTATCCCGCCACCATTATCATCGCGATGACCGCTGTTCCGGCGACCATCTACAACATCGTGCGCGAAGCCAGGAGTGCCGAACCCGTGCGGTAGGTGGCAACTCGACAGCGCCTGCGATCCAAAGCCCCAAGCGGAAACATGTTTCCGCTTGGGGCCCCTCACTTTTTCTAAAATTGAAATTGTTGTCATTATTTTCTACATTTGATTCATTCAGGGTATTCACTTCGCGAATTCTTGGTTGGATTTATTCGCCGCCAAAGGAAAACTTGAAATTGTCAGCGGTGCGGCTCCGCCGTGTTCCGGATTTTTCGCGGGGTGGGTTCCTCGCCGCCGCAGGCGCGATGGATTCGCACTAATTCAAGTATCCTGCACAAAAGGAAAGCCGCCATTGCTGGCGGTCTTGTTCTATTTGCTCGGGCTCGGAAGTTTTCTCACCCTCAGAATTTTTGCGACTTCCTTCCCCACGCTCTCTGGGCTTTCTTCGATCAGCTTGAGAAGCAGCAAAGCAGTGGTGCGCGGCCTTGCGCCACGTCTGCCTTGTTCCCAGTTCTTGAGGGTGGATAGAGGAATCCCGAATGTCCGGGAGAATTCTTCTTGTGTCATCATCAGCTTTTTGCGTATCTCCCTTACACTAACCTTGATTTCGAAGTACCTTTTTTCAAAGAGCGTGGCACGTTTTTTCACAACGCAAACCTCCTTAGGTTGTCCACGGGTTTTTTATACCGCACCTAAAGAATAAAATGTCAAACTGATATAATTTCTTTATGACCAAACCCGAAGCGCTGAAAAAGCTCGAGGAAGAAATCGCCGCCGACGCTTCCCTGCCCTTGCGGGAGTCAAATTTGGTTTTCGGGGAGGGAAATCCTGATAGCGAAGTTATGTTCATCGGCGAGGGGCCGGGATTCGACGAAGACAGGCAGAAGCGGCCCTTCGTCGGGCGTTCGGGACAGCTTCTGCGGAAAAATCTCCGCGCTCTCGGCTGGAAAGAAGAAAGCGTTTACATCACAAACATCGTCAAACGCCGGCCGCCGGGAAACCGCGACCCTCTGCCCGACGAAATCGCCGCCTACGAGCCGTATCTCGAAAAACAAATCGAAATTATTAAGCCGAAAATCATCGTCGCCCTCGGCAGATTCGCGATGAATTATTTCCTGCCCGACGCCAAAATCAGCCGCGATCGCGGAAAAATTTTCCGCTTCAAGGATTTTCTCGTTTATCCCGTTTATCATCCGGCGGCGGCGCTCCGTTCCACCGCCGTTCTCGGAGAAATGGAAGACGACTTGAAAAAACTCCCGCAGATAATTGAGAAGGCGGACAAACTCCTTGCCGAAACAAAGCCCGAGCCGCCGCGCGTAAAAGAATCGAAAATAAAACAGGAGAAGTTATTTTGAGAAGCTTACGAAAGTACGAAATGGTACGAAAGTACGAAAATTATTTCTCGGTGATATAATTAACGTAAATGAACTTTTCGCTGACATACTTGGTCGGGAGATTTTTTTACCGGATTTACGATTTTTTTCACCATTGGTACGCCGACGCCTCGCGGGTTTTTTTTCACAAACTCGTTTCGTTTCTGGAGTCGCTTGACTATGCGTTTGCCCTGAAAATCACGCTGCGCTACTTTTTCCAGCCGCTTTTCAAGGACTACACCGTTATCGGGAGGATTATCGGCGTCGTTTTCAGAACCTGCAGGATTCTCGGAAGCTTGGCGGTTTATTTCCTGATTTTGGTCGTTTTTTCAATCGTGTACATTTTCTGGCTTGCCCTGCCGGTCGTTTTAATTCTCTATGTGATTGGTTATTCGTCATAAATTATCTGTTATTGGTCACATGAACGAGAGATTTTATTTCAATGAGCAGCGCCTCGTAATGACTCTGCCCGGAAGGCTTCTTGTGAGAATTGCCGGTTACGTTTCTTACGCAGTTTTCTTTGTCGCCGGTCTTTCCATGGCTTTTTCCGACGTCCCGAATCTCCGGGCGCTCGGAATTTTGATACTTCTTTTCTTCGCCGATTACTTCGTTCATTTCGGCGAGGGAGACAAACCGTTTTCGGAAATGCCGGCCGCGGGGAAAATAAATCTCGCGGAGTACTTGTCGCCGTCCGCCTATTCCGTTATTGAAAAAAGTTTTGACAGAAGCGTCATCTCCAAAACGGACTTCTTTTCAAACGCAGTCAAGGAACTTTTGCAAAGAAAGGAAATTAAAGAGGGACTTATGCGCCTTGACCTCAATGCCGACGAGCTCCGGCGGAAAATTGAGTCGCTTTCCGAATCGTCGGGAGCGAAGCGTTTGAATAAAAAGGAGATTATAAAAATGGCGGAGGCGCTGATTTTGAAGGCGGGAGAGAGAAGCATCGTAAATAGGCGGGAATTTATAGAAACGAGCGATATTTTTTCGGGTCTTTTCTTTGTTGGCGACGAGACGATAAATCGCCTTTTCAACACGTTTTCAATCGAAGCGGACGATTTGGAATTGGCTCTTCTTTTGAGTTCGCTCAAGAAAAAATGGGGTTTCCGCCTGCCTTCAACTTTGGGCGGGTTCAGTTTTGAGACGCAGCGCGGAATGCGGCACAGAGTGGTCAACAGGGCTTGGACAAGCAGGCCGACGCCCACACTTGATAAATTCAGTTCCGATTTGACGGATTTGGCGGCGGAAAACGAGGTCGGTTTCATCATCGGGCACAACGCGGAGTATCAAAGGATGGTTGACACTCTTTCCAGGCCGCTCAGTCCGAATGTTCTTCTCGTCGGCGAGGAAGGCGTGGGCAAAGAAACGATGGTTCTTCACCTTGCCCGCCAGATTGTGAAAGACGAAGTTCCCCAGCGCTTGTTTGACAAACGCCTCGTAAGTTTGGAAATTTCAAGCTTGGTCGCCGGCGCGTCTCCCGAGGAACTGCAGGCGCGCCTGAAAAAGATAGTTGAAGAAATAACGATTTCCGAAAACGTAATTCTGTACATTCCCGATTTTCACAATCTCGTCAGAACCTCCGGGGAATATTATCTCTCGGCGGCTGACGCGCTGATGCCGATAATGAAAAATGACCTTTTCCCGCTCGTGGGCGCGACCTATCCGAGGGAATACAAAGAATTTGTTGAGCCGCGGAGCGACATCAAAAACATTTTCGAAGTGATAATGGTGAACGAGGTAAGTGAGGAAGAAGCAAGGAGGATTCTTGTCTACGACAGTTTGATTCTTGAGAGGAAAACGGGAATCGTCGTCAGTTTCGCGGCGATAAAAGCGGCCGTGACTCTGGGAAAGAAATACCTTGCGGGAAAATTCCTTCCCTCGAGCGCGCAAGAACTTTTGAGGAGCGCTTTGTCTGCGGCGGCAAGGGAAAAGAATAAATATCTGACGCGGGATGGGATAGTGAAAGCGGCCGAAGCTAAAGTCAACGTGCCGATACACGAGGCGAGCGGGGCGGAGGCGGAGGCGCTCCTCAACCTTGAGGAAACGATACATAAGCGCCTCATAGACCAGGAAGAGGCGGTGAAAGTTGTCAGCACCGCGCTCCGCGAATACAGGAGCGGCTTGAGCCGCCCTGGCGGCCCGATAGCGAGCTTTCTTTTTATCGGTCCGACCGGTGTCGGCAAGACCGAGCTTGCAAAAATACTTTCAAGAATCCAGTTCGGCTCGGAATCGGCGATGATCAGATTTGATATGACGGAATATCAGGACAAAGCAAGCTTTTTCCGCTTCATCGGCTCGCCCGACGGGAAAATGAGCGGCGCGCTGACGGACGCCGTTCTCAAAAAACCGTACTCACTTATCCTTTTGGACGAGTTTGAGAAGGCGTTCCCGGACATCCTCGGTCTTTTTCTTCAGGTTTTCGACGACGGGCGGCTGACGGACAATCTCGGCAGAACGGTGGGATTTCAGAACACGATAATCATCGCCACCTCCAACGCCCACTCCGACATCATCAACGAATCGCTTTCCAAAGGAGAAAAAATGGAGAATATCGCCGAGTATCTCAAAAGAAAACTGACCGACGTTTTCAAACCGGAGCTTTTGAACAGGTTTTCAAAAGTCGTCGTTTTCAAAGACCTTTCGCCGGACGATGTTTACAAAATAGCGAAGATAAACCTTTCTGACCTCGGGGGGATGCTTCTTGAGCAGGGAATAAAGCTTGGGTTTGACGAATCGGCTGTGAAGCAGATAGCGAAGCTCGGCTACGAGCCGGCTTTCGGCGCGCGCCCCCTGAGACGCGCCGTGGAGGAGCATCTCCGCGCCCCGCTTGCGGAAAAGATTTTGAGAAAGGAAGTGGCGCGCGGCGACGATATCACAATTCATCATGAAGGTGACTCCTTTCAATTCAAAGTCGGCCGCTCCATTTGATTCATGCTTTCAAATCTTGAAGTAGCGAGAGTGCTCCGCGAGATCGGCGAATACCTTGAGATGCAGAACGTGCCTTTCAAGCCGAGGGCGTACGAGAAAGCGGCACTGGCCGTGGAAGAACTGGAGAACAATGTTTCTGAAATCTACGGAAGCGGCGGGCTGAAAGCGCTCGAGGAAATTCCCGGAGTCGGCGTTTCCATTGCTGAAAAAATCGAGGAGCTTTTGAAAACCGGAAAATTGAAATATTACGAGCAGCTGAAGAAAAAAACGCCGGTGGATTTGTCTTCGCTGGCGAGAATCGAAGGTCTGGGTCCGAAATCAATTAAAAAACTTTACAGGGAGCTCGGCGTTGCTGATTTGAAAGACCTCGAAAAAGCGGCGCGCGCGGGGAAAATAAGAAAACTCGAGGGCTTCGGCGAGAAAAGCGAAGAAAAAATAATCAAGGGACTGGAATTTATCGAAAAAGCCGGCGGGAGATTTCTTTTAGGAAGTGTTCTGCCGACGGCATATATGATTGAAGAAAGATTGAGAGAATTGCCCGGCGTCGAAAAAGCGGTTGTTGCCGGCTCGGCGCGCAGACGAAAAGAGACGATCGGCGATATCGATATTCTGGTCATTTCCAAAAAACCTGCCGCGGCGATGAATTATTTCACGAATATGCCGGAGGTGGCGAGAGTGCTGGCTTCTGGGGAAACCAAATCGTCGGTCAAGCTTTCCTCGGGATTGAATGTCGATGTGCGCGTCGTGCCGGCGGAATCGTACGGCGCGGCGCTGAATTATTTTACCGGCTCAAAAGACCACAACGTCGCTTTGCGTCGCATCGCCGTAGAGAAAGGATGGAAACTTAACGAGTACGGCTTATTTAAAGACGCAGACCAACGCGGACTTCACGCAGAACGACGCGGAAAAATTCAGCGTAAGTCAGCGTTTAGTCGGCGAGAGTCTGCGTCAATGATCGCGGGGAGGACAGAGGAAGAAATCTACCGCGCTTTCGGCATGGAGTATGTCGAGCCGGAGATGCGCGAGAACACGGGCGAGATAGAATTGGCGCAAAAACACAAACTTCCGAAGCTCGTCGGCTACGGCGACCTCCGCGGCGATTTGCAGACGCAGACGGATTGGACGGACGGCTCAGATTCCATAGAAGACATGGCGCGGGCGGCAATCAAAGCGGGTCTCGAGTACATCGCTATCACCGACCACACCAAGCGCCTGGCGATGACCGGCGGACTGGACGAAAAAAGAATTCTGAAACAAATGGATGAAATCGACGTACTGAACAAAAAACTCGGCGGCAAAATAAAAGTTCTCAAGGGCACGGAATGCGACATTTTGAAAGACGGCTCGCTCGATTTGCCGGACGGCGTTTTGTCGAAACTTGACGTTGTCGGCGCTTCTGTTCACTCACTTTTCAATCTTTCGGAAGCGGAGCAGACCGCGAGGATAAAAAAAGCGATGTCCAATCCGCATGTCGACATTGTTTTCCATCCGACAGGACGTCTGATAAACCGGCGTGAACCTTACAAAGTCAATGTGGAGGAGCTGATTTCGCACGCCAAGAAAACAGGAACGATTCTTGAAATAAACGCTGACGCGAACCGCCTGGATTTGAAAGACGACTACATCAGAAAATGCGTCGAAGCAGGCGTAAAAATGAGCATCGATTCCGACGCCCACTCGGCGGGCCAAGTCGGTTTTTTGGAACTGGGAATCGCGCAGGCGCGCAGAGGCTGGGCGACAAAAGACGATATCGTTAATGCATGGTCGCTAGAAAAAATGCTGAAATTTTTGAAAGGTGGAAAATAAAAAAATGCCCAGCATTGCAAAAACCCCGTGTTGGAAGATAGGAGCGAAGCGACGTAAGAAACCAGAAGGTGTCTTAAGCGGGGGTCGGGGTTTTTGCATGGAGGATGTGGCAACCAAAGAAAATATAATCAACGCCTGGCCACTGGAAAAGATGTTATCATTCCTTAAATGACCCAAGAGAAACAAAAAAGATTTAAGCGGGAAATCTCTGCCGGCTTCATAGTTTTTAGGAGAACGAGCGAAGGAATAAAATTTCTCGTTCTCTACCACGGACACAACTACTGGAATTTTCCCAAAGGGAAAATCGAATCGGAGGAGCGGTCGCTGGAAGCCGCTTTCCGGGAAACCAGGGAGGAATCGGGTCTCGGCAGACACGATCTGCGGCTTGTAAGCAATTTTAAAGTTTATCAGAAATTTTCTTTCCGCAGCCGCGCGCATCGCGGCGGCAAAGCGCAGGAACCGCAAAATATTTTCAAAATCGTCATTTTTTATCTTGCCGAAACGAGGAATTCGCACATCAGGATTTCGCACGAGCATCAGGGGTACGCGTGGTTTTCTTTTCCGGAAGCGATGAAAATAATGAACCGCTACAAGGGTAATCAAAAAATATTGAAACAGGCCTATGACTTCATTCATCCCGTTAGAAGCAACAGGCCATGATTGTGAAATTATAGTTTGCAATTTAAGCAAAAATGTCGTTTCACTTGAAAAGGCATGCGTTACGGTTGCCTGAAGACAACCTGCTTCTAACGGGATTCACAAAGAAAGTTCTCGCCGCCGTGAGGAAAATACCGCGCGGCAAAACCGCAACGTATAGGGAAATCGCGAGGGCGGCCGGCAATCCGCGCGCTTATCGCGCCGTCGGCAATATTTTGAACAAAAATTTCAGCCCGAAGATTCCCTGCCACCGCGTTGTGCGGAGCGATGGAAAAATCGGCGGCTACAACCGCGGGGCGAAAAAGAAACTGATGCTATTAAAAAAAGAGAAAACAATGTAATTTTCTAAAATTTGTTTTCCGCGACTTTGTGGTATTATGATGCTAAGCTATTTGTAACACTGGTTTTTTCTGTACTGACTTGGCCGAAAGGAGAGCGAGAATGGCAAAGAAAGCGAAAAGCAGTCGACGTATGACAAACAAGCAAATCGTGAAAAGACACTTCCCGAGTGCGTATTGCAGACCATGGGGAATGTTCCATCTCTGGCGTGTTATTGCCAGATGCATGCCAATTGGTGCGGGGAAAACTGCGAATGCAGCATGGGCAGATGCTGCAAGAGAAATCCGTCACCCCTAACGCAGTCCAAGAATAAAAAGCCGCCGACATCGTCAGCGGCTTTGATAATTTTGTGACAAGCAGATTAACGTTAGAACAATGTTCGTTATTTTTTCGCAAACTCCACAACTTTCGAAAACACCGCCGGTTCGTTCTCGGCGAGGTCGGCGAGAATTTTTCTGTCAAGTTTTATATTTTTGGATTTGAGAAGGGGAATCAGGCGGCTGTAGGAAATTCCCTGCGCGCGGACGGCGGCGTTGATTTTGACGTTCCAAAGCCGGCGAAAAACGCGCTTTTTTTCCTTTCGTCCGCGAAAAGCGCGTGACCAGGCGTGAAGGAGCGCTTCTTTCGCGGCGCGCTCCTTTGATTTTCTTCCCCAGCGGAATCCCTTGACGTGCCTGAGAAGTTCGCGCCGTTTTTTCGTTTGAATTTTTCCTCGTTTTACTCGGGGCATAAAATTGGCTAATGGCTAATCGCTAATTGTTTATGGTTAAAACACCGCGGCGGCGTAATCGAGAATTTTTTTGGAAGGATAGTTGAGCTGCAATCTCTTCCGCTTGCTTCTGATGTTCTTGGTGGATTTGCGGGTGCGGAAATGATTGACCGACATCGGTCGTCTCATAAACTTCCCCTTCTTGGTAAGTTTTATTCTTTTGATGAAACTTTTCTGCATCCCGTTAGAGACAGGTCGTCAAAGACGACCGTGAAATCATTGACTTGAAAATAATCGACTTTTTTATTTGATTTGTAAACTCATGCGTAATTTATTGGTTAGTTGTCTCTAACGGGATTGCATTCCTTACTTCTTTATTATCGGCACCATCAATCCTCTGCCGCCGAATTTCGGCTCTCCTAATTTTTTGTATTCCACGGTTATCATTTTGAGAAAATCATCCAATCTTTGGAGCGCCCATCCCTTGTTCGCTTTCTCGCGCCCCCTCAGCCGCATTGCCACGTCCACCTGCCTACCTTCTTCCAAAAATTTTTCGAGCTGTCTCGCTTTTATGAGAAGGTCGTTTTGCGCGGCGCGGGCGCTTATCTGAATCTGCTTCGGGCCGGCGGATTTCTGCGCAACCCGCGCCTTTTTCTCCGCCTTTTCCTGCATGTAGCGGAATTTGTCGAAGCTCATCAGGCGGGCAACGGGCGGTTTCGCGCTCGGCGCTATTTCTATGAGGTCAATTCCTTCTTCGATGAGCGCAAGCGCTTTTTCTCTCGGCATCACGCCGAGATTCTCTCCGTCTTTTCCGATGATACGCAGTTCGGGAGCGGTTATTCCGTTGTTGATTTTCGGCTTAATGATGTTTGCTTTGCATCCGAATAGCGCTTAACCTGCCCGCTTCGCGTTGCGAAGCAAGGCGGGCGGGCGAATGCGCCCACGCGAATGACTCAAGAATTGCCCTTGTTTACTTTTTGATTCCGCAAACGCCAGATTATGTTAATCTTCCGTGCCCGTTTTGTCAAAATGTTTATTAAAAATGGAATGCCCCGGGTCGTACGCTTGTGGCGTACGCCCGGGGCCAACCTTAACGGCTGCGGTGCAGGGAGGTGACACCGCCGGGGTCAGGGAGGAGAACCCCGCCGCCAGGTTAAAACTTGAACTTTAAGGAGAGTTGACCGCCCTTTCTTGCGTCGGCCAGTGCTTCGACGGCCTTGCGTACAGCCGCACTACAAAGCATATCCAGATACTCTCTGGTGAGCAGTCCGCGGCGCCGTGGCGGTATCTTGACTTGAGACACAATGAGCAGACCTTCTTTTTCTATCACCGTCAGCTCAAAGCCATCAATGTTCACCACCGCCCTGCCGCGCTTGGCGTCAACTTTGGTGGTGTCATCAATCATTGTTTCTCTCCCTCCACTGACGCTCGGCGTCTCGACTCAGTTCTTCCAGCTTCTCCGAGAACCGCACCCAAGAACTGGCGAACTCCGCTTTGTAAACGGTGACCGCCTCCTTGGCGAAGTGGAGACCAGCGGCAGCCATCGCGAAAAAGATCACGAGGCCGATGAAGTCCTCTTTGCCGGGCACGGTGTTGCCCGCGTTGTACCGCAGGGCAAACAACGCCGCCGCGAAAAACACTGCGGCGAGCGCGACGTTGGTTACGAAATCCAGAATCTTATTCATGGTTCTTCCCTCCAATATGTGAATCGCGCTAAAGGCGCGGGATGTAAATTTGCACTTTAATCAATAGCAGATTTTGTTGCATTTGTCAAACTTTCATTTTTGTTGTATTATCCCGCCGTCGGGGATGAACGGCTTCGATAAAGACGAATCCCGGACTCGCGAGCAGTTTCGTCGAAACTTTAAATCGGCAAAAAAATCATAACTGCCAACCAAAGAGTTGCAGCTCCCGCTTTTGCTTTTGCTTAAGCAGGACATCGGCTGACTTCCGTCCCTTAGGTCAGGAACCGGTGTTATAAATGGGACTAACTCCGATTGGACTGCTTCACGTTCAACGGAAGGAAAACTCTGTGAAGCATTCGTTCTAAAATTCGGATGGGCGCTTTCGTAGCGCGCCATTCGGATGCAGGACTACGCTCGTAGAAGGTTCGGCGACGACATCTTTAGACGGCGGTTCGACTCCGCCCATCTCCACTGGACTAAAAATATCCGCAACAAGCGCGGATATTTTTATTCTACGATGCGGAATTAATGGCATGATGCTATAATTATTCCGATAATGTTCAATCCGCTGCAGAGATTTAATCCGGTGCAAAAGGACAATATTTTGCACCTGACGCTCCTCGGAATTATCTTCGTCCTTCTGGGCATGTCTGCTTATTTCGCCGTTCGCGGCGGGAGCGGCAATGGCGAAAAAGAAAAATTTTTCACGGAGAGCGATAAATTCAACGCCGAAATAGCGTTGCAAAGCGTTAAAGAGGAAATATTGCCGGGTTCGATCAGGGTGCCCATTTTGATTTACCACAGCGTGGCCCCGCACGGGCCGCTGCAAACTTCGCTTCAACGATATTATGACGTTGCTCCGGAGCAATTTGCTAAGCAGATGCAGTATCTGCGGGACAACGGTTGGTCTATAATTGCGCTTGATTACCTGGCGGATGCCTTGGAACAAAACATTTCCCTGCCGCCGAAGTCGATTGTGATTACTCTCGACGACGGCTGGGAAAACCAGTACAAGTGGGCATATCCGATTCTGAAAAAGTATGGCTACACCGCCACCTTTTTTGTATTTACGCGGGCGATCGATAGCAGCGGCTTTATGACATGGGACGAAGTGAAAACACTTGATGAAAACGGTATGACGATCGGCGGACACACAAGGACGCATCCTTATCTAGCCGATATTACCGACCCAGTGGCCCTGCGCAGCGAAATTATCGGCGGGAAAGGAATCATTGAAAATCGCATCGGTCGCCCGATTTACACCTTTGCTTATCCCTACGGTCATTACAATGACCAGATTATAGACATCGTGAAGGAAGCCGGATACAAAACTGCGAGAAGCACGTACTACGGCACCCACAACGCCCCCGAAGAAATTTACAAGCTGAAAAGCATTGAAGTGACCGACGACTTCGACAAGTTCGTGAAAGATATCAACGCACGGTGAGAGCTCCGCACCCTAAACGCAGTCCTTAACTTTTTCCACCGCTTCGTAGAGTTTCAAATCCGCCTTCACAAGATAATAGGAGGGTTCGTTTTTTATCACGCCCTTCAATGTTCCGGCTGCTAATTTTATTCCGCTCCGCCATAAACTTTATTTTACCATCACATCTAGATTTGGAGATTAACACTCGCCGGCGCGCAATGACCAAAAGAAGAAGCCCCGCGGGGGCGGGGCTTGGAATACCGGCTCGGGCTAGTCGTCGAGGAGCTTGTAAGCTTCGATTATTTCTTCACTTGCGATGTCCTCCGGATTCCGTGATGGGTTTTTTTGTACTTCCTCGTCGAACCTGTCGAGAACGGCGCTTTGCTCGCCGGGGGACAAGAAACGGATTTTGCCTTTGAGTCGGTCTCGGGCGGCGGTGGGGTTCATGTTATCCTCCTTCCGCGTAGCTGACTATATTTTACGTCCGAATTGCGCCGCTTGTACGGAAGTAATCCACAGCGCGAAATTAATGTTGTTTTGCCGGCTTCTCACCACGGCAGTTCCTCGCCTTGGAACCAGAATTTGCCGGTTTCCGGTCTTGAAACCGCGATTTTGAAAATTCCTTCCGCGGCTTCTTCGGGCGATATGTCCGCGTTTTCGCCGCCCATTTCCGTTCTCACCCAGCCGGGGTGAACCGAGGAAACAATTATTTCTTTTTCTTTCAAACGCGAGGCGAGCGTGACGGTGTACATATTCAGCGCCGTTTTGGAAATTTTGTAGGCGGGATAATGGTAAGGATGATGACTGATTCCGCGACCCGACATTTCCAAAGACCCGGCGGTTGATGAAATGTTTACGATGTGTCCGCCTTTTTCCATCAGAGGAATTACGAGTTCCGTGAAGTCCGCCGTGCCGATGAGATTTACCTCCAGTGTTCTTCGGAGTTTTTCCGGGATGACTTTCGTTTCGTCTTCGTCAAGAAGAACGCCGGCGTTGTTTATTAAAATTTCTATTTTCTTTCCGAGCGAGGCGATTTCTTTTGCGCACGAAGCGATGCTTTCGCGTGACGACAAATCAAGTTTGTGCAAAGAAATATTCCCGCCCTTCGACGCTTCGCCGGAGAAAATCGTCCCTATCACAAAAAATCCTTCCTTGAGAAATTTTTCGGCAAGCGCTTTTCCGATTCCTTTTCCGACGCCGGTTATCAAAACGTTTTTCATAAATAGATTTTACAATTTGATTTTTG
>DAIDAM010000016.1 GCA_027310625.1 bacterium
TACCAGGAACTTCCCGCCCACTGCGGCATTGTGTTTGTTTCCCGCTTTGCCGGTCCGCCGCATTTCGGGCATTTGACGTTAACCCAGGATTTTACCGCGGCCAGCGGCGATTCTCCTGTGCCGGTCGGCTTGTATTTTTTCACCGGCGGCAATTTAACGGGAAGGTTTTCTTCGGAAACCGCAACCCATCCCGGATTTTCAGTCTCGCCTCTCGAATATTTCTGATGTCTGATTTCTGATGTCTGATTGCGGTTTGTACAGTTTCGTATTCGCCGCCCAGGCCGAGCGGATTACGTTTTTGAACCCGAGTTCTCGATACCACTCGTAGGGCTCGTCGTAAACCGTCACCACCCAGTCGAAATGCGGCGCCCAGTAGCGGGAATAATTCCAAAATCTCCAGGTATCGTCGGAAAACCACGCCAGCGTTTTCGTTTTTGTTTCCCGCTTCACCGCCGCCAGCGTTTCCGGAAAAACCTCGTCTGTTAGCATGAAGACGAAAAGCAAATCCGGCTGCCATTCCTTCACAGCTTCAAAAATTTCCTCGTTGAATTTCTTTTTGCCCACCTCAAGAATCCTGTCGAAAGGAAGATATCTCACTTCCACGCCCGGCAACTCCTTCAAACTCAAGTAAAAATTATTGTGTTCAAAGCTCAAGCCGGCTGCTTTTTTATAAAACGAATATTGGATGCCGGTGTAAATTATTCTCATTTTTTAGCAAGAGCGATTTCCAGAAAACCTTTGGCGTAAGCGTCCCAGCTGAGATTTTCCTTAACGAATTTTTGCCCACTGGAAGCTACCTTTCTTCGGAGATCATTGTTGTTAATCAAAATTTCAACTTTATCGGCCAAGTCCGACGGATTCAATGGTTCGAAAAAGAGGGAATTACTGTTGTCCTTAAGAACCTCGGCGTCGCTTGAACCGCGGCAGACAATAAGCGGCAAGCCGGCGCTCATGGCTTCAAACGGGGCGATGCCCCAGATTTTAATGTGCGTCGCGTACACGTAAATGTCGCTTTTTTTGTAAACGCTCATAAAATCATTCTCCGGAATGCCTTCAAATCTGGCGTCTACGTAATCTTCAACGCCGGATTTTTTTATGAAATTCTCGAACTCGGCGCGATAATCCTTGTCTCCCCAAAAATCCTTACAAACGAGCAGGGCTCTGGCATCATATCCTCTTTTTCTCAAAATCACCGTCGCGCTTACGACGTCTTCGAATCTTCGGTAGCGTCCGAGCGAACCCACGCTCAAAAGATTAACTTTTTTGGAAACCGGCTTGCTTTTGACGGGCTTGTAAAAGGCGTCGAAGTCCACGCCGCCCCTCAATATTCTAGTATTCAGTTTCAATTCTTTTTCGGCGATTTCCTTGTTTCGATTGTCGATAACAACAACTATATCTGCTTTCTTGAAAAATTTCCTTTCCATCATTTCTTGCGCGGCATAAAACATTCTGCTTAAAAGATTTCTGATAAATCCCTTTTTGGGATTGAAATCGAATGGCGAATCGTGCATCGTCCAAATGAATTTTGCCTTAGGATTTTTTTTCTTATACATCGCGCCGACCCGATAGGAAAAATCGGTATGACAATTGACAATGTCGAAGTCGTCTTCCATCGCCGCTGTTATTCTTTCGGCGTTTATTCCCGCCAATCTGTACAGTTTTACACTCTCCCACGCTTTTCCGAAAATCGTTTTCGATCCGAAAACGGAAGAAAAAGGCACACGGCTTCTGATTTCTCTTATGTCCAGTCCCCGAGAAAGAAGAGAAAAACATTTCGGATCGTAGTCGGCGGTGAATATGACGACGGTATTCCCCTGCTTTTTCAGCGATTGCGCAAAAGAAAACAGGAGGCGGGAAGCTCCGGCTTCAGTCGCGAGATTAAACAATACGATAGCTATCTTCACTTTTGCTAATTTTTCCCGTAGATGCCTATGTAAATGCCGTTGGACGAAGGGAAAGGGTAACCGTACTTGGCGTCGCGCACTTCTTCGTACTTCGCCTCGCGCCATTCATTGTCCTTGGATACGCGTTTCATGAAATAAAACGGTATGCCCAGCTTATTTCCGGCTATCAATTTATCCATTTCCGGATTGTAGCCGATGGGCACTTCCACTGACCTTTCGTTTCGCCAGGTGAAATTTTTCTTGCTGTAGAGATAATTATATTGTTTCCCTTGAAAAGGGAACGAAGGAATTCTGCGCGCGCGGAAATTGCTGTGGATGTAATGCATCACCGTCCAATAGGGCTTGCGGAAAAAATGGTGTTTTATTTTAAATAAGACGGTCGCGAAGAATCCTTTGGCGCCTTTTCTCTGGTAGGCATTTTTTGCCCTTTGATAAATATTTTTAATCATTTGGTGGTTATTTTAATACATTATCCACGAATCCTGCCAATTTTGAAAGGTCCGGAGGGATTTTCAGAAAATTTCTTATGTTCGTTCTGTAATCTGCAAGTTCATCGTCGGAGATATTCGTCAAATAAGCGTGCAGCTTTCCGTAATCATCGAAATCCCTGAAATCGATGAAACAATCTTTCGGCACTGATTTTCCAATGTCGGGAGCGCCATAATAAATCGGGATTGTCCCTGTAGACATACAATCGAAAATTTTTTCGCTTATCCACCCCGGAGTAATGTCGTTTTCGAAGGCGAGCGCGAATTTGTACTCGCTCATTGTTTTAAGTTTGTCGGGAACTTTGCCGCGCCATGTTTTCTTGATGTACTTCGCGTAGTGAATATAAAAAGGATGGCGAATAGGCTTGTCCCAGCCGAAACCGTAAAAATCGAATCCCGGCACGCCGCTGAAAAACCTTATCGCTTTCAGGCGCTCGCCATAAAGCTCGTTGTCGAATTTGTGCGGCCGGACGTTGGAATTGATCATCGTCAGATATTTCATTTTCGGAGAATCAAAGTAGGGGCTGGTGATATCTTTTGTCCGATGTTCGAAATAGTTGAAGTATTCCCAGCGCGGATGATTCACGCGGGCTATTGCAAACATCCTGTCGTAAAATCCCGACTTCGCTATCTCATCGAGATGCGAGTAAACGTAGGGCATCGCAACCGGCGGCTCAAGCTGTATCAGTACTCTCCTGCCAAACGAGGAAAAATTCCGCAGAAAAAAACGCCGCCGCTTCAGAAGAAAACCGCCGCCCGACCTGAAATAGGCGAACGAATAATAGAGTCGCCAGAAAAGCGTCTCGCCTGGGTGATTCAATGCCAAAAGAACGTCATCTGGCTTTGCCGATTTCCTATTCCAGTCGAGGTACGATTTCACGGCAATGCCGCGCCGGCGGCACTCCTCGTAAAACGAATTCCAGAAAAGCGCATTCGGACTGCCGCCGTCGTAGGGCCGGAAAGAATAACCCTTGCCCTCAAAATATTCTTTGGGGAACGTGTTGGGTCCGGCTGGCACAATATAGACAGTCATCGGTTTTTGAAATCTTCTAGGCGCCCTTCAAGTTTCTTAGCAACCCCGTTATATTTATCATAAAGATTGTGCTCTTCTTTTTCGTCAGAAAGGGAGAAAAGCATTTTTTTCCCTTTTACATCGATAAGTTTATAGCCATCGCTGATTACGCATCGCGCCGCAAGAACAACATTGGAAAGCATGCCGCTGTGGCTGGATGTTTCTGCAAAAACTGGTCTGTCGGCGGAATCGAAAAGATTGCCCCCTCTGTAGGATGGTGGTTTTCTGGCTCCGGCGAAATCGATTATTGTCGAAGCGATGTCAATTGTGCTGCACGGCACATCCAATTTTCTCGGTTTGCCCATCAATTTTTCGGGACCGGTGACAATAAGCGGCACATGAATATGCGTATTCCAAAGTTTGGGCGAATGTAAGAACCCTCCGTGTTCGAAGAATTCTTCGCCGTGGTCGGCCGTTACTATGGCGATATCCTCGTCGCCGAAGACCCCTATTTTTCGGAGATGCGTGAACAAATCGCGCATTGCATCATCAATATACTGCAGCGTCTGATCATAGAGAGATGAATATAAATCGGTAAAGATTCTGTTCAGACGGGGATATTCGTTCAAAAAATCCAGAAGATGATTGACAAAAAAATATCTGGCTGCGCCCCAACCACCTTTCTGTTTCAGAAAAATCCCGTAGGGATTGTGCGCGTCCATATAGTGCACCCAGAGAAAAAGCGGCTGTTTCTGTTTTTGCGAAAGGACTTTTTTGATCTCTTCATTCGTCTCCTCCGCCGTATAAAAATAGAAGGGGGGCTTCATAATGTCGTGTATAAAAAAATAACAGAAAAACACGAAGCGTTTCACAAACAGAAGAGTTGCTTCTACAAATCGCACGTTTTCTCTAATCCATTTGCGAACAGTGTATAATTTTTCTAAAAAATTTCCCCAGCGCGTTCCCTGGAGCATCCACGACGGCATGTTTTTATCGTCGGGTTGGTCGAGAAAATGGAACTCATCCCATCCTTTGTCATAACCGAAATATGCAGACAAATACGCAATGGAATGGAATCCCATCGTGCGGTATCCGGCATCCCGCAGAACCTCGCTCACCATTACGCGCGGCCGCTCAATGTACGCGTAACCGCCGTAATCTAGGGGATATGTAGAAGTCATGATGGCCGGGAACGACTGCGCAGTATCGGTACTCACAGAAAAAGCGCGTGTAAAAAAAATACCCCGCCTCGCAAGCGAATCTAAAAATGGGGTTATGTTTTTCTCATATCCAAGTACACCGAGGCGGTCGGCGCGTACCGTGTCGCAGGTAATCAAAATAATGTTCGGTTTCCTGCTCATTGTCCTCTTTTTTTCATTAAATATATGACTCGTTTCGAGCCTGGTATTTGATAAAATTCTTTTATGCTAAAAAAGTTTTCGAATGCTTCTTTGAAATTCTCTTTCGAATAAGAGCCAAATAGATCGTACCGGTTTCTCAAAAGGCGCTGGACCTGGGAGTCATCTTTTGGAATAAATTCGATTATAAGCGCCTTGCAAATCTTCGAAAAAAAATCCGCCACCATCGAAAATGGCACGTTATTTGAAATGGCGAGGTGATGAATCAGCGCCAGCGCCAGTGCCAAATCAGCGGGACCTCTTTCAATAAGCGACGC
Organism: bacterium; assembly: GCA_027310625.1. Taxonomy (GTDB): domain Bacteria; phylum Patescibacteriota; class Minisyncoccia; order UBA6257; family 2-01-FULL-56-20; genus JACQKT01. Next base: position 5,080 of record DAIDAM010000016.1, read on the forward strand.
GCTCTCTTTATTGTTCCAGCCCAGAGACGGACTCGGATTAGTCAAATCTAAAATCAACGGCAACAGATTTTTCTCTTTTTTACTCTTTATTGCAAGATAGTTCTTTTCGACCGCAGCCGGATCGATATCGAACGCGATGGTAGGTATATTTTTCGAGCTCGATAGACGGCTGAAAAAACCATCGTTTGCACCCACATCCCAAACAAGTTTCGGTTGTATCAGGCTGACAAACTTTGACACAATGTCTCGTTTTTCTTCTATTGCTGTCTCAGAATAGTTCGTGTTACCAAAATAATCACCCCATTCCGTGCCCTTCGGTTCCCAATAGAGCGATGAAATTCCTATCCTTAAACTTTCGATGAGTTCGGACAACGAAACGCGGCTGAACTTTTTGCTCTCAAGACGCACTTCTTTGTCGGAAAAATAACGCTGACCCTTTGCGTGCATGTGTATATGAAAAAATAGAGCGGGTTTGAACCAGCTTCGCTTTGGAAGAAGAGTGCTCGCCAAATCAAGAGGAATGCCATCAATATGGATCCGTAAAAGCTGGTTGAGCGTTATTTCTTTCAAGCTCATAAGCGCGAGTGGTGCCAAAAAGTGCTGGCAAAACTGCCGATAAGCCGCCCAAGGAGCATTCTCTCTGTACTTTTCGAATGAAAGAGTATCAATGAGTATCGGACGGCCGTCTTTGAATTGAATGTTGTACGAAGAAGCATCTTTGAGCGACATCCCGAACCTGAGGGCGATTTTCTGCACTCGGAGCGTAAGCAGGGCGGCATCCTTTAACTCGCTGAAAGACCATTCATACGGATAAGAGATGAACGGGATAAACTCAGGCTGTATGATTTTGTATGCATCGGGAGAAAAGCCTGCTTCGTTAACCTCTTTGTGCGCTATAAGCAGATTCTTTTTCGCCAGCTCTTCATACAATCCTGACTGCATCAAGAGATTGTAGTCGCGGGCATAAAAATTATTGACCTGCCGGTATAACACACCGTGTTTCAAAAAAACAAAACCAGCCGGATCCCTGAAAGAAGCGGTAATTTTCTTTGAATTATCCATTACGTTAATCTTCCTGGTCTTTAGAATTCCGTCTCAGGAAGAATTTTTTGATCCGGGCCGATACGCCGAAAAAACCGGCCAACATAATCTGCCACATCGAGCTTCCGGCTCCGGGGTCAACATACCCCAGAGCTCTAAGTTGTTCCATAATCTTATCCTTCGAATCTTGATCATCTTTCATAGTAATAATATAGTAAAATAATTAAGAGTTACTTGCCATTAGTCCGCTTTAGGTACCCAAGCGTTTGAAGCTGCATTTTTACTTTTTCACTAATTTTCTCTTTGTCAGAGAGCGAATTCTGGTCCGCATCAACGAGAATTTCGCGCAGGATAAATACCACAAACGAGGACATGGACGGAAAACCCGTGCCCTTGATCAGTTTTTGTATTTTTTTATTGAGCGGTTCCGGTATGGAAACGGTGGTGTATTTCATCTAATTACAGGTAATTATAGCCGAGGAGTTATGGTTGTCAACCCCCACACCTTTTTCTAAAAGGTGCGGGGTCAAGCACAATAAAAAACCGCACCTCGCTATAAAACCGAAACGTCTTCTAATCAATACCTTGGAAACACTTTGTTGATAATGCCTGTAGCGGCGTACGCAAACCTAGGCCAGAATGCAGCCGTTTCCCGTTGTAGTAAGGGATGTATTCGGCAAGCGCTTTGTTGAGATCGTTGACAGTTTT
>DAIDAM010000018.1 GCA_027310625.1 bacterium
TCGCCACCCTTCTAACGCCCCACCCTCTTCGTACCAGGTCCGCTGCGTCTCGACGCACGCGCGGCAGGTAGGGATTTTTTGAATATGCCATTTTCATAGTCTAAACGATGATGGGTGTTTCCAAGCTATTGAACCATAACGTGAACTTTGCCGAAATTTAAAGATTGTCGTATAATGGGCAAATGGAAAAACTTTCTTCCGAAGGACATGTAGGAAAACCGCAGGAAAAGAGAGTGCCGTTTGAGAGAGATAAGAGCGGGGAGTACGCCGAGGATTATCTTGGGCGCATAAGGAATGAACAGAAAATAATAGATGAAGTTGATAGAACACTCCCGGCGCTGGAAGCCAAGTTTAAAGCGAGTAAATCGGAATCGGAAAAATCGGAACTTTGGAGAAAAATGAAAGATTTGGAAATGAAGCGTCGACAAGCGCATATTGCAAAAGAAGGGATTATAGCGAGTGAAGGAGGAAAAAATTTGAAAAAGCCGGATGAATACAAATACAGGATGTAATTGAACTCTTCGCGAATTTGTCTTACTCTGTTTCAGATGCGGGCACGCTCGGACGAGATGCATCTCAAACAAAAACGGTAGGGTGATCGAGCGGTTCCCGCCAGAGGCGGGCAGGTAAGACGGCGGCTTGTCCCCAATTTTCTTACCGAATACAATGAGATAATGAGGCTTTGCTTCGTCAATTTGTTCGCTCGCCGAAAATAAATGCTTACAGCGTTTATTTTCTCCTCGCTGCCGATTGTAGAAAATCGTTATGCCTGCGGAAGATTTCCTAAAGGGATGACGATCCCGCGCAAAGCGGAAGGGTGCTCCGAATGGCAAGGAACTGGTCTTGAAAACCAGCGCCCCGCAAGGGGCTTGTGGGTTCGAGTCCCACCCCTTCCGCTTTGTGCGGGGAAAACCGCCGCAAAATAAATCTCGTCCTTGTCGCATGACGCCGGAGTAGCTCATTACCGTTTTAAATTTACTACCACTTCTAAGTTTGATATTGGTTAGAAAAATGCCAGCGTAGCTCAGTGGTAGAGCAACTGTTTCGTAAACAGTAGGCCGTCGGTTCAATCCCGACCGCTGGCTCAAGAAATAATTTTCTTTTTCTCGAAGCGCCTTATCACAAGGTAGGTAATCGCGATTGCCGAGATGTTGACGGCCATAAACCACGGATTCGCCCACGCGAACCCTTGAAATTTCCATCCCGACAGCGGCCAGAAAATCGGCGTTGGATAAAAAGCGTAAGAGTGAGTCGGAACATCGAGAATTATATGCAGCAGCCAGCCGCTCATCTCCCAAGGAACGAGCGGGCCTCGCCGCCGTGGCGAAGCGTCCGTTTCCCGCATAACGACATTTTCTTTTTTGAACATTCTCCGTGCCAAGATAATCAATCCGAAAATAAACAAGAAGACAATCAAGCTGTGCGAGATGTTATAGAGCGACGAAGTGAGATAGGCGATTGCCGATTGCGCTTGTCGGGCGTCTCCGTTTCCGAAAAGAAATTTGTCATCCGGTTCCGCGCCCGTCGGGCGGTGCAAATCTGAAAACTGAACGTTGCCCGTCGCCAAATTGAATAACAGCCAGGCAAACGGAATCGTGAAAGCGAACAAATCAGGGAAGACACCCCAAAAAGCCGTCCACCAGACGTTCAACTTCCGTTCTTTTTTTAAATTGATTCCTTTGGCTGCCGCGCCTGCCCAAAGCCCGTGAGATAAAATATCCATTTTTTTACATAGCGAGACTTGCTCTGAAAATTTTCTCGGTGTCCCGCACAAAGTGGGCGGCATAGGATTTGAACCTATGACCTCTTCGGTGTAAACGAAGCGCTCTAAACCAACTGAGCTAGCCGCCCACTTTAAGCGGGATTGTCCACCAGAGGCGGATCTGCCTCTGGCATGACGATTTGCTAATCTCGCTTGTGCTCGCTAAGCAAATCGGGAATAAACGAGCCGCTCCACCGCTGCCTGCCCGCCGTAGCCCTGGCGAAGACGGGCCTGCAGTTATCTTAATTGAATTCGAGTATCAGCGGCAAGTGGTCGGAAACGGCGACATCTTCGGGAACGGAAAAATCGTACACTCTGACATCGGGCGACACGAAGACATAGTCGGAAAATTTCATTTCGTCAGACAAACCGTACCATTTCGAGAGTTTGCTCCGCGTTCTTTCTATTCTGTATTTTTTGACCAAGTCCTCAAAGTTGCTGCCGAAAGTTTTTATGCTTTCCGCTTGCGGCAAAATGTTGAAGTCGCCGCAGATGATTACGGGATTTTTTTCCTTGAGCGCGAATTCTTTGATTACGCGCGATTGTTCGAGGCGTTCGGGGTTGTCCAGCTTATCTTCGCCCTTCCACGAGGTAAGCCCATGAACGTTTATAATCGTAAACTTTTTGCCGTTGATATTCGTTCTTATGTAGCCGAAATTCCGCGGCTCAAATTCCCGCTTTTCCTTTCTTTCCGCCACCTCTTGTTCTTTCAGCGAAAAGATTTCCACGTCACCCGACGAAATAATCGGAAAAGATTTTTTCACGAACTCCGCCTGCCCGATTTCTACTTCGAAATCAACCGGACCCTCCTCGTCCTGATTGGAGAGTATGGGATGGAAGACATAATTGAAATTGGGCAAAATCGCAGCCAGCTCGTCCAGAAGATGGACTCTCGTTCCGCGACTTGCCTCGATGTCTTTTCGCGGCGAGCGGAAAACTTCCTGAAAACAAAAAATATCCGCGCCGTTGCGGGATTGTTCGCGAACGAATTTGATGAGCGGTTCGTAGACCTTTCCGCCCCAGGTGTTCAGGCAAATCAGTTTCATGGAAAAATTATTGAATGTGTAAACAGTATGGCTAAAATAAGGCACATTTTCGATTGTTGACAAAAAGTCAACAATCGAAAATTCGTGCGTTGAGAATAAATCAGTTAATCCAACAAAATTATTTTAAAGTTGATTTTAATCTATTTCCGCGATAATTTAAAGTGGAGTGGTACTCCACTTTTTCCGACAGCGCTCGGACAAAATGAAAATCTTTTTCATTTTGCATCCTCGCTCGTCGGAATAAAGGTGTATCAGCCGGGCTGTAGTGTAACGGCAGCACGAGTCCTTTGGGAGGATTTAGTCCGAGTTCAAATCTCGGCAGCCCGACAGGGCGAAAGCCCGACATGCCCCCGTAGCTCAACGGACAGAGCAGCGCTCTTCTAAGGCGTTGATGAGGGTTCGATTCCTTCCGGGGGCGCATAACAAAAAAGAGCACGTTTGCGACGTGTTCTTTTTTGTTATATGTTACATGGAATCGAACCCAGCATCACCCCGCGTTGGAAGGCCGTCCCGACCGCAGTCGGGACGGAATGGGAAACCAGAAGGTGTCCCAGACGGGGGTCGGGGTGAGGCGTAAGGTTCTAGCGAAGCGGATTCCTTCCGAGGGCGCACAACAAAAATAGCACGCTTGCGGCGTGCTGTTTTTGTTGTGCGCGCCATTCTTAAATTAGTTCGAACGTATTTCGCCGCCGCAAGCGGCGAGGAATCCTCGCAAAAAATCCGAATTGCAGCGGAGCCGCGCAGATAAAAACTGCCAAAGAACCTAAAGAAAAACATCGGCTCGAACCATATTTTAATTTTGGGGGAAGAAAATTTTTTCATAATGATTTTTTCGATGAGCGGCGAGCCGTCTTCTAATCAATACCTTGGAAACACTTTGTTGATAATGCCTGTAGCGGCGTACGCAAACCTAGGCCAGAATGCAGCCGTTTCCCGTTGTAGTAAGGGATGTATTCGGCAAGCGCTTTGTTGAGATCGTTGACAGTTTT
>DAIDAM010000007.1 GCA_027310625.1 bacterium
GGGCTAGACGGCGAAAAGAAAATGAGCAAAAGCGCGAAAAATTATATCGGCTTGACCGAAAACGCAGAGAGTATGTTTGGGAAAATTATGTCCTTGCCGGACAAGCTGATGTCTCAATACTTTGAAATGTGCACCGAGTTGGACGAGAAAGCATTCAAGAAATTAGAGAAAGAACTTTCGCCGCGCGATTTGAAAATGCGGCTGGGAACCGAGATTGTTTCTCTCTACCACGGGAAAACTGCCGCCAAGCGGGTCGCGGACAACTGGGAGAAAATCTTTTCAAGAAAAGAAATTTCCAAATCCTCCGTGCCCGAGTTGAAATTAAAATCCAGAAAGTTAAACGTCCTTGATTTTGTTCTGGCGGCAAAAACGGTCAAAAGCAAAAGCGAGGCGCGGCGCCTCGTAATGCAGGGCGCGGTTGAGATAAACGGCGAAGTCAAGAAAAACCCTAATGAATCGCTGGAACTGAAGGGCGGCGAAACGGCAAAAGTCGGCAAGAAGAATTTCTTCCGGATTAAAATTTAATTGACTCGGGAGCGGGTAAGGGGAGTCGAACCCCTGTCATTAGCTTGGAAAGCTAAGGTAATGCCGTTATACGATACCCGCTTACTTTCGCGCCCGGCATTAATCCGCCGGAATTTTCATTGTATCGCGTCCGTTTTTCGTTTGCAAAAATTTCGGAAATCTGTTAGAAATAAAAAAATAAAATCTGTCAATCGAGCCAGGCTCGACAACGATGTTCCACTTCTCTCGGCCGACAAAAATTTTTATCACTGTCATGACGCTTGGAATCGCGGGAATTTTCGGTTTCAGAATTTTATCTCCAAACAGCATTCCTCAGGAATTTATAGACGCGAGAATTCAGGGCGCGATAATTTCCCAGAATATAGTAAATCTCTCCAATCAGTCCGCCGACGATTTGGATAAAATCAGCAAGCTTGAAACACAGGGAGATCTTACCGGAGCGACGAACGCCGCGCTGGAAGCGATTGAAAGAAGCAAGGGAATACGAACGCAGGCGGTTGAGCTTTCCAATCAGGTTTCCAAAATGACCGCGTCGCTTTCCGACATTTCTTCTTTTGAGGCAAGACAAGCCGCGCTGGAAGCGATTTCCAACCGCCTTGCGCTCATCAGCCGCCTCATTAACTACAGCGACTATTTGAACCAGCTTCTCGTCGCCTTGGAGACGAAATTCAGCGGGAAGAGCGGGAAAAAAGAAATCGAAAAACTTTTAAGCCAGATAAACGCGGAAGTGACGGCGGTAAACAACTTTGATCGGCAAGCAACGCAGGACATGAACCGTTTTGACGCCATCGTCAACGGGAGATGAGAATAACTATTAGCGACTAGCCAATAGGGTTTAAGGTAAAAACTTTTGTGCTGAGGGAGAGATTCGAACTCTCACGGGTTTCCCCACAGGGTCCTAAACCCTGCGCGTCTGCCGGTTTCGCCACCTCAGCACTTTGGGCATACGCCGTTCCGCCACGGAGACATTTAATAATTTATACGTTTTCGTAACCACGCTTTCAAGTGTGATTGATACAGCTATTTCCCCATTCTAGGGAAACCGCCATATGTCCTTGCACATTACCTTCTTGATTTGCGCACCGCAATTATATGTTGTTGCGTGTAAAAAATATTGTTGCGTACTGCTACAAACTGCTGCAAAAAACTGCTAAAGAACTGCTGCAAAAATAGCAGCAACAATACTCCCGCCACTATGCTATAGCATAGTGGTTAATCTGGTATATGAACTATTCCGTATTTTGTGCGAATCGGCCTTCCGCGCCTCTTTCTCCTAACTGAAAACATGTTTTCGCTGTATATCTTTTTCTTCCTTTCTTTTTTACCGCGTTCGAAGTAGCTGTGGTAGCCTTTTTCATTAAAGGATTTTTTGATTGCGCTTATTGTTTGCGGGGAAAGCAGTAATTCTCCGCCGATTTCTTTGTAACTTTTTCCCGAAAAAAGTCTGTCCAGTGCCGCCGCGCGAAGCACTATGTCGCGGCGTTCATGGTTGGTGACTAATGATTGCAGCAGTTTTTCCGATTTTATTACTTCGCGCCAGCATGCTTCTTCCCATTCCGCCCGCGACGAATAATTTTTAATCGGCGGTAGGGTGAACTTATTTTTGTTTGGATTGTCTGCGCGCTCCACACGGCAAGCATAACACAGCACTATGCTATAGCATAGTGACACGATTATGCGGTGTGTTTTTTTGGTTGTTCCGAAGTTGTTCCAGGTTATTTTTTGGTTATTAACTTGGAAATAAAACGACTATCACGGACGCTATGCTATAGCATAGTGGCTGGATGGCGGCGGGGCGATTTTCTCCTTTATTTGTTATTTGTTCTATTTGTTCAAAAGTGCGCTAACGCGACCGGGAATGTACATAAGGGGTTGACTTTTTTATGGTTTTATGCTTAATTTAAGGCACATCGGAACGGCCTGAAATCCCGCACCTTTGAAACAAAGGAAGCGGGACGGGCCTGTTCCGAAGCAACTTGAAATCATGGTGTCCTGTGTCTTTTGCAAAAAAGGCGCGGGGCAAAGGGATTTTTCGATTAACTTTATTTCCGCTCAGGCGGAGGAAGGAGAACGCAATGGCAGAGAAAGAGAAAAGGCAGGAAGGCTTGTTGGAATGGTTTTTAACGAGCCTTGTGGGCTTCATCAGCCCCGAACTGATAAAAGCCGCTAGAGCGGCTGTGGCCAGCATTCCGAAAGACAGCTGGCTACGTTCCGAGAGCGCCGCTCGGCTCACGGGCATCGTCCGCGAGCTGATAGAGAAGGGATCTAAAAGGCTTGGCACGGTCGGCAACGCCATCGGCGAAGCTCTGGCTGACTTCCTCGAGTTCGCGGGCGAAGAGCTTTACAACTCCTCGTCCTCGCCCCAAAAGGCGAAAGCAATCGCCGACGACTGGATGAAGAGATTCATCCAGTCGTCGGAAAAAAGAATGCAGCGCACAAGGAACAAAGAGGATCTTGAGCGGCTGATAGCGCAGCTCGAAGCCGAGTTCGAAGCCCGAAAGAAACTGGTCGGTCTGATCGACCAGGCGGCAGCGGAAGCGGCTGCGAAGGCTGAGGCCGAGGCGAAGAAATCCGAACTCAAACCCATCAAATGGGAAGAGATCTGGGAGAAAACAAAAAAAATCGCCCGTGTAGCAATCGTAGAAGCGGTACAGTTGGCGAAACTGGCTAACGACAAACTCGAGACGGCTGCAAAACCGCCCGCCCGAAAACTCAGACGGATGGAGGGCTAACATGAGAAGCACGTTTCAGATTTTGCTGTCGCTGCTGGGCATCTTCGGCCGCTGGGTGAACTGGGCGGTGGTATTTGTCCTGTTGTGGCCGCTTCTGATGGTTGCGGTAAGTATCGTCGGGCGGCCGACGCTGACAGCGATCATCGCGCTACTGCCGTTGTACTCGGCCGTTGTGCTCCTGATTTTCCTCAACGTTCCCACAAGGGCGGCGAGGAGACGGGCGCGCATTGGGCGGCGTATTGTCGGCGGGTCCACAGTTGCGAGCTTTCTGCCGACAGGCAGGAAAGTACTCGCGGGACTGGCAATTGTCGCCGGCATCGAGTTTGCGATCGGTGCCTACTTCGCGGGAGTGCCGGTTACAAACGACCGTGGGCTGATACCGCTGACATTCCTCCTGATACTGGCGAGTGTGTTTCTCTTCGCCGGTGGCTTGAGGAAGCTCGGCGGTGTCACCCTGGTGGCGCTCATCATCGTGACGCTGGTGTTCTTTGCCGGCGGGCGTGACGAAGCGGCCGCGAGGATGGAGCCGTTCTTCAAACCATCTCCGCCTGCCGCGGCCGGCGGCTACGACAGAGTAATCAACGTCGGCCAGCGGGACGAGGTAGAGGTGAAGATACCGATCCTCTACTGGGTTCTTCTTGAACCCAGTCGCAACATCATCATCCGGCGGCCGGCCGGTCCGGAAGGGCCGGAAGAGCGCTTCCTCCAGACGCCCCAAAGGAAACTTTACCGGTGCGACAAGACCACCGGGAAGTGCGACACCGAGGTCGCGACCATCGGGAGTAACATCTCGAAGGTCTACATCCGGTCAACGGCCGACGTGGCCCGGGTGGAGGTTTCCTTCACCCGTATGTAATAAAGAAAAATCCCGCAGGAAGAGTTGAAACCCGTTCGCTAGCCGAGAGGCAAGCAGGCGGGTTTCTTTATTTTCTCTGGAACGATTTGGCTAATAACATGCTTCAGCGTAGCAACGCATAAGTACGGCATCGTTATCTTCGTACAGAATTTTCCACCCTCTTTTTTCAAGGATTGCGCGGACATCGTTCACTTTTTGAAACGGAAGCAGCAAGTTTGCAATGCGGTTTGAAATGTTGCCGAGAAAAGGATTGCTTCTCAACATTTGAGAGATTATATTTTCGTCGAGCGGCGTAACATTCCCGTTTACACCCTGATAATCCTTCTTTATAAGCGCGGTATTTATCCCATATTTCTTAAAAACCTCGGAGACGGCATTGCGATCGGTGGTGTAATACACGCGGACATAATCTTTCATAGCGGAATTTCCTTTTTCGTCTACCCAGTGCGGCATGCGCCCGTCAATAAACACCTTAATTTCCGGCGCATTAAAAATAATATATCCTCCCCAGCCGTAATAGTTCATGAGAACAACTTTCTCTTTTTTGATTTCCTCTTTCAAAATTTGAACTGCGCGTGTTGGATAATAATAGTTGTTGCCGTAAACTTTGAACGCGAAATACGAGAATGAGAAAACGGTGCCGGCAAAAAGCACCGCTGCGAGAACCTTTAACATCTTTTTCGTCAGTTCTCTGAACGGCTTTTTTCGGTATGCCGAAATTATCCCTTGTTTTGCGAGTGAAAGTCCGGCCTCGACAAAAGGCAACGCCGCGATAACGAAGAATGGCGCCTGACGCAAAGATTTAACGTAGAGAAAAGCGAAAAAAATTGCGGGCGCGCTTAATGACAGCGGCACATAACGGACGAATTGTATTAGAAGGAATAAAAAGAGGCCAACAAAAACAATCAATCCTATGTAGGGATAGTCCAGTCCCGGTCGCCACTCTACTATGTAGCGCTGCGTCTCGTAAGAAAACATCACCCTGAATACCTCTCTGTATAAGTCAATTCCGTAGGGATTTATGAGCGCGACAAGGAGCGCTCCTGAAAAAAACATGGTGTCGTATCGGATGTGCCGGTAATAAATCTTCATGTTTTTCAGCCATAGCTGAAAATAGTTGAGGAAGATAAACAAGCCGAGAATGACAAGCCCGGAGAAAAAACCTCCGTGAAGATTCGCCCAGACGAAGAAGTACAGAAGGATTCCGATGAAGAACTTCGACGTCCTGAATTCTGTGTTTGAGCAGTATCGTTCGCGGAGAATTTCAAACAGAATAAAGAAGAGCGCAAACGAAATTATTTGCGGGCGTATGCCTATGAACGGAATGAGTGAAAATGCCCCTAAAAAAGAAGCAAAAATGATTTCGAGAGAATTTGCGCGGATTATCCATATAAGGAAAGGCAATGCCGCTAAAAGGGAGAAAATCAGAGCGATGAGTTTTGAAAGTCCATGGCTGTTAAGCCATGACAAAGCTGCGTCAATCAGCCATTCGTGGTCAACCCATCTGTACCCCGGCATGGAATTGGAGTAAATGTCTTCATGGGGTACGGCTTTATTGTCCAAAATCCGCTCGCCAACTTTTAAGTGCCACCAGTAATCGGTGTCGATTCTTACGGCCGAAATGTAAAAGAAGCCCGCAAGGATAGCTAGGCAAAGGAGTATTTTAAAAATTAAAAGCGATTTCCGCATGTAAAACTAAAATCTGTACTAAGTGTGGTAGAAAAACTGTGGATTTCTAAATTCTTATTTATTTTAATAGTGCAGGGTATAAAACAAAAACTCCCGCCCTGGGGCGGGAGTTTTTGTTAAGGAACGCCCTAGCAGCCATTTAAGGTGCTCGAATTACCTAGAACTGTGTTAATCAAGAACGGAACTCCTCTTGAGAGGATAGCAACTATTATTGCTATCGCCGCGTAGAGAAGCTGATGGTTCGCCTTTCTTATCTTTTCTTCTTCTCCGCCGGAGTTTAAGTACAACCAGGCCGCCCAAAGAATGAAAATCACCGCAAGGATTATTAGAATCGTGAAAATCCATGCGACCAATGTGCAGAGAGCGCCGCTAATCGTCGTGAAACTAACGTTATTGCCTCCCGTTGGAAGTTGCGCCCCCGGGTTGCCGAACGAGGTGGGGCCGGGCTGCGCTTGCGCCAAACGGACAAAAGACAAAAACAACAACCCCGCTCCGGAAATTAAGCTCACGCCCAATCTTGAAATCTTGTTTTTCATTTACTCCTTAACTTCTAGCGACCTTTTGATTGCTTATAACCTATCATATTGCCTATTTCGGAACAATTCGGATATTAACAAGCTTCAAATGCCCGTTAATTCCCTTATGAGCGAGACGACTCCGCCGGAAATAAGTATTACGGCAAAACCGATAACGGCGTAAATTATCGTTCTTCTGCCCCTTATGAGACGTTCCTCGTTGCCGCCGGAAGTGAGAATGTAGTAACCGCCAACCATAACCATTATGGAAACGATAGGAATAGAAAGCGTGAAAAGCCAGCCAATGATGTTTTGGACTATGCTCAAGAAGGTGGCGCCGCGGAGGGGATCAAAAAGAGTTATTTGCCCTGCATTCCCGGCTGTTGGTTGAGGACCTCCTGCTGTCGGATTAGGTCCGCCGCCCTCTTGCGCCAGCGCCGTTCCGACGCCGATTGCCTTCAGAATCAATCCCGAAATGAAACTTTGCATTTGGGTTATTTTAGCACATCAGTCGTAAAATTTGTCCCTTTTGCCGATTTTCAGAACGTAAATCGTTCCATTCCTGACGTCAAAAGCCAGACGGTAATCTCCAACCCTGAACCGAAATTGACCTCCGCGAGAATCGGCAAGCCGTTTTGCGAACCTTATTGGGTTTTCCTGACTTGCGTAAAAGCGCATTTTTTCGGCTATGCGTTTCTGAGCGGCATAAGGAAGGTTGCTCAGTTGCCTCGCCGCCATTTCCGTGTAAAAAATTCTCATCAGAGACCGATCAGAGACCGAGATGCCTGAACAATTTTTCTTGAGAGATTATTTTTTTTTGTTTCACTTGTTCGCGAGATTCTCTTATATCCATCAGATTCTCAAGGTACGAGAAAAAACCGCGGAACTGCTTATCGAGTTTCCTTAATCGGAGATATTCCTCTCTTGAAATTGAGATTTTGTTTTTTGTCGCAGCGTTAGCCATATCGTCATTTTACGCTTATTGAAAGCAGGGAGTCAACATTGAACGCCGACATTTGCTTTACTGACGGGCAGTACAAAAACTTAAGTTGCCGACCGACGTCTGGCCGGCGGCAACCGAAACGTCGAGCTTGCATGCCTCTTTCTGTCCGATACCGAGAATATTCAAAAGTTCGCTTTCCGCTTTCGACCGCGAACCCGGATTCCGGAGATAAATGTAAAACTTGCTCGCACTTCTGTCGTAGGAAATTTCGTAATCGTTATTGTCGGTGAGAATCACGGAGCCCTCTTCAGTGTCAATCGCTTTTTTGTAAAAATTGTTCATTTCCACACTGCCGTTTGCCGTGCCGATGGTTATTTTGTCTTCTTTCGGGAAAGTGTCCGTGATTGAATACGACGGCGGAACATCTTGCGTTGATTGAGAAACGATTGTTTGCTGATTCTGCGGCGGCTGTGGAACGTTTTTTGAAGATAAAAACCAGAAATAAATTCCGCCGCCGACCGCGGCAACGGCGAGAACCACGATAATGTAAAAAATTTTTTTCATCGGCAGCTAAATTTTAAGCACGTCCCAGTGATCACCTTCTTTGGCGTAGGCAGCGCCGTCAGAAGCACGCCACTGCAGATTGCGCGAACCATCTCTGTTTACTCTATCGGCTATTCGCGTGAACCCGTTGCCGTTCGTTTCTCCGACATTAGCGGCGCCTTGGGTTATGTAATCATTAAGTTTGGTGTTGAAGCTCAAATCCACCTTGTAGCCGTTCGCGTGGCTGTATACTCCAATGGCATGGCCTTCTCCCGTGGCGTCGGTTACCCTCACGTTGCAGCCGCAGTTTTTTTGGAGAGCGATCGTTTCATCTACTATTGATTGCTTCATCCCTTCGATTCTTGCTCCCGGTTTTATCTGAATGTTTTGCCCGAATGCTTCCCTGACCTGCGATTCGGTTAACCCGCCTGTCGGCCCCGCGACCGTGCCCTTCGGCGTGCTAACGGTTGTCTGGCTGCACGCTCCTCCCGCAGGTCCGCACGCGGCGTTGCACTCGTTGATAGTGTTGTACAATCCTGTTGTGATGGGGCCCGAATCGCCCGCGCTTACCACGCATTGGAATGCCGCGGTGGCGGTTGGCGGCCCCTGGACGATCACGC
>DAIDAM010000012.1 GCA_027310625.1 bacterium
TGTCTCTAACGGGATGACGATAATCCCCGCGATAAATTGCCAGAACATTGATGATGTCCGGGAACGAGTAAAAGTTGCAAACGATTTAGACGCCGATTGGGTGCACATCGATGTTTCCGACGGGCGATTCACTTTCAACAAGAGCTGGGGCGATGCCGGCGCGTGGCCGAAGCTGGCCGGCGAACTGAAGGTGGAAGTGCATCTGATGGTCGAGGAGCCGGAAAAGGAAATCAATGCCTGGCTCGATGCCGGCGTCAAACGCATAATCGTTCATTTGGAAACAATCAATGATGAAACATTTTCAGAACTAAAAAGAAAGACATCCAAGAAGAAAGTTGAGCTGATGCTCGCAGTGAATCCAGAAACGCCGGCGGAAAATCTTAAGCCATATTTCGGCAAAGTATCGGAATTCCAAGTTCTCGCCGTTTATCCCGGACCGTCGGGACAAAAATTCCTGCCGCTCGTTGCCGATAAAATAAAATTTTTGCGGCGGGAAATGCCCGATGCTACAATTGAAGTCGACGGCGGGATCAACGAGGAAACGGCAAGAATCGCCAAATCCGCCGGAGCGGACATAGTTGTTTCCGCGAGTTATATTTTCGGAAGCGCCGACCCGAAGAGGGTATATGAAAAGTTAAAGGCAATATGATGAACCATAACTCGAATTTACAAATGTGTGCGAATTTAGCGAATGAATTTATTCGCCATATTCGCGCGAATTCGCTATATTCGAGCTACGCTTAAAATGGAAGCATTGCACGAAAAAAAATTGAAGCATCTTGAGGAAATCGCGAACCGGTTGCGGCAGGACGTGATTGAAATGGTGTCACGCGCCGGCTCGGGGCACATCGCCGGACCGCTCGGGCTTGCGGACATCGTCGCCGCTTTTTACTTTCACGTTTTGAACCATAATCCCAAGAAACCGCAATGGGAAAACCGCGACCGACTTGTTCTCTCGAATGGACACGTCTGCCCGGTTTTTTACGCGGCGCTCGCGCGCGCCGGATATTTTCACGTTGATGAACTGAAAACTTTGCGGCAGATAAATTCTCGCCTGCAGGGACATCCGCACCGCGGAGTTTTACCCGGCCTCGAAACAACCTCCGGCCCGCTCGGTTCCGGGATTTCGCAGGCGATAGGAATGGCGCTCGCCGCGAAACTCGACGGCAAGAAACACAGAATCTATTGCGTTACATCCGACGGAGAACATCAGGAGGGGAATACATGGGAAGGGATAATGTTCGCCGGCAAAAATAAATTGAGCAATCTTACAGTCGTGGTTGATAGGAATAATATTCAGATCGACGGTTTTACCGAAAACATCATGCCGCTCGAGCCGTTTCGTCAAAAGTACGAGGCGTTCAACTGGCACGTTCTTGAGATTGACGGGCATAACATCGAGCATTTCGTTGACGCCGTGGCGGAGGCGAAAGCGATTCACGAAAAGCCGACGGTGATAATCGCCCACACCATTCCCGGCAAGGGCGTGGATTTCATGGAGAACGATTATCTTTGGCACTCCAAGCCGTTCAAGTCCGGCGAGGCGGAAACCGCACTCAAGGAATTGAGGACGTTGAGAGGGAAAATTCGTTCAGAGCATCAATAAAATGGAAATAAACAACGTTCAAAAAACTTATCCGCGGGACGTGTTCATGCATCTTTTGAACACCATCGCGCTTTACGTGAGCGCCTTCAGCTTCTTGAATCTTGTTTTTGTCTACATCAACGCCGCCTTTCCCGACAAACTCAATCCTTATTATTCGCCGGGAGACGAAATACGCTGGACGCTGTCGCTTTTCATTATTATTTTCGGCGTTTTCGTCTGGACGTCGCGGTTCATTGAAAAGGACTTGATGCAAAGCCCGGAGAAAACGGATTTGCGAATCAGGCGCTGGCTGATTTACCTGACGGTGTTTCTTGCGGCGCTCCTTTTGATAGGCGATTTAGTGGCGCTGATTTACAATTTCTTGGGCGGCGACTTGACGGCGCCGTTCATTTTGAAAGTGGCGTCGGTGCTCGCGGTTGCCGCCGTCGTTTTCTGGTATTATCTTTACGTTTTGAAAAAACGGCCGGGCGAATTTTCGGAAAAATCGAGAATCGTGATTTGGGCTTCGCTTGCCGTCGCGATTACCGCCATCGTCTACGGTTTTTATCTCGCTGGTTCGCCGTTCAAACAACGGCTGATTAAATTCGACAGCCAGCGCGTATCGGATTTGCAGACGATACAAAGCCGAGTAGTTTATTACTGGCAGCAAAAAAACAAACTGCCGCCGTCGCTCGACGCGCTTACCGATAACATCTCTGGCTTTACAACGCCGAAAGACCCCGATACCAACCAACCATACGAGTACAAAGCGACGGGCGCGCTTTCGTTCGAACTCTGCGCGAATTTCTCTCTGCCTTCCGGCGGAAAAGAGAACGTCCCGCGCATTATGATTTACCCGCCTCCGGACAACTGGGATCACGGCGCGGGGCGTTTCTGCTTCAGTCGCGCCATCGACCCGGAACTTTATCGTCAACCGGGGACAAAGCCGGTAATTCAATAAAAATATGGTCAATCCCGAAGCAAAGCTTAGCCCCGACGTTTTTGACGCCGACAAACTTCAGATGATGCCGACGAGGGACGGCTACGGCGCGGGACTTATCATTGCCGGCGAGAAAAATAAAAACGTCGTCGTTTTGTGCGCCGACCTGACGGAATCGACGCGTTCGGAAGCGTTTTCAAAAAGATATCCCGAAAGATTTTTTGAGTGCGGCGTCGCCGAGCAGAATATGGCGACCATCGCCGCCGGACTCGGCGTTTCCGGAAAAATTCCTTTCATTTCCTCTTACGCCACTTTTTCTCCGGGCAGAAATTACGAGCAAATCAGAACAACCATCGCTTACAACGACTCCAACGTGAAAATCGCCGGGCATCACGCGGGAATTTCCGTCGGTCCCGACGGCGCCACGCACCAGGCGACGGAAGACATCGCCATCATGCGCGCGATACCGAACATGAAAGTCATCGTTCCCTGCGACGCGATTGAGGCAAAAAAAGCGACTGTTGCCGCCGCCAAAATCTGGGGCCCGGTTTATCTTCGCTTCCAGCGCGAAAAATCACCGGTATTTACGACCGAAAAAACGCCTTTTACTCCCGGAAAAGCGGAGATTTTTTGGGAATCGCGGAAGCCGCAGGTTTTGATTGTCGGCTGCGGCGCGCTTTTGCACAACGCGCTTCTTGCCGCGCGCGAACTGGATGAAAAATGGGATATAAGTTCGGTTGTTTTGAATGTGCACACGATAAAACCGCTTGATGAGGAAAAAATCGTCGCGCTTGCGAAAAAAACCGGCGCGGTTGTGACGGTTGAAGAACATCAGATAAGCGGCGGGCTGGGGGGCGCGGTTGCCGAAACGCTTTCGCGCCGCGCGCCGGTGCCGATGGAATTCGTCGGAATGAAAAATACCTTCGGCGAATCGGGTTTACCCCCCCAACTTTTAGAAAAGTATGGAATGGGAGTTAAAGACATTATTTGGGCAACAAAGAAAACTATTAGAAAAAAATAATTTAATCATTTTTAAAAGTTGGAAGGGCGAGTCAAAAAATACGGAATGGACGTGAAAGATATCGTCTGGGCGGTGAAGAAAGCGGTGAGGAGGAAATAATTTATTCTTCGATTTCCTGCGGCTTTTCAATTTGCAACGGTTCAATATCCATTGATTCTCCGGTGATTTTCAAAATATCTTTGTCCATCTTTCCGAATTCTTTGTAGGCGGAGTTGTAACTGGAAACGGTTTGACCGAGATTCTTGCCGACTTTTTTCATATAGTCCTCGTAGGAGAGCAAATGCTTCTCCAAATTTATCACCTGTTTGATTATCGTTTGCGCCTGCTCCGAAATTTTCTGATTTTTCATTCCCTGAATGACGGTTTGAAGGTAGGCGAGAAACGACGTAGGCGAGACAATGACGACTTTTTTCTGCCCGGCGTAACCAATCAGGTTTGTTGAACCGTCGGAGCCGATTTTGTTGATGAGCAAGTCGTAGTAAACCGCTTCGGAAGGAATGAACATAAAGGCGAAACTGGTCGTTCTTTCTTCCGGTTTTACGTATTTTGCCGTTTCGTCAATTCTAGTTTTCAGGTCGTTTACGAAAGCCGACTCGTATCTTTTTCTTTCAGTTTCTTCCCGGGATTCAAGGATTCTATTGTAATTTTCCAAGCTGAACTTTGAGTCAACCGGAATAATTTGCTTGTTGTAAAAAACGACCGCGTCCACGATGACTCCGTCCTTGAAGCGATGCTGCATTTCGTACGCCTCCGGCGGCAAAACGTTTTTCAAAACCGTTTCAAGATAATATTCGCCGAGAACTCCACGCTGTTTAGGATTTTTCAAAATATCCTGAAGATTTTTTAATTGGTCGGCGAAGTTGACGACTTGTTTATTCGTTTCGTCGAGCCGCACGAGCCGTTCGGTGACGTCGGTTATTATTTTTCTGCTTTCGCCGAACTGCGTTTGCATCTGCTTTTGCATCAATTGCGTGGATTCGCCGAGCTTCTGGTCAAGCGTGCGCCGCAGGTCGTTCACGGCGTTCTGTAAAAGCAAAGTTGACTGGTCCGGCTCGGTTTTTTCATCGCGTTTTTTGATTTCCGACCGGAGAAAATAAAAACCGGCGACAAAAACGGCGATTACTACGAATATTGCGAAAAAAAACAAATTTTGTTCCATTTCTGTCTTTCTGTTGAAAAGTCCTCTTGTTTTCCGTGTTTAATTAGCATACTATAATGCCGTAGGTTTTTCTAACTCATCTCTCACCTCTCGGCATAGTTATAAAATACGCTGAAGGGTGAGGAATAGAGTTTTTTATTAAGAACAAATGAAAACGCATTATTACTGCGACAGCTGTAAAGTTGTTTTTATAGAGGAAGATAAAATCCCGAATCTCAACAGAATCCATTACGAGTGCGGCTCGCGGATACGAATAATAAAACACACCCCTGAGAAAGAAGAGGAAGAGTAGGTGGCGAGATACCTTGTTTTTCGCAACACGCTTCGCTCGTCCAGCGACTCGCTCGCTCTGGTCCTCGCTGCTTGGTCGCCTTAGGCGACACCGTGCCAAGCGGCTGCGGAGGTTGCTCAAAACAATGTCCCTCGCCACAAGTTGATTTTTTGTATAATATATTCTTGAACGAGCCGGCCGGGCTTACGTATAAAACACAGCATCAAAATGCACAAACTTCCCGACTTAACATACGGCTACAACGATTTGGAGCCGTACATAGACGAGCGGACGATGGAAATTCACCACTCCAAGCATCATCAAGCGTACGTTGACAAACTGAACGGCGCGATTCAAAAGTATCCCGGACTCGAGAATAAATCAGTCGAAGAACTTCTTTTGTCGCTCGATTCTATTCCCGAGGACGTGCGGATGACGGTGAGAAACAACGGTGGCGGACATCTCAATCACGCGTTCTTTTGGACGGTGATGAAAAAAAACGGCAGTGGGAAACCGACAGGAACGCTCGCCGACGCCATAAACGCATCTTTCGGGAACTTCGATTTGTTCAAAGAAAAATTTTCCAACGAAGCGGCGTCGTTTTTCGGCAGCGGGTGGGTTTGGCTCGCTTTGGACAAAGATAAAAAAGCGCTGATTACCGGAACGAAGGACCACGTCAATCCCATTATGAACGGGCAAACCCCGATTCTCACCTTGGACATTTGGGAACACGCTTATTACCTAAAATACCAGAACCGCCGTCCGGAATACATCGAGAACTGGTGGCATGTCGTCAACTGGGACGCAGTGCAAAGTTATTTTGATGGAGCGAAGATGAAACTGTAATTCTCCGGTTTTTGACAAAGTAGCGCTTCTCGCATCCTGGTCCTTGCCCTGCTGAGGGGATACTCGAAGCGCCACTTTTTAAATATTCGCAGGTTAGTTGTATATTACGTATGTTGATTCAAGATGACATCTTCCGCAACTCAATTTTATGGAAAACGTAAATGAAAAGGCATTTGAACTCCATCGCAAAAACCGCGGGAAGCTCGAAATAAAAAGCAAAGTCCCGATAGAAACCAAGGACGACTTGTCGCTTGCTTACACGCCGGGCGTGGGCTACGTGAGTTCGGAAATAGGGAAAAACAAAGCCCTCGCGCGCGAGCTTACGCTGAAAGGCAATTCCGTCGCCATTGTTTCCGACGGCTCGGCGATTTTGGGGCTCGGCAATCTCGGACCGGAAGCGGCGATTCCTGTGATGGAGGGCAAAGCCGTCCTATTCAAAAGATTCGCCAATATCGACGGTTTTCCGATTTGCCTCGCGACACAGGACACGGAAGAAATAATAAAAGCCGTCAAGAATATCGCGCCGGTTTTCGGCGGGATAAATCTCGAAGACATCTCCGCGCCGCGATGTTTCGAAATCGAACGGCGTTTGCGCGAGGAACTTTCCATTCCTGTAATGCACGACGACCAGCACGGGACGGCAGTTGTAGTTCTCGCCGGAATTATTAACGCGACAAAACTCGCCGGATTAAAAAAAGAAAATGCAAAAGTAGTTGTCAGCGGCGCGGGGGCGGCGGGAACGGCGACGACGAAAACGCTTCTCGCCTACGGGTTCAAAAATATCATCGTCGCCGACAGCAAGGGGATAATCAGCGGCGAAAGAACAGACCTTACTCCCGAAAAAATCGAACTTTGCAAAATCACGAACCCTGAAGGAATGAACGGAAATCTAACGCAGGCGGTTTTGGGCGCGGACATTTTTATCGGCGTCAGCAAACCCGGAGTTCTGACGGCGGAAATGGTGAAAACGATGAACGAAAAACCAATTATTTTTGCGTTGGCGAATCCCGTTCCGGAAATTATGCCCGATGTCGCCAAAAGCGCCGGCGCCTTTATTGTAGCCACCGGCCGTTCCGATTTCCCGAATCAGGTGAATAATGTTCTTGCCTTCCCCGGAATTTTCCGCGGCGCGCTCGATAACAAAGTCCGGCAATTCGAAGAGAAAATGTTTTTGAAAGCGGCGGAGAATCTTGCGTCATTCGTGAAAGAGCCGAGCCCGGGAAAAATCCTCCCGAGCGTTTTTGAAAAAGGTGTGGTGGAAGCAGTCGCAGCGGCGATAAAGTAAGAGTGTTGAATAAAATTTGTAGTCACTATAATTAAGTCACAATTGTGATATAGTAATAGTAAAGCGAAAGCCGGATTTTTGTTTTGGTGCAGTGAGTAAATCCGAAACTCAAGAAACTGAAAGAGAAATTCAATGAGCTTTTGAAAAACCCGCAAAAACAATGAGTCCAAAAGCGATGAAAAATGAGGGCAGATTTTGCCGCTATGACTTGTCATAGCGCTTGTTTTGGGGATGCGGCAATCTGATAAAATTCATAATCTCAATTTCGGCGAATTTTCCGGTCACTATGCTATAGCATAGTGACCGGGCAGTTCTCCGGTTATGGATTATGAAAATCTTGAAATCGGGTAAAATAAATTCATGAAAAAAGACGAGGCCGCCCACCAAGAAAACCAAAAAAGGGACGAGCCTCGCCCAAAAGGGCGGGAACTGCCGCTCGGGCTCTATCACGTCGCGCGCGAGAAGGGGACGGAACAGCCGTTCACCGGCAAATACTGGAACAGTCATGAGAAGGGAATGTATAGATGCGCCGTTTGCGGCGCGGAGCTTTTCTCGTCGGACGCGAAATTCGATTCCGGAACGGGCTGGCCGAGCTTCACCCAGCCAGCGAAATTTCAGCATTACTACGTTTATGTTTTAAGAATGAGTAATGAGCAGCTGTACGTCGGTTCTACCAATAATCTTCTGTCAAGGATTAAAGCTCACAAAAACGGGAAAGTGTTTACAACCAAAAAATATCTCCCCGTCTCGTTGATACATTATGAAACATACGATTTGGAAAGGGATGCGCGCAATAGGGAAAGGTTACTAAAGCATCACGGCAGCGCTTTTGCTAAATTGAAGGCAAATATTGTTAACAATAAAGAAATTTCGCTGGCTGGGTTCACTTCACCATCTCAAGTTTTGCGCGGAAAAACTTCGGAGGGTAAGCCGGCTTACGATACCAACATTAAACTCTGCGAAGACAAAAGCCACGGGATGACGCGGACGGAAGTCGTATGCAAAACATGCGGCGCGCATTTGGGGCACGTTTTCGATGATGGGCCTCGACTTTCGTCCGGCGAGGCAGGCGGACCGAAAGAAAAAGGAGGAAAGCGCTACTGCATAAACTCGGTTTCGCTTGAGCTGGAGAAAAATAGTAAATCGTAAGTCCAATATGGTATAATAAACAAGCATGAACTTGAGTTTCGGAAAATTGAGGGATTTACTGGTTTCAATGCTGATTGCGGAGCTTGCCGGCGTTATAAATTCCGTTTTCACGGCATCAAGCATACCGACGTGGTATGCGGGGCTTGAAAGGCCGTGGTGGACGCCGCCGAGCTGGATTTTTAATCCTGCTTGGTTTGTCCTTTACATCTTGGTTGGGATCTCGGCGTATTTTGTTTGGGAGGTGCGCCATCAAAGGAAAGAAGCGGAAAGCGCGCTCGTTTTCTACGGAGTCCAGCTTCTTTTCAGCTCGTTTTGGGGAATAATATTTTTCGGTTTGCAGGAAATCGGTCTCGCGCTCGCCGAAATTTTCGTTCTCTGGCTTTTGATAATTTACACGATGATTCTTTTCTTCAGGGTGAGTAAACCCGCCGGCTGGGTGTTGGTCCCGTATCTTATCTGGGTTTCCTACACAATGGTTTTAAATGCCTCAATATTTTCGCTTGAAGTATGCAACAACGCTTCGGCTCTAAAGTGTGTATTTCTTTTTTTGGGGTCGTAGGGCAATGTTGAAAACTTGATTGCGCCCCAGCGCTTTTTGTGGTATTAAATAATTGCTGTTTAATTCTTTACCTTAGGAAGGAGGTGATTTTTACGGAAAGGGAAACGGTGGTGCAACAACGCAGGGCGCGCCTCGGCGATGAAATCAACGAGATCGTCGCCAGAATCATGAACGAGAGCAAGGCGTCTCCCCAGCAGTACCACATTCACAAACCCGACGGTTTCGGCGGTGCGATGGCGTGCGACTGGCGGTGGCCCGAGAACAGACCGGTTTGGACGATGTCCACTCGCTACTACGCGGAGGTGAGGTGGTATGACATCGGCAGTCCACTGAGCGAAGAAGGCCGTGCGATGATTCTTTCGGAGGAGCACGGAGGGTTTGGTCTCTGGAAACTCGCCGATAAGCTTCCACTGGAGCGCATCGTGTTGATGACTCCTGTGTTACTCATCGGCATGAGGCGTACATTGGAAGAAAAATACGGGCTTCCGAGGCTCGATCCGATCAGCAAACGCATCAATACGGATAACCCGCCGGTCTACGCTGAAACGGTGGTGTGAGTATCAAGAAAACCGCCGCCAAGCAAGAGTGAAGAAGAGCGCGTTGCAGATTTCCTCGCAGCGCGCTTTCTGTTTTATTCAAATAAATTAGGAAAAAACCGATACTGTGGATAAGTCACTTGACATATAGGGTGTGGGGGTATAGGATATACAAATCACATACCTATGTTGGACCAAAAGCTCAAAAAAAGATCGCTTCATCGCGCGAAAATAATCAGAGGGCAAATTGACGGCCTTATCAAAGCCATCGAGAAGGAGGTATACTGCTCAACTTTACTGGAGCGGTCGCTTTCCATTCAAAGGTCGCTCAAAAGCCTTGACGCCTACATGCTCGAAAATCACCTACGGACTCACGTAAGGCACCAAATGGGCCGCAAAGGTGAAATAGATAAAGCCGTGCAGGAGCTCGTCAAGGTTTATACATTGTCAAATAAATCCCGTTAGAAGTAGCCGCGCCAGCGGTCCCGATGGGACTCGCGACTCTGTCGCGAGCGCGACTTCTAACGGGATAAATAACCAAAAAATATGCTTAATCTTTTCAAAGAAAAGTGTCCGACCTGTAAAATGGCGCTTGAAAAAGACAAGAAATACCCCGAGGGCTGGGGCAAAAAGTTTTGTTCGGAAAATTGCCGCGAGGACTACAGAAAGAAAATAGCTGGAGAACAATCCAATAAATCCCACGGCTGCTGCCATTGAAACGAATAATTAATAATTAATTTCTAAATATGAGAAATAAAACCATCGGAACGATACTGATAATCGGTTCAGTTTTGTATTTCATATTGACCAGTTACGTCATCGGCCACGGCATGGACCCGCTGAACACTCTTGCCGCGATATTTGTTTTAATTCTCGGATTCATTATCGCTTATAAAAAGCCGCCGGAAGAATCGGAAGAGCCCCCGCCGCCGGCCGAGGAAGTCAAGCCCATTGTCGTGACCGAGAGCCAGAAAACGAAAATTTTTTTTGCCGGCCTGGCTTTCTCCTTGTTCGCCGCGATAGTCGTGGCTCTGACTTATCTTGCAACCACTCCCGCCCAGACGCTTACGACCATTCTTTCCTTCGCCGGCGGAGTTTCGAACATTGTCTTGCCCTGCACTTTGCCGCTCGTATTCATCATCGTCCCGCTTTCCATGGGCATGGGCTACAGAAAAGGTCTGACGATGGCGCTTCTTTTCAGCTTGGGCCTCGTCATCATGCTCGCGATTTACGGCGCGGCCATAGCTATCATCGGCAAATATCTCGGTTTGGATCAGGCGACAAGGATTCTTTACATCATCGCCGGAATAGCGGCTCTTATTTTCGGGCTCGCGACCCTGGCGCTCGTCGCTTTCGAAATGCCGTCCTATTCGAAAGTGCCCGCTTTCATCCAGCGTCAGGGCGACTATCTGAAATCTTTTTTCCTCGGATTGTTTTTGGGCAACGCCGGCATCGGCTGCCCCAATCCGGTCACGTATCTTATTCTTATAGCCGCGGCCGGCACGGGAAGCGTTGCCGTCGGCGCGTGGTATATGGCGGTCAACGGTCTCGGACGGGTTTTGCCGCTTATTTTCCTTTCGGTTTTGGGCATCATCGGGGTCAATGCAACGGGATTTTTGTTGAGGCGTAAAGACATCGTGGACAAAATAACCGGCTGGGCGCTCATCGTCATCAGCATGTTCATAATCTTGAACGGCATTTTCGGACACATTTGGTACGAGGGTTCGGTTTTTCACGAGGGGCTCAATATGGTTTTCGCCAAAATCGGCGGGCAGTCCATTGCCGAAGCGAACATCCCGATTCAGCAGTTTGAAGGCGAGGTGCCCTATCTCTGGCTCGGCGGATGGCTCAATCTTTTTGTCCCACCGCTTGTCCTGGCTTGGTATTACTTCAGGAAAAAGGGCGCGATGTCCAAAAAGACATTCTGGATTTTGCTCGCGATTTTCATCGCCTGGGGACTGCTGACCATGCGTTTCGGCATAAAAATGGGATAATTAAAAAATAACCGTGACTAAATAACCATGACTCAAACCAAAAGATATTCAATCGGCGGAATGGACTGCGGGGGCTGCGCGGTGTCCATCGAGATGCTTTTAAAAAATCAGCCCGGCGTGAAATCGGCGAAAGTGAGTTTTGAAAATAAAGACGCAGTCATTGAATTTGATGACGCCGCGTTTAACTTCGGCGGGGTCGAAAAAATAATCAAGGCGATGGGTTACACCCTGAGCGAACCCCATTAGAAGTCCGCATCTTCAATGCGGCAGTCGCCTAAGGCGACTTATTTCTAACGGGGCAAGAAATAAATATGATTGACATTCAATTTGTCACGGTGGCGGGGTGCCACGAATGCGCCAAAGCGAAGAAAATTTTCGAGGAACTGAAGCCGCAGTATCCAGAGATGCAGATTAAAGAAATCAACGCCACCTCCACGGAGGGCATGGCGCTTGTCCAAAAATACGGCATCCTCGCCAGCCCGGGCATCATCATCAACGGAGAACTTTTCTCCACGGGCGCGCTCGATAAAAACGAGTTTGTGAATAAACTAAACGCGCTGAGGAAATAGGGCGGCTTTATAGTTTATTCCGCGCAGACAATAAAAATCGGCAAGAATGAACTACGGCTATAAACGGCAAATACCGCTTCCTTTTTCGGATGCCGTGCAAAAAACGAAAGAAGAGCTCGCCAAAGAAGGATTCGGCGTGCTGACGGAAATTGACGTAAAGGCGACGCTGAAAAAGAAGCTGAATGCCGATTACGAAAATTATCTTATTCTGGGAGCGTGCAACCCTCCCTTTGCCCACGAAGCTCTTCGGGCGGAGAAAGACATCGGACTGCTTTTGCCGTGCAACGTGATTGTTTACGAAGACAATGGAAAAGTGTTTGCGGCGGCAATTTTGCCGACCGTGGCGATGGAGGCGGTGAAAAGTTCGTCCCTGGCCGGCATCGCCGCGCAAGTGGAAGAAAAACTTAAAAAAGTAATCGACAATATTTAGATTAGATAGGTATTGATCTATATCTTTTCTCTACGAAGATATGCCTATAAAAAAGCCAAAAAAATCATTGAGGTATAAAAGGTCAACGCTCTGACAGAATGGCAAGGACTGCAGATTTAGAATTTCTGGAACTTTTAAAAGTCCTCAAGTTATGCCGATGCTGAATCATAAAGGTCGAGATTATTAACCAATAATTAGTCGAATAAAACCATGAAAACCTGTGGCTGGATATGTGTCGTTGCGGGCATTTGGTTGATTGTTGCCCCATTCATTTTGGGGTATGCGGGCGTTGCCGGTGCCCTTTGGAACGACATCATCTTGGGATTAGTCGTTCTGGTAACCGGATGGTATGTCCTCTCAAAGAAACCAGCTTGACGCAAGTGCTTTCTCGGGGCGCGGCAAATCCAGCCCCCGAGAAAGCTAAGAGTCGCAATTATCAAATTATACAATGCTGGATAAATTTAGAAGGTCGATTGAAATTAATAATCAATTACTTTTATGCTTTCGCTCAAAAGATACGGCTGGCTCTGTGCGCTGGGATTTGAGGCGCTGTATGCGGCGTGCTTGAGCTATGTCGTCATTCTCCCCGAGAAAGCGGCGTCGTTGCACCATTCGCTGTTCGAACTTTTGCCCGGCTTTACCTGGATAAACGCGGGTAGCGTTATCATCGGGGCCGTCGAAGTGTTCGTATTCGCCTGGATTTTCGCATGGTACATCGTCTGGATGCACAATACAAGCTTGGCCAAGGCGGAAAAATAATCTGCCGGTTCATTCTACGTTGACATATGAGAAAGCCGATTTACCCCGCACCGCGCGGAAAGCCATGGGTTGCAAAGCCATGGATGAATTTCACCCTCGTCGCGAAGCGCGTATTCTCCAAAGTTATGTCCATAAAGGCGCGGCGCGGGGTTTACTTACTGGCGTTGTTCATTCTGCTTACGGCATCAATTCACCCCGTTTTAGCCGAAGAAAATGCCGCCGAGACGAAAACAAGTTTAGGTAATTTGATTGATGCCAAAAACAAAGAGCTTCAAAATATTAGAGAGGAAATGCAGGCGGCAAAGAAAAATCTTGATGAGGTGATGACTCAACGCAAGGGATTGCAAACCGAACTGCGTTATATCGACGCAAATATAAAAACAATGGAGGTCGGCATTCGCGAGGCGCAAACCGAGAGCCAAAAATTGGGACTGGAAATCGAATCGCTGTCGTTGGGAATCAAAGACCTGAACGCCAAGATTGATTCCAAAGAGAAAGCGATTCCGGAAATATTGCGCGCCTATCACGAGAAGAGCGAAATCAGTCCGCTGTTTGTTTTATTGCAAAAAGGCACAATATCCGAAGTATTTGCCGAAACAGTGTCCCTGAGCAATTTGCAAGCCCAAGTTGCCGCAACCATTAATGAATCGCGCGATCTCAAAAACGAACTTGAAGGAAAGCAAAACGACGTTTCTGCAAAAAAAGAAGAAATTGAACTGAAAAAACAGGACATTGCGGCAAAAAAAGTTATTGCGAAAGAAGAGGAGGGGCGCAAGCAAACGCTTCTTGCCGAAACAAAAAATAAAGAGTCGCTCTATCAGAAAAATTATGACGACCTTGCGAAAAAGGCGATGGAGTTCGAAGCAGAGATAGAAAGGATTGAATCCGCCCTGAGAAAGAACATTGACCTTTCAAAATTGCCGGCGCGGCAGCCGGGCCTGCTCCAAAATCCCACCCCGGGGGCGAAACTGACGCAGGGATACGGCCGCACGCAGTTTGCGGTCAGAAATTACAAAAGCCAATGGCATAACGGCATAGACCTCGGCGCGCCGCTCGGCACGCCGGTTTACGCGGCGGAAGCCGGAGAAGTCGTAGCGACGGGCAACACCGATGCATATTGTCCGCGGGGCGCGTACGGCAGATATGCGGTCATCAAACACGATAACAATCTCACCACATTTTACTCGCACTTCTCCGCGTCAATCGTAAAAACAGGGCAAAAAGTGAAACGCGGGGAACTTATTGGATACGTGGGAAACAGCGGCTTTTCCACAGGCCCCCATTTGCAAATCACCGTCTACGCATCGAATACCTATGCAATCACTCAATCGAAATCCTGCGGCCTGTTGCCGGTCGGCGGAGACGTAAATCCGTTGGATTACATTTCTTTATAACAACCGTACCAAATAAATTGTGTTAACAAATCGCGTAAAACCTTTTTTCTACGGAGCGCTCGCCAGCGCGATTTTGCTCGGAGTTTATTTCGCGGTGCTCACACTCGTTTCGGGCTGGAATTTCGCCCAAAACCAATTCGCCGCTTTTTGGTATTTCATCGTGAGCTTGGCGGTTGGATTCGGCATTCAGGTCGGGCTATACACGCACCTTAAAAATCTTATTCGCGGAATCGGCGGAGGCGGAAAAGTTCTGGGCGTTACCGGCACGACCTCGACCGCCGCGATGATTTCCTGCTGTACGCATTATCTTGCGAACATCCTGCCGGTTTTGGGCGCGATAGGCCTTGTCACCTTCGTGGCGCAATACCAAGTGCAGTTGTTCTGGGTGGGGCTCGCGTTCAATCTCGGCGGCATTTTTTATATGGCGAATAAAATTAAGGCGTTTAAACAGAAGCAAATATGACAAAATACATTCGTTTAATAATAATCGGCTTTGTATCCGTATTTTTGGCGTACGTTGTTTTCGTAATCTACCAAAACACCGCAAATAAAAAGGGGGCGGCCGTGACCAAAAGTTTTTCACAAACGAATCAGGAGCAAACGAGCAGCCGGCAATGGGAAACGAAAACCGACGGCCAGGCCGCGGTTACCGTCGCCGTCACGCCGCTCGACATCTCTCCCCAATCGAAAGAATGGAAATTCGATATCGTAATGGACACCCATTCCGTGGAACTGAATCAAGACCTCGTAAAATCCGCCGTTCTTATTGACGACCAAGATAAAGAATATAAACCGATTAGATGGGAGGGACCTGTCGGCGGCCATCACAGAGAGGGAACGCTCGTGTTTAATCCGATCGCGCCGATTCCGAAATCGATTGAATTAAAAATCACCGGCATCGCCGACGCGGTGAGAATTTTTGCGTGGCAATTAAACAAATAATATGCAATACATTTGGTTAATTTGGAGTTTGGTATTGATCGCGATTTGGCTTGTGATTTATGCGTCTCTCGGTTCGCAGGATAAGCGAAAAAAGATGTTGAATGTCAGTTTGTGGACATCGCTTCTGGGACTTACCGAGCCGCTTTTCGTGCCGGCATATTGGTCTCCGCCATCGTTATTTAATCTTGCTTTGAGAACGGGATTCGATATAGAAAGTTTGATTTTTTCGTTCGGCGTCGGCGGAATCGCAGTCGTGCTTTACGAACGAATTTTCCGCGCAGAATACGAGACAATGTCAACGGCTGAACGCAATCTTCCCCGCCACCGCTACCATTTTTGGACGATTATTTCCGCGCCGGTGATTTTCGTTATTTTATTGCTTACCACAAAGCTGAATCCCATCTACTCGGCGGATATCGCGATGATTGCGGGCGGGTTGTTCGCTTGGTATTGCCGGCCGGACCTCGGGAGAAAGATGTTTGTGAGCGCATTGCTTTTCTCGGGACTTTATTTCCTATACTTTCTCACGCTCGTTGCCGTTGCTCCCGGCTATGTTGAATCTGTATGGAATCTGAAAGTTATTTCGGGGATTTTAATCCTCGGCGTGCCGCTTGAGGAATTATTGTTCGCGTTGAGCTTCGGGTTTTTGTGGTCGAGCGTTTATGAACATTTCATGTGGAGAAAAATAAAAATTTAATTATGGAGAAAATAATAATTACAAAAGCATCCGGCGAAACAGATTTTTTTTCGGAGGAGAAATTGCGGCGTTCCCTCGAGCGGGTAAGCGCCTCTCCGGAAACGATAGAGCGGATTATTCAGCATATAAAAAAGGAGCTTAAGCCCGGAATGCCGACCTCCCAAATTTACGGACACGCTTTTTCTCTGCTTCGGAAAGAAGAGAGCTCGGTCGCCGCTTCGCGGTACGCGCTCAAACAGGCCATTCGGGACCTCGGGCCGAGCGGCCATCCATTCGAGAAGCTGGTAGGCAGGCTTCTTTCGGCGGAGGGATTCGTTGTCGAGGTCGGAAAAATTGTGCAAGGATTATGCGTCAGCCACGAATTGGATGTTATTGCGCAAAAAGATAACCGACACATCATGGTCGAATGCAAATTCCACAATCAGCCGGGCATAAAATCCGACGTGAAGGTGGCGCTTTATATCCAAGCGCGGTTTGAAGACGTTGCCAGAGCGTGGGAAAGAGATGAAACGAATGCGCGAAAATTCCACGAAGCATGGCTTGTCACGAATACCAAATTGACCGGCGACGCCGTTCGCTATGCGGAATGCGTCGGCATGAAGGCAATCGGGTGGAGCTATCCCGAAAATAATGGTTTGGAAATTCGCCTGGATCGTCTCGGTCTGCATCCCGTCACCTGCCTGACTACTCTTACCGATTATCAAAAACAACAACTTCTGGAAAGAAACGTTATTTTATGCAAAGAGCTTTCGGAACGGGAACTTTCATCGTTGGGGCTTAAAGACGCCGAAATCGCCGCGGTTTTTAATGAAATTAGCCAGTTGTGCCACACGAACGGTATAACCCGCAACCCCTCTTGACAAAATAGGAGGTAGGGGTATATCCTATCCGTAGACGCCGAATGACAAGCAATCAATTTAGATAACCATAACTCAAAAATGTAGAATTAACATTGAAGGTCGGAAAACAAAAATATAAAATAAACCAGTATGAAAAAATTAATTATCATCGCGGCAGTCGTGCTCGTGGTCAGCGCCGGCATCGGATTTTACATCAATAAATCAGCCAATCCTCCTTACGAATTGGCGACGGTTCAAAGAGGCGATATCACCCAGGAGGTCTTTGCAAGCGGCAAAATCGAAGCGCCCACCAGCATAGATTTGCATTTCAAAACCAGCGGCAAGATTGCGTCGCTGGAAGCCAAAGTCGGCAAAAACGTCAAGGCTGGAGCGCTTTTGGCGAAACAGGACACCGCCGTGCTCGACGCCCAACTGGCCGAGGCGCAAGCCAGCGTTTCCGTTCAGACCGCGAAACTGCATTCCCTTCAAGCCGGTTCTCTGCCGGAAGACATCCGTGCTTCCCAAGCCGCGCTGGACAAAGGCAAACAGGATCTCGCAAATTACTACGCGACTGTGGACACCACTTTGGCGGCAAGTTACGCGAAAGCGAACGATGCGGTGCGAACGCAGCTCTCGGCTTTTTTCACCAATGCGGAACAACCCAATCCCAAGTTGACTTTTCAGGTTAGCGACAATCAGGTTCTCACCGACATTCAATACCAAAGATCGCTGGTGAGCATAGAATTGAACAACTGGCAAAACGAACTCTCCGCCCTGAATAGCGGTTCACAATCGTCCACTCTGGAAAATGCCTTAAGTAACGGAATGTCCCACCTCGCGGTTATAAAAATATTTTTCGGAACGGCGCAGAAAGCACTTAACGCTCAAATCGATCTGTCGGCGAATACGGCGGGCGTATATCTGGCGAACGTTGCCGCCGGCTTGAATGAAGTGAACGCGGCCGTAGCCAGCATAAACGCCCTGATTCAAAACATCGCTTCTCAAAAAATAACGATAGAGCAGCTGCAGGCGCAGTTGAATTTGAAGCAAGTCGCAGCGAAACCGCAGGATATCGAAGCGCAGGAAGCGGCCGTACAGCAGGCGCAAGCCAGCGCGGCGGCGATACAGGCGCAGATCCGAGATATGGAAATCGTCGCTCCCATTTCCGGGATTGTTACGGCGACGAACGGCAATGTTGGCGAAATAATCGACCCGAGCATAACGGTTGTCTCAATGATTTCCGGCGGCGCCCTTCAGGTTAAGGTAAATCTCTCGGAAGACAATGTCGCCGGCGTGAAAGTCGGCCAGCCCGTGCGAATTACCGCCGATGCTCTCTCAACCGAGTGGCCGGGCGCGGTAACCGCGGTTGACCCCGCCGGCACGGTCATCAACGGCAGCGTTTATTACAAAACCACGATAACCTTCAACGAATCCGACAGCCGGGTAAAAGCCGGGATGACTTCCGACGTTTGGATTAAAACCGGTTCGGCTGCGAGCGCGCTGATTGTTCCGGCAAGCGCCATACAAAAAAACGGCTCGGTCAGTTTTGTCCAAATTTACAAGAACGGAAAAATAACCAGTCAAAACGTAACAACCGGTCTGAAAAGCCAAAACGGAACGATTGAAATAGTATCGGGTCTTTCCGAAGGAGAACAAGTGGTGATTGGCGGTAAACCCCGCTAGAAGTCCTCGGCAGAAAAATTTTCCTAGGAAAATTTTTCTTCTCTGCAATAATGGGGTTTCAGCAGTAACGGGAGTTTATGTGAAATTAGTTTCATGTTGCTATATTAAGACAGACTTCTAACGGGGTAAATAATCAATATGAACACGAACGATTTAAAAACCGCCGCCTTCATCGCCTACAAATCAATCGTGCGGGGAAACAAATCCACGCTTGTCTTCACCATTTTCATTTTGTCGCTGAGTTTCATCAACATGATGTTCATCGCCGGCATTTTGAAAGGACTCTCGGAGTTGTTTCCGCAGGTGATTATAAAAGACCTGAGCGCCTATATCACCATCAGTTCCCAGGAAACTCCGCGGGTCAAAGAATTCATTCTCAATCAATCCGCTCTGCGCGCGGAGATCGCCACCATTCCCGGCATTTTGGGAACAACCAGACGATACGTGCTCGCCGGCTCGCTGGCGTTCGACAAAGATAAAAGCGGGCAGTATAAGCGACTTTCGTCGAGCATGATGGGTATTGACCCCGCGGAGGACGCGAAAATTATGGGCATTTACGAACTTATGAAATACGGCTTGTTTCTGTCCGATACCGATACCGACCAGATTATTTTAAGCTCTGCCCTTGCCGGCGGTTACGGAAACCTCGCGCCGAGCGATCTTGGCGGCGCGCAAGTGGGGGATAAAATTCTTGTAACGTACGGAAACGGCATCATACGAACATACAAAGTGAAAGGGATTTACAGCGATCTCATGGGAATCTATGAAAACTTTATAACTTCCAAGGAAGCCGAATCGGTGCTTGGCGTAAGCGACAGCGCCTCGCAAATTTTGGTGACGCTTGATCCCAAGCGGCAGTCGCTCGAAAATTATCGCGCGCAAATAAGCGCGATTGCTCCCAATCTGAAGGTTCAAACCTACGAGGACTTTTTGGGCGCTTTCGGAGGGTTTTTGAACGCGTTGAATTTGATTGCGGTTATCGTCAGCGTCATTTCTATTGCCGTGGCGTCGGTCACTATTTTCGTTCTTATTTACGTAAATGCGATTAACAAGCGAAGGCAAATAGGAATTCTCCGCGCCATCGGCATCAAAAGAGCGATTGTCGTATCTTCTTACGTATTCCAGGCTTTGTTCTATGTCGCCGCCAGCCTTGCAGTCGGCTCCATCCTGACCTTTGCGGTTCTTTATCCCTTGTTCTTGCGTTATCCTCTGGACGTTGAATTTGGCGCAATCAGCTTATACTTCACCGCCGGATGGGTCGTTTTCGGGATTGCAAGTTTGGTCGCGGCCGGTTTTTTGTCCGGCTACCTGCCGTCGCGGATCGTCGCCCGAAAAGACATTCTTACGGCCATTTGGGGATAAATTTGCAATTATGGTTAAAGTAGAAAATCTTAAAAAAACATATCCCGGGAAGGTCCCCACGCCGGCGCTCCGAGTCGTTTCATTTGAAATTAAGGAAGGAGAATTTGTGGCGATTATGGGCCGGAGCGGCTCGGGTAAGTCAACAC
>DAIDAM010000015.1 GCA_027310625.1 bacterium
TTGTTGAAAGTGAATCGCCCGTCGGAAACATCGATGTGCACCCAATCGGCGTCTAAATCGTTTGCAACTTTTACTCGTTCCCGGACATCATCAATGTTCTGGCAATTTATCGCGGGGATTATCGTCATCCCGTTAGAGACAGGTCGCCTACGGCGACCGTGATATTGCGACCAAACCCTATCTCTGGAGATTTGTTTGATTGTTTGATAAGCATCGTTTTTAAACTAAGTTGTCTCTAACGGGATTCATAACCACTTTTGCTCAATCTGCGTAATCTTGTCCAGTCGGCGATTAAGGCGCTCTTCGCCGCCGAACGGCGTTTCCAAAAAAGTGTTGACCAGTTTTTGCGCGTCCGCTTCCGAAGTAAAGTCGGCGGCAATGCTTAAAACATTGACGTTATCGTCGTGCCGCGCGTCGTAAACCTGGTCCGGCGACATAGCGAGCGCGGAGCGGACTTTTCTGAATTTATTGGCGACGACGTCCATTCCCACCCCCGAGCCGCAAACCAGAATTCCCCTGTCGCTCGGCGTCAAACTTATTTTCTCGGCGACTTTCTTCGCGAAATCAACGTAGTCGTCGCTTTCGTCATACTCCGAATTTCCAATGTCGGCGACTTCGTATCCTCTCTCCTTCAGAAAATCGGCAATGAACTCTTTGAGTTTGAACCCGCGATGGTCGGCACCGAGATAAATAACCATAGATTTAAAACGATTCCCGCTTTTTGGTCTTTAGACCAGCTAATCCCCCCTTGATAGTTCTTCCGCCTTTTTCTGCAATCTGTCCAATTCATCTCGAGCAGGATTCCTGCCAGCAATTTCTCTTTCTCTACTTGTTGTCTTAAGTCCCTTCGCTACCTCCGCAAAACCTCTCTTTAGGGCGTCAAGAAACATTGTTTTTTTCTCGCTCAAAGATCCTGCTTTTTCCAAGCCCTCGTAAGCTGCTCCGAAAATTGCTCCAACCGAGGCAGGTAACACACCGGCGGTAATTACTGCCTTCTTAAAGAGTCTAATTACATCCATATCCTCAATCTCAATGTCTCTACGAAGCGATTCCAGCTCAGTCAACGCCTTTTCATAATCTATAACAGTCGGATTAAAGCGCACACTAGATTCCTTGCCTCTGCTCTCTCTCGCAATTACCCTTAATAAATCAGCTTCCTCCTGGGCTCCTTCTAAATTCATTCTTTTTGATTCTTCGGGTTCCAATTTTTCTTTCATACGAATTGATTAATTATTTTAGCGACCTTTTGAACGTGCTTAACCAGTGTTGAAACGTACCCCGCTTCGTTGTCGTACCAGCTCAAAATTTTAACCAAGTCGCCGTCAACGACTTTGGTGAATTTCAAATCCACGATGGCGCCGTAGGGCTCGCCGATGATATCGGCGGAAACAATCTGGTCCGCGGTGGTTTTCAAAATCCCCTTCCACCTCGGTTCTTTTTCCGCTTTTTTGAAAATTTCGTTTATTTCCTCCGCGGTGACTTTTCTTTTGGAAACGAACGTGATGTCGGCGATGGAGCCGCTCACGACCGGCACGCGGAGAGCGATGCCGTCGAATTTTCCCTCCAGTTCCTTGATGGCTCGCGTCACCGCAATCGCCGCGCCTGTCGTCGAGGGCACGATGTTTTGCGCCGCCGCCCGCCCGCGCCGGAAATCCTCGCCCCTCGTGGGCCCGTCAACAAGATTCTGCGTCGCCGTGTATCCGTGGGCGGTGTTCAAAATCGCTTTTTTGATTCCCGGATTTTCCGACATTATTTGAATCACCGGCGAAGCGGCGTTGGTCGTGCAGGAACCATTGGAGGTTAGGACGGTTGTTTTGAATTCGTCCTCGTTGACGCCCATCAAAACAGTTTTCCCCTCGCCGCCAGCCGATTCATCCAGGTCTTTGGCTGGAGCAGTGATGACAACTTTTTTCGCCCCCGCCGTAAGATGCGCCTTCGCTTTCTCGTAGGACTCGAAAAGTCCCGTCGCCTCGACGGCAATGTCGACTTTCAAATCTTTCCACGGCAACTGCGCCGGGTCTTTTATCTGGAAAATTTCTATTTCTTTTCCGTCAACCGTTAAAAAATTCCGCGTCAATCCGCGTTCAGTCCGCGTAAGTCCGCGGATTTCCTTTGGAAATCGGCCGTAGACCGTATCGTACTTCAAAAGATAAGCGAGATTGTCCAAATCGCCGAGGTCGTTGATGGCGACAATTTCAAAGCCCGCTTTGCCTGCCGAAGCTTCAGCGAAGGCGGCACGAAAAAATAGCCGTCCAATTCTGCCGAAGCCGTTAATTGCGATTTTAGTCATTGCACCAATTATACACTAAGAAGGTTTAAACCCGTAGTTTTGTCTTTGGCGCGCTTAAGCGGCGAGGAAACGTTAAGATAAATCTCGAGCGTCCCGCCGATTTTCATTTTCACGAGGTGCCCGCCGAAAGCGGAGAAATCTTTTTTTCCGAGCGCGACGTGCTGATGGATAATTGTTTCTTTGCCCATCTTCGCCACGTTTCCCGTCGCGTTCAAAACCTCAAAATCACCCTTGAAAAGCTTTGTGAGATATTTTTTCTTCTTCAAATCGTAAAAAGATATTTCCGGGTCGGAACACGCCCCGAGCCCGGTGAAAAATCCTCCTTTTATTTTTTCCTTTTCCAAAAACTTCATAAAAACGGACGGATAATTTTCATCTCTTTCAAATTTAAGAATCCAACTCCTGCCGCCGCGATAAATAACTTTCATAAAAAAATTATAATCAGTTTGCTCGCCAATCACAACAATTCTATATCCTCGCGTTGCTTCACTGCCGATTGCAACAAACGGAACATTTGGATGGGCGCATTCCCACCTTTGGCGAGGCTCGCCCCGCCGGGCGGCGGATTGCCGCAGCCGCAGACGGAGGCGCGCTATTCAGATGCATAAAAGAACTCCGCTCGTCGTCGCCGAGAGCGGAGTCAGCGTTCTTTCTTGTGTCCTTGACCGCGTTCCATTCTTATTTTTCGCTTTGTCTCATCAGCCCTCTTCATGAGAAAGACGGCGATGAGCACGGAGCCGATTGGGTCAAGCCCGTAGAGCCATGGCCACATCTCCAGCGCCTTGCCTACCGCAACGACAACGACTGACGAAAGCGTGTCGCCGAGCGTGTGGAGAATCGTTGTGTCGTGGAGATGGTCGTGCGACCCATGTTTGTGCTCACGTTCTACTTTGAATTTGTTGAGCACGAGGTACATCACGCCATTTGCCGCGAGCCCGGCGCCGGCTACCGCGAGCATTACATCGGTTTCTATCGCCACCGGCTGAAATGCCCGGTAGAACGCCCCCGCGATCATCGCAAACGCCACTGCTGTGATGACATTTGCGTTCCCCACAGCCCACGCTTGTTTCAACGCAACTGCCCGCGCCGGATTACTCATCGCGATTATGCCGCCAGCCATAGCGACTGCATAGACGACGAAGTCGGAAGAAACGTGAACGGCGTCAATCCCGAGCGCAAGGCTCACTGAAAGGGCGGCCCAGGAGTGTATCGCAACCGAGATACTCACCCAAAGTGCGCACCAGGAATCTACCGCTATAGGTGAAACACTTCCTGCCGTTCCGCTACCCCAAAACTCGAGCGCGGCCGTAGCAAGCGCAAGCGCCATTGCTATCGCGTAGCCGATCGGCTTGCAAGCACACGGTTCAGTAAGAGTCGGACACAACCATTTTATCTGGAAGTGCCCGTCCTTAATCAGCGTCAACATAAAGCACCTCGCAAGGAAAGGTTGAAAAAAATTATGTTAAACTGCTACAACTGCGTGTCCTAAATTAAGAATAAAATATGAAAGAGGTCAAGGAAATTAAAAAAATTCAACTGTTGACTTTCGCGTCGTTTTCCATTATCATTTGGATGCTGTAAATTACAAAAATAATAAATCCGAACTTCAACGACGAAAGGAAGGAGAATGGCATGACAACAGAAGTGAAGAGGTTGAGAAGGGTGCTGGGGCGAATCGCGATTGTTCTCTTCGTCGCGGTGGGCTTCATGTTCGTCGTCGGCGAGATCCAGAAAGCGGACATCGTCCGCGAGGCGCAGAAGGCCGACGAGGTGGCGAAGAAAACCACGCCGCCCGAGAAGAGCGCCTTGCCTACGCTCAAGGAACAGGGCGCCGTCGCGGTGGTGCGTACGCCGGCGGAGTGGGCAGCGATGCCCTTCGCCGAGCGTGTCCGGCTGATGAAGCCGAACGGTTCGGTACGGTATATACCGTACTGTAACGGCTACAGCTACGCCATCTGGCTGCGCCTGAACGGCGCGCCACAAGAAACTGCGCTCGGGCAGATGAAGAAGCTCCAGGTCGCGCTGGACCGCAGGAGCCCCGGCATGCTCGCGTCAGGAACGACGCCCGACTACTGGGCGACACTCTGGACGGAGGCGGCATACG
Organism: bacterium; assembly: GCA_027310625.1. Taxonomy (GTDB): domain Bacteria; phylum Patescibacteriota; class Minisyncoccia; order UBA6257; family 2-01-FULL-56-20; genus JACQKT01. The sequence continues at coordinate 4,395 of DAIDAM010000015.1, forward strand.
AAAACAACAAGTACTACGCCGACCTTGAGACGTTTCGGCATCTCGCCGGCTCTCCGCGAGACGCCGCCGAGTGCAAAAACATCATCGTCGCCGACGCCGGCGCGGGCAGGTAACCCCGCGTCCGCCGTTCAACAAGAAAACCGCCCGAGCCGAAAGGTGAGGGCGGATTTTTTTATCAACTTTTATCCAGTTTTATCCAAATTTATCTACGTTTATCCATCTTTATCTATTTTTATCCACATTTATCCATTATTTCTACCGCAATTCAACTACATTCCCTTCTTTAATCCCGTACTTCGAGACCATTCCGGCGTTCACCTCAAGAACCCAGTCAACATTCGCCGGCGGATAGTATATCGGGAGCGTGAAAATGGTTTTTCGCGGCTCCGGCTGCAAATTTTCCGAAACACCGACGACTTTACCCTCCCAAGTTTTGTCCCTTACCCTCCAAAATTTCTGAAAGAAATTTAGGCGGGTGAACAAAATTTCGGAGGGCGAACCGCTCCTTATCCAAACGATGTCTATCGGAAAATTCATCCCTTTCATCCAGAAGCCGTAATTTCCGGGGGTCGGGAAAATAAAAAGAAGCCCTTTATTTTCTCCGAGCGAAGTTCTGCCTGAAAGCCCTTTCATTCTGCTGGCCGCGTCCGACGCTACGCCGACTTCGAAAGTCGTTCCGCTAACAGTCAGAATTTTTTTCTCGCCGCCGACGCTGAACGGCTTCAAATAAACCACGGCGAGTGCGAGAAAAATTACGATAATTATCAGAATTGAAATCACAGCAAACGTTTTATTCATTTCAAAAGTTTTATCAAAAGCGCCATGCGTATGAGAAGTCCATACTTTGCCTGTTTAAAATAAACTGCCTTGGGAGATTTGTCGACTTCCGGAGCGATTTCTCCGACTCTTGGTAAAGGATGCATAATAACTGTCCCTTTTTTCATTTTCCCCGTTTCTTTCAGTGTAAGGATATATGTTCCTTTATACTTCCGATATTCCGCGGGTCTTTTGAAGCGCTCTTTTTGTATTCTGGTTTGGTACAAAACATCTATTCGTCCAAGCACATTATCCCACTTTTCGGTTTCCTTATAAGAAATATTATGGCGCGAGAGATATTTCTTTATATCGTCGCCTATTCTCAGTTTCTTTGGAGATACAAAAAATATTTTCACTTTCCTATACTTGCCTAAAAGATATGACAACGAACGCACCGTTCTTCCGTTTTTTAAATCCCCGACGAAAGCAATTTTTACCCCGTCTATTTTTCCAACTTCTTTTTTGATTGTGTAAAGGTCGAGAAGCGCTTGTGTCGGGTGCTGTCCCGCCCCGTCTCCGGCGTTTATGACTGGAATCTTTGAGACGGTGGTAGCGCGCGCAGACGCACCTTTTTCATAATGACGGAGAACAATTACGTCCGCATAATAGTTTACGACGCGGATTGTGTCTTCAAGCGTCTCGCCCTTTGCCGTTGACGAGAATTCTCTCGCGTTTTCAGTAGTGATTACTTCGCCGCCGAGTTTCAGCATCGCCGATTCGAAAGAAAATCTTGTGCGTGTGCTCGGTTCGTAAAAAAGAGACGCGAGTATTTTATTTTTTAACGGATGTTTTTTTAATTGGGATAAATTGTCGGCTGTTTTGAAAATAGAATTTATTATTTTTTTGTCGAACTGCTGCGATTCGATTACGTGTTTCACCGAATATAGATTATACTCTTAACGTTGGCGCTTGGCTAGCTAAATGATAAGCCACTATCCCAAAAGCGACGGAAACATTCAATGATTCCTTTCGGCCGCGCATCGGTATTTCCAAAATTTCGTCCGCAACTCTCAAAACCGACAGGGGCAAACCTTTTACTTCACTCCCCATAACAAGAGCAACGCCGGCACCCAAGTTCTTTTTCCCGCCATGCGTTTTATAAAAAAGATTTGAACCTTTTGCCTGCTCAACGGCAAAAATCCGGTAGCCGTCCTTTCTGAGTTTTTTCAAAAGCTTCGCGGTTGAATAAACTTTTTCCCACTCCACCGATTTTTCCGCCCCGAGAGATACTTTCGCGAGTTGTTTTCTCGGCTTGCCAAACGCATCGATTGGCGCCGGAGTTATGCCGCAAAGGTAGATTTTCCCGATGCCCGCGCCGTCCGCCGTCCTGAAAATGGAACCGACGTTATGCAAGCTTCTGACGTTATGAAGAACGGCAACGAAACCGATAGGTAATTGCTTTTTAACCATCTAAGAAATCATTATGTTGATAAAAAACAATAAAATAAAAACGAATGAATAAATTATAGATAAATATGGACAAACGATTGACAATGGGCTCACTATGAAATAATCACAATTGTGATTATTTCATAGTAACCGCAATCTCCGTTCACATTTTCGCGTGCACCTCGTCCACGACGAACAAGTTAACTCAACTCGCGGAGTGAACCGGTCTTGCTGATAGAAAAAACCTGAATGTAATCGGCCATTCCCCTTTCGCGGAGGTCGTGCATAAATGCTTCGGGAATTTTTTTCTTTCCGAACCAGACGCTCTTCTGAAGCATTTTGAAGCCGAGCCGCCTCAAAACGGCGAGCAGCCAGAATCTTTTTCTCCCTTCCTTCGCCGGTATGTCAAAAGCGATGATTTTCAGCGTGTCCGGTTCTTCGCGGTATGTTATGTGCGCCGCCGAAAACATCTTTCTCTTTTTTATGTCCCGCAATTTATCCGCACCGGCGGGCTTCAGCCGCCACACGGAAACATTGCCCTTTCTACTTCTCTCAACAAGTCCTTGTTTCTTCAAATGATAAAGAAGCGAATAAAACTTCTGCGACTCGCCGCGCCCGTGTTTCATAACATCCAATATCGCAGATGTCTCCTCCGCTCTTCTTTGAAGAATTCCCAAAACTTTTTCTATTGTCGGCGAAATGCGCATGGTCGCTGGTCTCTAGTTACTTATTGTTCCGTCACTATCATCATATCACAATTGTGATTATATTATAGTAACTTCCTGCTTGCCGCGCATTTTTCTCCGCGGGCTGACGCGTACAAAGTTATTGCACGAATCGGAAGTAGGCGTCTTTGGACGGCTCGCCGGAGTAATAGCCGCCGGGATAAGAATTAAAAGGACTGCCGTAAATAAGCACACCGTTCACGAGCTCTGACGGATTGTGGGTTATCACAAACCAGTAGGACGAGCTTGCTTCCAGCGAAACCGAGGGAGTGAAAGTGTGAATCAGTTCCCGCGACGGGTCGTTCTGTCCGATTGTATCCTTGCTGGTGGAAGCGACAAAATCGCCGAGAGCGTCATTATTGTCCTTATACAGCTTAATGTACGACTGACCGTAATAATAATGGCCGGGATCATTCCTGCCGTAGAAAATCACCGAGGTTATCGTCGCCGCGGTTGGGAAGAAAATTTTCTGCGCGCCGTTTGAACCGATGATGTCGTCTTTATTCAATTGTCCGGGCAAAGACACATAACCGCTGGGAAACGTCCAGTTGTAAATGGCCGGTGATGAAAAGTTGCCGGAGCCATCGGTTGCTCGCACGCCAATTTTGTACAAATTCGGGAAAACTGGTGTTAGTGAATCAAACAAAATATTACTTACTGACCGCCAGTTCGATTCCTCAAGGATTGAGGAGGTTGAATAATTGATTTCATAAGTTATCAGGCGATCAAGCGTGTCGAGGTCGGTCGAAGAAGACCAGCTTAAATCTATTTTCCCAGACAAAGAATTGAGGCTAGCAGAAAAATTTCCGGGAACAGTCGGAGCATTCCTGGGCGGCGCGCTGGGCATAAAATAATATTTTGTTTTGTCGACCGCGGCAAGTTTCAACCACTGCCTGCCACCACCGCCACCACCGAAGTCGTAAAAAGCGAGAGTAACGTAGTCCCCGGAAGAAAAGGAAACGTCGGATGTCGAGCTTGCAAGCCGCACCGTAAACCGCGCGTCTTCGAGGTTTCTGAAATTATAGGCCGCAGCCGAAAGCGGGCCGGGTATGCAGGAAGAATCATTTTCAGGAAAAATCAGCTCGTAGACGCCCGCGCCACCGCCGCAACCCTCGTAGCTGACATTTACATGAGATGAATCACTCGGAGCAAGCTGGCTATCGGTGCTTATCTCGATTTCTTTGGGCGCGTCTTTATTGAGATAAAAAACTATTGCTTTCCAGCCCGGCGAATCGGTGGTACTGCTCGCGTCCCAAAACGGCCTGCTGGAAGTGGTGGTGATGTCGAAAAAATAAGCCGTGCTGCTGGTCGCCGGGTCTTTATAGAAAAAAAATTTGTCGAGGAAGCTGCTTGCAAAAACAGTGGCGGTGGCGTTGGCCGACAAGCCGTCGCGGTCCTCAACGCGGAATTCGATACCATAACTTCTGCCAACTTCGCTTATCGTTTGGCTGAAAGAGTAACTCGATGTTGCCGTTGAGGTTGCTTCCAAAAAAGAAACAGTTGAACTGGGATTGGTTATGTCGCGTATGGAATATTTGTTTGTCGATGTCGAGCCGGCCGCATCCGCCGAAGGAAGCCAGGAAAAATTCAAACTCGGCAAAAAATCATAAGCCGCACGGAACGAATTAATTGTAGGTGCGGTTCTCGGTTCCGGCAAACTTTGCGAATTCTGCGGGTTAGGCGAGGTCCTTGCCGCAAAATCGGTTTCGGCGCCGCTGGCGCATCCGTTGCCGTAAAATTCTCCCGCGCCTTGAGACGAAACGCACGCTCCGTCCGCAAACGCTTTTCTCTCGATGCTGTCGCCCTCATTTGCTATGGAATTTTTGTCGTAAGCAACCCGGTCAACTTCGGCGCCGGCGGCGTCAAACAGAAAAATGTAGACCTTTTCCGGCTCGCCGCTGGCTCCGGCACCGTTCGGCAAAATACTTGTCCGCTTTGCATCCGCCGCCTTGCCGCCGTAGTTAGCCGAATCATAATTATTCAGGCCAATCAAAAAAAATCCTTTCGATGGAATCGAAGTTTGGTCATCTACACTCGATGAATTTCTTAAAGAGGCAAGCGAGGTTGTTGAGGTGCTGCTTTCTTTGCGGTATTTCAGCGACCAGCCGACAAGGTCCAGCTGCGCGTCCGTCGGATTGTAAAGTTCGACGAACTCTTTTCCTTCGTCGCTGCCCAGGGGGTCGAAAAGAATTTCGCTAATCAGGATGTGATTTACGCCCGATGAAACGTTTGTTGACGATGCGCTTGATGAAGAGAGTGAATTGTCTGAAAGCGGAGAGCTGGACGAAGTATTGTTTGGGGAGGAAGAAGAATTTCCCGCCGAGGAATTGTTCGAAATGTTGCTTCCGGAGCCGCTCGACGGACCGCCGGGCGAGCTGACCGGGCCGGAGCCGCCGACCGCAAGAGCGACGGGAACTGCTGCTGTTCCCCCTCCGCCGCCGCTTGTTGGCGGCACGCTGCTTGTTTGCGGCACGCTGCTTGTTTGCAGGACGATGCTTGTTTGCGGCGAGGATGATGCGGTGGAAGAAGTCAATGGCAACAGCGTATTATCACTTGCCTTTGCCTGCGGTTGGGGCTTCGGCTGCGCTGGAATTTCCGGCTGCGCCGCGATTTCCTGCGGCGGCTGTTCTGCAGGCGCAGCGCTCTCTTGAGAAACGACAACATCGGAACTGCTCGCGGTAACGCCGAAAGATTCGCTCACGGCCGCGAGATTTTTGTCGGTCGCCGCTCCGCCGACACCGAACATTTCCATGAACGGGATGTTGGACAGCATGTTTCCCATCGCCGAGGTCAGCATATTGGCCGTTGCAACTGTGCCGTTGTAAGCAAGTTTGCCGGCCGCAACCGCGCTTTCACCCGCGGCAACCGTTCCGTTGATAACGCCGTTGATAGCGGGGTCGGCGACGGCGAAGGTGTAGTAATGGAATTTATACGAAAAATCTTTGGAGGGAGGCGTGAAACATTCTCCGTTGTTCGTCGTCGAGCTTTCATTTTCGCCTGCGGAAAGTTTTTGAAGCTCGCCGTCAATTTCTTGGACAATTCTGCCCGCGGCGCCGGTGAGATAAACCTCGTTGAAGGAATGGCCGCCGACGAAACTGGCGGATTCTTTTTCGTTGAGCGGGATGGTTATGTTCGGCGCCAGCGGTTTCCTTGTTTTCAGTTTCGTCGCTGTTTCGCGGGCGAGATTAATTACTTTGTCGTTTTCGGAAGTGAGATATTTTCCGCCGCCGGAGACGAAGTCGGCGGGCGTGGCGACATTATAGACGGCGACCGAACCGGGCTGCAGGCCGTTTGACGTTATGTAATTGTACGCTTCGTTGGAATAGAAAGTTCCCTGTGAGTGTCCCACCAGCAAAACCTTTTTCGTGTCCAGCTGGGAATTGATGCTAAAGAGGATATTTTTGAAATCGTAGTCGCTAAGCTGCGAGCCGAGCATCTGCGAAGCAACCTCAACCAAATCGCCGAGCCCGCCGAGATGGGATTCGTTGTAGGCGGTGATGAATTGAACGTCTGGAGTATTTGTGTAATCGTGAAATTTTTTTTCTAAAGCACGTCTGTCATCATCAGCGCTATCTTTTTTAGGAGTAAAAATTCCATTGATGTATACCACAGTAAACCCGTCAGATGCACATGATCCGAAAGCCGCTTCCGGTAACAAAAATGCTAGAAATAGCACAAATAAAATGATTAACCTCTTCATAGTAGATTTGGATTAGTTGGGGAGCGATGCCGGAGCTATATCACAGTCTGGTCCCTTCAAATCACTGTAAGATTTCATGTAATCGAAGATCTGTTGTCTTCTATCCTTACGTGTTTGAGTATTGAAAACTAGACCTTTAACTTCTTCTAGCCAATTATCTGTTTGGGTAGAAATTCTATCTCTGGTCTCTAGAGTATCCGACGGCTTAATTGGCAGTGTATTTGTCCCAAGACAAAGATAACCTCTCCCTGCTTCTTGCAACGAAGCAACCAATGTATCCGAATTAAAAACATCGGGCGTAAGTTGAACCTGCAGCGCCTTCGCATATTGCAACTCCGCCGCCCGCACGCGCGCAGAATTCGGATACATTTTGAAAATCGCGAGCTCGACGTCGTCGCGGATACCGTTATTGTTAGCGTCGATTCCCTCGAGCGTCGCGTCGTTTGCTTTTGGGTCGGGCGGCGGCGGAAGATTTTTGCCCATCACGTCGTCGAGAGTAATTTTCGAAGAATGAATTTTATTGACGACTTCCGCCGTTCGCTGTTTGTCGTTGTAAGCCGGTATCCGCGAAGCGATGATGGCAAAAAAGAGAATCAGCGCCGCGAGAAGCGATTTTCTGGCTCCGAGCCAGAGCGAGCGCGCGTAACCCGCGTTCAACGGGACGTCGGAACTTTTTTTCGCAAGGAAAATCAAAATCGCCAAGCCGGCGAGAAACGAAACAAGCATCGAGGCGCCGATGTATTTGCCGCCTTCAAAACTCAAAAGTCCAAGATTGTAGGGCGTCAAGGGGGTGTCCGTAAGAAGCGCGAAAACGAATCCGTAGAAAAATATCCAAAAATAAGCGAAAAGAATCGCGTACCAAACAAACGAGAGCGCGGCTCTTATCTTGGAATTTTTTCCCGCAAGGGATTTAAACAACGCCAATCCTCCCCATACCGAGAAAAACAAGGCGACCGAAAGTACAACAAAATTAAACGCGATTCCGAGCGACAACGCGTGCGCGTACACGAAATTATTCATAGATTGCGTTTTTGTAGTGGTTGTTAACCAAACATCACAACTTCGTCTGCGCGACTAAAAAGTAACCGTTGAAATAGTTGCTATCGGTTTTTTCCATATCAGCTCCTGAAATCGCGCTTACGTTTGGAAATTTTGTTGAAATAAATTCCGCTCTCACAAAGCCAACCGAATTCCTTCTCAATGGCTTCCTTCAAAGAAAAATGGCTGTTTATTCCCTCCCGCTGCGAACGGAGTTTTTGCTCATCAACGGAGATTAAAACCTGTATATTTCGTTTAACGGGCGACTTTGTTTTCATTGAAAATTTTTTTTCATGATTTAACTTTCATTGTTTATTATACACTATAAAAATCACACGCCACTATTTGATTTCTGTATTTCACCGCCCCGCTTGCTGAAATAAAAAATGTAGGCGATTTCCAAAATTCCGAGTGTGTTTATCACGAGAAGCGCGATGAACCACCATTTGTCTTTTTTGTTCGCCGCTTTCCAGAGCGCGATACCTTTCCAAACCAAAGACCAAACAATTGCCGCGCCGACGCCGACGACGAAGAGCGGAAACAAAAACGGATTATAAAACCAGCCGTTAAAAATATACGGAATCATTCCAGCTGTATTATATAAAATCCTTTTTCTTCGAGTTCGCGCCGCTGGCCGTAATCGTCCAAACCGAATTTCTGGACGTAGCCGACTTTCTTTTCAATCTTTCGGCCGGTGTACTGCTTCGTCGCCGGGTCCCATTCCTCAAGAACGAGTGTGTCCCCTTCTTTGACGTCAAAATCCGCGAGCCGAAACTCGAATTTTTTCTTGCCGGAAGCAACGGCTTCAAATCCTCCCGGCCAGATTTTTTTCTTCACCTCGCTCATTTTATCTGTCCCCGCCTTTCCGCCATTTTCGCAAGCGGCTGCTGAACCATTTTGAACCTTTCCCTCCCGCTTTTTTGCCCTTGATGTGCTTGAAAAATTCGATTTGCCGCAAACGTTTTTTCGCTTCCTTTTCCGTGCCGTAAGCGCCGAATTTCCTGCCCGTCGTTTCCGAAAGGACGACATACTTGCCTTTGATTTTCTTTATCATGCTATTGCAAAGTCAACTCTGCCTAATTATAGCAAACCGCAAAATGCAGTCCCCAATTTTGATTGTTGACTTTTTGTCAACAATGGATGTTGTTCTCCTTCGCAATTTTTCATAACTGTTCCGCTTGCTCGACACGTATATCTCCGATTTTCGTCCGCCGCAACGCGATGAGCATCGCCGGAACGCCAAGCCGCCTGCCGATTTCCTCGCCGACGGCGCGGGCGTAAGTTCCCTTCTCGCATTTCATTTCGATTTTAAGAACGATTCCGTCCCCCTCGCGGCGCATTCCGAGAAGTTTCAAATAGAAAATTTCCGTCGTCCGCATTTTCGGCTGAAGTTTTATCCCGCGGCGGGCGTATTTATAAAGCGGGACACCCTTATGTTTAACGGCGGAATACTGCGGAATCGGCAGCTCAAGTTTGCCTTCCATCTCGGCAAGAATTTTTTTAATTTGTTCCAAGCTTATTTTCTTAATATTTTTACCATTCGCCCATTCGCGCGAATGGGCGAATCCTACTTCCATTTCTTCAATGGTCTTTCCCTCGGGGTCGCCGGTGTCGGTGCGTCTGCCCAAAAGAACTTCCATCACGTACGTTTTCGGAAGCAATTCGAATTCTTTCAGTTTTTTCGTACCGGCGCCGATACCGACTATCAAAAGTCCCGTCGCGAACGGGTCAAGCGTTCCCGCGTGCCCCACGCGCTTCACGCCTCGCCCTCCTGAGTTTTGCCCCTCGCCCTCCAAAATTTCTGAAAGAAATTTAGGCGGGTGAATAAAATTCGGGAGGGCAAGCCGCCGGCGCAAAATTCTCACGACGTCAAAAGAGGTTATGCCAGCGGGCTTGTCTACAAGAACGATTTCTCGGTTTTTCGACTGCATTTTGATATAATAATATAATATTAAACGAATCGAAAAGCTTCAAAAAAATGAATCACGACAGGTTTCTTCAAATCGGCGGCTCGATTCTCTTTCTTTTGGGAATCGTCGGGCTTTTCGGCATCATCGGTCCGGACGCCGCCTCAAGCGTTTTTTCAACCAACTGGTTTTTCGACGCGGAAGAAAATTACGTTTTGATAATCGCCGGTTTCGCGGCCATGCTTTCCTCCGGCCTCCTTTCGCACGGCGGACAAAAAAATCTTTCGCGCTCCATCGGCGCCGTCTCGCTGATTATCGCGGCGTGGAGCTTGTTTGCAAACAACGTTTTCGGAATTGGGCTTGAAACGCCAGCCGACACGATTTTTTACGGAGTCATCGGATTGTGGGGCATAATTGCCTCAACAAAAGGGAAACATTCAGTAACCTGAAAAGTCCGATGCAAAGAATCCCGCCTAAAACGCGGGAAGAAATCAAAAACGGCTGTGTGAGGCAGCCGTTTTTGTTTTGTACCTCACTTTGGCTTTGCTAAAGTGAGGGATTTATCACATTGAAAAAGAAAAAGCCGCGCGGCTTTCGCCGGCACGGCTTGTCATGGACAGCGTTCACTCACCACTTAGTTTCGCCGAAATTCCTCCTCGTGAACGTCGGCGGGGGCGAGTTCTTTTCTTCATCGGCGCCGAGGCGGAGACGATTCCTTTCGTTTACCGCCCTGCTCGCCCTGATCGCCCTGCCGAACTCTTCCAACCCCTGCATCGCCGCTTCCACTGGGCTCCTACGGTTTTTTCTCTTCATGTCAGAGCCCCATGTAGTTGGTGCAGGTTGGGCAGTGGCCCGGTGGAGCCACGGCCTGTAGGCGCTGTGCGCGCATTCGTCCTTGTTCCGAAAGGGCGAGCCGACCGACCTTCCTTCCTTGCCGGGGTATTGTTCCACTTCTTTGTCGTCGGGCGCGTCCATCGCTCTTCCGCTTCCCTGTGCCTTCCTTCCGTTCTCATTCATTTTCCATCTCCCATTCTCATGTCCCCATCTTCCATTTTCATGCCGCAGTCAGGACAGCGATCGTCGTCGATCTCGGGGTCGTAGCCGTCATGCGAACAGGAAAGAGCGTCGCCGCTCATGCCGAACGAGCTTTTCGAAACGCTCCCAGCCGCGCCGCCATGCGTCGTTCTCTGCCGGACTCCCCGATTCCCCCGGGGTGTCCTTCTTTCGGTCTGCCTCATTTTTCATTCCTCCAGTAGGTTACCGGTCCGGTATTCCAGAATCAAACTGCAAAACTGCGCGTTAAGTATCGCGCTTATTTATCAAAAATGCAAACGAATAAACGGGGTTTAGATTACTTCAATCAATTTTTTTCTTGACGCCGCGCCGGAAGTTATCTTTACCGCCGACTTCGGGACGCCGAAGTATCCGGAAATTTTTTCGATAATTTCCCTGTTTGCTTTTCCTTTTTCGGGACGCGACATCACGCCGACAACGATTTTATTCCCGTCCACTTCGATGAAATCGCCGCGGAGTTTCACAGTGACGCTGTATTTCATCAAAATAATTTCAAACGGAAATTCCAAGAACGTTTTTCGCAACGAGCCCTATTACATAAGTGATGCTCACGGCGACGACGATGACAATGATATTCGTCGCTATTCTTTTGGAAACGCTCATTCCCGAGATGAAAGCAATGATATAGGAAACGAGAATTATTATAACGAGCGCCGCGCTTATTGATAACGCCAAATTTCCCGCCCCGAAAAAAAGCGGCAACAGAGGAACGACGGCGCCCAGGAAATAAGAGATTCCGACGATGAAAGCCGAGGTGAAAGGAAAGGTTTCGTAAATTCCGTCCGAACCCTCGCCGAGAAAGCGGCTGCGCCGCATCTCCGTGTTTTCCATTTCGTACTCCGAGCTCGCCCCGGCAAACGCGCTCGCCGCCATGGAAAGAGAACCGGCGACGGCGACCGTGAAGCCGGCAATGAGAACGGAGGAAACCGTCTGAAACGCCGCGAAAAATCCGCTCACTGCGCCGATCATTTCCACCAGTCCGTCGTTGAAGCCGAGAAAAATGTTCCGCACGCGCTCGGGATGTATTTTTCTTCTCGCGGCGCGCGAGACGATTTCGTCCTCGTGTTTGAATTCGTCCATCAAAATGCCCTTGACCGCTTCTCCGAGCGGAATGTCCTTGTAAACGTCCCAAACGGAAAGATATTTTCTTATCCCGTGAATTTCTATCGCCTCAAGAATAAGATGAATTCCTTTTTCTCCGAAAATGCGCGCGAACAAAACGAAGATAGAAAGTTCCAGACGCCGCCCCCAACCGAGTTTTTCAAGCCGGAGTTTGAAAAAATCCTGCCAGAACTTCACGTGCCGCGTCTCAACTTCAATCAGCATGCCGAGCATCTCCTTCGTTTCGCCGGAAGCGAAATTATGAAGGCGCTTGTAAAGCGTCAAATCGAAAATTTCGTCGAGGACGAGTTTTCGCGCGAGTCCCGGAGGCGCGGAATTGTTTTTCATGACGTTTTGATTATAACTTATCTTTCCGCCGCCGAACAAAAAAGTCAGCGGGATAACGCTTACTATGATTAAATCACAATTGTGATATAGTAATAGTAATTCTCCAGTATGAAAATGAAAAAGGGCAACCCCGAAAGGTTGCCCCGCTTGCTGCTGCGCCCGGAAGTTCTAGGCGCCGGCGCCCTGGTTGACCGAAGCGAGCTTCGGCAACAGTTGGGCGAACGCCACCTCGGCGTCGGTGGCGAGGATCTTGATCTCGCTGCCGTAGACGTTGAGTGTCAGCATTGCCGGCTTGCCGCCGGTCTGCTCGATCTTGGAGTGCACGGAGTGCACGTCCTGCCCGGCGCTGGTGGTGCCGCTGTGGATCTTCATGCCGTTGCGGTCCACCTTCAGCGAGTCGTACGGCATGACGTCGTGCGCGACCACGCTGATGCCCTGGGCGGTGGACGCCAAAGCCGTGGATGCGAGCGTTCCGAACAGAATCGTCTGCTTCGTCTTCATTTCCTTTTCCTTTCCGATGTTTAGTTGTAAACCCGCCCTTGCGGACGGGAGCGAAAATCGGCTCCCATGAGCCGACAAGCGCCGATTATACACGATGGATAAAAGTTGTCAACTCCGCACAAGCTACTCACGTGCGTAGTCAATCACGCAAGGAGACAGCGTTTTGAGCAAACCCGCAGCCGCAGGCGAGGACCAGGATGCGAAAAACGCCGTCTCCTTGTCCGATAAAAAATGAAAACGCCCCTTGCGGGGCGTCTTCACTACATTACCACCTGTTCCTTTCGCTTCTCTCGCCTCTCGCTTCCATCGGTTTTGCTTCATTGACGGTGAGTTTCCTTCCGTCAACTTCTTTGCCGTTGAACATACCGATGGCTTTCTCGGCTTCCTCGTCCGTTGACATCTCAACGAACCCGAAACCCTTCGAGCGTCCGGTCATTTTGTCAGTGATAATCGTCGCCGAGGTGACAGAACCGGCTTGCGAAAAGAGATCCTGCAACGCCTGCTGATTCGTCCCATAGGACAAATTGCCGACGTACAATCTTTTAGCCATTATTTACTTGCCCCGCGCCGAGCTTTGCTCTGGCGTTGGGGCTTTTACTTTTTACTTTAACTTTGCATGTAAGCGACCATCCCCTGACTGCCTTACGTAGATGCCGCTTATTGAGAGCCGCACAACTTCAAGCTAGAGAATCTTACAAGTCCCCTAACGCTACCATACTCCCCAGGAAAACGCAACCGAGCACATAAGGCGTTATGTGCTCGGTAACGACAAAAATTACACCGTCTGACCGCCGCAGGTTTTGCAGATCCCTTTGTGCGACACGAGTTCGTAAATCGCAGCCAGTCCTACGAGAACGTAAATGACTTTTGAGACCGCGGCGTCCTGTCCGCCGAAGAGATTGCCGATGTCCCAGATGCCCAATCCCACGAGAAGCCAGTTCAGACCTCCGACTACAAGAAGAACGAACGCTACGATGTGAAGTGTCTTCATTGTACAGTTATTTAAAAAAAGCCGACCTTTATCCGCTGCTTTAATTATACCAAACCAGGCGCCGAGTTTCTCTTCGGCCGCTCGTCAGCCGCCGATTTTACTCAATAATTCAATTACTTCTTCGTCGCTCACCTGTGGAAAATTATCATAATACGCCCCGACAGCCCCCCTGTAAATTTCCGGAATATCCAGAGCGACCAATTTCGCCTTCTTTTTTATTTTCTCCGCCGTGTCTTTTGGGACGACAGGAACGGCGATGACAATCTCTTTCGGATTTTCGTGCTTCACTTCGTCAACGGCAAGAAACATCGTCAGGCCGGTGGCGATGCCGTCATCAACGATGATTGCGGTCTTGCCCCTGCAGGAAACGGGCTTGCGCCCGGAAAGATATTTCTCGCGCCTTCTTCTCGCCTCTTTTCTTTCTTTTTCAACTTCGCTCTCGAACCATTTTTTGTCGAGCGCCGCGCGTTCATCTTCGTTGCAAATCATATGTCCGTCTTCGGCGACGGCGCAGACGGCGTATTCCGGCTGGGAAGGATGGCCAATTTTTCTCGTGATGACCAAATCGAGCGGCGCTCCAAGTTTTTTCGCGACCTCGTATCCGAGAACGACGCCGCCCCGCGGAAGAGCGTAAACAACCGCGTCTTTGCTTTTGTAATTTTCAAGAGCATCGGCAAGTTTTTTGCCGGCGTCCGCGCGATTTTCGAAAAGCATATTATGTAAATTATAACCCGTGAGCTATTTCTTGAAAAAAAGCCGGGCGCGTGCGATACTTTGGGATATGAGCATTGAATCGCCGGGGAAAACTTCGCCGTCGGAAAAGATTTCGCCGCCGGAAGAGCCGGAGAAAACAAGGGAACGGAGTCCTAAAGAAATTGAATGGATAAACAGGTCCAAGGAAATGGTCGTGCGCGCTCTGGATAAAGCGGAAACGGCGACGAACGAGGCGCTGGACGGCGGAGAAATCAGGGAAATTGATTACAGGCGGATTTACAAATTTTTGGAAGAAATCGCGGAGGAAACAAATCAAATTGAAAACGAAGACATAAGCGTTGAC